>JAQUIG010000063.1 GCA_028683435.1 Desulfuromonadaceae bacterium | reverse complement strand
GGGAGGAGCGGCGTGTAACGATAGAAGGTGTGACACACCCACTGCCGGATCCATTTATGGTATTTGCCACCCAGAATCCCTCCGACCAGAGCGGCACCTTTCTGCTGCCGGAATCGCAGCTGGATCGTTTCCTGATCTGTACCGGCATCGGCTACCCGGCAGAACAGCTGGAACGTGAAATCATAGCTGGTGGCGGTATCCGCGAGCGGGTCGGCAGTATGGAGCCGCTGATAACATCTGCTGAAATCATGGTCGCCAGGAGCGAGGTACAAGCGGTCTATCTTTCGGACAAGGTGCTTTCCTATATTCATAATCTGGTGCTGGCAACCCGCAGGCATGAACTTATCCTGGCCGGCCTTTCAACACGGGCCGCCATAAACTTGGCTCAGGCGGCAAAAGCAGCCGCTTTTCTGGCCGGGCGTGACTATGTTGCCCCGGATGATGTCAAAAGTATTGCAGTATCCGTCTGTGCCCATCGCCTGACCATGAGAAGCGATATGACAACCGCCGATAGGGGAGGGGTGATACGGACGATCATTGCCGGCATAGCGCTGCCTTTGGCCTGAAAATCAGTACATCCGGGACTCTTTACGTTCTGATCACCCTTCTGCTCGGTTTTGCTGCGGTCAATACCGGTAATAACCTGCTGTTTCTGGTCGTTGCAGGGTTACTGGCATTTATGTCGGTGACCGGGTTGGCCGGGATGTATAATATCAAGAAGTTGATCCCTGCTTTACACCCTCCTGAAGAAATATTTGCCGGAATTCCTGCCCCTTTCCGTGTGTCGGTACAAAATACCAAACAGTATCTCCCGACCTTTCTGATCAGCTTAGAGTGTTATAGCGGTCAGCCACTTGTTTTCCCGGTTATTCAGAAAAAATCTACAATAGATGGTACTGTTTTGTTTACCTTCAGCCAGCGTGGTCAAGTGCCGCTCGGCAGGATAACGATCAGCTCCCCGTATCCGGTCGGCTTTTTTAGCCGCTACTGGAGTTTTGAAACCGGCTGCAAGGTGACGGTATTTCCACATCCGATCGCCGCCGATTCGCGCGGCAGCGGTGACGATTCTCCGACAATAGGAACAGGACTGCGCCGCGAACGGGGGCTGAGTGGTGAATTGGAACGGATATACCCATATTCCGGCTCTGAATCGCTCCATATGATTCATTGGAAGCATTCGGCCCGCAGTCACGATCTTCTGGTAAAAGGTTTTGGTCGTTGTGTCGTCGTGCCGCTGATAATTGACCTGAATGAGTTGTCAGGGCAGGGAGTGGAAGAACGTTTATCCCGTGCCGCCTGGCTGATTCAGCGCTGGGTGCGTGAACGTCCGGTCGGGATGCTGCTTGGCGGTCGAGTTTTCCCTGCTGGTATTGGCAAACAGCACGGCCTGATGTTGCTAAAGGAATTGGCTTTGTATGGTAGCGATTAGATCACTAACAGCGATATTGACTTATATCATCGGTTTGTGCGGAACCATCCCGCTCTTTCCCTGGCTGACGATGTTCCCGCGCGTGATTCTGGTGGCCGGGTTGATATCCGGTCTCTGGCAGGATCGCAGAGGAATTTGGCCGATGAAGCCCTGGATGCAGAACGTCGTGATTGTCCCGATATTTATCTATTACGCCATTCAATTCAGTCGCAGTAACCCGATTCAGCCGGTAATCAGTGTGCTGGCAATTATGCTGGCTGTTCGGCTCAGCGGTGAAAAAAACGTTCGTCACAGCCTACAGATCTTCGCCCTTTCAATATTCTGCCTCGCCTCGTCATCGCTCTTTGATCTCAGCCCGATCTTTTTGATCTACCTCGGTTTATTGCTTTTTATTGTCGCTCTGGCTCTGGTGTTGTTGACCTTTCAGAACCAGGAGCTCGCCATGACCGTATCGATGCCGGACCTGAAAAGGATTCTGTTTTCCGCTCTGTTAATGCCTCTTCTTGCGGTTCCGTTGCTGCTGTTCTTTTTTCCGATTATGCCGCGTACCCAACTGCCACTTTGGAACTTTCTCAATCCACCGGTAGCAGGAGCAAGCGGTTATTCTGATATGGTAGAGCCTGGGAGCCATAGCAGTATTGGTGAATCACGCACGCTTGCCTTTCGGGCTGAAATGCCGAGTCAGGCACAGAATCAGTTGTACTGGCGCGGCACAGTATTCAACCGGACAGACGGAGTCAAATGGACCCGTATTGCTCAAATCCCAGCAGAACGGCCTGAAATTGTCGGCCACAAGGTCACGCAGGTTATCTATCCTGAGCCATCTGACTCCCATACTTTGATAGCACTTGACCGTCCTGTCGCTATTTCTCTGCAACGCGTAAAGCGATCACCTGACGGAGTCTTTGAAGTTATTGGATCAGCCGGGAGACGCGTGAGTTACAGCGCAGATTCGTTATCAAACAGCTTAGTTGCACAGCGCAATCCAATTGATAAGCCGTTTTATCTGCAGTTGCCTGACCAGCTTCCAGCCCGGATAAAGACTCTTGGTTCGGAAGTTTCCCAGGCTGGTAAAGACGATCGTTCCAAAGTTGAGTTTCTTGAAAACTATTTCCGCAACGGGAACTATCGCTATTCAACGGTGGATTTGCCGACCGGCGACAGGGTTATTGAACAGTTTATCTTCGAAAAAAAACAGGGACATTGCGAGTTCTTCGCCTCTTCATTCGCTCTGCTGCTCCGTACTGCGGGGGTGCCATGCCGATTGGTTGGCGGCTATCTTGGAGGCGAATATAATCAGATAGGCGGCTATTACATTGTTACCGATGACAAAGCCCATGTCTGGGTAGAAGCAAATATCGATGGGAGCGGATGGGAGAGAATAGATCCCAGCAGTTTTGCTACCAACGCCGGAGATCTCTGGAAGTCTCCAGGGTCACGTAGTTTGAAGCTTCGTATTACCATGGCACTTGATGCATTTAATCATGTATGGAACCGGTCAGTTATAGTATACGACTTCGAGCAACAGATAAAGATTGCCAATCATGTCGGTTCACGCTTACAGGGGGTAACTCCGGCAAAAATTCTGCGGAGCTTTGCGCCATATGTAGCAGGAGTTTTTTTACTTGCCGGTCTGTTGTTAGCAGTCAGGCGTGCATCACTTTTCAGTTCCCGAGAGCAGCGCATTCTGAGCCGTTTTCTTCGCATGGTGGAGCGCGAGTTTGATATTATTTCCGGGAAGGGTGGGGCGGGCTTGTTTGAGATTGCTTCGGCAACAGCTAATAGCCACGTTATCGACTTTGTGGCGATATATGCCGGTGCCGTTTATCATGACCGCAGCCTGACAGATGATGAGTATCTTCGTTTACGGCAGATTCTTCGGCTTATGAGGGGAACCGGATCAAAAACATCTTGACTTACTGGCACTATTTAGGCTATTAGATCTGTTCCTGTATGGTGGCTGTGGTGAAGCGGTTAACACGTACGACTGTGACTCGTATATTCGAGGGTTCGATACCCTCCAGCCACCCCAAATTCTTCACAACTGTATGAAATTACAGTTGTTTTCAAAGGCTTACTTCCGAATTTACCTCAAATTGAGGTACAGGAGTAAGCCTTTATGCGTTATACCTACCTTGTACTGCGGGGCAATCTGTATTACTTTCAGTGCAGAGTTCCTGGCGATATCAAACATTTTTTCCCCGGCATTCAGATCAGAAAATCTCTCAAGACCGATAATCGTAAACATGCTCTGACATTGGTCAAAGGCCTGATCGCTAAAACGGAAAGGATTTTTTTCATGGCACGAAGCGGCATACTGACCCCAAAACTGATTAAACACCTTATCTAGGAGTACATGGACCTCATGCTTGATACTGACAAGCAGGAGCGGTACGGTATCGCTGAGACGCCTCTGGATGCCACTGTCCTTGAGATGAATAACGACTTTCGCGCACGGCATCTGATGGACAGTCGTCAGGATTATGAAATGACCACCGAGTCCGGCGAAGAGGAGACGATGTCCGGTGCGGAAAATCTGGCTTTTTACTATAGGTCGAGGGCTAAGCGTTGCTATGAGCAGGCACGAAAACAGGACTATACCGAGATATCAGACTATGCTGCTTGCCGTCTCAAAATTGAAAACGTTCGGACGGATCCTGTTGCCTTCGGGATGTTGTGTGATTCACTGTTGGCAAAAGAGGCTGAAGCAAACGAGGTCTTGGCGCTGCGGGCTAACGCCACCAGTCGGTCAAGAATGAGCAGAGTCTGCGCATCATACCGATCCATCCGATCCTGCTCAGACTCGGATTTATGAGCTTCATTGAGTCGCGGCGCAGGCTCAAATATGAACGAGTGTGGCAGGGGATGAAATCCAGGCCTGTTGATTATTATGAGCCGTCAGACAATTACAGTCACTATTTTGAGAAATGGTACAATGATACTTTTCGTAAAGTTGCTGGGCACAAATGCGCAACCGGAACCATAACTACAAAATAGCTGCTGAAACCTATGTACAAGAACTTCTGGGGCTACCGGAACAGATCAAGGTTGAATGCATACTCGGCATTGGTTATCCTGCGGAAAAGAAAGAGCCAGTATCAGCAGAGACTCTGCAACATGACAAAATCCGTAGCAACCATTGGTAATAATTGGAGACCATATGAAAAAATCACTTGGAGCAAAAACCTTACTTTTCCCAACTCCAGTCCTGATGGTAGGAACGTATGACCAAGACGGCAAACCAAATCTTATGAACGCGGCGTGGGGCGGCATCTGCTGTTCGCAACCACCATGCGTTGCCGTATCTCTGCGTAAGGCAACTTACTCATACAACAGCATTGTTGAGCGTAAAGCATTCACTGTCGGGATCGCTTGTCAGAGTAAAATGGCTGAAGCTGATTACTGCGGTATTGCATCAGGTCGTGACGTCAACAAGTTCACCGCTACCGGCTTAACTCCTGTCAAAAGTGACCTGGTAGATGCTTCTTATGCGGATGAATTTCCAGTAGTCCTGGAATGCCGCCTGCTGCATACCACTGAGATTGGCCTGCATACCCAGTTCATTGGTGAGATAATTGATGTTAAAGGCAACGAAGATGTATTTGGTGAGGATGGCCAATTGGATATTATGAAAATCCAGCCGTTGATCTATGATACATCCGGCAGAGGATATCATGGTGTTACCCCGTGTATCGGTAAAGCTTTCTCCATCGGCAAAGAGTTTCAGAAATGAGCCGTTCTGATGTTTCTGCACTCGACCAAACATTGGCCAAAGTCTGTAACTGTGCCCGGTCTGTCTCCATGCCCGTCACCATCAAAAGGGCGTAGTATACAACTTCGTAAAGGGGATCGAGACCGATATTTGTCCATTCTGCAAAGCATACGAACGGGTGCATGGTAAAAAAGCCCATGAGAAAAGAGGATAATTATGTCATCAATCGTCACTGTTGTAGCCAAACTTATTGTCCATGAAGCAGCGCTTGAGTCTGTCAAAACTGAACTTTTAAAAATGATCGAACCGACCAGAATGGAAGAAGGGTGCATTGAATATCGTTTGCACCAAGATAATGACGATCCGAAGGTGTTAATCTTCTTTGAAATGTGGGAAAACATGGCCTCTCTTGAACGGCACATGGCAACTCCTCACTTCAGTAGTTATATTGCTGCGGTCGAAGGAATGATTGCTGAGAAGTCCGTACACAAGATGACGCGTATAGCATAAAAGGGACTAACCATGGCAAAAGGGTATCAAGGAAACAAAGACCGGCTGGAAGCGATCAGCTCCTTTGGCAAAGCCATCGGCAAACGGGCAGGTTTTAAATGTGAGTGGTGTGAAAGCAAGGAGGATCTCCGCGTATGGGATTATAACCCTGACGCAGCACCTAACATGGAAACGCTTGCGCTTCTCTGCCAGCAGTGCAGGAATTGGGCAGACGGCAGGAAAGCAACGCCGAATGAACTGCGTTCGATACGCAACGCCCTGTGGAGCAATGTCCCATCGGTAGCGGAAGGAGCAGCCAGAGTGTTGGCTCAATGCAAAGAGCCATGGGCCAGAGAGGCGATTGAAGAAAGCTTCATTGATGATGACGTCAAAGAAGAAATACTGAAATTAAGAGGATAACCGGATGCAATATCACCTGGCAGGATTGTCGTTGTTCAGTTCAGTGACGGTGGGTATGCTCTGGGTAGTTTGGCCGATGGGGTTAATCTGTTAAGTCAGTTGGGAAAAACTTTACGAGGGGAGTGCATAGCATATGAAAATCGGATTCGTGGGACTAGGCATCATGGGCAGCGCTATGGCATCAAATCTACTTAAGGCTGATTTTAAGGTAACAGTATGGAATCGCTCACCTGATAAATGTTCACCTCTTGTAGGCCTGGGGGCGACTGTTGCAGCATCCCCTCGTGCTGCAGCAGAGATTTCCGATGTCGTCATTGCCATGATGTCAACCCCCGCTGCCGTTCTGTCCGTAAGAGATGGTGCAGAAGGTATCATTGCTGGACTGTCACTTGGTAAAGGCTATGTAGATATGTCCACCGTGGATGCGGAAACCTCATTAGAGTCACACAGACTTGCTCACGGAAAAGGTGCTCTGTTTTTGGAAGCTCCGGTCGCGGGTAGCCGTAAACCTGCTGAAGATGCCACACTGACAATCATGGCAGCGGGAGACCGTGAACTGTATGATTCCTCACTGCCAGTTCTGGAAAAGATGGGCAAGAAGTTACTGTTTCTAGGCGAAACAGGGAAAGCTTCCCGCATGAAACTGGCCAATAATCTGGTTATGTGCGGTATGCTGACTGCTCTGAGCGAAGGCATTGCCCTGGCAGCGGGAAGTGGACTGGATACTGCTCAGTTGCTTGAAGTTCTTGATTCCGGCGCTGTTACCAACCCGATGTTCCGGCTGAAAGGGCCGCAGATTGCAGCCAACAAAGAGTTTCCAACAGCATTCCCGCTCAAGCATATGCAGAAGGATTTGCGGCTTGCCCTGCAGTTAGCGGAAGACGTCGGTCAACCGCTCTTTGTCACGGCTACCATCAATGAACTCTACAAGAAAGCCCTTGCTGAAAATCTTGGTGAGGCTGATTTTGCTGCCATCAGCCGAGTAATCAGAAACTCTTAAATTCTGATTGCTCGGAAGAAGAATAGTTAAACCGTATAAAGGAGCCATAAAAGATGAAGGTGCTGGTAGATTTATGTATTGTGCCAATTGGTGTCGGTGTATCCCTGTCCAGATACATCGCGGAATGTGAAAAGGTTCTGACTGCAGCTGGTTTGAAAACCTCACTTCACTCCTATGGAACCAATATCGAAGGTGAATGGGATGATGTCTTTGCCGCCATCAAACAATGCCATGAAAAAGTTCATGACATGGGAGCGCCGCGCATCACAACTACCATCAAGGCTGGAACGCGTACCGACCGGAACCAGACTATGGAAGACAAGATCGACAGCGTAAAAAGTAAGCTGACAGCCTGTCCTTAAAATATGGAGCCCCTGGGATTATCTTTCTGGTTGGCAGTTGGAACGCTTTTGTTCACCATTGTGGCAATGATAGAGCTGTTAATCGGAAACCGCTCTGTTGACGCCCTCCGGGATACATCTCCCGTTCCAGGTACCTCTCCCAAAAAAGTCTCAATCATAGTTGCTGCTCGCAACGAACAACGCAATATCCGCACTGCATTACAGTCACTGCTTGACCTCAAGTATCCCAATTATGAATTGGTCGTTGTTGATGACCGGTCAGAAGACGCAACCGGAAAAATACTCGACGCTATGGCTGTATCCAATTCCCGATTAAACGTAATCCACATTGATAATCTCCCTGCCGGGTGGCTGGGCAAAAATCACGCACTCTGGGCAGGTAGCCGGCAAGTCACCGGTGACTATCTCCTCTTTACTGATGCCGACATCATCATGGAATCAACTATCGTGACTCGTGCCGTGACATATATGGAGCGCAATCACCTCGATCACCTGGCAGCGACTCCTTCCATACAGATGCCGACGACACTTCTCGGCATGTTTGGCGTCTCTTTTATGGTTATCTTTGCGCTCTTTTCCCGCCCCTGGAAGGCTAAAGATCCCAAGAGTCGCTATCATATCGGGATTGGTGCATTTAATATGGTACGAACCGAAGCCTATCGGAATGTTGGAGGTCATGAAACTATCCGGCTCCGGCCGGATGATGATATTAAACTGGGCAAGATTATCAAGAAAAATGGCTTCCGGCAGGGCGTAGCTTACGCCCCAGAGTTTTTGGCAGTAGAGTGGTATGCCTCCATCACCGAAGTAATCAAAGGACTTGAGAAGAACGCCTTCTCAGGGACCGAGTACAGTATTTTGATGGCAGTTGGCGGGGCAGCAAGCCAGATTGTCTGTAGTGTCTGGCCGTTTGCCGCACTCTTCCTGACCAGTGGAGTAACATGGGGCTTGAATCTCGCAATCATTGTGCTCAGCTTGGTTCTGTATACCGACTGTGCCCGGTTTCATCATTCCAAGACCTGGTATGCAATCGGCTATCCTTTCGCAACCACTCTTTTTGCGGTGATCATGATAAGAACCATGATATTGAATCTCGTACAGGGAGGCATCTACTGGCGGGGTACGTTTTATTCGTTGAAAGAGCTGAAGGCAAATAAGGTGTAAATAGCAGTAAGAGAGGCGATAGTATAGCTATCAAAATGTACACCATTTATACCGGAGGCAATCTGAGGCCTGACTATCATGAGCGATGTCCCGAAAGTTATATCATGATAGATAGATTCCTTGCCCGCACAGGATTTATACTACTCCCTGGCGTTTCCACCAGTTTCGCATGGAAAGAAACAGATGGTACCAATAGTGAGCATCCGATGCAGTTCTGGATAAAGGAACTCTTCTGATAATAGCTCTTCTTGAAAGTACGTTTAGAAATCTGGAGGTATATGACTAATGCGCTCGTCACTCATTATATTATCCACTGCTGTTTTTGCAGCCGTCCTGTTTGTAGCTGTTAGAAGTAGCCGTGCGGCTTCGACTTTTCCACCGTTAATAACGGTTCCGCATGTCGATCTGATCCGCTATATGGGAGTCTGGCATGAAATAGCCCGTATCGATCATTCGTTTCAGAAGGGTTGTATAAAGAGTAGCGCTACCTACACTATGCTTCCTGATGGCGAAGTTGAAGTGATCAATCGTTGTGTGAATGGAAAAGATGGCCGTCTGCGCGAAGCAAAGGGACGTGCCTGGTCGGTTGATCCCGAAAACAATGCTCGCCTTAAAGTAAGTTTTTTCTGGCCGTTACGGGGTGATTACTGGATCATTGATCTCGGCGAGGAATATGAATATGCTGTGGTCGGTTCACCGAATCGTAAGTATCTTTGGGTATTGGCTCGACAACCGGTAATGGATGACATTGTCTATAAAGGAATTCTTGAAAGATTAACGACTCAAGGTTTTCCAGTAGAGCAGTTGGTCCGGTAAATAACAAAGGAACGCTGATGAAGAACGACTCTCCTATTACCACAAAGAGCGGAAGATACTTTCTTACTGACAGAATCCGGGAAGTGGTCGATTTTGGGACGACCAAGCAATCAGAGGGATTGCAGCCACCATCTGTCCAGAAACCGGCACCACCTGGCAGCAGGATAATCCCGTTACCAAATCAGGATACATGGACAATCCCGCCTTGCGATCTACAAACTGCTATTGCTAACCGTGAGAGTCATCGCCGCTTTACGGAAAAGTCGCTTTCTCTGGAGGAGCTGGCGTTTCTTCTCTGGTCAACACAAGGAGTCCGGGCAAAACTCCACGAGGCGGCAGTGCTGCGAACCGTTCCTTCTGCCGGAGGCCGCCACCCGTTTGAAACATATCTCGCCGTTTTGAGGGTAGGGGGGCTTGAGAACGGAATATATCGCTACCTATCTCTTGACCATTCGCTAGTTTTTGTGCGAGCAATTGAAAATCTGGCTGCACACCTGACTGCAGCAGCACGAGGTCAAAACTTTTCTGGACAATCAGCCGTCACCTTTATCTGGACGGTCATTCCGGAACGAACCGAGTGGCGCTATGGAGAAGCATCATATAAGGTTATTGCTATGGATGCCGGTCATGTCTGCCAGAATCTCTACCTCGCATGTGAAGCAATTAGCGCTGGCACCTGCGCCATCGCGGCGTACAATCAGACAATCACTGATGATCTTCTGCAAGTTGACGGTGTTGAAGAGTTCTGTATCTATATGGCTCCAGTGGGTAAGGTACTCAAACTCAAGAGGACCTACGGTCCATGATTCGTATGGCCGGGGAGCGCGGCGTCTCTGTATTGCTGGTAGCGGTTCCCTCCCCCGATTTCTTGCTGAAACCGCCCTCACTGTATGAAGAGCTGGCCAAAGAGTTTAAAATCCCTATCGAAACGAAGGCATTGCCGCATATTCTGGGCAAGAGTTCCCTCAAGTCTGATCATATCCACCCCAATGCTGCAGGGTATCGAATACTTGCAGAAGCACTGGTCAAACTGTTGAAAAAGAGCGGAGCACTCCTCCATAATATCTATGTACTATTCAGGAGACACCATGATCGAACTATTACGCAGACGTCGCAGCATACGTAAATTCACTTTTGAAAAATAGTGGATTTGAAACCCACCAGAAAGAGATCTCCTGGGGGAGGCTTTTTATCGTTGGAAAAGGAGTAGAATCATGAGCCGGAAAGACGCCACTGCCTTGGATCGCTCCTTGGCATGTATGTGCGAATTGTGTCCGGTTTGCCGCCACGCCAGTCACAGTCAAAAGGGAATTGCCTATCCAATCGTGAAGAATGTAGAAGTCAATATTTGTCCCTTCTGCCGAGCTTATGAGAAGATTCATGGCAAAAAAGCCCACGAAGCTCGAAACTGATCAGATAATATGGCATTCAAACACGTTCCACGCCTACTCAAACTTGCAGGCCCCATGATCCTGTCAACTTCTGCAATCACTTTTATGCAGATCATTGATGCCATCGTGTTGTCGCGGCACTCCAGCGAAGCGGTTGCGGCGATAGGGCCTTCAGGCCTCGCGGTGATCCTGTTCCAGGGATTTCTGTTCGGAACCGCCGGTTATGCGGGTACCTTTGTGGCACACAGCCACGGGCGCGGCGACGCCCATGGCGTCCGCACATCTACCTGGCTCGGTATCTATACATCTTTAGCGTCCGGGATTGTGGCCTTGGTTTTCGCGTGGCCGATCGCGCAACTATTCTTTCTGGTTGGTCACGAGGCACAGGTCGCCAAAGATGAGAGCATTTATTTCTGGATTTGCATGCTTGGCTCGTTCTTCCCGGTCCTGAGTGGGGCCATGGCCGGGTGGCTCTCGGGAATTGGACGCCCCGTCATCGTTACCGGTGTGACCTTCGTGTCATTAGTTGTGAATGCAGTGCTGGCATGGGGGTTGGTTCTGGGTGAATGGGGTTTACCCCGAATGGGCATTGCCGGGGCAGCGATGGCGACCGTGGCCGCACAAACGGTAGCTGCCATACTCTACGCACTCCTGTTCGCCAAGTCGGGTGGATTCTCGGATACCATCGCCCGTCGCTTTAAATGGGAGGAGTTTCGCCGTTTTCTGTCACTAGCGGTACCAATGGGGCTGCGAATCAGCGGAGAACTCGCAGCCTGGACGTTTTTCCTGGTGGTGGTTGGAAGGTTGGGAACAGTGGAACTGGCCGCATCCAGCATCGCCTTCCGAATCAATGGCATCGCGTTCTTTCCGGCTCTCGGGCTTGGACAGGCAGCGGGAATATTAGTGGGACATGCACGCGGAGCAGGGAACGACGATGACATACCGGCCATCGCTTGGCAGTCACTTGCGGTATGTGAAATTTGGATGCTGGCGATGGCTATTCTGTTTACCACCACTTCGGGGCCTCTCATGTCGATCTTCGCCGGCAATGGATCTGAAAGCGTGCGGATTGTGGAGACCGGTTCCATGCTCATGAAATTCGTAGCTTTCTATTGCATGTTCGATGCAGCCAATATCATGATCGGGTGCGTACTTGCTTCAGCAGGAGATACTCATTGGATCGCCCGTACCTTCTTCATCTGTACCAGCGTATTTCTTGTTTTGCTATGGCTGGTTGATCGGATCATTCCTGGCCTGATTGCGGAATGGTCGCTGGCCACAATCTTCGTATTTGCCACAGCGGTTATCTGGTCGGTCCGTTTCCGGTTTGGTGCGTGGAGAAAGGTTCAGGTACTCCGGTAACCATACTTTTGA
>JAQUIG010000020.1 GCA_028683435.1 Desulfuromonadaceae bacterium | reverse complement strand
AATGGTGAGGTCGTATTCCACCGTCGCTGCCGATAACTCCGCCGCCGGCACAAACAGCGCAATATAGACCAACACCGCCGTTACAGATTTCATGAGATTTACGAGCAACCGGCGATCGGCGGTTTGGAAAGAGTCGGTAGTTTCCATTGCTTGCTCCAATATATCATCGCCTCCAGCTCCTTTTGCGCTGGTAACGGCACGCTAAAGGCCGAGCAGTTTCATGGTCTCGCGCATGAACGCGGGGAGATCTGGCGGTTGCCGGGACGTGACCAGATTACCATCAACCACCACCTCCCGGTCCTCATAGAGCGCGCCGGCCTCTTTCAGCTCATCAGCCACCGACTTGTAGCAGGTGGCACGCCGCCCCTTCAATAGACCGGCGCTGATCAAGATCTGCGGCCCGTGGCAGATGGCGGCGACCGGTTTATTGCCTGTAAAAAAGCTCCGCGCGATCTCCAGCGCCTTCGGCTCTTTTCTCACCACCGCCGGCGCCTTTCCCCCGGGCAGGACCAGAATCGCATAGTCGTCGGGGTTGACCTCGTCAAGGGTTTTGTCCACAACCACCTCGTACCCCTGTTTGCCGGTGATGGCCCCGCGCTTCAGTGAGGCCACCGTCACTTTTATGCCCGCTTCCTTCAGGCGATAGTAGGGGACCAGCAGTTCAGAGTCCTCAAAATGGTCCGCACTTATAATCAAAGCTTTCATATCTCCTCCTGTAAAAACTAGAATTTTGCTCATCGCTTCTTAAGCAAGTCTGTTTGGCGTGTCTTTGCCACAGCAATGAATGCGGCTTTGTCCCCGATATCCAGTACGCCCGCTAGTTTGTAATAATCACTTTCAGGGCGCGCTCCTTCATTGCATTGCCAAACGTGTCGTATGCCTGCATGACATCATTCAAAGCAAAGTGGTGCGTAATCAGCTGCTTCGGCTGGACCTTTCCAGACAGCACTGTTTTCAAAAGCATCGGAGTCGTTACCGTATCTACGAGACGCGTTGTGAGGGTGATGTTGTGTGACCAGAGTTTGTCCAAATTCAGCTGAACGGGCGTGCCATGCACGCCAATGTTGGCGATATGGCCGCCTGCCGCTACGATTGCCTGGCAAACGTCGAAACTCGATGACATCCCTATGGCTTCTATCGCTACGTCCACACCTCGGTTGCCGGTGAGCGTCATCACCTTCTCGGCGGCTTTGCCATCACTGTTATTGATGGCCTTCGTTGCTCCAAACCTACTGGAGACCTCCAGACGGTTGTCATCTATGTCGATCATGATGATTTCCGCGGGTGAGTAGAATTGGGCTGTCAGAAGTGTTGCCAACCCGATTGGACCCCCGCCGATTATTGCCACAGTATCGCCTGGCTTGACCTGGCCGTTGAGGACGCCACATTCGAACCCGGTCGGCAGAATATCGCTCAACATTACGAGCGCTTCTTCGTCGGATCCGGCAGGAATCGGATAGAGACTATTGTCTGCGAATGGAATCCGGACATATTCGGCTTGAGTTCCGTCAATAAGATTCCCCAGTACCCAGCCCCCCCCGTTCTCACAATGCGAGTACATGCCTTTCTTGCAGTTGGTGCACTTCCCGCAAGAAGATATGCACGAAATCAGGACGTGGTCGCCAACGCTGAAGTTTGAAACGTTTTCGCCTGTCTGCTCGATGATTCCAACACCTTCGTGCCCCAGGATTCGGCCAGCCGTGACCGTTGGCACATCACCTTTCATGATATGCAAATCCGTTCCACAAATTGTCGTCTTCGTGATCCTGACAATGGCATCTGTTGGGTTCCTGATGACGGGAGTGGGCTTATCCTCTAATGCAAGTTTGCCTGGACCATGGTACACGAGCGCTTTCATGGGTGATTCTCCTATCTTAATATTCTTTATCAATCGCCGGCTGGGGCAGGGTGCAGGAGGGGTTCGATTTCGTCTTGATGATGCTCTTGGTCTGGGAAACCTGAACCATCAAAATTTTCATAGTCGATTCCCCACTTCCTGCTACACAATCAATTTTGCGTCAATGGTAACGGTTGTTTTCAAAAGCCGTGACATACCTGAAGTTGATCCTCGCTCCTTAATCCCGTCTATTTAAGCCGGGCCTCGACCGCTTTCCAGTCAATGTTCTTGAAAAACGCCTCGATATAATCGGCCCGTTTCAGGCCGTAATCGAGCATGAAGGCATGTTCAAAGACATCCATGACCAGTATCGGCATGCAGCCCGCCGGATGTCCCTGGTCATGCTCATTGATCCAGAAGTTAAAGAGCCTGCCGCTGACATTGTCCTGGTACATAACAACCCAGCCGATCCCGCGCATGGCTCCCGTTGCCATGAAGTCCTTTTGCCATGCCTCGATGCTGCCAAAATCCTCAATCTTCTTGCGCGCAAGCCGGCTGCCCAGATCGACTTTCCCGTTTCCCCCCAGCGTTTCAAAGTAGTATTCGTGGAGCCGCATGCCGTTGAATTCCCAGCCGAGCCGCCGCTTCAGTTCCGCAAACTCGGGATTGGCTGCCTTTCCGTCTTTCAGCATCTGTGCAAGGGTATCGAGCAGTTTGTTGGTGTTGGTTACATACCCCTGGTAGAGGGTAAAGTGGTTTTTCAGCATCGTCTCGCTGAAACCCGCCATGCCGATAAGCCTTGCATAATCTTTTGCCGTGTATGCCATGATGTTTCCTCCTCTGTTTTGTACGTGCGTTGATCGCACGCTCTCGGGTGCCGCCACGTTCCGGGGCGCAGTGATTCCAGTCCTGCGCGTTATTTTCTCCTGCTTTCTGATGGGTATGTCCTCCACCTTCAGCGCTTTGCTGCGGTACCTGGAAGGGATCTGGGCGGGATCATCGGTTGAACTGACCACGCCCTGGTCGTCGGTCCATTTGTAGGTCTCGGCATCAGCCACTGCCGCGCTGCACAGGACCAGCAACGAAAGTATTATTGTTCGTTTCATGATGTTCCTCTCTTTCCCGTTTGATGCGGGAAGAAACTCTTCTCCGGCGATTATTTCTTGGACACCTTGTTAATCAGGACGACCAGCAGGACCACCACCAGTACGCCGATCACCGTCCAAAGCACCATCCCTCCGCCACTCCATCCCCCCATCCCGCCGCCCATCCACCCGCCTGTATTATTCATCATAAAAGCTCCTTTCGTTGCTGGATCTGAGGCAACCCGATTACCGTGTTTTAATGATTTCCACGAAGAATCCCCTGATTAGTTGCCTGCAAAGTTATAATTCCACCCGCTTCAGCCTCAGCGAATTGCTGATCACCGAAACTGAGCTGAAGCTCATTGCTGCTGCGGCTATCATCGGTGACAACAGTATGCCGAAGTATGGATACAGCACGCCCGCGGCAATCGGCACACCCGCTGTGTTATAAATGAAGGCAAAGAACAGGTTCTGCCGGATATTACGCATGGTGGCCCGGCTTAATCGTCTCGCCCTGACAATGCCCCGCAAATCGCCTTTGACCAGCGTGATACCGGCGCTCTCTATTGCCACATCGGTACCTGTGCCCATGGCAATACCAACGTGGGCCTGTGCCAGAGCCGGAGCATCGTTGATGCCGTCACCCGCCATGGCAACGATATGACCTTCTGCCTGAAGTTTTTTGATCAATTCGGCTTTCTGTTCAGGCAATATTTCGGCATGTACCTGGTCGATCCCCAGATTGCCGGCAACCGCATTCGCGGTGATATGATTGTCACCGGTAATCATCACGATCCTGATGCCTTCGGCATGCAGATCGCGGATGGCTTCGGCTGTAGACTCTTTGATGGGGTCAGCGACACCGATTAAACCAGCTGCCGTGCCATTAATGGCAATCAGCATGACCGTCTGCCCTTCGGCGCGTTGCTTGTCCGCTTGTTGCGACAGCTCTCCCGCGTTGATACCCAGGCTTTCCAGCAGAGATACGGTGCCTGCCGCCACCGTATGTCCGTCAACTTCTCCGGTGACGCCTTTCCCGGTAACAGACTGGAAATTATCGGCCTTAACCAGCTCAATCCCCTTCTCTTCAGCACCACGCACAACAGCTTCCGCCAATGGGTGTTCGCTGGCCCGTTCGAGGCTGGCGGCCATACGTAACACTTCATCCTCGGTAAAGCCCGCCTCCGCACGCAGTGCGACCAGCTTCGGCTTGCCGACCGTCAGCGTACCGGTCTTATCCACAACAAGCGTATCGACTTTTTCCATGATCTCAAGTGCCTCGGCATTTTTTATCAGGACTCCTGCCATGGCGCCACGTCCCGTTCCCACCATGATGGCAATAGGTGTGGCAAGTCCCAGTGCGCAGGGGCAGGCGATGATCAGCACCGCAACGGCATTGATAACGGCATGTGCCAGACGTGGCTCCGGTCCCCACACCCACCAGGCAACAAAGGTAAGTATGGCAACGCCAACCACGGTGGGCACAAAATAGCCTGATACGACATCGGTCAGTTTTTGAATCGGAGCTCTCGAACGTTGGGCTGCGGCCACCATGGAGACAATTTGTGCCAGCAGGGTATCGGCGCCGACTTTTTCCGCCCGCATCAATAAACTGCCCGTTCCGTTGACCGTTGCGCCGATGAGCTTTTCGCCGGCTGACTTTGCCACCGGGATAGATTCGCCGGTGACCATCGATTCGTCGACGTTACTTGCACCGTCGATAACCGTACCATCTACCGGTATCTTATCGCCGGGGAGAACACGCAGTGTATCGCCAGGTTGCACCTGTTTCAGCGGGATGTCTGCTTCCGTGCCATCTTCCCGCACGATACGGGCCGTATTCGGAGCAAGGCCGAGCAGCATCTGTATGGCTGCATTGGTTCGTGACCGGGCACGCAATTCAAGCACCTGCCCCAGCAGGACCAGTGCCGTAATCATTGCCGCTGCTTCAAAGTAAACCGCTACCAGGCCGCCATGCATCTGCATGATTGGCGGGAAAATCCCCGGGAACAGGAGGGCCACCATGCTGTAGCTCCAGGCGACCGAGACACCCAGCGCAATCAGGGTGAACATGTTGAGATTCCAGGTTCTGACCGATTGCCAGCCGCGCACAAAAAACGGCCAGCCACCCCATAAAACAACCGGTGTCGCCAGCGCACATTCAAACCATTGAACCGCCCGCATCGAAAGCCGGTCCGGCAGCCAGGCCGGCATCATATCGGCGATCATGGCCAAAAAAAACACCGGCAGAGCCAGCGCGGTGCAGACCCAGAAGCGGCGGTTCATGTCAATCAGCTCTTCATTTTTTTCTTCACGGCTGAACGTAGACGGTTCCAATGCCATGCCGCACTTGGGGCAGCTGCCGGGATGGTCCTGTATCACTTCCGGATGCATGGGGCAGGTGTAGGTACCTGCTTCTCCATCCGTTACAACAGGCGGGGTGATTTCCTTGTCCGGATACTGTCCCGGGTGCTCCTTGAATTTGTGCAGGCACTGTTCACTGCAGAAAAAATACTGTTTGTCGGCATAACCGTATGAGTATTCGGAATCATTTGATACCGTCATGCCGCAGATGGGGTCGGTGTACTGCGTTTTCTCCGTATCCGGTTTGGCAGACATGTTTTCATCTCTCCTGTGGGCCGACTGTCGCTACAACTGTTCGATTACTTTTTTGAGTTTCAACTGTATTTCTTCGGCAATGGACTTGAGCTCCCTGTTGTGTACCGCCTGCATTGACGCAAGCGGGTCTACGGCAGCCACTTCAATTTTCCCGCCATCCAGTTCCTGAACGATGACATTACAGGGGAGCATCGTTCCTATAGTGGGTTCTGCCAGTAATGCCCGGTAGGCAAAGGGAGGGTTGCAGGCGCCAAGAATTCTGTAGTTACGGAAATCGACATTTAATTTCTTTTTCAGGGTGGCTGTGACATCAATCTCCGAAAGAATCCCGAAGCCTTCTTTTTTCAATTCTTCCGTTACACTCAAAACGGCTTCATCGAAGCTCATGGCTACCTTTTTACTAAAGCAGTACGACATGGTGTGCCTCCCTTTTATCTCATCATATTCGCGACTTCGGTAAAGATGCCGATCCTGCTAAACCGCTATCCCCATAGAGAATAAGTAGTACGATTCTAATTTTTTTTGCGGCGGTTTTATTGTACCGGCGCAGGGTGAGCACCAAGCGGCACCGGTATAGGTTGATCACCGAGCGGCGGCGGTATCGGTTTGTCACCAATAGGTGCCGGAACAGGTTGATCCCCAATCGGTGCTGGCTGCTGCACACCCGGTGCTGCAGGGGTTGATTGTCCGCTGTCGGGTGTCGTCACCTTCCGGGGGGTAGTGAGTTCGTCCGTGAGTACCTTTTCCTCCTGTTGTCTAGTGGGACCGGGGATGGGTAGTCCCTCCACCTTCAGCGCTTTTCTGCGGTATCTGGAAGGGATCTTGGTAAGATCGTCAGTGTAACTAACCACTCCCTGGGCGTTGGTCCATTTGTAGATCTCGGCATCAGCCATTGCCGCGCTGCAGAGAATCAGCAACGAAAGTATTATTGGTAGTTTCATTAATTATCTCCCTTAAGAGTGTAGCGAATCAGCACCTGCACCTTCCGTTACTATTATTAGCTTGGCCTTGTCGCTTGGTTGCTTCCCCATGAGCAGCAACCGAAGGATCTCATATATCGATGAACTGCACGGCGATCTGGTCGGCATCAATACGAACAACCTTGCACTTTAATTCCACAGGCGATAAGAGAATCGTTTTCAAATGTATTATATCCCCCTTCTGAATAGTATCGGGGACAGGGCTGCTCATGCGGACCAATGCCCCGCCAGGAGAAATGTTTTCAAGCGTACAGGAGACTTGTTCAGTATTACCGTCCACCATGCCCAGAGAGATAAATACGACTCTATCGCCAGTTCTTTTCTTGACCATATCGATGCCGCCTTTTTAATACATCTGTTTAGCAATTTGAAATCTGTTTCAAAGGCCTTAGTCTGGATAGTGTTTTCCGGTCCTTCCAGCTCGATCCCCTCCTGCCGCTTGGATCGCGCATTTCATCGACGCCGACCATTACCCATCCGTCCGATCGGCGAAAGGCCAATAAAGCCTTTCTCTGCAATAACTCATCAAGCTCGTCGGTGCTGACGGAGTTGGGGGAAGCATTTGAAAATATTGCCGGAACTATCATCGTTTTGACTCCTTTCCCGGAGGGTGTCAATCGTCTCTCCGGACCTGATTTTGCCCTTATCCACTATAGCTATCTGACCCTATTTCACCACCTCAAGCATCCCTTTCATCCCCTTTTCCCGGTGGCTCTCGAAAAACAACAGTTTTTTGCTGCAATAGAATTGGTATATGCCCGTCTTGGTGGGAATAAACGTGACAACCTTCGGCTCGGTTCCAAGAGGCAGATCGAGATCGATCCCGGCCTCAGGCGCTTTGATCACAAAATTGTGCGGGACGATCCCGGATTCTTTTCTGAGCTTCAATTCCACCGGCACATTCACCTTGACGATGATCCGGTCGGGCTTGAAAAAGTAGCTTCCACCCACAATTTCCACCCGCTGCACCCCGTCACTGTCAATCACGGCAGTGATGATCTTTTCCTCTCCCCATGCCTGCAGCGCAATAAAGATACTGACAAGGGTCATAACAAAGAGTAAGGCACGTTTTTTCATCTCATCTACCTCCTTTTTTTGCCGGGAACTGCACGCTGAAGGCCGAAGGCTTCATGCTCTCCCAATGGTTTGTTCCCATAGTTCACCTCATAAAAAGTGCTATAACTCATCACTTGTCACTTATGGGATCTCTTGCATTTGAAATAATAGGGTCGCTGGTACTTGGCCCGACAGATTCACCTGTTCTTGGCTCGATCGGGCCGCCAAAACCTGTCCGCGGGGGACCGCCGACTCCAGGTCTGTCGCTTACATCATAGTCTGCATGGGATTCTCCCTTGTAACCGATATCTTCAGCCCCTGTACGCCCCAGTATCTCCTTCCCCTTGTTTTTCCAAACGTTATCGTCGGCGTGGATAGAAAGAAGAATACCCCCCTTCTTTATATGTCCTTCATAAAGGTTGGCTTCATACTCGGGAATACCCATGCCGATCAGCGCTCCGGCTATCCCGCCGACCAAACCTCCCGCACCGACTCCGGCAAGAGCTGCCATGATGGGGCCTGCTGCAATGAAGGGGCCAATACCCGGGATGGCCAGTAAGCCTATACCCGCCAGCCATCCCAAAGCGCCGCCGATGACCGCACCGGTTCCGGCTCCTGTCGCTGTCCCCTCAGGCGCCTTGGTTTCCCTCTCGATCGCGAATTCTTTGGTTCCCCCGCTTTCTGGGAACAGCACCGAAATATCCGCGTTGCGAAAGCCTGCGCCTTTCAATTCTTCAACCGCCCGCTCAACCATTGTTCGGGTCCGGTAGATCCCATAAACTGCTATGTTTTTAGCCATGACTTAACCTCCCCTGCTGTATTCACACCTCTTTTGAGGTGCTGTTGATTTCGCTCTTAAAGTTACCGTTTTCGGCAATCCTGGCCACAATCCACAATCCACACTCCCTTACCCTCCACGCTCCACGCTCCACGGCGGTTATGCCAGAATTCGCACGGACTTTTCCCGATCCCATTGGCGGGTCTTTGCCGCGGCAATAAAGGCGTCTATGTCACTGCAATCCACGACGCCCGCGTCTTGTCCGACATTTGCTGCTTTCAAAAGCGCCTGACCCCCTTTGTCGACGGCGATCGCCTTCAGATGGCCGAAAGCATCGCGCACAAAATCGATCGCGGCTCCTTCCATCGACAGTTTCTTTGCACTTTCGTCGGAGAGTATGACGGCGACCGCATCGAACAGCACGGAAGGGGTACCGGCCAGTTGTCCGTCTGCAGCCTGCAGCGAGCCGTCGGCAAGTTTCGCGCCCCCCACTTTGGGGGCGACGATCTTCACGCTGGCACCCGCACCGATCGCGGCCTTTTTAATCTTCTCGATGACCGCACCGTCGGAACCGTCCGCGATCAGGATGCCGATCGCACGCCCCTCCAGGGTGTCTTTCATCTTGCCGATGATCTGCAATGCGGGCGAAGGCTTCATCTCCCGCACAGGCGCTGCGGCGGCCGGCGCATCTGGCATCTTATCCAGCGCAAGACCGGCGGCGACCCGCCTGGCGAGCTCTTCTTCGATGTGGCGCAGGTGACCTACGATCGCCTCACGCACGTGCAGATGTTCGACCTTGGAAAGCTCGAATACCAGAGCCGAGGCGATGTGAGTCTGCTCATACCCGGTCTGGCTGAGATAGAACTGCCGCGCCTGGCTGTAGTGGTCGGCGAAGCTCTCGGCACGGATGCGCCCTTTCTCACCGGTTTCAGGTATCGCAGCACTATGAAAGCCTTTGGCCGGCGATTCGCGTGGCGAATTTTCAGACAGGGAGCTCGGCTCATAGGAAACACGCCCCGCCGGTTGCTCCATCTGCATCTGTCCGTCGCGCTGATGGTTTCCGAACGGACACTTGGGCGCGTTGATCGGGATCTGGTGGAAATTGGGGGTGCCGAGGCGCGAAAGCTGCGTGTCGATATAGGAGAAGAGTCGCCCCTGCAACAGTGGATCATTCGAGAAATCGATGCCCGGCACGATGTTGCCGGGGCAGTAGGCAACCTGTTCGGTGTCAGCGAAGAAATTGTTCGGCCAGCGGTCAAGCACCATGCGGCCGATCACTTTCAGTGGGACCAGCTCTTCGGGAATCAGCTTGGTCGCGTCCAGATGATCGAAGGGGAATCTGTCCGCTTCCTCCTGGTTGAAAAGCTGTACCGCGAATTCCCACTCGGGGAAATTACCCGCAGCGATGGCGTCGAACATATCGCGGCGGTGGAAATCCTGATCAGCGCCGCAAATCTTGACGGTCTCATCCCAGATGGTGGACTGCAGTCCCAGCTTGGGACGCCAGTGGAATTTGACGAAGGTCGATTCACCGGCGGCATTGATCAGCCGGAAACTGTGCACACCAAATCCTTCGATCATCCGGAGCGAACGCGGCAGGGTGCGATCCGACATGATCCACATCACCATATGCATCGACTCGGGCGTAAGGGAAATGTAATCCCAGAAGGTGTCGTGCGCGGTTGCCGATTGCGGAAAACCGCGGTCCGGTTCCATTTTTACGGCATGGATGAGGTCGGGGAATTTGATGGCATCCTGAATGAAAAAAACCGGGACGTTGTTGCCGACCAGGTCCCAGTTGCCTTCCTTGGTATAAAACTTGACGGCAAATCCGCGTACGTCACGCGGGGTGTCTACCGAACCCGCACCCCCGGCGACGGTCGAAATACGGGTAAAGACGGGAGTCTTCTCGCCGACCTCGGTGAGTATCCTGGCGGTGGTGTACTGCTGCAACGAGGCGGTCAGCTCGAAGAATCCATGCGCGCCGGTCGCTCGTGCATGGACGATCCGCTCGGGAATGCGCTCGTGATCGAAATGGGTGATTTTTTCGCGGAGGATGAAATCCTCCAGAAGGGTGGGGCCGTGCGGGTTGGCCTTGAGCGAATTTTGATCGTCTGAAAGCGCGACACCCTGATTAGTGGTTAGCATGGGGTGAGCTCCACCAGCGATCTGGTGCAGTTCGCCCCCTGCAGCCAGTTGCCTGTCTCCCGTGGGAGACGAACCCTTTTCCTCTCTCCGTATTTCAGAATTACCCGTCGTCTTTTCTTTGCTCATAATCGATCTCCCCGTCACTTTGGTCTTGGACTCGTACTAACAGGTGAATAGATTGCTCTCGTTTTCATCGTATCTTTTCCTTTATGTCGTTAGTTTTGAAGCGACTTCATTGAGAGCCTTTTCAGACCATTTACTTCCCGATACGAATTGTTGAGAGGTTTCCTATGAGTCCAAAAACAGTCAGCAGCCATATGATTACAACAATAACCACTACCACATTCAAGATTTTCTTAATGGTAGCCTGCATCGGTATGTAACTGTTAATCACCCATAAAATTATCCCAACGACAACCAAAACAAGCACTAATTGAATTAACGGCATGATCAGCTCCTTTCATGTTTTTGTTTGTCGTGTCCCATAATCCCTTCAGATCTTCCCAAGGAGCAATAGGATGATCAGAATTAAAAGAATCAACCCGAGTCCGCCACTGGGATAGTATCCCCAGCTCTTGCTGTGAGGCCAGGTTGGCAGTGCGCCGATAAGCACGAGTATTAAAATTACTATCAGTATCGTTCCCATGCCTTTCCTCCTTGAAATTTGCGGAATTTCCCCGCTCTTTTAGATGTGCAACCTTACGTTTGTACTTTGATAAAAATTCATAATATAAAGAAACTTTGCCGGACCCTTTTACAATCTGATAAATCCACAGCGGCGGTCTCTCAATGACGAGCCTTTACCGCTTTTTCATCATCTTTACCGGTTTTTTCACACCCGGCTTCATAACCATCATCTTCTTCATGTTATTGAACTGTTCATCCGTCAAAATGGTCCGCATCTCTTTCATGTTTTTTAATAGTTCCAGATGATGTGCCGTTTTTATCTCGGCAATCTTTTTAACCGCAGATTCGGCTTTCTGTAGATCAAAATCTTTTACTTCCAGAATGTCCATGAGTTCGATCTCGGCAATCTTCAGGTCAGCTTTGAATCGAGCCTGTCTTTTTTGCATTTCGCTATGTAAGGGCTTCATTTTCATAATCTGTTCATCGGTAAGCCCAATCATATCTGCATGTTGTATGCACATGCCCATCATATCGCCCATCTTGTCCATATTGCCCATTTCCATCATCTGCCCATGTCCTGCTCTCTGCTGCTTCATGGGCTTATCCATCATCTGTGAAAAAGCGGGCAGAGGCGCGCTGAGCGACAGCAGAGCCACCGTTGCAATCATTGTAACCATAGAATGTATCGTTTTCATGGCACGTTCTCCTTTTTATGGTTGTCGTTGAACACTTTTACTCCGAATTGGTTATTCCGTTCGGATGCCTGGTTGTGCCGCGTCATGCAACTGGAGTCGGGAGGAGAAGGAGACGCCGGAGCATGCTATGCCGCTCCGGTTACTTCCCCACGACCTTCTTGGCCTGGCCAATTTTTCCCTGGAGTTTGCCGGCAATCTTTTCACCGATACCTTCAGCTTCCAACTCTGGATTATCACTTAGCTTCCCGGCGATCTCCTTAACCTTACCCTTCACTTCGTGGAGCTTTCCTTCAACCTTGTCCTTCGTCCCGGATTTCATGATATTTTCTCCTTTTAGCAAGTTAGAAATCGTTTCCACGCGTTCTGCAGAGAACAATTCCTTTGACGTATGAATATTTTAATACGCAAAAAACGTACCAATATATAACATGCCTGATTTTCGTCATTTATTACTGTGTCTGGATGTCAGGAGGAAAGTTTATGTAAGCGGGTTTGACACAATTGTTGAATTCTCTTACAGGGTTCAAGACGCACGTCCTCAAGGATAACGCGGGCGAAACCTGGCGGCTGGCGTATCAAAAGGGGGCTGACCAGGAATGTTTACTTGGGATACATGCGGCCTGCTGCAGGTGCAGCGGCACAATGGCGGTGCCGTCTTTTATCGACGAAGATGGGGGAGCGCATCGGTTGGGGAAAGCTCTCGCGTGAATGTTTCGCGATAGAGCGATGAAAACGGCTTGCTTTTAAATTTCGTTATATCTTTGTTCTTCTGCCGGGATCTTCCAGAAGATCCCGGTTACTTCTTAGCGGACTCTGTTAACTGCTCGGTACCCGTTATATCCCGCCAAACGGTCGCGAGGATCGCGAAGAGTACAGGTCCCAGGATCAACCCCAGAATCCCCAGGGCAAACACTCCGCCGATCGCACCAAGTACAATAGCCGTGACCGGGATATTGCTCTTTGCGCCAATGGCAAGCGGGCGTATCGCGTTATCGGCCAGCCCCACGAAAAACACACACCAGATAGCCAGGAGTCCCGCCTTGAGATAGGCGCCGTTAATGGCGACAAGAGCTGCAAGGGGGACCCAGATAATGGCCGTGCCGACAACCGGTATGATCGCCGCCAAGGCTGTCAGCGCACCACATAGGACCGGGGCGGGGACTCCGGCGAAAAAATAGCCGATTGCTGCGGTTGCTCCCTGCACAAGACAGGTTAAGATCGTTCCGACTGTCACGGCTGTAGTTGTGGCACAGATTTCGGAATAATAATGGCGCGCCTTCTCCTGATTGGGAGCGAACCGGGCGATGGCAACTGACACAATTCTTTCGCCATCGCGGTAGATAAAAAAGAGTATGAACAGCGCCAACGCCAGGGTGAAAAGGAGATCCCAAAGATTTATTGCGGTATTGGTCGCCAGATCAAGCAGATATCCCGAAGCGCCGGCAGCCAGCTTTGCACCGATACCGGAAAGATCGATGCCGAACCGCTCTCCCATGCTGATAATCTCGCGGGCGAACGGAAAACGGCTGAGAGTGCCCGCCCCGGTCGTTGTAAATGCCAGAACAAGCCGCTCGCCTTCCGCATACCATTCGGCGGCATTTTGGACGACCGTGATGATCAGGGCTGCGACCGGCAGTATGAAGCAAACGGTTATCGCCAAAACCATCATTCCGGCAGCGCGGTCGGGGTGCCCAGGGAACTTTCCGGCCAGTCGATCATGGTGGGGAAGGGTGGCAATGCCGATGATAAGCGCCCACGCCAGCGGCTTGGCGATAGGGGCCGCCAGCAGGGCAAACAGCCAGACAGCAGCGGCCGTAGCAATGGCAGCCATGATGCTCAGGTATATTTTCTTGTCCATTCTAATGCCTTTTATTGTCTGTATTACCGTTTGAATATGGTGTGCAGTTCGGGCACGGCTTCCCGCATGAGCGACTTCAGGGCGTCCTCCAGAACATTTCTGGCAAGCATGTCACGATCCTTGATGTCGGTCCGGGAGGCTGTAGATTCATACTGAAGGCGTTTGATCTGCTGGCCATTTTTGTATATGTCCACCCCCGCGAGCACTCGGCATTTAACTTTAAGATTCGCCAGATCAGTGATCTGTTCGAGCTCAATCTCGGTTTTGGTGAGGTCAATCACCCGTTGTGCGGCAGCAGGAGCCTTGGTGGAAGGTATGACGGTGTAGCCGGCCCTCCTGAACTCCATAACGAAGGCTGTCTGAATGATTTCTGCCGGGGAACGGGGGCTGGAGATCTCATCAATATCCTTGTTATCATCATCCTTAACTTTTCCAAGCACCCATTTGACATCCTCTGAATGCGTCTTCCGGTTTTCCGGGATGACGATATACAGCTCCCCGCTGCCGCCGCTAACGGTCGCAGATGGATCATAGAGTGTGTTTATATTGCGGGCATAACGGGCGCAGCCGCTCACAAACAGCAAGCTGGCAATTGTGATAAGCATGACAAGCGGTGCCGGTTTAAACTTTTTTGCAATTGTTTTCATATCTCGTCTCCTTGTAATTTGCGAATCTTGTGAGTCACTGCCGTTTAAACATACCTTAAGTAACGGATAAAATCAAAAAAAGACCCGCCGGAGCGGGTCTTTTTTTAAAGTGAGGCCCCCCAGCTATTTTACCGCCAGGTCGCATCCATCAGGATTTATCCCGACAAGCGTGACAATTTCCAATATGCTAATTGAAAAAATATCTGACGCCGACGGTTGTCGAAAGGCTGGTTGGGTCAAAATTTCCTCTGCCGACTGGGCCGTTGATATCGGCATCCGGGGCGACAAGCAGTTTTGCTTCTGCTGTCAGAGCCAGCTGCTTCATCAAAAAGTAGTCGACACCCGCTTTGGCATGGACGCCGAACGTATTGTCAACGTCGTTTCCCCCATCAGCATCAATCATAAGGAAGTCAAGGCCTGCACCCAGATACGGAACCAGTTGTGGTTGGCTAAGCGCGAAACGATATTGTGCCCCCAGAGCGAGATCGGTTACGTCGAAATCGCCGATGTTTGAGCCGAATGTGCTGCGGGTTATATCGGCCTCAACCGCGATGGTGTTGTCTATTCCATAGATAACACCGGCGCCGCCAATAAAACCGTTATCAGTGTCTGTGCTGTTATTGTTGGGGCCGAAGTCACCGTCGGCAGGGACCGTGAAACCGATTTTCCCGGTAACGCCTAATCTTCCTTTAATGCTGTCGGCAAAAGCGCTGCCGGCTGCCAGAGATAATGTTGCCGTTGCACATACTAGAACAAGAAACTTTTTCATGAGTTATTCCTCCATTTCAGATTTTATTTACCCAGGACCTTCTTTACCTGACCCATTTTTTGCTGAACGTTGCCGGCTACCCTTTCAACCGTACCTTTAGCTTTTAGTTTTGGATTGTCGCTCAGTTTCCCGGCGACCTCCTTGATCGTACCCTTCACCTGGTGCATCATTCCTTCCGCCTGGTCCCTGCTACCTGATTTCATGGTATCCTCCTTTGGATAACAACTCTGATTTTGCAGAAAGCATGAAACAGTCCATGCTCTGCCAGCTGTCTACCCCGCAACTAACGTGCCGGGAAGAAGGCGCGGGAACTGATAGGGTAACTCTCTATTTATCCAGGTAAAACAAAAGCGAAGCGTGTGCCGCATGAAGGGTGGGCCGTCATCAAAACCCGTCATTTTTGACAAAACTGCCATATATGGCAGGCCAAACTGACGGTCGCCACTTTTTACTTATTGCTATGCCCTTTCTTCAGCAGCACCGTATAAAGTTCGATGTAGCGATCAGCTTCGATCTGTGGCGAAAAATTCGACTGCACATATTCCCCGGCACGCCTCCCGACTTCTGCACGCAGGGTGGCGTCACCCATGATCCGTGTCACCAGTTCCCTGAATCCGGCTTCATCACGATACAACCAGCCGGTTTCGTTGTCATGCACCAGCGATCGGTTGCCCGGAATGTCGACGGCCAGCACCGGCCGAGCCAGTGACATTGCCTCCAGCAGACTGTTTGACATCCCCTCATTGTGCGAACAGTTAAGCACCACATCGGCGCGGGCATAGAGAGCGCCCATCTGCTCATGGGGGACCTCGCCGATCCAGGAGGCAAACGGAGCCGCGGCAAGCATCTCCCGTATAGAGTCGGCATACTCCTGATCGATGACTCCCCCTGCGATCACAAGCAGCAGGTTGTGGCTTTTCCGGACAAGCGGCGCCAGGGCCCGCAATGGGAATCCGATGTTCTTCACCTCCCTGAGCGCTGCGGGGAGAAGGAGCATGAAGGCATCTTCAGGAATGTTACAGCCTGCATCCGGAGTCACAGGCAACGGAACAACCCCTTGAGGAATCACGATGATCCTCCCTGTTGTTTCCGGGAAAAATTCGGCCACCTCCGCTGCCACAAGATCATCGAAGCAGACGATGGCCGCTGCCATTGCCATGGAACGATGAATGCCGACACGTTCGCGGAATAGCGGCTCATTGATATCGCTGCCGGTTATGGTAATGACAGAGGGGACGCCAAAGCGCTCCGCAAGAGTACACGCCGGCTCTCCGCAATAGCCGGCATGAAAAGCGTGGATTATGTCAGGTGCAAAGGATTCGAGGCGGCATTCCATATCCGCAACAGACATGGCATCAGCCGGAAGAATGATTGTTTCTACCCCCGCAGCCCCAAGAAAACTGGCGATGCGCCTGACCGTGATGATGTTACCCCGCATCGGTCCGCAGGAATAGGGGGATATGATAGCGATACGCATACAGCCTTTCTTTCAGATTAAGATGGTTGCAAGATGTTTTGTCGGAATCGTGATATTTACCTGTTTGGCCAGTATCCGAACCAGAGAGTGCTCCGGATTCAAACCTGTGCTGCAGGCTGCCACCAACCGTGGTAACTGAACGGCGCATGGTGGCTGAGATGAACCCTCGCCAGCGGCCCGTCGGCCAGATGCTCCGCATCCAGTACCGCCAGGAAGCTCTTCCCGCTGCGGCTGTCATAGACCAGACTCAATATCCATCCCGGTTCCTGGACTGATTCCGGCGAGTAGTTGTACCCCGGTTTGGGGACGAACACCGCTTCGCTGCAGTAGTTCCCCTCGCCGAAATCACAGCTCGTTGTCCTCCCGCTTTCCATATCCACCCTCACCAGGTATGACCAGAAAAACTCTCTCGGCCGCGTTCTGCTGAGATAGGCGAAGCGGTAGCGGCTGCAGCGGTGCTGTTCATTTATGCGCGGCCATTCGTAGCTTCCCGTGTCGAGCAGTTCTTCTCGTGCGGTCCGTCTGGCTGGATCGATCCGATAGCGCCGCAGCTCGCCGGGAAAGGCGAAATTGCCGGGTCGACCGGCCATGACGGCCGAGATAACCGGGTCCGGACCGACGAAATGGTCAGGATTGCGGTAGCCGACAAAGTCTGCGATGATCTCCCCGCCGACTTCAAAGGCATTGACCGAGTGCCACATGAAGCGGGCCTCCGTGGTGATAAAAACCGGCTCTCCGATTCCATCACGCGGCAGGACCATCAGCAGGTTCCCCTCCTCTGGCTTCCAGCGGAGCGAATCCGCAATGCTGCGCAAGCCGAGCAGGAACCCCCAGAACTTGATTTCCACCGGGTGCAGGCTGACAATCAGGTGCCGTTCCGAAACGAACCAATCGTGCAGGTATGCGTAGCGCGGCATGGGGATGGTACGGTGCAGCTTGAGTCCGCCGTCTGGGGAAAAAATCGTGAAATGCAGAGCAGGTTTCGGGCCGTAGCGTACCCCGAAGTGCAGCCATTCACCGCTGTGGGGGTCCAGTTTGGGGTGGGCGGAGTAGATGGTTAAACCGTCCGCAAGCCCGAGTCGGCTCTGCCCGACTGTCTCCAGGGTGACCGGATCGAGCTCGAACGGCAGGTTTGATTCGTCGAAGGCGTAGAGCCTGCCGTTCCAGATATAGACCGAGATGCCGGCCTGGCTGATGAGCCTGTCGCCCGGCCAAAAATTCGCCACCATACCGCCTGGTGCCTGGGTGCTCCAGGTGGGGTAGATGAAGGCGCCGGCTGCCGATTCCTCGACGAATTTAGGGGTGCGGACAAAACGGTTCCGGTATTGAACCCCCTCTCCGTGGAAACGGAACGACTGCACCATGCCGTCGCCATCCAGCAAGGTCCGCTTGCGCAGGCCGCCGCGGTCGAACAGGCCGGGGCCGTTGCGATAGAGTGTCCCGCGCAGTGCTTCCGGCAGACGTCCTTCCAGTCTGGCCTCGTAGACGTGCTCTTCACGGAGGGAGGTGGCAAGGCCGAGCCACGGCCGATCCGGGGAGCCTAAATCGGAGAGGGAATCCCTTCGTAAGGGGGGACTGGCCGCGCATCCCGGCATGGCCAGCGAAAGCAGTGCGCCACCGGCAAGGTGCAGAAAATCACGGCGTCGTATCATAAGATGTTCACTCCTGTCTTGTACGCAGTATACCACCGTCCGCGCAGAGTTCAATGGCACCGGGAGGGGATGATCTTTCCCGTTAATCGGAGGCATTGCCGTTCTGTTTTGGTCTTCTAAACTTGTTTGTGAATTTTACGTTGACGTGTTGACAAGGCATAATTGCAAGATACACTGTAATCTACATAGAAGGTAAAATTTCCAGCACACAGAAAGGAGAGGGCATCATGGTAAAACTACAACGCATTTTGCAAATACTTGTCTGTATCGGATTGATAACCGCATTTTTGGGGTGCGCGGCCACGCAAAAGCACGAAAGCACCGGCCAGTATGTTGATGACTCCGTTATCACAACCAAGGTAAAAGCTGCAATATTTAAAGAAGAATCGCTGAAAACGATGCAGATAAGTGTCGAGACGTATAAAGGGGTAGTTCAGTTAAGCGGTTTTGTTGATTCGGCGCAGAGCGTCAAAAAGGCGGGAGATGTTGCCCGCGGCGTTGAAAATGTTAAAGATGTGAAAAACGACCTGGTTGTGAAATAGCTGCGGCTCCTCAGGTGAATTCGAGACACGATCAAGCCATGTTCTGCTCGTAATTGCTATTATAGTGGTGCTGGTACGCGTCATTCAAGGGAGAAAGGCTCTGTAAAGCGAGAAATTACGGCCTGCAACAGAGGTCAGCTCGATAAAAAAGGGCGCACCGCGATGCGCCCTTTTGCGCATCAACTGTGGTTATGCCGGCACTCCGCGTGACCTGAAGTTGATCGCGTGCATCAGGTCATCCCTTTTCGCCATGTGAAAGCCTTTTTCTGTGCCAGGAGCACATCATCGATGGAGACCGCCATCTTATCCAGATGTTTGGCGAGATGACCAAAATCCATCTCCTCGAGCAACTCCGCCATATGGAGCAGGTGTCCGAGCGCTCCCTGGTGGGCAACAAGGGCATCCCTGACATCATCGGAGAGATTCAGGTTGCGTACCACCTCGTCCATCGGGATATCATAAACCTTTTCCAGTACCGACAGGATCCCGGTCATGTACGCCTTCTCGACGGAGTCATGGTGCCCTTTCAAGGCGCTATGACAGCCGGCCATATTTTCCATGAAACCGGCACGTACGGCAGCCATGTCAACCAGAGGATTTTCCATGCCGCGCTGGTCGTTGTCCGCGAAAAGGGACAACTGTACCCAGCGTTTAATCTGTTGCCGCCCTAGGATCGCTATGGCATGGCGGACGGTCTCGATCTTGTTGCGAGTACCCATGCCAACCGAATTGACCAGCAGAAGCAGTTTGTAGGTAAGCCCCGGGTCCCCGCGAAAGGTCCTCTCAACCTCTAGCTGATCCGCATCCTCGCCGAGCAGTCGCATCAGCTTGAGCAGCGTGGAGCCGGAATCATCCAGGCGTTTTTTTTCCATGATCGACGGCTTGGCGAAGTAGTATCCTTGAAACAGTTCGAAGCCCAGATCGAGGCAGTGTTTGAATTCCTCCCGGGTCTCAACCTTCTCCGCAAGCAGTTGCAGGGGGTAACATTCAAACTGCTTTACCATCTCTGCCAGCCGTTCGAGGGGACTTTGCATAAGGTCAATTTTGATGATATCGACGATCTCATACAGGGCGTGGTAAGCCGGGCTGTACTCGTGATCGTCGAGGGCCAGCGTGAAACCGCTTTCCTTAAGGGAGCGGCAGCGCTCCACGAGTTCGGGCGTGACCTGCAGGGTTTCCAGAAGCTCGATGATAACCTGTCCCTTGGGCAGTATGTGTAATGAGTCGTCCATCAACAGCTCGAGTTCCAGATTGATGAACCCCTTGTGCTCCCCCAGAATGTCCTCGATACCGAAGCCGGTCAGGGTGTTGATGATGACACTGGCGGTTGCCTGCGAAGCATCAGTCACGTCGGCAGTCAGTGATCCGGCGGAGCGGAAGAGCAATTCGTAGGCGACAATCTCTTCACTGCGGTTCAGTATCGGTTGTCTTCCGAGAAGGTAATTTTCATTAGCCATAACGTACCTGTAATATATTAATGTCAGAAATCTGCTGAGAAATAAGAATGTACTCATAACACAAAATAAAACTGAAACGATACTGGTATTAAATCTCTGTCCGATCTGTCCGAAAAGACGGATCTTCAAAAACGCTGGAGATGATGATCTGATTCGTTGTTTACCTCGTAGACAATTCTTATGATATCTTGTTAACGGCAGTACAGATTGTTTATGATAAGTTGTCGCTCAGCTGCATGGCTGTATGATTGCCTCCTTTACTTTAAAAAACGGGCCAACACATGACTAAAATAAGAATGTTATTCATAAACGGCACGATAACAGCTGCTCTGCTGGTTCTCTCCGCATGCTCGCCGTTGGTAAATCATCCTGGAAAGCAGGTCAGGGAGCCAAAAATTGAGAAAGAGCATTTTACCACCTTTGACGGGGCGATGTTGCCGCTGCGCAGCTGGCTGCCTGGGGATATTCCTGTCAGGGCGGTTATCATTGCACTCCATGGTTTCAATGATTACAGTAACTTCTTCGCTTCCCCGGGGAACTACCTGAGCCACCGGGGTATAGCCTGCTATGCCTACGACCAGCGCGGTTTCGGCGGCGCGCCGGGACGTGGGCTTTGGCCCGGTATCGAGGCATACACGAACGACCTCTCCAGTTTTGTAAAGGAGATCAGGAAACGTCACTCAGATGTTCCTCTCTATGTATTGGGAGAGAGTATGGGGGGAGCCGTGACCATTGTCACTATGACCGGGAACAAACCACCACATGTCGATGGCGTTATTCTCGTGGCACCGGCGGTATGGGGGCGGGAAACCATGCCATGGTACCAAAGATGGCTGCTGGCCGTCTCAGCGCACACACTCCCATGGATGGAGTTAACAGGAAAAGGGCTGCAAATATCCGCCTCGGATAATATCGAAATGCTGCGTTCTCTGAGGCGCGATCCTCACGTCATTAAGGCCACCCGTATTGACGCGCTGTACGGACTCTCCAACCTGATGGACGAAGCTTTGGCGCGGGCGGATGGAATGCAATTACCCACCTTGGTACAGTATGGTAAAAACGACCAGATCATCCCCCGAAAACCGATTTTTTTTATGCTCGAAAAGATGCCGAAGTTGACCCGAAAGGCGTTCTATGATCACGGCTATCACATGTTGCTGCGGGACTTGCAGGGAGAAAAGCCCTTGGCCGACATCGCCGCCTGGATAGCCGATCATAAAAATTCCTTGCTTTACGGCACGGACATCTGGAAATGCTCTGGTGAACTTTAAAAGCATCGGTAATCTATGCACCCCTCTCCAGAGTGGAGTGAAGCTTTTTGATCGATGTACTCTCGATTTGAGCCACTTTTCCCAGAAAAAACTGCAGATAAACGTGGACAGTCAGATTAATAAAAGAGGGTGCACTGTTGTGCACCCTCTTTTGAGTGTGTAAAATATATCACTGTCGCCCGGCTGCTCAGCCTGACGCCGATGCAACCCAATCAGCGTGCAGGAACAACCAGGGTCGTACCTTCACCCTGCTCACCTTTTTTACCCTGTTCTCCTGTCATTCCGGTATCACCAGTAGCACCTTTTTCTGCAGGCGCTCCTGCAACTCCTTGTGGTCCGGGAGGACCGGGAACGGTTACAATCACAGGGGGTGCCGCTGGTGCAACCGCCGGCTGTTTATCACATGCGCTCAGTGCCAGCGCGGACAATGCTGCTGCTGCAACTACAATTAAATATCTCATGATGATTATCCTTTTTTGTCGAACAAAAACTGAGCGCGGAATTGCGAGCAGTAGTGCAGATATCTCCGTTTACCGGTGCCTGTAAGTGGTAATACGGTTGAAGCTTGTTTCCAAGTGCAAGCAGCCGTATCTCACGTAGGTGCGGCTGCTCATTTTTATAAATCCTGTCTGTGGACTATCTTCTGCGCCTGTTCTGATTGGCGGCACCAGCGGAGAGCTTCAATTCTTCGTTAACCTGTACGAGCAGTTCTTTTGCTCTCTGAGCATGACCTCCCAAATCATTTCTGTTGGCTCTCTGTGCTCTGACAATTTTATAGTATGCCTGGCGACTCAATACCTGTGCTGATGCGATATTAGGATGACGTCTCGAACTTACATTTAGCTCCGGTTCTGCCGCGTAAACTGTACCTACAGAAGACAACATCAACGCACTTACGATAACTGATAAAAAAATGTTCTTCATCTCTACCTCCGGTTTTTTGGGTTAATCATCCAAATACTGCTATGGATAGATAAAGCAACTAGCATGCCATAGGAAGCCTGACGATCTAGGGCGTGCAACGTGGCGATAATACGAGTAAAAAAATAAAGTGAATAAGGGGCGCCGTGAATGGTGACAGCTTCTCCCGTCATTTATGACATAACTGTTAAATGCGGAGGGCGACGTAGCCGGCGATGTGGTCTGGCTGATCTGAAGTTCAGGACGGATGGTTTTGCAGAGTGGAATGATGTTTGCGCCGACATATATTCACGGCATTTTGGTGAATGATACCGGATGTATTTTGCGTCAGCTTTAAAACCATGGCTTCGTTATGGCACCTTGCCTTTTTCAACGCAATATCCTGCCGGATGCCGCTGCGCGTAAACCGCGAGCCGTTCTTGGAGTTGTACTCTTTCCATGTCTGATAGCGGCGAGAAAGCCTTGAGAAGGAATGCATTCAGAAGGAATGCATTCAGAAGGAGCGCTGCCAGCGCAGACCGAGGAAATTGGGGCCGATAATGGGCGCCAGGTTCGTTGCATTTTCCGGCGTTACCGTGAGCAAGGCCACGCCGTACGACAATGCGCCGGAGGCAATGACATCGCGCCAGTGATGCTTGTCTTGGTCAACCCGGACATAAGCGACGTATGCGGCCGCCAGATAAGCGGGGGTGCCCCACTTCCAGCCGTAGCGCTGGCCCAGGAAGGTTGCACCGGACGTCACGAAGGCCACGTGACCGGATGGAAAACCATAGCTATGACCGTTCGGACGTTCGCCCAGGCTGGTCTCGTTGAATCCGAGTCGGAGTGCTGAGGTGAGGATCTGATTGACTCCGGTGTTGCGCAGCCACTGTTTTTGCCCCTCGGTATCGTCCGTGAAATAGGCGACGGCCAAGCCGGTTAAGGGAACAACGGCCGTTAAGATGTCGGTCGCCACGACGTCAGGTCCGTTTCCTGCCGTCGCAGTGGCAGCGTGCAAACTAAGAGCCGCAATCATCAGGCAGACAAGCAGGTGTCTGGTCATAAAAACAGTCATGGTAAAACCTCTCCGGGGTTAAATGCCCCCGCCTCTTTTAGGGTGCCTCTCTAACGCTACGCATCCAATCTGATCAACCTGATAAGCCGCAATCACCGGCCGCCGTTGTCGCGCCACTCCACGGCGCCGAAATGTGAATCGCCCATGAACGTATAGACAAGGCTTACGGTACCGTCACGCTGATGCTTGCTAACCTGATTGCCGTATTGCGAATCTCGGATCGACTCGACGTATTGAAGCCCAAGGCCGTGACGGCCGTAGACCCGGATGTTGAAGCCGGTCTTGACGCGGACAATCGTCTCCGAGCCTCCTGCACTATCTACCGGATTGCTGCTGGTGCTGAGACTGTTGAATTGGCCCGAGCCGGTGACATAGTAGCCACGCGCATCCAGCTCGAGGGCGGCTCTGTCGCCAAAGAGGAGGCGAAGGGCGAGGAGACCCTGCGGGGCAACGCCGTAGTGGTAGTCCCGATCACCCTCTGCGGAGGGGGTCGTCCCGGCGGCACCAAAACCGACACCTCCAAGGAGAGAACCCTGCAGCGCAATACCCGGACCCACCCAGTACTGACCGGTCGTGCCAAGCGAGAGGGCCGTGTTTGAGACGCGGAAGACGGCTGGCGACAGGTAGTCGTAGCTCCCGTAGAGCCCCCAGATCCCACGGTAGTCATTGCCGGCATGGTAATCCTTGCCGTAGAGCAGTCCGCGCAGCATGACGTTGCCAACCGGGTTTTCCGCTCTGGTCTGACTGCTTATCTCAAAGTCAAAGTAGTCCAGGGGGCGTGTGTAGGTATAGCCTGGTTTTCCGGGCAGGCCGTAGGATATGTTGAAACCCAGGTTAGCAACCAGTTGCGAACTGTTGTTATAGCTGGCGCCGAGCTGAGTACGCCAGTTGGTGGCCGGGCTGTGGCTCGGGAATACGTCCTTGTACCGTTCGCCGAGAGCCAGGCGGTTGAAAGCGGTGGGCGGCGATACTATCGCGGCACCGAGTTCGTGCCAGCCATCGGGCTCGCCGCCTCCCTCCTCGAGCACCAGTCCCGCCATCCGGAACAGCGCTTCGCCGAGAAGACTCCCTGCGTTGCCGGTCGTGATCTGGTCATTGATGGAGGGTGGATCGGTTTCGCCAGCCATTTTCCACAGGAAACTCCCCGCATTGCTGTAGGCGAGCGATTCCCAGAAACCGAGGCCGGAGGAGCGCGCCAATCCGTACATGGTCGCTCCCTGGTAGGGATGGGCGAATTGATTGATGTTGAATGGATCCTGGTCGAAGACCCAGTTCTGTTTTCTCAGGTGATCCCAGGTGCTGGATAATGTCGAGCTGTACACCTTTTTTCCATCCTGCATTTGGTCAGGGTAGGCTATCCGGTCGTAGATGTTGAGCAGGACAAGGAATCCCGGCACCTCGAGAGCGGGGATGAGATAACTTTTGCCGGCCCCGGTTTCCCAGGAATGGATCTTTTTCGGCGCAAAGCCCGCTTCTGCTGTTGCCGCACCCAGTTCGGCAGGGCCAGCGGCGCTTCGCTCCAGTTCCTTGTCACGCCGCCAGTTGTACTTGGTCTCGGGAGCGGGAATGGCTTTTAGAGCAACCGCTGCGCTGGAGTACGGCGCTGCGTTATCAATTCCTGCTTTTTCCCGTTCACCTTGTGTCACCACGCTATCAGGGGTTGCCTCTGCTGAAACAGCAAAAAACAGTGAAAAACATAAAAAGTAAATACTGATTTTTGAAATCATTGCTCCTACCCCTTTTTTCAAAGACTAACGGCAGCAAAAGCCAACTCAAGACTTGGCCTCTTGCTTAGTGAACTGAAACGGCGCATGCCCCTTTCGCGCAGACTACTTCAGCAATTAACGTGCCTGATTGGATACAGAGATATTGAAGGTATAACGTATTGATTGTGAAGGTAAATTTAAAAGTGGGTGAATTGGGGATGAGTCGAACCGTCAAGGTGATCCGTCGTATTTGGCATAGCTGTCAAATACTACGAATGATCCTCTATTCCCGGATCCGGTTACGAAGGGTGCTGGGGGTGATACTAATTATGAGGTCATGACATCACTACTACCCACATTACTTGCTGCCAAAAACTTTGCGCAGGAGATCGGTGGTCTGGGCGGCAGGGTTTGTCCGGATGTTTTTCTCCTCCTCGGCCACCATTGTGAAGAGACCGTCCAGGGCCTTGTTGGTCACATACGTATCCAGATCCAGGGAGGGGATTCCAGCCATGGCAGCAAACGGGATGTTTTGGAATTTGCCGATCATCTCTTTGTACGCACGGACGGTGCCGACCTGATTCATGCTCTGAACTACACTTGGTTTGAAGGCTTCAAGGAGTTGCGCCCGGGTCTTGTTCTCAAAGAATCTGGTCGCCGCAGTTTCTCCGCCGCTTAGGATTTCTTTGGCATCTTCCATCGTCATTTGCCGGATGGCGTCACCGAAGAAGCCGGCAGCTTTGGGCGCGGCCTTCTCCGCGGCCCGGTTCATGCTCAGCACTAATTCATCGACCTGTCGCTGGTAGCCGAATTTCCCCAGAAGCTCCGCTCCCTGCTGGATTCTATCGGGCAGCAGGATCTTGACAAGCTGGTTTTTAAAGTAACCATCAGGCTTGGCAACTTCGGCCACGGCCCGCTCGGTGCTCTTGGCCAGAGCCTCCTTGAGTCCCTTGGTTACCGTGCCGTTATCAAGGGAACTCTGTTGCTGCAACAATGGGGTGACCTTGCTGGAAAGATCATCAAAAAATCCTGCATGACAGGGGGAGAGCATGAAAAAAAAGGTGGCACATGTTAAACAGAACGAGCGTTGCATAGGAAACCTCCTTGAGCGGGAACTGAATCACCTGACGGTTCCAGGTGCGTATTGATTAAAGGTCAGCTAATGACGTATGCAGCCGTACCGGTTGCAATCAACAGATCGGCGTCGTTTTTCAACTCCATCCGCACGGAGGCGATACGCCCGCCAAGGCGCACAACTTTCGCGCTGGCGTGGAAGCTGCGTCCAATACCCTGCTGCAGGTAATCAACCCGCAAATCAATGGTTCCGAAACGACCAAAACGCATGATAATCTGCTCTGCTGTTTCATGTGCATGCTTTTCGGCAATGGCCACTGCAACGGCAAAGCCGCCTACCGTGTCTAGTGCCGTAGCAGTAACGCCACCATGGAGACGGTTATGTATATAACTGCCGACCAGTTCCTGACGCATATCGAATGATAAGCGAGGCGATTCGGGGTCAAAAGACTCGATCCGAAGACCAATAACTTCATTAAAGCTGAAACGATGTTCAAAAATATCGATAAACATCGCTTCAAGACTACCCTGCTCCTCTGGGGAGCGGCGAACGGCTGCAATAGAAAAATCCATGGTTTGTCCCTTTGATTTTGGTATATAATAGCAAAAGTAGATAGTCCTGGCAAGATATGGCCGCTGTGCGCTAACGCCGTGAGGCTGCCTGCGGGGCGGCCCTATATGTTAAAGATGGCTAATAAAAATTGGTACGCCTTGACAATGCAATCACGAGTGATACCTTTACCATATGCAGGCAAAAAACAGCATACAAACTCAAACAGGGAGGTGTTATAAATGACAGCTCAGACTGATGAAAAAGAGGCGAAAAGGATCGATGAACTGGCCAGAGAAGCTGACATCTTGTTAGAGGATAAAGACTCTAAGAAGGACCTTAAAGAGAAGCGGGGGGTTATCAAGCAAACCCTGTATGTTGGCTCGAAAAAGCTGAAACACGTTGTCCCGAAAGGAAAACACCTATAATTAGACGGTAACCTTGTTGCTGAAAACTGAGACGTTAAAGGAGTAGCTGTCAATGACAACCGAAGTTAGCCCCGATATCAGAAGCTTTGAGACCAACAGTAAACTTCACCGGACGATCCTTCAGGCGAGCATGGATGGCTTTTTGCTGGCGGATTCCGAGGGGCATTTATTGGAAGCCAATGATGCGTATTGCCAGATGAGCGGCTATAGTTTGCATGAGCTGTTGGGGATGCGCTACATCGACCTGGTTGCCTTCGAAACGACCGGCGGAACACCCGCCAGTATCGAAAAAATTATACTGCAGGGAAGGGACCGCTTCAAGTGCCGGCATCGCCGCAAGGATGGGACTCTTTTCGATGTTGAAGTCAGCGGCCAGTATCATCGCGTTGAAGGAGGGCGCTTAGTAATCTTTCTGCAAGATATCACCGAGCACAAACAAAATTTTCAGCGAATGGAAAACCTTGCACAGCGGCTCCAGTTGGCGGTCTCATCTGCAAATTTGGGTGTTTGGGACAGGACCTTGCACGACAATAAAATGGTTTGGAATGACCGGATGTTCGAGCTGTACGGCACCACGCGTGAGACATTTACCGGCAACGTCGATGCCTGGCTGAACGGACTGCATCCGGAGGACAAAGAAGCGGTGGTTTCAGCATCTCAGGCAGCGCTGAACGGAGAAAAAAAATACGACACCGTCTTCCGTGTCTGCCATCCAGACGGTACGGTGAAGCATATCAAGGCATCCGGCCTGGTTATAAGGGGAGCAGATGGTACGGCAGAACGTGTGATCGGCGTCAACTCCGACATAACTGAAACGAAACGCGCCGAGGAAGAAAAGGCCAAACTTGAAGATCAGCTTCTGTATCAAAACCGTTTAGCAGCCATGGGAGAAATGATCAACAATATAGCCCATCAATGGCGCCAGCCGCTCAATATTTTAGGGCTGATTCTACAGAACCTGCAACTTTCCTTTGAGTCAGGCGAGGTCACTAAGCATATGTTGGACAGCGATATAAACGAGGCAATGCAGGTCGTCCAGAATATGTCCAACACCATAAACGACTTCAGTAATTTCTTCAGGCAAGATACACAAAAGCACGAATTTTTGATCGACAAAGCAGTGATTCAGGCTCTTGAATTTATCTCCGCATCGTTACAAAAAAGTCATATTGAGATTGAATTGCTACTCGATGAAAATATTACGGTATCCGGCTTCAAGAATGAATATATGCAGGCATTGCTCAATATCGTTGCCAATGCCAAGGATGTCTTGCTGGAGAGGCAGATTGAAGAACCACGGATCACCATCCGGGCATTCAGTGAAAACAATCTTTCGGTTGTCACTGTTCATGACAACGGCGGGGGCATAGTTGACAGCATCCTTCCCAGGATTTTTGAACCTTATTTCACCACGAAAGGGCCAGGCTACGGTACTGGCATCGGTTTATATATGTCAAAGGTGATTTTCGAGAAAAACATGGGTGGCAGGCTAACGGTGTCCAATATTCAGGGTGGCGCGGAATTCAGGGTCGAGGTGTAATTGACGTTCTCCTCAATAACTGATGCCATGGTTTATTTCCCCGGTTTTCTCTAACGGCAAACTTATCACGATCCTCAGGCCTCCATCAGTGCGGTTTTCGGCTCTGATCCTTCCTCCGTGGGCCTCTACGATCCCCTTGCAGATAGACAATCCCAGGCCGGTTCCGCCAGCCCCCTCGGGAATCGGGATGCGATAGAACTTGTCGAATACACGTTTCAGATCATGTTCAGGAACACCGGGACCTCGGTCACACACTTCCAGAAACAGCCAGCCGTTGTCGGTCGTAGCAGTGACTTCTATGGTGCTCTCTGCTGGTGCATACTTGTGCGCATTGTCCAGGATATTAACCATTACCTGAGTCATTAGCACCAAATCCATTGGAACCAGCGGCAGATCATCGGAAAGTCGAATCTCGACCGAGCGGGTGCCGATCCGTTGCTCAGTGGCCGCCAGTGCACAGCCGACCAAATCTTGCACATCACACAGTTCCGAGTTCAGTCGGATTGCACCCGCTTCAATTCGGGTCATGTCCAGCAGGTTGCCCACGAAACGGTTCAGCCGTTCCGCCTCACTACACGCAGAATCCAGCAGATCACGCCGTGCCCGGTCACTGAGGTGAACGCCCTCTTCCTTCAGGCTGTAGAGGGCGCCTGTAACGGAGACCAATGGCGTACGGAGATCGTGAGAAATGGAATTCAGTAGAGCGCGTTCCAGATTTTCTCGTGCCTGAAGGATCTGGGCTTGTTCTGCTTGGTGAGAGAAACGGATACGCTCCATGGCCATGGCTGCCTGGGTGGCAAAAGCGTCCAGCAGTCGGCGGTTGTCGTCTGAATGGTAGTCATGCTGGCTCTCCAGCTTGACTCCTATGACTCCCAAGACACTTGCCGGCGTCTGCAGGGGAAGATAGATCAAATCGGCAGAAACAAGTGTGTCCGTAGCTCGCCCGGCCGGATGGTTGTTGCGAAAGGCCCAGTCTGCCACGGCCTGCTCCTTGATATCCAGCACAAGCCCGTCACTGGTCGCACGGATGTTGAGCCGTTCTCCTTCCGGCAGCAGGATCACCACCTGGGCATCGAGAGCCTCTTCAACATTCCTGAGCACGGCATTCAGCACGGCATCAATATCCACAGAAGCTGCCAGGTCACGGCTCAGGTAATACAGGCTGGCGGTCTGAACCTCGCGGGTGCGCATCACTTCGGCCCGCTCGCGGGCGCGAGCTACCAGGTTGCTAATGACGCCCCCCACCACAAACAGTCCAAGGAAGGTCAACAAGTACTGGGTATCAGCAACCACAAACGTTATTCGCGGTGGAACAAAGAAGAAGTCGAAGGCCAGTACGCCGAGAAATGCAGTGGCTATGGCCGGTTTGCGGCCAAGTCGAACAGAAGCGATAACTACGGCTAAGAGGTAAAACATAACCATGTTGGTCGGAGCCAGGAAGGGGCGCAGCAGTTCGCACAGCAGTGTTGCAGCCGCTATGAGCACCAGGCTTGTTGCATACCCCCGCACTTCAAACGGGCGGCTACGCTTCGGTACGAGTCTCTGCTCAGCTGATTTATCCTGTTCGAAGCTGACGACAACGACATCTACGGCCCCACTCCTGCGGATAATCTGGTCAACGACAGGGGGGGCAAGTATTTCGCGCCAACGGGGCTTATTGGGTTTACCTACAACGATTTTGGTGATGTTATGCCGTCTGGCGTACTCTATGACCGCATCAGTGACATTGGTGGCGGTTACGGTACCGACCTGAGCCCCCAGTCCCTCTGCCAGTCTCAGATTCTGCCAGATACGCTCCCGGTTTTCCTGGATATGACGACCACCTGTCGGCGTTTCGATGTAGACCGTAGACCACTGAGACTTCAGCTCTTCAGCCAGGCGGCAGGTGGCACGGATCAACTTTTCACTGGATGGACTGCCGCTTACGCAGACCAGTAGCCGCTCTGCCGTCGGCCACGGCCCGGCGATGGACTGGGTCTCCATATAGGCCCGCATCTGGTCGTCCACTCTGGAGGCGGTTCGGCGCAAGGAGATCTCCCGCAGGGCCATCAGATTGCCGGGACGGAAGAACTTTTCGATCGCCTTGGCTGCCTGATCGGCGATATAGACTTTGCCCTCGTGCAGTCGCTTCAGCAGGTCTTCAGGGGGGATGTCGATCAGCTTGATTTCGAATGCAAGATCGAACAGTCGGTCCGGCACGGTCTCGCGCACCGTGATCCCGGTGATCTGGGCCACCACGTCATTCAGGCTCTCGAAGTGCTGGATGTTGACCGTCGTGTAGACATCGATTCCAGCCTCCAGGATCTCTTCTACATCCTGCCAGCGCTTTTCGTGCCGTAACCCGGGAGCATTGCTATGAGCCAGTTCGTCCACCAGCACGATCTGCGGTCTGCGGTCTAAAATGGCATCAATATCCATTTCCGGCAGCGCGACACCCTGATAAAGCGCTTCCTTTCGCGGTAAGAGTTCCATCCCTTCCAGCAGGGCATCAGTTTCGCTGCGGCCATGAGATTCGACATAACCCACCACCACGTCCTGTCCGTCCTTTTTTCGCTGGCGGGCTGCCTCCAGCATGGCGTACGTTTTGCCGACTCCGGCCGCATAGCCGAGAAATATCTTCAGCTTACCCAGCTCAGCAGTGACCTCTTCCGTCTGGGCCAGTTTGAGCATCGCCTCTGGGGAGGGGCGTATGTCGTCATCCAAGGAACTCATGGCACCAATCTATCCAATGCCAGATTTAATTCGAGCACATTCACTCGCGGTGCTCCTAAAAAGCCAAACTGGCGCGTTTCTGTAGCGTGTGTAACGGCCATTGTAACCAGGGCTTCAGACACGCCGCGCGCCTTGGCAACCCGCGGCACCTGCAACAGGGTCGATTCGGGAGAGATGTGCGGGTCGAGACCGCTGGCCGAGGCCTGTACCAGATCGGCCGGAACCTGGCCGGTTACTCCGGTATCACGGAGCGCCTTGACTCGCTCACCGACGGTCTGCAGGTAAGCGGGGTTGGTCGGCCCGGCATTGGAACCGCCCGAGGCCATGGGATTGTTTCCGAAATCGCTGGTGGCGGATGGGCGAGGCCAGAAGTATTTCGCGTCGGAGAAAGGCTGCCCGATCAGCGTCGAACCGATCTCCTTCCCCCCCTTGTCAGTTATGAAGCTTCCCGCAGCCTGTTTGGGGAAGAGGGCAGAGGCTATGCCGCTGACAACTGCCGGATAAATGCCGCCGCAGATGACGGTGAAAACGACGAAAAGCAGGATTGCCGGTTTTATGTCTTTCATTATTTTTCCTTCCGTAGCGGCAACCTTAGGTGGTTGCCCTGATAATTACAATAATTATACCATCAATCCAATAACCATATCGATCACCTTGATCCCCACAAACGGCACAATCATCCCCCCTACTCCGTAGATCAGCAGGTTATGGATCAACAACTTTTCGGCCGGCATCGGACGGAACGTGGTCCCTTTCAGCGCCAACGGCACAAGCATCGGGATGATGATGGCATTAAATATAACGGCCGACAGGATGGCACTGTAGGGGCTGACCAGATGCATAACGTTCAGCACACCCAACTGCGGATAGATCGAGAGCAGCGCCGCCGGGATGATGGCGAAGTACTTGGCGATGTCGTTAGAGATGCTGAAAGTAGTCAGGTTGCCACGGGTCATCAGGATCTGCTTTCCGACCTCCACGATATCCAGCAGTTTGGTCGGGTTGCTGTCCAGGTCGATGATGTTGGCTGCTTCTCTGGCGGGCTGCGTACCGGTGTTCATGGCCACGGCCACATCGGCCTGGGCCAAAGCCGGTGCATCGTTGGTGCCGTCGCCGGTCATGGCCACCATGTAGCCCTGCTCCTGATACTCGCGGATCAGGCGCAACTTCTCTTCGGGCTTGGCTTGGGCCAGAAAATCATCTACCTGAGCTTCGGCGGCAATTGCTGCAGCGGTCAGCGGGTTATCGCCGGTAATCATTACCGTTTTGATCCCCATACTGCGCAGTTGCAGGAAGCGCTCCTGGATACCGGCTTTGACAATATCCTTGAGGTTGATGACGCCCAGAATATCGCATCCTTTGCAGACAACCAGTGGTGTCGCGCCGGCCCGGGCAATGCGATCGACTACTTCGGCAAGGTCGGAGGGGATGGATGTGCAACCCAGTTTTTTGACGAAAGCGATTGTCGAGTCCGAAGCACCCTTACGGTATTGTGTATTGTCGAGATTTATTCCGGAGAGTCGCGTGTCGGCATTGAATTCTACGACTTCGGCATCCATAGGTGTTTCTCTGGTTAGCCCGTACTTCTGTTTTGCCAATATCACGACGCTTCGCCCTTCCGGGGTCTCGTCGGCGATAGACGCCATCAGGGCCGCCTCGGCCAACTCCCGCTCGTTGTGCCCGCCTACCGTGACAAAAGCCACTGCTTCTCGGTTACCGTGAGTAATAGTGCCGGTTTTGTCCAGCAGCAGCACATTGACGTCGCCGGCTGCCTCAATAGCCCGCCCGGAGAGAGCGATGACGTTTTTCTGGAACAGGCGGTCCATGCCGGCAATGCCAATGGCGGGCAACAAGGCTGCAATTGTGGTGGGTGCCAGGCAGACGAACAGGGCCACCAAGATGGTCAGAGACACTGGCGTCCCTTGACCGGTGGCTTTGACGCTGTAGATGGAGAGTGGGCTGATGTTGGCGCAGACCAGCAGAAACACCAGGGTCAGGGCAATCAGTAGCACCTCCAGGGCCACCTCGTTGGGGGTCTTCCGTCGCTTGGCGCCCTCGATAAGACCAATCATCCGATCCAGGAAGGTTTCGCCAGGATTAGCGGTGATACGGACGATTATGCTGTTGGCAATAACTGTGGTGCCGCCGGTTACGGCACTGCGGTCACCTCCCGATTCTCTGATCACCGGGGCTGACTCGCCGGTCACTGCTGACTCATTGACCAGGGCTGCACCGGCCACCACATCACCGTCCCCGGCAATCATATCGCTTGCTTCGACCAGGATAAGGTCGCCTTTGCGTAACTGACTGGCGCCGATTGTGGTGTAGTTGCTATTAAAATCAGGCTGTTCAAGGCGTTTTGCGGTCACGTCAGTTCGTGATTTGCGCAAACTCGCGGCACGTGCCTTGCCGCGTCCCTCGGCGAGAGCCTCGGCGAAGGTTGAAAAAATAACTGTCAGCCAGAGCCAGACCGATACGCTGCCGGTAAACCATGCCGGTTCCTTGTTGGCTCCGGTCAGCGACAGGGCAAATGTCACCAGGGTGATGACGCTGGCGATCTCGACGCAGAACATGACCGGGTTGCGCCAGAGAGTGCGCGGATCAAGCTTCTTGAGGGAGTCAATCAGGGCACCTTTCAGAAGCGTTGTATCAAATATTGATTGTGGTTGTTGGCTCTGTTTTGACATGGCTCAGTGACCTCCCCGCATGGTCAAATGTTCAACTATCGGCCCCAGGGCGAGAGCAGGGAAGAATGTCAACGCTCCGACGATCAGGATAACCAGAGTCAGCCAGATGGCAAAGGGAGCCTTATCGGTCGGCAGGGTGCCGAGGCTGGGGGGGATGTACTTCTTCTCCGCCAGGGAACCGGCCATAGCCAGCACCGCGATGGCCGGGACATAGCGTCCAACGGTCATGGCCAGTGAGCCGAGCAGGGTGTAGAAATCAACGCTGGCGTTCAGGCCGGCAAAGGCGCTGCCGTTGTTGTTGGACATCGATGCAAACGCGTAGAGCACCTCCGACAAGCCGTGGGCGCCCGGATTGGCCATTGATGCCACAGCCTGCGGCGTGATCATGGCAATGCCGGACAGGATCAGAACCGTAACCCCGGCGGTCAGGATGACGAGAATCGACATCCACATCTCCTTCACCTCGATCTTCTTACCGAGATATTCCGGCGTCCGGCCGATCATCAGCCCGGAAACGAAGACCGCGATGATGGCGAAGGCCAACATGGTATAGAGACCGGATCCGACACCGCCAAAGATGATTTCGCCCAACAGTATCAGGCTGAGCGGCATCATGCCGCCGATCGGGGTGAGCGAGTCGTGCATGCTGTTGACCGCACCGCACGAGGTGCCGGTGGTGGCTACGGTGAAGAGGTTGCTGCCGGCCAGGCCGTTGCGGACTTCCTTTCCTTCCATATTGATACTCTGTACGCCCAGTTTGGCAACCAGCGGATTACCGCTGCTTTCGGCCCATTGCAGGACCCCAAAGGCGCTGACCAGGATGAAGAGCATCACGCCCAGCAGCATCCATCCCTGGCGACTGTTACCCACCATGACCCCGAAGGTATAGGTCAATGCGCCGGGGATAAGCAGGATCAGCAGGATCTCAATAAAGTTGGAGAGCGGTGTCGGGTTTTCAAAGGGGTGGGCCGAGTTGGCGTTGAAGAAACCACCGCCGTTTGTGCCCAGTTCCTTGATCGCCTCCTGAGAGGCAACCGGCCCCATCGGGATAGAAACTTCCTTGACGATCACGTTCTCGACCACCGGGTTCCCCTTGGCATCCTTGAGCGGAGCCCCCTTGTCGTCCGTTTTTGGCTTGTCATAGTTGGTGGACTGGACTAGCGGCACACTCTTGTAGGCGCTGAAGTTCTGAATTGCCCCCTGGGAGACCAGCAGGAGGGCGGCGATAATGGAAATCGGCAACAGAATGTAGAGGGTGCAGCGGGTCATGTCGACCCAGAAGTTGCCCAGCAACGAGGTTTTGCGTCGCACGAAGCCGCGGATCACGGTAATCGCTATCATTATGCCGGTAGCTGCGGAGACAAAGTTATGCACTGCAAACCCAACCATCTGAGTGAAGTAGCTGGCCGCCTGCTCACCGACATATGCCTGCCAGTTGGTGTTGGTCGTAAAACTGACCGCCGTGTTGAGCGCCAGTTGCCACGTAAAGGAAGGGACTTTTTGCGGATTGAGCGGCAGCAGGTGCTGGGTCATCAGCATGGCGAAGAGACCGACGAAGAGCATCAGGTTGAGTAGCAGCATGGAACCGGCATACCGCTTCCACCCCATCTCATCTTCCGGTTTCACCCCGCCGATGCGGTAGATCACCTTTTCACAGGGGACCAGGACGGGGGACAGAAAGGTGCGCTCCCCCTGAAAAACCTTGGCCATAAAACTGCCCAGCGGCTTGACCAGGGCAAGTAGTACGACGAAGAAAATGATTGTTTGCAGCCATTCATAGGCATTCATAATTTTCTCTCCGGGTTCACTTCGTCCCCGAGACGAAGCAGTTGTTTGGCGATGGTGACCGGTATCACGGCCCATTCATTCTTCCGGCGGTCGAACACCGGCACCTGACCATGTTCATATTCGGGAGGTGGAACCGGTGTGATCCCCTCTTCGTAGTGAAGCTTATCAGCTTCTTCGAAAGTTTCACCCTCGTACAGACCGTTTTCACTGTCGAACAGGTAGATTTTCATGATGTGACACCTCCAACTTCCAGATACCTTCCATGCTTTCAGGGTAACAAAAGAGATATAAATTTGGTGTCAAAATGCGGGCTCAGAACATCAATTTTGTATAAAGATGGAAGATGAATTTGTAATGTGGGGGACTGTATCAATAGGCTGACGGCGCGTGACACTCGCGCCTATACAGACCTGAAGTGAAGTAAGCTGATCGAGGAATGTCTGTGGCCGCATATGTGGTATATTCTGATTCTGAAATATTGAATTTGGTGGCAGACGGAGTAAACGACATATCGGGCGTAGTTCACATGAGTCACTCGGGGCATTTAAAGCAGCATCTTTACAAAATCTTTACACCAATCGTAGTCATCTTGATGCCAAATTTATGCGGAAACATATAGCCTTAATCAAAAGGGTGCAGTAGATTCGAATTGGCCCTGCAATATTTGATGCGGCGGCACACGCTGTGAGAGTTTACTGCTGCTGAATAGAATAAATGAGGATACATGAGCCATACACCTGACACCGGGCAACACCGAATTCTGGTAATCGATGATGAAGCAGCGATCCGACGCTTCCTTCACACCGCCCTTTCTTCAGAAGAGTTCTATCTGCATGAGGCTGAATCCGGACACGAGGGCCTTTCGGCTGCTACTACATTCAGGCCGGATGTCATACTTCTAGACCTGGGACTCACGGACATGGATGGCATTGATGTGGTCCGGCGCCTCCGTGAATGGTCAAATGTTCCTGTTATAATCCTTTCGGTCCGGGAGCAGGAAAATGACAAGGTAGCCGCCCTTGACGCAGGGGCAGACGACTATCTTACCAAACCCTTCGGAGTCGGTGAGCTGTTGGCCCGTATCAGAGCGGCGTTGAGGCGCTCCGAGAAACATGTGGACGAACCGGTTTTCAGAAGCGGCGAACTAATGGTTGATCTTACCATGCGCCATGTCTTTACAAGTGACATTGAGATACAGCTGACACCGACAGAGTACGACCTGCTCCGCTTGTTCATCACCCATGCCGGCAAGGTACTTACCCATTCCCATATTTTAAAGCAGATATGGGGCACCGCCTATCAGGAACAATCCCAAGTTCTCAGGGTGACTATAAGCAATCTGCGGAAAAAGATAGAGCGTGATCCCTCCCGACCAAAGCATATAACCACAGAACCGGGTGTTGGATACCGATTGAAAATACAGGGCTGATTTTTTCTCAGGGGCACAACAATAATGAAGCAAAATGAAGCAGAATCCTTCTGGGGCGGCATAATAAAAGCAATGGGTCTGGTGTTCGGCGACATCGGCACCAGTCCGATTTACACTCTTACCGTCATCTTCGCACTGACCAAACCGACCGCGGATAACGTCTTCGGCATTCTTTCACTCGTGTTCTGGACCATGACCATCCTCGTGACGGCAGAATACGCCTGGCTGGCCATGAGCCTGGGGCGAAAGGGGGAAGGAGGCACCATCGTCCTCAAGGAAATTCTGGCGCGTATGCTCAAGCCGGGCCGAAAGCTGGCATTTGTGGGTTTTCTCTCGTATGTGGGGGTCTGTCTGCTATTGGGAGACGGCGTCATCACACCGGCCATATCGATCCTCTCGGCGGTTGAAGGAATGGCGCTTATTCCCGGGCTGGAACATACTTCCCAGAACGTTCTTATCCTGATCGCCGCGATCATTGCCGTGGGGCTGTTTATTGCCCAGTTCAAGGGCACCGACAAGGTCGCCGCCGCCTTCGGCCCCATCATGCTGGTCTGGTTCATCTCTCTTACCCTGTCCGGGCTGACCTCCATCGCCACCATGCCCTCTATCGTGATGTCGATCAGCCCCCATTATGCGCTCAATTTCATGCTGCATCACGGGTTGGCCGGTTTCTTCGTCCTGTCCGAGGTGATCCTCTGTGCCACCGGCGGCGAGGCCCTTTACGCCGACATGGGGCACTTGGGGCGCAAGCCGATCATGCGGGCCTGGTACTTTGCCTTTACGGCACTGATCATCAACTACTTCGGCCAGGGAGCATTCCTGTTCAAGCATCCCGAGGCAAAAAACTACCTCTTCGGCATGATCCAGCATCAGGCGCCGATTCTCTACATACCTTTTCTGATATTGACGATCATGGCTACCATCATCGCCTCCCAGGCCATGATCAGCGGCGTCTTCTCGGTCGTCTATCAGGGAATCAACACTCGCATTATGCCGCTTCTACGGGTTGACTACACCTCGACCCGCTTCAAGTCTCAGATCTATATCGGCTCGATTAACTGGATGCTGATGACCGCGGTGCTCTTCATCATGCTGGTTTTCCGCAAGTCGGAGAATCTGGCGGCGGCCTACGGTCTGGCGGTGACCGGCACCATGACCATCACCGGCATCATGATGATTATGATTTTCAGCCGTACCACCAAAAAATGGAAGGTGCCGCTGGCGGTAGGGATAACAATAGTGGATCTCGTGTTTTTTATCTCCTGCATGAACAAGATACCCCACGGCGGCTACTGGTCCATCATTCTGGCATCTTTCCCCTTCGCTATCATCCTGGTGTGGACCTATGGCCAGCGGGCGCTCTATCGGGCGCTTAAACCGCTTGATTTTGAAACCTTTGAACTGGCCTACAATCAGATTTATGCCAAAAAAAAGAATATACCCGGAACCGGGCTGTTCTTTGTTAAGGAGTGGAATGTCATCCCCCCCTATTTAGTGCATTGTGTCATCCGCAGCAATATTATTTACGAGCGTAATGTATTGATTTCGATCGTCCGGACTGACGAACCGTACGGGTTGGAGACCGGCATTAAGGAAGGACTTGCCAGCGGCCTGGATGCCATGGAAATCAGAGCCGGTTATATGGAGATTATGGATATTGAGGGTATTCTTAAAGCTAATGGTGTTACAGAAAAGGTAATCTTCTACGGTATTGAAGACATTGAAACAAACAATGTCATATGGAAGCTTTTCTCCGCGATCAAACGCCAGACTCCGAACTTCGTCCAGTTCAATAAACTTCCTGCTGCAAAGCTTCAAGGTGTTGTCACGAGGGTGGAAATGTAATTATTAGTTGTTGCAGAAGGTCGGGCTCTTGGGGCCGCCGCACTTTTTTACCCCCAGGACCGACGCACCACGTTCCACCCCGCAGGTCAGTATTGCCCGATGATCCAGAGTGTTATTTGATTGATCAGCGTTATTCCTCGGACGGACTTGAATGCCGAACCGTTGAAACCGTCTTTATCTGCGGTAAGAGAGTTGATTCCAGCGATTCCATACGCTCTGTACCAAGCTCTTCCAAGGCAACACGTACTCTCTCTGAATCTGCTATAAGAGCCGGCACATCTACCCACAGGCAAACATCAGATACCCGCTTCAGATAATTGGCTCCGCTTGTCAGGAGACTGACCGCACCACCATAGTTTCCGTTACGCCAATGAAGCAGGGCTACCGAGATTTGAAGAGTTCCCTGAAGAAAGTCTTTCATCTCACCCGTTTCTCCCAGCCACAGTTCTTCAATCGTCTCATGGCACTCGTACCATTCACGGCAATTGAATTGACGAATGGCCAGTAGCAGCTGTCCTGGTGGAGATTCTTCGCATCTGAGCATAATCGGATTCCTTATGGTTTCAGACCCATGCACTTCATCACTTCTTGATATACGCGTTTATTTCCCTTATGCGATCCGGGTCATTTTATGCACGATCTTTCCCTCGATCAAGCTATCTACAGCGTTGACGTAGTTTTTGAAATGGTCACTTTTCATGTGGTTTTCAAGGCAGATAAGGTTCTCCCAGGTCTCGTGAAAGACGAATACGGCTGGATCTTCGTTGTCCTGATGCAGATTGTACTCAATGCAGCCGTACTCTTTCCTGGTTGGTCCTATGAGTTTTAGTAACTCCTTCTTGACGTTTTCTACAGAGTCCTTTTTTGCCGTGATCTTCGCAACGATGGTTAGCTTTGACATGAGAGACCTCTCTTACCGGGTGATTTTAAAATGGTTAGTTTTCGCGGCTCATGGGTTTTTGATCAACCAGCAAACGTCGTCCTGCTGCTCCACCCACCATTACCGAGGCTTTCGTGGCCCTGGTGCAAAATAACGCCCCAGCTTTGCATCCAATTCGTCGATCCAGCCGGCTTTGGAGTCCGGGAAGGCATCCGCGTAGGGCACGTAGGGTTTGATATCCAGAACAGGGGTGCCATCCAGGAGGTCAACACCGCGAAGGTGTAGCGTCCTGCCTTCGATCTTGACTAATTCTACAGCCGATAGGCCAATAGAATTGGGACGATGAGGGGATCGGGTGGCTAAGACGCCCCGCTTTGGTCCACCCCGAGGCGGCTTGACACAGCTTTTCCAGCCTTCACTCAGATGAAAGGCGAAGATGATCCAAAGCCTGTCGAAGCCGTTCAGGTCTTGAATGACTTTCTCGTCCAGCCAATCAGCGAGTTCCAACGTGGCTAACGCGAAATCCCCGGTTTCCGTGCCCTCCACCACCGTGCTTTGATGGGGTGCATCGATGCGGCGGGAATAGGGGGATCGCAGGATGCCAATGGGGCGATAGATGAAATGGAAGTCTTGGGTCATGTTTTTGTTCCGACGATTAATGCGAACAACATCATGGCAACTGCCAACCCTCCACAAGCCATCAACAAGACCAGAAGCATATTGCTCATATTAACTCCTTCGGCAGTCCGCATAAACAGATATTTTTAGCGGTGGCCTCTCTGAAAAAAGAGTCCTCTCGCAAGCTGTAAAAGTATGACATCAATATGACATAAATGGTAAAACAAAAAAGATACCTGCAAGATAGTCTTGCAAGTGCCTGTTTTGTTGGCGTCCCCTGGGGGCGGGGAGAACTGGCCGGATTCTTCATGATAACTGCGTTTACGGGGCCATTTCAATGGTGCTGTTTTCCTGGAATTGATCTCAGAGTGGTGATCCATGTTGTCGCGCTAAATGCACAAAAAAACTAATAGCAATATAATAAATAGCATGCTATCTATTATACATGAGTATATCCAACACGAAAATTGATCGCAGTAACCTCCTCTACCACCTTGGACTCCTCACACGGCGCTGGCGCCAGGCGCTCGACAGTGAATTCCAGGCTGCCGGGCTGACGGATGCTACCTGGCGCCCCCTCCTGCATCTCCACCACCTTGGCGACGGCGTTCGCCAGAAAGACCTGGCGGCATCCGTCGGCATTGAGGGGCCTTCCCTCGTCCGTCTTATCGATACTCTTGTCATCAAGGGGCTGATCCAGCGCTCTGAAGATGGTACGGACCGCCGCGCGAAGCTGCTTTGTCTGACGCCGGAAGGGCAGCTGATCGTCGCCCGGATCCGGGAAATCGTGACAGCCCTTGAAAACGAGCTACTCAGCCCCTTCAGCGATGTAGCTATCGCCCAGTTTGGACAGTTCATTCTCTCTCTGGAATCAACCATAAACGACGTGCGGAGCCGGGTAAAGCGATGATGCATCGCAACGTGCACCAGCTTTTTCGTCGCGATTGGCCACACGTAGTCCTTGCGCTTGAGATAAACCGAGATGCGCGATGGGATTCCCCTTGTGGCCTCCGGCGCCATCAGGGAGACAATATTAAAACTCTCGGAGGTCATTCCGCGATCAGGAAAAATATTGTCAGTGCTGGAAGACGTGTCCAAAATACTCTGGCACGGTAATGGAAACCAATCACGTGGGTTACGACTCATCGGTTCAGGCAACCGTACCTGCACATTCGTGATGTACAATCTATCCAGTACGTGTGCTGTTTGTTGAGAGGGAAAAGGGATCAATGCCATACCTGAGATTCAAGGGATTCGATGAAAAATTTGTGCGGCAGCAAGCGCCGCTGCTCGTCGAAGAATTTTCCCGTGTCGCTGCTGTGCCCCGGGAGATTGTAAAAGTTGAGCTGCTCAGCATCACGCAGATAACGCCTACGCCTCGTTCGCTGGAAATATACATGTTTCCGCGGACGCAGGAAAAACATGACGCCATTGCCGCAAATCTGCATGACATGCTCAGCAGGCATGGTTATCGGGATGTCCACATCTTCTTCGTGCTGCTGTCTCCCTCCCTGTACTACAAGGAAGGGATGCCGTTGCAGAATATCAGCTGGCTGCCAGCCAGTTCCTGATCCGGAATACCTAAAACATGGAAAAGATCATCGTAACCCCGGCCACTCGACAGACCGTCATGACCCGCAGCCAGATGGCACGCATGGTATTGATTCTTGGCGTTCTGAACGCGTTCAGCGCCATGTCCATTGATATGTATCTCCCTGCCTTCCCGATGATGGCCCAGGATCTCGGGGTGCCGCTCGGCACGGTGCAACTCTCCATATCCGCCTTTCTGTTCGGTTCTGCTGCGGGGCAGTTGTTTTATGGCCCGCTTTCCGACCGATGGGGAAGACGCAGGCCCCTTCTCTGCGGATTGGCGCTCTACATCGCTTCTGCGATCGGCTGCGCCTGCGTTCGCACGGGGGAGGGGCTCCTGTTTTGGCGGGTAGTGATGGCGGTTGGCGGGGGGGCCGGCATGGTGATTTCACGTGCCGTGGTTCGCGATCTCTATGATACCACTGAAGCAGCGAGAATGTTTTCGCTGCTTATGCTGGTGATGGGAGTTGCGCCGATTTTGGCACCTATTGCGGGGGGGCAGATCCTCTTGATGACAGGGTGGCGAGGTATCTTCGGCTTTCTGGGACTCTTCGGACTGATTTCCTTCGGAGCGGCAGCAGCAGACCTCCGTGAGACGCTGCCGGTGGAACGGCGTATCCAGCGCAGTTTTCCCGAGATGGTCGCCACGTACGGGCAGCTTCTTCGCAACCGCCACTATACCCGCTATTCCATAGCTTTGGGATGCGTTGCCGGAGTCAACTTTGCCTACATTTCGGGTGCGCCATTCTTCTTCATCGAATTGCATGGCATTTCCCCCCAGCAGTTCGGTTTCTTTTTCGGCGTCAATGCCTGCGGTCTGATTGGAGCGTCACAGGTCAACCGTAGACTCCTGCGGCGCTTCACCCCGCAACGGATTCTGCATGTGGCGTTCACGGTCAATGCTGCAGCATCCCTTTTGCTGACGGCCTCGTTAATGACCGGCGTAGGCGGTTTTTCCGTACAGCTCGTCCTCATCTTTGTCTGTCTGAGTATGACCGGGCTTCTCTATCCAAACGTGACCGCACTTGCCCTGGCCCCCTTCGACAGGGCGGCAGGGAGCGCATCGGCACTCCTGGGGACGATCCAGTATACGCTTGGGGCAAGCGCCGGGGTGCTCGTGGGAATGCTGCATAACGGCTCGGCGGTACCGATGACCGCCACCATGGCTGCCTGCGGGGTGATGGGCTGGAGTGCCGTAATTGGGCTTGCCCGCTCCTCTTCGGCTCATGGTGCAAAAATGACATAGCAGAAATCCTCCAGGGCGCCTGAAGCCGCCAGGCCAGAGGAGCACAGCCGGTAAAAATGACCGGTATACATAGGTAATCAAATACAGATCGTTTCGGAGGCGCAACAATGGATATCAAAATAATTCCGCTACCTGCGGAAAATATGAAAGCAAAGGTCAAAGACGAGTCGCACCTCGGTTTCGGTAAATATTTTGCCGACCGCATGCTCCTGGTGGAATGGAAAGAAGGTCAGGGGTGGTGCGACGCCCGCATCCAACCCCACGCTCCGTTCGTACTTGACCCGTCCTGTATGGTTTTTCACTATGCCCAGGAAATATTCGAGGGGCTCAAGGCCTACAAATGGGCCGACGGCCGGGTAGCGCTGTTTCGTCCCGAGATGAATGCCCGCCGCTTCAACCAGTCGGCTGATCGTCTCTGCATGCCCGCCATTCCGGAAGAACTTTTTCTCAATGGAATCAAGCAACTGGTGGGACTTGAGCGGGAGTGGATACCTACCGCACCCGGGACCTCGCTCTATATCCGCCCGGCGATGATTGCGGTTGAACCGGCGCTGGGGATCAAGCCGTCCAACCACTATTATTTTTATGCGATCCTTTCACCTGTTGGAGCCTACTACGCTGCCGGATTCAGCCCGGTCAGCATCATGGTAGAAGATCGCTACGTACGGGCCGTGCCTGGTGGGACCGGAGAAGCCAAAACCGGCGGCAACTACGCCAGTTCGCTTAAAGCCGGGCTGGAGGCAAAGAAAAAGGGCTTTGACCAGGTGCTCTGGCTGGATGGTCGAGAGCAGCGCTATATTGATGAGGTCGGCGCCATGAACATGTTTTTCGTGTACGGCAAAAAGATTGTTACGGCTCCGCTCAGCGGCTCGATCCTACCCGGCGTGACCCGCGATTCGGTGCTCAAGCTGGCGCCGACCCTCGGTTACGAGGTCGAGGAACGACCGATTGACGTCAATGACCTGATGGCATATATCAAAGCCGGCAGGGTGACCGAAGCGTTCGGCAGCGGCACAGCCGCAGTCATAACGCCGGTATGTAACCTCTGCTACAAAAATGAAACCCTTCAGTTGAACGGCGGCAAAGTCGGTGAGATCACTCAACGGCTATACGACACCTTGACCGACATCCAGACAGGCAAACAGGAGGACATCTTCGATTGGATAACATTCGTAGGCTAATCAAACAACAGGTTTCGTATGTCGCGCTCCAATGCGCAACCTACGGGCTCAGAATAGTAATTCCTGGAACTCCCGAGAGGTTAACATTGTGATCAAAAAAGATATTGCACGTGTAGTCGAACGGGAAAATCTAAACGAAGGAGAGATGATCGAGGTTATGAGCCATATCATGTCAGGGGATGCTGCGCCGGTCCAGAGTGCAGCGTTCATCACCGCCCTGCGTATGTTAGCAGACTAACTGGTTACGTGCTCCACCGAATGGTAAAACTTTATCGAATTACCACCGGCCTCTTTGGCCTTATACATGGATACATCGGCCCACTTAAGAAGATCATCTTGGCTGGCTTTGTGACCCTGGAACAACGCTACACCGATACTCACCGTACAGGAATGTTCTACAGATGTGCTTGGTTTTCCTTCGTAATTGACGGTTAACTGATAGGGAACAGCCAAAGTGGTGCGAATCTTTTCCGCGACAATGCGTGTTTGTTGAGTGGACTCTCCTTCGTCTGTTTTTAATTCACTTAGTATTACTATGAACTCATCGCCTCCGAAGCGTGCAATTGTATCCATCTCGCGCACGCATCTTTTCAATCGTTCCGCAACTTCAATCAGCAGTAAATCGCCAGCAATATGCCCATGAGTGTCATTAATAGGCTTAAAGTTGTCCAGATCAAGGAACATAAGCGCACAATAACATCCCTTGCGCTTGCTGACAGCCATGGCCTGGCTCAAACGATCATTGAGCAGACGCCGGTTAGGCAACTTGGTGAGCGGGTCGTAGAAAGCCAGTTGACGAACTTGGTCTTGCATCTGCTTGCGTTCAGTTATTTCCCTGGATATACCGTAGAAGCCGGTTACTTTACCGTGAGAGTCAAACTCGGGAGTGGAGCATATTTCCCCCCATATCCAACTGCCGTCTTTACACCGGTGCTTGGCTTCGAACGTTGCGGTACCCATCGGTGCTCCCTGCTGTTCGACCTCAAGCCTTTGTTGGGTAGCCTTTCTGATGGTAGCAATTCCTTCTTCGTCAAATAGTTCAAATACATGGTGGCCGATCACTTCGTCGGCACGGTAGCCGCGCAGTTTCTCATCAGATGGGCTGATATAGGTGAAGCGATATTCACTGTCCAATTTCCAGACGACATCGGATACATTCTCAGTCAACATGCGGAAATGAGCCTCACTTTTGCGCAACGCCTCTTCAACGTGCTTGTGTTCCATAATCTCTTGAGCAAGTTTCTCATTTATCAGCTGTAGCTTATCATTTACCTCGGATAGTTGATTGGTCCGTTCGGCAATCTGTTCTTCCAAAATTAGATTCCGCTCTGTTAGTTCCTGCAGCGGGTAAACTTCACCCTCTTTAACCAGATAATATGGGATTGAGATACTGCTATGCGAAATTTTCCAGCAGTTGGATTCCTTGCGGAATATCAGCACCAGTCGGGCGGTCTCTCTTGACAGGATGTGGTCTTCAATTGGCAGGTGAATGGTGAAAAAACCGGTCGTTACGGCGATAGTGTCAGCTAGTGACTGGATGGCCAACTCTTTGAGCTCAATACGGAGTGGCTCTTTGACCTGTGCAAAGTCTT
>JAQUIG010000019.1 GCA_028683435.1 Desulfuromonadaceae bacterium | reverse complement strand
AGTTAATGGATACCCATAAGGCCGCCCAGCAGGGGTTACGGGCCGAGTTGAACGGGATCAACCAAGGGGTGGATTCCGCCCGTGAAGCGGTTGTCATTCTTGAAACCAGGCTGGCTCAACTTGAAACGGAAAAGAGTGAATTGGAGGCTACCCACGCTGCAGAGCTGGAAAACATCGCCAGATCTGAAACAAACATGAAAGAGATCAAGACCAATAAAGAGTTTCAGGCGGTTGGCCGCGAGATTACGGCTGCCCGGAAGCAGGTAACTGATATTGAAGAACATCTGCTGCAGAAGATCGGCCAGATAGAAGAGCTTTCCGCTGAGCTTGCGGCTAAAAATAGCCAGTGTGCTGAGCTTGCAGATAATTCAGCGCAGCGAGCCATGGCAAAACAGGCAGAAATCGATAGCATTCAGGCGGCTATCGATGCGGATATTGCTCGTCGGGAAAGCGCCATCAAAGGGATCCCTGCCAGCCTGGTGAAAAAGTTTACCATTCTCCGCGAACAGCGCTGCGGCCGGGCTCTTGCCTTTGCCACGGATGGTTATTGCATGGGGTGCAATATGCAGCTGCCGCCGCAGTTATATAACAATCTTTACAAATATGAGGAGTTGCTGGCCTGTCCACATTGTCAGAGGATCTTGATTCTCAAGGTGCGGCAGCAGTAAGGCAACATCGGTTATGGCCTGGTGGAAAGCTCCCGAGGGGTGCCTTGCCAGGCCGCTGATTTGGTTGAAGTAGTCCAGATGGTCGCTGCCGGTTTATCCGGTGGAGGAAAGTCCGGGCTCCATAGGGCGTGACGCTGGATAACGTCCAGCGGGGGTGACCCCAGGGATAAGTGCCACAGAGAGAAGTCCGCCTGCCTCGGCAGGTAAGGGTGAAAGGGTGAGGTAAGAGCTCACCGGGTCTGGCGGTGACGTCAGATGCCAGGTAAACCCCGTCAGGAGCAAGACCAAATAGGGGGGCGTTAAGGGTGGCCCGCCCGTGCCTCCGGGTTGGTTGCTTGAGGGTGTCGGTAACGGCATACCCAGATGAATGACCATCGCCCGGGAAGGGGTAACCCGACTCGGGAACAGGACCCGGCTTACGGACTGCTTCAACCAATTTTAATAGTAAAACAGAAAACAGCAAGACAGGATGCAAGTGGACGATCAGCAGGTGTGGCATCATAATACTGACCGCATCAAAGGCCTGCTGGCGGTTCTCCCCGCTGGAACCGGGCTGGGATTGACACAGTTGCTGAGCCGCTATCGGAAGGCTAAGGAAGCCCTTGCCGCAGTTGTTGCGGAGGTTGATGCTGCTTCTGTCTGTAGCAGATGCGGCGGGCAATGTTGTCTGAACGGTAAATATCGGATAAATGTACTTGACGCCCTGGCTCATACTACGGCAGACATAGCACTGTCAGCAGACTTTTCTCAAAAACCGGTCTGCCCGTACGGGACTGATGCCGGCTGCATCATGGAACCGGGGTTGCGGCCGGCTGACTGCGTTATGTTCATCTGCGATGCGATTGACCGGAAGTTGTCACCGCAGGCCCGCTTGATACTGGCTGCCGGGGAAGAGGATCTGCGGGATTGCATCCGGAAGGCTTCAGCCCTGACCGGAGAGCCGCTGGGAACTCCACTGCTGCTCTGGGGCGGTAAAAGCGATACATACAAACCAAAGGTTTAAAGGCAAATATAATGGCGACTATTCATGACCTGGTGCTTATTCATGTAGACGGTAAACCTGGCTTCTATGCCCGTATCGATGAGATCCTCCCCGATGTCAAGCCTGGCTGGTGGCAGGTTAAGTTGCTGGTGCTTACTTTTCCGCTTCAGGTGTTTACCTGGATTCTTGACGACTTCCAGATTGAAGGTGCTGATTTCACCATGGGGGGAACGCCGCTCCGGTTGGAGCCGTTGGTCTCTCCGGTCGAGTTGGAACAGATTGAGAAGGAAAAGGCTGACAAGGAACATGTACAGAAGGTACGTCGGGAGGGTGGGGCGACCAAGGTGATCTCAATGCAGGATCGCCGCAAAAAATAGGATGATTCATCCCGTACATGACAGCAAATAGCGGCAGAACAAATGCCAGGTCCAAAAGGAGGATCAATCATGTTTATCCCACAGTTCCGGGCCCGCAGGATCAGGGGGAGTGAAACGTTTCGCCGGATGGTCCGCGAGACATCCGTTTCAGTTAACGATCTTGTCTATCCGATGTTTTCGGCTTTCGGCAGCGGTATTCGCAAAGAAATCTCTTCCATGCCGGGCATCTACCAGCAATCCATCGAAAATATTGTCGCCGAGGCCAAAGAGGTCCTGGCTCTGGGGATACCGGCCGTACTGCTGTTCGGTATCCCAGAGGCCAAAGATGCGATCGGGAGTGACGCCTATTCCGACACCGGCATTATTCAGGAAACGATCCGGGCGCTGAAAAAGAATGTACCAGGTCTGGCCGTCATTACCGATGTCTGCATGTGCGAATATACCGACCATGGGCATTGCGGGCTTATAAAAAACGGCGATGTCGATAATGACTCGACATTGGAGCTGCTGGCGCGTGAGGCTCTTTCACACGTGCAGGCGGGGGCTGATATGGTTGCCCCGTCAGATATGATGGACGGGCGGGTGGGCGCCATCCGCGGAGTACTTGACGAGAACGGCTATGATGCGATCCCGATCATGAGCTATGCGGTCAAATACGCTTCCGGCTATTACGGACCATTCCGTGAAGCGGCCGAATCGACACCGCAGTTCGGCGATCGTCGCAGCTATCAGATGGATCCGGCCAACCGCCGTGAGGCGTTGCGTGAAGCGGCTTCGGACATCGAAGAGGGAGCTGACATCATCATGGTAAAACCGGGGCTGCCGTATCTCGATATCGTGCGTGACCTGCGCAACGAGTACGATCTGCCGCTGGCGGTATACAATGTCTCCGGCGAATACAGCATGATCAAGGGAGCGGCCGAACGGGGATGGATCGATGAGAAACGGGTGGTGCTGGAGACGATGACCTCTTTCAAGCGGGCAGGGGCTGACATCATTATAACCTATCATGCCAAGGACGTTGCCAGGTGGCTTGCCAGATAGGGTGATGAAGGCTTTCCCCATTCACACGTTGTTATTGTGACGGCGGCCGCTCCAGATAGCGGGGCAGGCTGCCGCGCACTTCGAGCATCGGCCCGTCTTCCAATTCCTCAACCTCTCCGCTGTCTTCTCCGTACTCTTCTTCACCCGCCGCCCAGGCGTACAGCTTTTGCGAATCCTTCAACACCGGTTTTTCCGGGCTGTTAAAGACCCGCTTCTGCATCTCTTCGTCAAACAGCCCGATACAGCCGTGTGATGCCGGTTTGCCGGGAAGATCGCGGGCATGCAGCCAGTAAGAGGTATTGTCAGTTCCGAAGTGAAAGAGAAGGGCGTTGTCCATCGGGTACTGTTCTTCATCATTGGCAGTTTTATACAGTGATGACGTGTGATGGAGGTGACGGGCGGATATTTGAAAAATCCCGGTGGGGGTTTCCGTGGTAGCTTTGCCGGTAGCGGCCGGAGATGAAAAGACAAGTTTCCCCTTTTCATAGGCGCCCAGCCACTGCTCGGTAATATCGACGAGGATGTATTTTCCGCGACGGGCGGCCGGCTGGTAAAAAAGCGGCAGCGGCGTATAGTTGCGGATATCCGCCATGTTGTCAGGGACTTTGATTGTTACGCCGGGATAGACATGACGCCGGTCGACCCTGTTGAAGCGTGCCACCAGAATCCACTCTGCTCCAAAGAGTGATTCGAGTGATTGATGAGGCTCTATAAACTGGGGGTGCCACTTGATGCTGGTGAGGCTCGGATACTCCACCCGTGACAGGTCCTCCCTGGCTTTGTCCTCCGGTGATGCCGCGGGAGCATCGGTTAGTGATGGTGTTCGCAGAACGGTGAAGCCGACAAGCACCATAGTAAACAGCGTTATCAGAACTATTTTGTGCGAAAGCCGCATACGGCTGTAGCGCATACTGAAGTTTCCTTGCAATAATGAGATGGTAGCCGTGCATCATAGTCATTTCTCAGTTTGTTTTCAACAGTTGTCATCATTTTGGCTTAAAATTTCTGGCATCAAAGCAGAACAGATGTTAAATTGCCGTTTTATTAATGTCCATGGAGACTCTTTTGGAAAAATCGGATCGGAAACCAACCTATAATCAGTTTGCCAGTGACAATTATGCGGGAATCTGCCCGGAAGCCATGCAGGCCATGCAGGCCGCCAACTCCGGCTTTGTACCTTCTTATGGCGATGACCGCTGGACGGAGCGGGCCTGCGCGCAGTTGCGCCAGGTTTTTGAAACCGATTGTCAGGTGTTCTTTGTTTTTAACGGCACCGCAGCCAATTCGCTGGCGCTGGCGTCTCTCTGCCGTTCGTACCACAGCGTTATCTGTCATGAACTTGCTCATGTAGAGACCGACGAGTGCGGTGCTCCGGAGTTTTTCTCAAACGGCACCAAGCTGCTGCATGTAAACGGTCCCGGCGGCAAGTTCGATCTCGGAGAGGTCGAGCGGGCCATTACCCGCCGTAGTGACATCCATTATCCCCGTCCGAAGGTTTTGAGCCTGACTCAGACGACCGAAGTCGGCACAGTGTACACGCCGGATGAAATCAGGGCTGCCAGTGAACTGGCCAGGCGCTATGGCATGCGGGTACAAATGGACGGAGCCCGTTTCGCCAACGCGGTAGTTTCTCTGGACGTCGCCCCTGCGGAAATAACCTGGCGTGCGGGGGTGGATGTACTCTGTCTGGGGGGGGCAAAAAATGGCATGGCGGTTGGTGAAGCGGTGCTCTTCTTTGACCGTGAGCTTGCTCTTGAATTTGACTATCGCTGCAAGCAAGCCGGCCAGTTGGCATCCAAGATGCGCTTTATCTCGGCACCATGGATAGGGATGCTTGAAGGTGGCGCATGGCTTAAAAATGCCCGTCACGCCAATAGTTGTGCCGCATTGCTGGAACAGCATCTGTCCGGTATAGCCGGCATCAGCATTATGTATCCGCGACAGGCCAACTCGGTGTTCGTTGAGATGCCGGAAGCGGTTGCGGCTGCCCTCCGTGCTGCCGGCTGGAACTTTTATTCATTTATCGGTTCAGGCGGTGCGCGCTTCATGTGTTCATGGCAGACAACGGAAGCCGATGTAATAATGCTTGCTGATGCGGTGCGCCTGCACAGCAAGCAAATGAGGTGATACATGGTAAAAACTGCAACATTTGAAACCCTGTTGGCGGAAGTTTTGCTCGATGGCGATGATGGCTATCTGTTTACGCTGGAAGGGAAAACGTATCATCTGCAGGATAGGAATGAAGTCTGCAGGATAGCGGAAGCACATGGCTACATCATTATTTATTGACTATAACAAGCTGCTCCTTCAGAGTTTTGTTTCTCCCGCATTAGCACCTGAACAAGCCATATGTGCGCTCTTTTTACCCTTCTGGCTCCATTAGCTATGGCCGATTAAGACCTCCGTTACCTCGGATTGTTGTTCCGACAACTTTGACTCTTCCTAAAAATATGCGCGTAAATAATAGCTTGCCTTTTACGAGTCTATTGTGTAGAAAATGGCATAACTACTGCTGAACAAGTATTTTTTCTGGTTTTTAAAGTATGTTTTGGCTACTCTAATGTAGCTCTTTGAATTTTATTTTAACTAAATGGAAGTTCGAATGATTAAGAAAAAAATGATCATCTCGCAGGAAACGATGGACGTAGACTTTGTGCGCAAAGTCGAGGCGCTTGCCGGCACCTCGGTCCGTCGCTGTTTCCAGTGCGGCAAATGCTCTGCCGGCTGTCCGATGGCGACATTCATGGAACACCCACCCAACCGCATAATGCGTTTGCTGCAGCTTGGTCAGTGGCAGCGCGTCCTCGCCGGTCGCTCCATCTGGTACTGTGTCTCCTGTGAAACCTGCACCACCCGCTGCCCCAATACCGTTGACCTGGCCTCCATCATGGACGCTCTGCGCAAATTGTCGTGGGATTCGGATGGCGCCTCAAAGGAAAGCTATGTCCAGCTGGCCAACAAACTATTCCTGCAAAATATCCGCACCTACGGCCGTCAATATGAAATGCGCCTCGCCGCCGTCTTCAACGTAAAATCCGGCCAATTTCTCAAAGACCTGATGCTCGGCCCCAAACTAATCGCCAAAGGCAAACTGAAGATGTTCCATAGTAAAAACAAAAATATATCTGAAATTGAAAAGATTTTTACCCGCATCGAAGAGATGCGTAAAAAAGGCGACGCACTATAATGGGAAAACCTCTCAACTACTCATATTATCCTGGCTGTTCGCTCCACGCTTCTGCAAGTGAATACGACCTCTCCACCCGGGAACTGTTTAATGTCCTCGGAATCGGCCTCACCGAAGTACCGGACTGGTTCTGTTGCGGCGCTACTCCGGCTCACAACGTTGACGAACTACTGTCACTCGCATTATGTGCCAAAAACCTGGAGCTGGCCGACAAAGTCGAAGGAGACATGGCCGTCGCCTGCGCCTCCTGCTTCTCCCGTCTCAAAACGGCCCAGCATGTACTCGGCGTAAGCGATGTCAAACGCACGCAGGTTGAAAAAGCCATCGACGCACCGGTTAAACTGGACAGCAACGTCAAGCACCTGCTGGAGATACTGGCCAAGGACTTGGGGTTGGAGCGCCTGGCCGCAGCCGTAAACAAGCCACTGTCCGGCCTCAAGGTCGCCTGCTACTACGGCTGCCTGCTGACCCGGCCCAGCGACGTTCCCAACCTTGACTGCGCCGAAGCGCCCACCATCATGGAAAAGGTTATCGAAGCTGTTGGAGCTGAAACCGTCGCGTGGACCCACCGCCTCGAATGCTGCGGCGCCAACTTCACCCTCTCGCGCCCCGGTGTCGTCATTCAGCTCACCAACGCCGTCCTCGAATCCGCCAAAGCTGCCGGTGCTGACTGCATCATGGTCGGTTGCCCTCTCTGCCACGGCAACCTTGATATCCGCCAAAAAGAAATCGAAGGGGTCTACAACACCAGCTACGGCCTGCCGGTCTTTTATCTTACCCAATTGATCGGCATATCCGTCGGACTGGGTGCTGACAAACTCGGTCTGGATGCGATGATGGTCAACCCGATGCCGCTTCTGAAAGAGAAAGGTTTGCTCTAAGATGTCAAGAATAGGCGTATTCATCTGCCATTGCGGCGAAAACATATCCAGAACTGTCGATGTCGAACGGGTAGCACAGGAGGTTGGCCGGCTCCCCGGAGTAGCCTTCTCCACCGACTACAAATACATGTGTTCAGACCCCGGCCAGACTCTCGTTAAAAAAGCCATTCAGGAACAGAAACTATCCCATGTCGTCGTGGCCGCCTGTTCACCCCGCATGCATGAAAAAACTTTCCGAAAGGCCGTCGAAGCGGCCGGTCTGAATCCGTTCCTCTGCGAGATGGCCAACATTCGCGAGCATTGCTCCTGGGTTCACGAAAACAGGGAGGAAGCCACCGTCAAGGCGATCGACATCGTCGGCATGATGGTGGAGCGGGTCAAAAAGAACCGTATTCTCCCCACCATCACCGTACCGGTAACGAAACGAGCCCTCGTCATCGGCGGCGGTATCGCCGGCATCCAGGCCGCCCTCGACATCGCCGATTGCGGCCACGAGGTGATCCTGGTCGAACGGGAACCCTCCATCGGCGGCCATATGGCCCAGCTTTCCGAAACCTTCCCGACCCTTGACTGCTCCCAATGCATCATGACCCCCAAGATGGTTGACGTTGCCAATCACCCCAAAATCAAGCTCTACACCTACAGTGAAATCGAGCTGGTCGAAGGGTATATCGGCAATTTTCAGGTCACCATCAAGAAAAAAGCCCGCTCGGTCGATGAAGACAAATGCACCGGCTGCGGCGTCTGCATGACCAAATGCCCGCAGAAAAAGATCCCTAACAAGTTCGACCAGAACATCGGCATGCGCACGGCCATCTACGTCCCCTTTCCCCAGGCCGTGCCCAATACCCCGGTCATCGATCGCGACAACTGCACCTGGTTCAAAACCGGAAAATGCGGCGTCTGTCAGAAAGTATGCGGTCCCGGCGCTATTGATTTCGAACAGCAGGACACCCTGATCGTCGAAGCGGTCGGCGCAATAGTCGTCTCCACCGGTTTTGATCTCTACACCATTGCTGAAAAGCCGAAGGGTTCTCCCATCAAAGGGTACGGTGAATTCGGTCATGGTAAAATCCCTGATGTCATCGACGGCATGACCTTCGAACGACTGGCAAGCGCCTCCGGTCCCACCGGCGGCAAGATCCTGCGCCCCTCGGACGGCAAGGAGCCAAAACAGATAGTATTCATCCAGTGCGTCGGATCAAGAGCAAGAGAAAAAGGGATCTCCTACTGTTCCAAAGTCTGCTGCATGTACACAGCCAAACATACGATGCTCTACCACCACAAAGTTCACGATGGCCAGGCATACGTCTTCTTCATGGACGCCCGCACCCCGGGAAAAAGCTACGACGAATTCTGGCGCCGTTCAATTGAAGAAGAGGAAGCGGTCTACATTCGCGGCATGGTCTCCCGTCTTTACCAAAAAGGTGACAAGATCGTCGTCATGGGAAGCGATATCTCCGTCGGTGTCCAGGTAGAGATCGAAGCCGACATGGTGGTTCTGGCCACGGCCATACAACCGCAGAAGGGGGCCGATGCTCTGGCCCAAAAACTGGGGATATCATACGACAAATACCACTTCTACTCAGAGGCCCACGCCAAACTGCGCCCGGTAGAATGCGCCACCGCCGGCATCTATCTTGCCGGCGCCTGCCAGGGTCCCAAAGATATCCCCGAAACCGTATCCCAGGCCAGTGCCGCAGCCGCCAAGGTCATGGCACTTTTCTCCAGGAATCAGATGGAGCGGGAACCGATCGTGGCACGGGTACGGGAAGCCGGCTGTGTCGGCTGCTTCGCCTGCAAGAAGGTCTGCGCCTACGGTGCTGTAGAAGAAAAAGAAATCCGCGACCGCCAGGGCAACCTGATCAAGGTTGTTGCCTACGTCAACCCGGGTGTTTGCGCCGGCTGCGGTACCTGCCAGGCCACCTGTCCGTCAAAATCGGTAGAGCTGGATGGCTATACTGATGAACAGATTATCGCGATGATAGAGGCACTTTAATGCACCCTGAAAATCAAAAACATGACTTTGAACCCAAAATCATCGCCTTCGTCTGTACCTGGTGCACCTACGCCGGGGCGGACCTCGCCGGCACCAGCCGCATGCAGTACCCGGCAAATGTCAGGGTGCTAAAGTTTCCCTGCACAGGGCGTATCGACCCGGTCTTCATCCTGAAAGCTTTTCAGCAGGGTGCCGACGGGGTGCTGGTTTCCGGCTGTCATCCGGGCGACTGCCACTACATTGCCGGCAATTACCATGCCCGGCGCCGTTTTGCCGCTTTCCGCAAGCTGCTTGAGTTTATCGGGGTTGATCTGGGTCGCCTGGCGTTTTCCTGGGTTTCGGCTGCCGAAGGCGGCAAATGGGTTGAGGTGGTTACCGACCTGACTGAAAAAGTGCGCGCCATGGGGCCGATGGTAGAGTTCAAGGCTCTGGCGCTTGAAGAACAGTGGTCCGGCGCCATCGACACTCCGGAATTACAAGAAGCGTACGACGCCATCTAACGTTTTACCTCCCCCTTAATGAAAGGGGGATTGAGGGGGATTTGCCTTTGACGTCTCAACCAATCGACACATCCATATACACCACCATTACCGCTGCCATCCGCTCCGAGGCCTCTCGGCTGTTCACTGCAGGGGAAGTGGTTGCCATCATCGGCTACGCCGCCGCCCGCCGGGTGGGTTCAGCCCAGCCAATTATCATCACTAACGCTGCTGATGCAGAAAAACTGATTTTTACTCACGCCTGCGTCAACAACCTTGCCGTATATCTGACCAAGGCCAAAAAAGAAATACCCAAGACAGGAAAAATCGGTGTTGTCGTCAAGGGGTGCGACCTCAAAGCGCTGGTCGGGCTGATGGGGGAATCGCAGCTCAAACGCGAGGATCTCTACCTGATCGGTATCCCCTGCAATGGGGTGCTTGGCTCAACGGTGCAGCCCGCCACCGCACTGACAACGGAGTCAATCGCCTCCAAATGTTGTGACTGCAACTCCCATCTGCCTACCGGCTGTGATTTTGTACCGAATGTGGCTCTGCCGCCGGGGCTTCAGATGGAGAGCAGGTACTCGGTAGAGATCGCCCGTTTGGAAGCACTGACCCCGGCCGAACGCTGGGCCTACTGGAAAGAACAGTTTGCCAAATGCATCAAATGCTACGCCTGCCGTCAGGTCTGCCCGTTCTGCTTCTGCGAACAGTGCCTCTGTGACCGCAATAAACCGCAGATGGTGGATACGACCCCCCGCCCGGCCGGCAACACCGCCTGGCACATCGTACGCGCCATGCACCTGGCCGGCCGCTGTGCCGGTTGTGCCGAATGCGAGCGGGTCTGTCCGATGGACATTCCCTTGAATCTCCTCAACCGCAAAATGGCCAAAGAGCTGAAGGAGCTGTATGACTACGAGGCCGGCTTTGAGGTTAACGACAAGGGACCGCTGACGATGTTTACCGAAAAAGACGATCAATCGTTCATCAAGTAAGGACGCCGATGCAGAAATATATCTCCGAACAAAACCTGAATACCCTCATCGATACGCTTATCGCTGCAGGCACGCGTGTCGTTGCGCCGCGCATGAGTGCCGGAATACCGCTGTACGAACCGCTTGAAAACTCGGCTGAAATGATAATCGACCAGCTGCCGCGCCGTTCGGCCAAAGAAGCCTTCTTCCCCGTCTGCGAAGAGATCATGTCATACGAGAAGGAAGGGCAACAGGTCAAAATAAACGATGTCGATCCGTCCCGCTTTCCAGAAACGGTACTGGTGGGGGTGCGCCCCTGCGATGCCGCAGCAATCCCGGTGCTTGATGCGGTATTTTCCTGGGACTATAAGGATGAATTCTTTCTGGAACGGCGCCGAAAGACGACGATTATCGGCCTCGCCTGCACGGCAGCCGACGACGCCTGTTTCTGCACCGCCGTCGGCCTCTCACCGGCCGAAACCAGGGGAAGCGACCTGTTTCTGACCCCGCTAAACGGAGGGGGGTACGCCTGCCAGAGCTATAGTGAAAAAGGTGAGGCGCTGATCACCACCAACAGTAACCTCTTCTCGGAGCTGAATAACGCCGCGCCATTGCCATTGGCCGCACCCCAAGCCGACAAGATCGATCTGAAGAAGGTCAAATCGTGGCTGGACGGGCACTTTGAAGATCCCCTCTGGGACGGCATTGCTGTACGCTGCGTCGGTTGCGGAGCCTGCGCATTTGTATGTCCGGCCTGCCACTGTTTCGACATCGTTGACGAAGGGACCGAGAAAGCCGGTAAACGCCGCAAGAGTTGGGATGCCTGCGGGTTCTGGAAGTTTACCCACCACGCCTCGGGACACAACCCGCGTGACCTGCAGCCCAAACGGTACCGCAACCGCATCATGCACAAGTTTAAATATTACGACGATAAATTCGGCCAGACACTCTGCACCGGTTGCGGCCGCTGTGTCCGCATCTGTCCGGTCGGTATCGACATAGCGGCGATCGTTGAAGAAATAAGCAATAAAGAAATTTCCTAAAGGTTTTAATACATGTGTGATACGACCAATACCAACATCTACCTTCCCTACCTGACCACCGTTGCTGAAGTTATCGACGAAACCCCCGATGTCCGTACGCTGCGCCTGGTCTTTCAGGATGAACAGATTCGGAATACTTTCAGTTTCCGTGCCGGCCAGTTTGCTGAATATTCAGCCTTTGGCGCCGGCGAAGCTACCTTCTGCATCGCCTCTTCACCGACCCGCAGGGGGTACATTGAGTGCAGTTTTCGCTCAGTAGGACGGGTGACTGAAGAGTTGCGCCGCCTGGAAGTGGGGGACAGTATGGGGTTCAGGGGTCCCTACGGGAACTCGTATCCTATAGAAGAGTTCTACGGCAAGAATATGGTTTTTGTCGCTGGCGGCATCGCTCTGCCGCCGCTGAGGACACTGATCTGGAACTGTCTTGATCTGCGCGACAAGTTTGGTGATATTACAATCGTGTATGGCGCCAGGGCGGAAGCCGATCTGGTGTATAAACGGGAACTGCAGGAATGGCAGGAACGGGCTGATGTCCGCCTGGTTAAAACCGTGGACCCGGGGGGTAACGGTCCAGAGTGGGATGGTAAGGTCGGCTTTGTGCCGACAATCCTTGAAGAAACGGCGCCATCGGCAGAGAACACGATCGCTCTGGTTTGTGGTCCTCCAATCATGATCAAGTTCACCCTGCCGGTGCTGGAGAAGCTTGGGTTCAGTGATGAACAGGTCTATACCACGCTTGAAAACCGGATGAAGTGCGGCCTGGGCAAGTGCGGTCGATGCAATGTTGGTAATGTCTATGTCTGCAAGGATGGCCCGGTCTTTACCGCCAAGCAGATCAAGGCCATGCCGATGGAGTTCTGAGTTACTTTGGGAGGGGGGCGGAAGGGAGGATTGTCAGCCTGAGATTCTTTCCGGTTATGGCGGCAGGGAAAAGATACGTCAGTGGAAGTTCTGCTGTGGTATCGGCATTGGTCAAACTGAAGGGAATCCCGAGAGCGCCGGCCACCCCCTCTATCACAGTTTGTGGCGCCTCATCCCCCTTGAAGAGGAGTAACTTTACACCCTGCAGTGCCAGCAGGCGCTCAAGAGTGTATGCCTCGGCCGGTGCAAGAGACCAGAGCACGGCCACTTTCAGGGTGTCATATGACATGCGGAGCCCCTCTGCATCCATGAACGGGGAAAATGGGGCGACGTTCACTCCAAGCTGTTCCGCCACTTCACGCGCCAGCAGGCAGGGGCGGGCCGGGATCGCCACTAATTCACGCACATGAGGAGTGTCATTGATATCGGGCGGCACAGTTTCTGATTCGGGCTGGGGAGGTTTGCTTGAACTCTGACTGTTGCTCTGTATCGGCTTATCCGTTACTGCTGGAAGCGGGATGGTCAGCCGCTGCCCCACCGACAGACTCTCCGCTTTACGGATGCCGTTCAGGCGCATTATCTCCGGAATAAGCCGTTCTGCCGCTTCGTTAGAGAGACCATAGCGCTGCATCAGGATAAGAAACAGGTGGTCTCCCGGTCGGACGGTGTAACTGCTGCTTCTCTCCTTGGTGGCCGCTACTGCGGATACCGGTTCTCTTGTCCCACGGGGCGACTGCTGTTCCTTTGCGCGGCGGGACGGAGGTCGGCGAAGCTCTTTCAGGTCGATATCGTACGGTTCCTGTGCCGCAACCGCTGTAAAAGCGCACGAAAAGATTCCGACCAACAGCATGGCTAGAGTCGGTAACTGCCGCCGTCGGTTACAGACCCCTTCCAAGCTGGTTTCCTGCTGGTGGTATTCCCTGCCGACCGGCATTTATTGAGGTCCCAGCGCATCTTCAATTTTTTTCAGATCAAACCCCTCGATAATTCTGCCGTTGATCAAAAAGGTCGGTGTGGAATCAACCTTGTATTTCCTGACGATCTCAAGCTGTTCTTCCTGAAGCTTGATCCCCCCCGCTGTTGTTTCAAAATTCTGCTGCCGGTCAAGAGTGCCGGCCATGACACTATGGTAGGCCTTGCTCTTGTCCTGTTGTGACAGGATGTAGCGTACTTTTTCTTTTGCTTTGGCATGGCTGGGAAGCGGGTAGAAAAAGACACGGCGAGTAACATCGCTACGTCCTTCAAAATATTTAGAGGCTTTGCGACAATAGGGGCAATCGGGGTCAGTGAATTCAATAACCTGTTTCGGGCCGTTACCGATGGTGATTGCTTTGCCGAAATCAATAGTGGTCGCATTTGCCCGGTTGGAACCAGTTGCAACCGCTAATACCAGTAATATCAGGATGATATTTTTCATTTTATACCCCGCCTTTGTTTGGTGGTGTTGTCATTAGAACAGCAGGGGAGAAGAATGACAAATCCGCTCCCCTTCCCGGCTTCAGATTCCGCCCAGATCATACCATGAAAACTGTCGATCGCTAATTTGCAATATGCCAGTCCCAGTCCGGCTCCGCCACGTTCTCGACCTGATTTTCGGGTTAACTGCGTGTAACGGTCAAAGATGCGCTCCAGTTCGTCAGCGGGAATGCCATTGCCGGTGTCACTGACAGTCAGCTTGACAAAACAGCCCTTTTCCGGGAAATCAGGTGGAATTGGCGCATAGGTCGGTATTTCAAGTCTGCGCACCTCATCTTCGCAAATATGGCGGCATGAAACTGTTATCTTGCCCCCCTCAGGAGTAAATTTCAGGGCATTTCCGAGCAGGTTGCCGAGGACGCGGGTAAACGCGTTTTTGTCAACAATAACCTCCGAGCAACCGGCTTCTAAATCTACGGTAAGTTCAATGCCGTCATGTCTGGCTGGACGGGCGAATTGATTGGCAATTTTGCCGATGAGTTCATGAGCGTTGCAGGGATGAACCGTCATCTGGATTTTTCCGGCTTCAAATTTTCTGATATCAAGAAGGTTATCGATCATGATAACAACTTCATTACAGCTGTCGATAGCAGATTGCAGGTACTCTTTCTGCTCCTCGTTGACCGTGCCGAGGCATCCTTCGCGAATGATATCGATGGAGCCGATTACTGCGGTCAGCGGGTTTTTCATATCATGCGACAACATCAGGATGAAGTCTTCTCTTTCCTGCTGCAGCAGTCGCTTCTCTATCCGTTCCCGACGGTGTGTGCAAGCCCGCTCTACCCTCAACAGCATGTCTTCAAGGGCAAACGGCTTGGAAATATAATCTTCCGCACCGTCTCTCATGCACTCTACCGCCAGTTCTTCGCTGCCGTGCCCGCTCATCATGATAACAGCAATATCGCCGCCGCTATCGTGGAGGCGTTTCAGGACCGTTATGCCATCCATCTCCGGCATGCTGATGTCAAGCAGCACAACCGTATAATCTTTTGCGTTTAAGAGCATGTCAAGCGCTGTCGAACCGTCAGATGCCAGTGAGGTAGTGTACCCCTCGTAGTCCAGATACAGCTTCAGAGCCTGGGCAATCTCCGGCTCGTCATCAACGATCAAAATCTTGTCAAGCTTTTGAACTAGCATTGTTTTTGCTCTCTTTCCATGGCGGCGAGGAACAATTCCGCGAGGATCAGATCTTCAGGCGTAGTTATTTTTATATTGCGATAATCACCCCGAATAATATGGACTTCTCCTCCGGAGCGTTCAATCAGGGATGCGTCATCAGTCGCGGAGAAACCGTCAGCCTCGGCTGACTGATGGGCAGCATGAATTATTCCGAAACGGAAAGATTGCGGCGTTTGGGCCTGCCAGAGGTTTTCACGGCGGGGCGTATCATTGATGATACCGTCCTGCACGGTCTTGATGGTGTCTTTTACGGGGACCGCCGCCACTGCGCCATCATGGCAGCTGGCTGTTGTTATTGATTCCCGCAGCATATTTCCGTTTACCAGCGGCCTGACGCCGTCGTGGATCAGGACAACATCGTCGGCGGAAAGCTGATCTTGCATGGCATTTAAACCATTGAGGACCGAGTTCTGACGCTCGACTCCGCCCGGAACAATAGCAGCAATCTTCCTGAAGCCGTAAGCCTCGACGACATGCTCCTGGCAGTACGCTATCTCCTCGGGAGGAATTACCAGATAGATGGCATCGATCAGAGGGGAGTGTTCAAAAACTGCAATGGTGCGGGCGACAATCGGCATGCCGGCCAACTGCAGATACTGTTTGTTGATCGAAGCGCCCATACGCTTCCCCATGCCGGCGGCCGGTATCAGCGCAATAGTTTTAAATACGGTCATCAATTGCTTCTCCACGAGCAGTATATCAGCTTCCTACAGGGATGCAACGGAGAAACAGGTCAGCTGTTTTTGACAGGTGACGTGCCGTTTATGAGCACCCGGCCGCCGTATTCGGCATTCCGGCGGACGAGGGTTTCGGCCAGATCGGCATCTTTCTTGCGGAATGCTTCGATTATTTTTTCATGCTCCTGCACGGAGACCTCCATCCGTCCAGGGAGACTGAGCGATGTAAAGCGGAGGCGCTGAAATCTGGTTACCAGTCCGGCTATCAATTCATGCAGCTTTTCATTGTCAGCGGCCTTGATGAACAGCTCGTGAAAATCACTGTGAATCTTGAAAAAATGTTTGATGTCGCCTGTCCGGGCCAGCTCGGCCAGCTTGTCATTGATCGTCTGAAGCTTGTCCAGATCTTTTCTGCTCAGCTTTTCACAGGCCTGTCTGGCTGCATACCCCTCCATGATGCTCTTGATGGCGTAGAATTCCTCGACGTCCTTCGGGCTGAGTTCGCTTACCACGGCTCCGCGCCGGGGGATCACCGTCAGATAACCTTCTGACTCCAATTGGCGGAAGGCTTCACGTATCGGCGTGCGGCTGATGCCGTAGCGCTCTGCCAGTTCGGGCTCTGAAACCCGGCTGCCTGCCTTGAGGCGGCCTGAAACAATCGCCTCACGGATGTTTTCCAGGATTTTTTCACGGAGGGTAAGATGTTTTTCCAGCAACTTTTTCATGATTTTGTACAACTCCAGGGAGGAAATTTTGCAACATTGTATACAGTATACAATGTTTGTCAATTATAACACGCTTTGTTTTTTCGTTATCAAGGAGCACCTGGGGCAGAAACAGAAGGCAGATGTGGATGAATGCTCAAAGGCGTGGCAGAAGAAAGTGACTTGTTTTTTTGGACCCTTGCAGGTAATCTGCTACGACCATGGATCCTGTGCGACACCTTAAAATATCTTTTTTTGTACTCCTGATGCTGATTACAGCGGGAACAGCCGGCTACATGACGATCGAGGGGTGGCGCCTGCTTGATGCCGCCTATATGACGGTCATCACCCTCGGTACGGTCGGTTTCAAAGAAGTGCTCGATCTCTCGGACGGCGGCAAGCTGTTCACGATGGGGTTGATCGTCGTCGGTGTCAGCGTTTTAGGCTATATCGTCGGCAGTCTGGCCCAGATCATGTTTGAGGGGCAGATCCAGCGGATTATGGGGAGGAAAAAAGTGGAGAAGAAGATCGATTCGCTCAAGGGGCACTACATTATCTGCGGCTTTGGTCGCATCGGATCACTGATCTGCAGGGAATTCAAAGCCAATGGTCTCGCCTTCGTCATCGTGGAAAAAAATATCGAAGCTCCCGATAAGCTTGATGAAGAAGGGTACCTTTATATGAAGGGGGATGCCACCCTCGATGAAACCCTTCTCAAGGCCGGTATCAAACGCGCCAAGGGGCTTATCTCGGTTGTTACCTCCGACACCGAAAATGTATATATCACCCTGACAGCCCGAGGCCTCAATCCCGATTTGTACATCATGTCCCGTTCCGGCGAAGAAGGTTCCGATATCAAGCTGATGCGGGCCGGGGCCAACAAGGTTGTATCTCCCTATACCATTGGCGGCAACCGCATGGCGCAATCAATATTGCGCCCCAACGTGGTTGACTTTATCGAAATAGCCACCGGGCGGGAACATCTGGAGTTGCAGATGGAGGAGATCGCCATTCCGGATCACTCGGCCTTTGTCGGTGAAACTCTGGTGACCTCCGGATTTCGCAAGGAGATCGGCGTTATCATCGTCGGCATAAAAAAGGCTCACGGCAAGATGGTTTTCAACCCGCACTCGCAAACAAAAATCGAGGATCATGACACCCTGATTGTGCTTGGCGACCCGGATGCCATCCATAAGCTTAAGGACCTGGTCGCTCGTACGGCAAGCGACGAAATTATCAAACAGCACAGAAGGGACCTTCATGAAAAGTAGCATCCATGCTCACGTTCCCTATTCCCGCCTGGCGGAGCATCTGGAATATGCCATCGCCAACCGCGTGAATCCCGAGGTTTTTTTTCAGGGTGAAACGCTGGACAGCCTGGTCTGGGAGGAGCTCGCCTCTCTGGCTGACTCGCTCCATAACGCCGGACTGAAAACCACCATCCACGCTCCCTTTATAGATCTCAACCCGGGATCGATCGACAGCAGCATCCGCGAAGTGAGTCGCCGTCGCATCAGTCAGGTCATGCAGGCAGCCACACTGCTCCGTCCGCAGGTAATCGTGGTTCACCCCGGCTATGACGACCTTCGGTATGGCAACAACCGCTTGATATGGCTGAAAAACAGCATTGATTTCTGGCAGGAATTCGTTCCCGCAGCCCGCGAACTCGGGACGATTCTGGCGGTTGAGAATATCTTCGAGAAGGAACCGTCCACAATCAGGGCGCTGCTCGATGCAATTGATGACCCCTGCTTCCGGCACTGTTTCGATGTAGGACACTGGAACATGTTCACGACGGTGACCCTTGAGGAGTGGTTCAGCGAGCTTGGCGGGTACGTTGTCGAGAGTCATATCCATGACAATCATGGCGAGAGCGACGAGCACCTCCCGGTCGGGGAGGGCTCCATCGATTTCGGGAGTTTCTTTCCGCTGCTGAATCGTTATGCCCCGGACGCGGTCTGGACGATAGAGGCCCACAACACCGAGCATCTTCAGCGGGCGCTGAAGAATATCCAAAACCATACTGTATGAAAACGGAGCCGAGATGCCAGAAACAATACTAGTCAGTGGCGGTTGCGGTTACATCGGCAGCCATGTTGTACGTCAGCTTTCAGAATCCGGCCGTAAGGTCTTAATTTACGATAACCTCTCTACCGGTTCACGCAGCGCCCTGATTCACCGCGAAGAGCTGGTGGAAGGTGATTTGGCTGATCATGACAGGCTCGAAGGCCTCTTTGAAAAATACCACTTCACAACAGTTCTGCATTTTGCCGCCGCCATTATCGCCCCGGAATCGGTATCGCTGCCGCTTAAATACTACGGCAACAACACCCGCAATACGCTGGGACTGCTGGAGGCTTGTGTCAAGCATGACGTAAAGCGCTTTATTTTTTCCAGTACGGCGGCTGTATATGGGATTCCAGACAGCGGTGTTGCTGCCGAGGAGAGTACTCTGGCGCCGATCAACCCGTATGGCACCTCCAAGCTGATGAGTGAATGGATGTTGCGGGATGTTTCGGCTGCCCACGGTATGCAGTATGTCGCGTTGCGCTATTTCAATGTGGCCGGAGCTGACCCGCAGGCCCGCATGGGCCAGCGCACCCCGGAAGCAACGCACCTGATCAAGGTGGCCTGTCAGGCGGCACTCGGGATGAGGGAGGGTGTCAGTGTCTATGGCACCGATTACCCTACCCCGGATGGTACCGGTATTCGGGACTACATTCATATTGAAGATCTGGCTGCCGCTCATCTGTGTGCACTGGAATATCTCGAAAAAGGGGGGACCCCGACCGCCATGAATGTCGGCTACGGTCGCGGCAGCAGCGTACGTGAGGTACTGGCGGTCGTCAAGAAGATCAGTGGCGTTGATTTTACGGTGCATGAGGCGGAGCGCCGTCCGGGGGACCCGGCCTCTTTGGTTGCCCAGGCGGACAAGATCAGGGAGTTGACCGGGTGGCAGCCCCGTTTTGATAATCTTGAAACCATTATCGCCGATGCCTGGCGCTGGGAAAGCCAGCTGGCGGGACGGTAGCCTTTTTGAAGATGGTTTATGCGGCATTCCATGTTATAAAAGATGCCAATCTGGCGCTCTTGACATCTCGCCCTTATACGCACAGGATCTTATGGACTTTACCTCTCTTTACAGCACTCGAATTCAGACGACCTTTGATGATGATCAGGCTGCAATCTTGAAAACATTCCTTGATAAATTCAAGGTAAAAGACGGTTCAAAAGCAAATCTTACCAATTATTACAAGGGGTTGCCAATTACATATCCCGCTACGGTGCTTGGCGTGGAACGCGGCAACCTTGATCTTGATGTTAATCCGCAGCAGGCGGTGGCAATTGCCGGTGACCGTTACACGCTGATTCGCAGCAAATTATTCTCATTTCCCATGGTAGCTCATGTCCAATATGTCAATATCAAAAAACATGTAGTTTCACTCAATAAACTCTGTTTTGTAGAACTGCTGGCCGAAAAACGCGGCGCAGTACGCTTGGATCTGGAACCGCCGGTACGAGCCACAGTCCAGTATGGAGAGCAGATGATTGCCGGCAGGTTGGTTGATATTTCGACGCAGGGGATCGCCGTAACAATGGATGATTTTGCCCTGATGGAATCCGGCGCGGAAATGTCGGTAAAATTCATGCTGCCGGACCCGGTGCTGAATAAACAGACTCTGATCAAGGTGCAGGCTACGCTTGTCGATATTGTTGGAAACGCTTCCCCGTACCGCTGCCGGTTCAAAATCTCTCCTGAAAAGCATCAGGAACAGCTGATATCCCGCTACAGTTTTCAGCGTCAAGTGGAAATTATCCGGGGCTTAAAGGAAGTCTCTGAATGAGGCAATCTATCCTGGGTACGGCCCCGTATCGATAACGTCTCGAAATAATATCAACTTCAACAAGAAAGGCCACCGGAGGGATCAGGTGGCCTTTCTTGTTGTGTGCGTCGTACCTCGCAGCGATTACCCAGAGGAGTGTTTTATTTATACCAGGATCTTCAGGAGCAGATGCCAGAGGTGCAGCGTGATAAAGGCGAGCGGGATGCCGATGCCGACCAGCATGCCGACCAGTTGCGGCCGGAGGTTGTGGTCTATGGCGATGATGCCGGCGGTAATCATCGGGGGCATGGCCGCTTCAAAGATCGTCACCTGTACCACGGCCCCGGTAGCTCCGATAATAGTGCTGTACAGCAGGAAAACAAGCGCCGGACCAAGCAGGAGTTTATAGGCCAGTCCGGTTGCAAGCGGCTTCAGTACCTGTCGCATGCCGGCGAACTGAAGCTGGAAACCGACTGAAACCAGAGCCAGCGGTGTCAAGGTACTGCCGAGTTTCTGCAGTATCTCGCTGCTCCACTCCGGAAAAGAAACCGGGCGCAGCAGCAGTGCCAGGATCAAGGCCTGAAAGGGGGGAAACAGGAGGATTTTGCGGGCCATCTGGCGTGGTGTGACATCACCGGACGAATAGAGGGCTGCGGCAAGGATTCCGAGCGTGGAGAGCACCATGAAGGAACCGAGCTGATCGGCAATGATGCCGACCCCCAGGAACTCTTTGCCGTAATAGGTTTCTATCATCGGCAGGCCGACAAAGGACGTGTTCCCCAGTCCGGCAACCAGTATCAGCGCGCCTGTCGTCTCCCTGTCAACTTTAAACAGCCTCCCGGCTGTTCCGAAGATGAGCCAGGCGACCCCGAACAGCAGCCAGGCCATGCCGGCCGTAAGCAGCAGTGACAGATCGATCTTGAGGCTGTGGATATGCAGAATCGTCAGGGCCGGCAGCGAAATATGGATGATAAAGCCATTCAGCGCCGCAGGGGTCGCAGCGGGAAAACGCCCTGTTCTTCTGAGTCCGAGACCTGCGAGAAGACAGACCGCCAGCAGGATAATGTTGGTCATACAGCGCCACTCCATTCTTTGAGATCTCTTGGCAATTGCCGCTATGCCGCCGGCTATTATAAATGCTTTGGTGTGTGAGGCAAGGTGAAAGAAAGCAGGTCATCGCATGAAGGCGATTATTATGGCAAAAACCTTGTGAATACCTGGTTTGACAGCAGCATCCCCCGGCGGGTTAACGTAAGCACGCTCTTGTTTTGAACGAGAAGACCACACCTGGCCAGATCTGCCGCTGTAGAACCGTACACCGATTCCAGCGGCCGGCCGAACTCACCTTCAAAGGCGGGGAGACTCACTCCCTCCGCGAGGCGCAACCCTAAAAACAGATATTCCGCCATGGCATCACCCTGTGTCAGCCGTTGTTCGCCGCTCCGTTCAAGTCTTCCGCTGGTCACCCCGCGGCGATAATCTTCCAGATTGTCCGGATTGCTTAAGCGAACTCCATAGCCGTCCCGAAGAAACGAGTGCGCCGCTACGCCCAGTCCCAGGTAGCCGTCCCGCTTCCAATAGCCGCTGTTATGCTCTGACCGGTATCCCGGGCGGGCATAGTTGGCAATCTCGTAATGTTCAAAGCCGGCTGCGGTTAAAAGCTCATCCGCCAGCTCAAACATATCAGCGGAAAGGTCGTCATCGGGCAACTCATGGCACCCTGCGGGATAGCTGAGCGCGAAGGGGGTACCTTCTTCAACCGTCAGCCCGTAGATGGAAATATGCTCCGGAGCGAGTCTGATGGCATGCAGCAGTTCACTCCGCCACTGAAGGAGGCTCTGGCCGGGAAGGGAGTGAATCAAATCAATACTGACGTTGTTAAAGCCGGCTTCGCGTGCATCCCGAAAAGCCTGGCGCGACTGTTCAGCGGCATGAATACGTCCGAGGCACTCCAGAAAACGATCATCAAATGACTGGATCCCGAGAGAAATCCGGTTGATGCCGGCGTCTCGGAACCCCTTCAGCGAAATCTGGTCGACGCTCCCCGGGTTTGCTTCCAGGGTGATTTCTGCAGTTGCCTGGATGCCGGTCTGAGCGGCAATCTCCTCAAGCAGTCGGGCCAGCTGCTGTGGCTGCAGCAGTGACGGGGTGCCGCCACCGAAATAGACCGAAGCGACTGGATCGGCAGCAGATCCGCGGAGTTGAAGCTCTCGGATAAGGAGTGCAGGGTACTCCTGCAGCTCTTCACTTTTGGGGGTGCTGGAGACAAAGGCGCAGTAACGGCATTTTTTTATGCAGAACGGTATGTGAACATAGAGCCTGTTGAACATTTGTACTCCTGCTTTTTGCGAATGTTGAAAGCCGGGCGGCATCCTGCTACAGTGAGGCATGTCCGATCCGGTACAAATACATTATCAGCGGTATCCCTACCCGAGCTACCCGCTGATCGCCTCGGTAAAGCGCTGCGATACCTTTGCTCTCAATTTGCACGCGCTCTGGGCCCGTTTTAACCGAACCTTGCCTCCCCCGGAAGCGGAAAAAATACTGATTGCCGGCTGCGGTACCTTTGCCCCATACCCTTGGGCTGTTGCCAACCCTGACGTACCGATTACTGCAATGGATCTGTCGGCGCGCAGTCTGCGGCGGGCGCACTGGCACTGCCTTCTGCACGGGAAGCTGAATGTCGATTATCGTTGTGGAGATTTGTCGGATCAGGGGGCGATCGAAGGTCACTTCGGGCTGATCGATTCTTTCGGAGTGCTCCATCACCTGGAGGATCCGCTGGCAGGTCTGAAGGCGCTTGAACGTCGTCTTGTGCCGGGGGGGATACTCAGAATCATGCTCTACAGCCGCTACGCCCGTCGGGAAGAGGAGTCTATCCGCCGCGCGTTCAGGCTTCTCGGCATAGACTCCCCCCGCTCCGCCCGTCGCCTGTTTAATAAGGCCAGTGCCGGATCACGCCTGGGAGGCTATCTTGCCGCTGCCGATGAAACGGCAACCGATGCAGGCATCGCCGACGCGCTGTTACACCCGCGAGCCCGTACCTATCGTATCGATGACCTGCTGGAGATGATAGACCAGGCCGGATTGAGGCCGCTCCTGTTTGCACATCCGGGGGCTCTCGAGGATGTTGCCGAAGAGATCGGTCGCCTGCGGGCCCTTGATAAAGTTCATGCGTCACCCGGCAATTTTGTCCTCTACCTTGGCAGAAATACTGAAGCCCCCTTGGAAAAAAAGAGTGACTGCAGTATCAAGCTCAACCCCTGCCTGACCTCTTCTGTCTCTCTTTTCAAGCTCGCCACCCTTCGGATTCCTGCGCGGATAGGCCACGACAACCCGCCGCTTGGATTCCACGAAAGAAGATTCCTGAGAGCTTTTACTTCACCGGTATCAAACAGCAGCATAACCGGGGATGAAGCAGAGATGGTCGCCGTGTATAAAAGAGCTCTTTTTCTGCTGGAATACTCCCCGTAGTTATTTGCTTCCGAGTCCTGCCAGATTGAAGTTCACGGTGTATGATTGATTCCCCGGACGCTGGTGAAGCGCCAGGTTAACACTCCAGCATTTGTGACGATATTCGGCAGCATACAGTGATTCGAGGAAATCGCCACGGTCAAACGAGTAGCGGGCTGTGTAGGAAAGGTGCAGGGGGGTAATGAGTGTCGTTGAGAATCGCCCCTCAAAGTATTCCACTTCGTTGCGGGCCATCTGGTAACCGGCTCCTATTGAATTCCCCTGCCGGTCGTCAAATTCCACTCCTGCAACGGCTGTTGACAGGTGGTTCTCATGTAGGTTATAGCGTGTGTCGAAGGTGAGCCGCAGCACTCTGCTTAGCCAGGTATCAGATTCCAGCATCAGATCACTCCATGGGCGCTGGCTCTCCACCAATGTCAACAGGTCGCGTCGCCCACCCTCAATTGCATAGTCCGCGCTCAGCTTGATTCGCGAAATCTCGCGATATTCAGTCGTTTCACCGTGTACAAACTTGCCGTTTATCAGACTGGTAGCCGACAGAGAAATCATATTCCGGTGGATCATGCGATCGGTGTAGTCATAGAACGGAAGCCGCTGCTGGTTGCGTTCCGGTACAAGGGTGTAGCGGAACTCCGGGATGATCTCATGCCTGATCTTTTTGAGCAGGGGGAAATCAGAGGTGTAGATGCGGGTCAATGATGTTGACAAACGTATGCCGACTTCCGGCAACAGGTCTCCGGCGCTCGAGCCAATGCCGCTGTTACTGTCACGCGTGGCGGTGGCATACCCTCTGATATGTGCCCCCGCATACAGCGACGCATTCAGATACGGACCAGTAAACGGCAACAGTGTGATCCGGGGAAAAAGATGCAGCCGCTGACCGGAAGGAGCCGTGTCGCGGTATTGATTTTCTGCTGTTGCATCCAGATCAAAAAAAAGCGGCATTGAAAAGATCTGCTGTCTGACTCCTGACAGGCCGACTGATGGAAGGGTTTGAAGCGTCGAACTGTTATCAGGAGCATAAAGGTCTTCGCTATAGCGCAGATATGAATTTATGGCATAAATTTCCCATGTTTTCAGGGCGTTGATTCTCGTGTCACTTGATTGGCGATTGTACTCGCCGTTATTTTGTCCAAAATCATTCAAAAAGGTCCGGTCACTGGTGACATTGACCGCCATGCGCAGATTTGCGTCATTCGAAAAAATTTCCTTATGCTCCAGGGTCAGTTGCCCACGCCACCGATCCTGCAGTTGATCGTAGATTAAATATGTGTTGATGTGCCCTTCACTGCCGCGTTTTCTGATGTAGCGATAATCAACCCCGGTGCCGATGCCGCGTCGTGATAGTATGTCCAGATCCAGCTGCAGATCCTGGCTGGGTGAGATTACCCAGTAAGCCGGAATGTCGAGCTGTGCTCCTCTGCTTTGTGAGTAGCCGAACTGCGGGAAAAGAAGACCGGATCTTTTTTCCAGTACAACCGGAAAAGCGATCCAGGGAAGGTAGAGTACCGGAATGTTTTTCACGTAGAAGATGACGTTGCGACCGGTACCATACCCCAGCAGGTTGACCTTGAGGTTGTCGGCACTGAATTTCCAGGCTGGATCAGGCAGATCACAGCTGGTCAGTTCTGTGGAGATGGCACTGAACTCGCTTTCATTGATGCGCACAAGCTTTTCAGCAGCTATTTTTACTCCTGATTCGGGGACAGAGAGGAGCGCCGGGTCCATTTCGGCCCGGCCGGTATCCATATCCAGTACCAGCGTTTCACCCTTCAGGACAGCAGACTCTTTTGTCATGACAACCGAGCCGGACGCATGAAGCATGTGAGTCGCGGCAGAATAACGGACCTGATCTGCTGCCAGATTCATTCCCTTCCAGAGCACGATCACATTTCCATCCGCGGTATAAACTTCATCAGCCGGGTTCTGGCTCATGCGGTCGGCATTTATATGGATGCTTTCATCTAAGGCGGGAGGGGGGGCGGCTCCTGCAGCCTGAGCCGAGCAGCAGAGGATACAGAAAAAGATTACATAGTGGATTATGTTCATAGGAAAATCAGCCCCTGATTCCGCTGTAATTCAAGTCGTCAAGCCATGCCTTGACTTCACCCACAACAAAGAGCGACCCGCATATCAGGATAAGATCCCCTTCGGCGGCCTGACTGCGGGCTTTGCAAACCCCTTCCACTACGGAGCCGCACGGCTCCGATGCGATCCCCATTTTTGTAAAAAAAAGGGAGAGGTCTTCAGCTTTCATGGCGCGGTCAACAGAAGGGGTTACCGTATAAACAGCATCAACAAGCGGCAGCAGCGGCGCATATATCCGGTCGATATCCTTGTCATCGCAGACTCCGGTTACCATCAGCAGCTTTGAGTAGGAGTAATCTACCAACGCTTCCGCCAGTGCAGAGGCACCGGCAGGGTTATGTGCCCCATCCAGCAGCAGCGGCGGGGTGCCCGGTACCAGTTCCATCCTGCCCGGCCAAGATGCCGAGGCAACCCCTTCTTTGAAGGCGGAAGGGGTAATATTCAATCCGCCCGTAGCGAGGAGTTCTGCCGCCGCGAGCGCTACAGCGGCGTTCGTGGATTGATAGCGACCCGCCATCCCGGGAGTGAGCCGGGTCAGGGTTATGCTCAAGCCATGGTAATCGAGTGTGCCATCCGGGTTCCAGGCGGCTGAAAAATCTTTGCCGAGGGTCTTCAGGAGAGAGTTCCCGGCGCGGCACCGCTCTTCAACCGCCAGAAGGGCTGCATCAGGCTGTCCGGCGCTGATTACAGCCGTGCCGGGCTCAATAATCCCGGCTTTCTCGCGGGCAATCGCCTCAAGGGTGGCGCCGAGATAACCGGTATGGTCGAGAGAGATCGGGGTAAGCAAGGTCATCTCGCCTTCAAAAGCGGCGGTTGCATCCGAGCGGCCACCCATCCCGGCCTCCATGACCGCCAGATCAACCCGCTCCTCGCTGAAAACCATTGCTGCCAGGGCTGTTGTTATCTCAAAAAAAGTCGCTTCTTCAGGAGCTGCCTTCAGCACGACATCCAGGCTGCTCGCCAGCTTTTCTGCGGAATACTCTGTGCCGTTTATTCTGAAACGCTCGGTAAATCGTACCAGGTGAGGGGAGCTGAACTGGGCGACCGAATGCCCCGCGTGAATGAGGATAGAGGAGAGAAAGGCCGACGTGGAACCTTTGCCGTTAGTGCCGACGACATGAATCGTGCGGAACTGTTTTTCGGGATGACCCAGACGGTCGAGCAGCTTGACAACCCTGCCGACGCCTGGCCGTATGCCAAAGCGTCGACGGGCATAAAGCCTTTCCAGCACGTCTGTCAGAGGCATGTCAGGCGGAGGGACGATGCAGCATTTTCAGTATGGAAGCCAGTTTTGCACGCATTTCGGTACGTGGAATGATCGCATCGACCATGCCATGGTCGAGCAGATATTCCGCCCGCTGGAAGCCTTCCGGCAGTTTCTGACGGATAGTCTGTTCGATGACCCGTGGACCGGCAAAACCGATCAGAGCTTTTGGTTCGGCAATGTTGACATCTCCCAGCATGGCAAAGCTGGCGGTAACTCCGCCGGTAGTCGGATCAGTCAGCAACGACACAAACGGGATACCAGCGCGCTTGAGTTTCGCCAGGGCCGCTGACGTCTTGGCCATCTGCATCAGCGAGAGGATACTCTCCTGCATGCGAGCCCCGCCTGAAGCGGAGATGATAATCACCGGCTGATGTTTTTGCAAACCGCGTTCGATAGAGCGGGTGATCTTTTCACCCACGACGCTCCCCATGCTCCCGCCCATGAAGGAAAAATCAAAACATGAAATCTGTACCGGCAGCTCTTCGATAGCCCCTTCGACACAGATTACCGCATCCTTTGACCCGCCTTTGGCCAGCGCTGCATCGATACGCTCCTGATAGCTTTTGGCATCTTTAAATTCAAGAAAATCTACTGATGTCACATCGGCATCAAATTCCTGCCAGATACCGCCATCAAGCAGGGCTTCAAGACGCTTGCGTGCTGAAATACGGAAATGGTAGCCGCATTTCGGGCAGACCTGGAGATTGGCTTCAAGATCCTTACTTAAAAGCGTTTCGGAACAGCCTGGGCACTTGACCCACATTCCATCGGGAAACGTGACTTTCTTCCCACCAGATTTTTCGATACCGACTCTCTCTTTGGTAAACCAGCTCATACGGGACCTCGGATCTTTCGTAACCTTAAAATAGTTAAGTACAAACAAAATACTCGCCAGCAGAATCAGAAAGCGCTGTCAAGCGTCTTCGCACATCATCGTATTGCGTCTTTCAGGGTGGAGACATAGCGGCGCAGCTGTTGCTTCAACTCTTCTCCGCGGTACTGTTCAAATAGTCTGACAATTGCACTGCCGACTACCACCCCGTCCGCCAGCCTTCCGACTTCGGCAGCCTGCTCCGGAGTAGATATCCCGAATCCTGCCATGACGGGGAGTGAAATAACCTGCTGTACTCGGGACAGTTCCTGCGCCAGTGTCGTAGAAACAGAGCTCCTGGCTCCTGTTACTCCGGTAACCGTGACATAATACACAAAACCGCTGCCAAGCTTATCTACGGCAGATATGCGGGCGGCATCCGAGGTTGGTGTCAGCAGGAAGATCACATCCAGTCCACAGCGGCCGGCCGGAGCGGTCAGTTCTTGCGATTCTTCCGGCGGCATATCCACAAGGAGAACGCCGTCTACCCCGGCTTCTGCGGCATCCCGGCAAAAGCTGTCGTAGCCGTAGGCGTAGACAGGGTTAAGATATCCCATCAGAATAATTGGCACCTGGGAGCGGCTGCGCACCTTTTTTACGACACCCAGAATGCCATGGAGTGTCGTTCCTGAGGCGAGAGCTCTCTCCGAGGAGAGTTGAATCGTCGGTCCGTCAGCCATCGGGTCTGAGAAAGGAACCCCGAGTTCAATTATGTCGGCTCCGGCCTCTTCAAGCAGGTAGATGATCTCTTCGGTTGCAGCCAGATCCGGGTCACCGGCGGTAACAAACGTCACCAAAGCCTTGGAATGAACTGTTTTAAGCGTACTGAGGCGTGCCGTAAGTCTGCTCATGGTCATTATCACCGGGCCGGTCATATCTTAAAACCGGCCATCTCCTTCTCAAGCAGATCAATCTGATGCGTTAAATTTGTAACGGCAGTATTCATGACCTTCGTCGCGTGACTGTTTGCAACTGTTGCCCCTTCTATATTGTTGACCGATTTAGAAATCAGGGCACTGCTGTCCACCTGTGAACGGCACGCTTCGCGGATCTGGTCAACCATGGCGGTCGCATCTTCGGTTGACTTGGCGATCAGGTTACTGGCCCGACTCTGCTCGCGGGTCGACGTGCGAACATGAACGGTGAGATCCTTCATCCGTTCAATTGCCGATGAAATCATATCGGATCCGCGGGAGTGTTCCCGCGAAGAGTTGGCGATGCTTTCAACCATATCTTCAACGTTTCCCATCGCTTCCCGAATACTCTGACTACCTCGCGCCTGTTCAACAGTCGCCTTGGCGATCTCGCCTACCTGGATTCCCGCCCGCTGCACACCGGTGACGATCTTCTCCAGTGCGGTACCGGAGCGTTGAGACAGCTTTTCACCTGCGGCAATACTTTCCTCAAACTGGCTGATCGCATCCACGGCACGACGGGTCTCTTCCTGAACACCCTTTATGACTGCTGCTATTTCCCGGGTGGAACTGCTGGTCCGCTCGGCCAGTTCACGGATTTCGTCGGCAACAACGGCAAACCCCTTGCCATGTTCGCCGGCCTGGGCTGCGATGATGGCGGCATTGAGCGCCAGAAGATTGGTCTGCTCCGCAACTTCATCGATAACGGACAGAATGGTGCCGATATCGTTTACCCGTAACGAGAGCGTTTCAACAACCTCTGAGGTTATCTGTGATGATACTCTGATCGCCTGCATGCCGGCAATCGACTCGAGAACAGCATTTTTGCCGATCTCGGCGTCACTCCGGACGGTGTCGGAAATAGCGGCCGAATCCATGGCATTCTTTTCGACCTGTTTAATGGTCGCATCCATCTCGGCAATGGATGATGCCGTCATACTTGATGCGTCCAGCAGGTTGACGATGCTCGTACCGATCTCTTTGATTGAAGAGGTCATTTCAGTGATTGAAGAGCTCACCTCTTCAACAGCCTCTTCCAGTTTCTCTGCGCTCATCGCAATCTCTTCAATGGTTGCAGCCATCTCAAGCGACGAGGCGGACGTGTCGGTTGCGGAGCAGGAAAGCTTGTCTATCCCCTCGTATACTTCATGCACCGAACGGTTGATCTGCACCACCGCAAGTGATGTTTCCAAAACCGATTTTTCCTGCATCTGTGCGGAATTTACGACCTGACGGGCAGCATTTTCGAGATTGTTATCAATAGTGGTGAGCACTTCGGAAGTGGAGCCGATTCGCGAGACCATGCTATGGAGATTCTCTGCCATGATGTTCATAGCATGGGCCAGATCAGCGGCCTCCCCACCGCCACGGACTTCCAGGCGGGCATCAAGTCTGCCGCCGGCCATTGCTTTGGCAAACTCGACACAGCTTCTGAGCGGTCTGGTAATCGAAGTAGTTATTAAATATGAAAACAGTGCGATGAGGGCGATCACAAAGATCGTAACGGCTGCAGAGACAGCAGTTTTTATTCTGATGCTCGATGCAACCTGCTGTTCAGTGGCGGTGACGTCCTTACGGATACGGTCAACCATCTGTGCAACGGTTCTGCTGAACGTGTTGAACCGCTGCGCCTGGATTCCGGCCATGAGTTTGTTGGCTTTAAGACGATCACCTCTGGCAGAGGCCGGCAGTACCTCGTTCAACAGCGTGTTCTGATATTCCTTCCAGATGTCGTTTGCTTTGTTTATCGCAGTATGCTCACCGGTCGCTTCGACCGACTCAAGAGCAATCCCGAAATTGAGTTCAACCTCGTTGGTGAGGTCTTTTATAGCGGCAATGCTTTTCTCGGCCGTGGTGCTGTCAGATTCAAGCAGGAAGTTCTGCATTTCACTGTTAATCTGAAAAAGGTCTGATTTCAACAGTGCAATACTTTCAAGAGCATCCTTGTTTTTTTGAATATAGCGGTAGGCGGTACCGCCGATTCTGACCTCATTCATCATATACAGGCTGGTCGCGCCAACCAGCAGGATACCCAAAAAAGCCGCTGCAGAAAGCAGTACCATTTTGGTGCTAAGGGTGAGGCCGGTCGAACTGGCGGAAGACGTTACTCTCTCCACAAAATAACTCCTCTCCGGACCCTGTAAACAGAATAAGCGCATTAAAGAACTGTTTTAAGCCGGAAAAAATGCAGAAAACAACTTCCAACGAACTAGTAGCTGGGGTGAATAAAAAAAGCCGCTCGACTATAGCAGAGCAGCCACTTTTATATCAAGAAAAAACACCTGAGATATGCGCCTGATCAACGGATCTTTGATGCCGAGTCAGCCAGTGCCAGCTTATCGTTCTGCAGGGTCAGTTCCGCCATCATTCCCTGACGGATCTTTAGAATCTTCTTGATGTATGCGTCGGCCTGCGGTCCCTGCCCACAATAGAGCTTTTTGGCCCGCTCAAGATTTCCCTTGGCCATATCGAGCTTGGTGTAGAGTTCGCAAACAGCTGCTTCGGCACATTTGGCATCGTCAAGCATGTCTTTGGCCGAGTAGCCGTGGCTTCGGGCGCGGTACGGCATCAGCTGCCAGACTCCGCGAGCCCCTTTTACAGAAACCGCTCGGGAGGATAGCTGGTGTCCGCCGGTTTCCGCCAGCGCAATCTCGGCCAGATCAAACGGCATGAAGATGGTATCCAGCGTTTTTGCATAACAGATGGCAGCCAGCTTGTGCGCCCGTTCCGGCGAAGTCCTGCGGGAGAATGCCGACTCGATAACCTCCTGCTGCTTTTTCCGCTGGATGAGAGAGATGCTGACTTTGTCAAGGATGGACGGTTCGGTGGCCAGCAGCGTAGACGATTGAATCTCTCCCAGTTTATACGGGGCATTTTCGCACGCTGTCAACAATAACAGGAGGGTCAGATAGATAAGTTTTTTTGTCATAATAATAGAGTAGGGAAGTGGTATCGGCTTTGCCGGAGCGGCGTCATTGCCCACAGATGCGAGGGCGTATCTCCGGCGGGATGCTCCTTTCTAAGTTATTTTGTCCCGGATACGAGAAAATCCCGTTTAGCGGGATTTAGGCGTTCAAAAGGGTTTAATTACAGAACAGTATATTATTAGTTGTCAGGTGTCAATTAAATTTAGATAAAGCTAAATAAAATCAAATTGTTATCTGGTGTTATCCCTGTGTTGCCAGATCTTTAAGGGTTACCCCCTCCAGAACCTTGCGGATCTCTTCCTGTACCTGTAGCCACACCGGATGAACAGTACATATACCGGATCGCTCGCAGTCAGAAGGTGCAACGACGCATCGGTTCGGAATTATCGGTCCCTCAACCGCTTCAACGACTTCCAGAAGGGTAATGTTTTCAGCGGGGCGTCCGAGCATAAAGCCGCCCCCGGTGCCACGGAACGATTTGACCAGGCCCATTTTACTGAATTGCTGGAATATCTTAGCAAGAAACGTGGGGGGGACATCAACGGCTGCAGCGATATCACTCAGCAAATAAACCTTGTCAATCGGTTTCCCCGCCAGGTACACGATGCCTCGAATTGCATAATCACTTTTGCGCGTAAGCTCCATCATATAAAACCTCTGGTTCTCATGAAAAGTATAGTTGTGTCAAAGAAGGCATTTAATCGGCAGACACAGTGAAATGGACAAGTACTAAAAAACTTTCAACGCCCTAAAAAGACAATTTTTATCTTTTTAGGGCGTTTGTCGAAACTTGTCAATATAAATTTGTTATGCTGTTTTATACTGACGGATCAGGAAGGTCACCTCCGACCGGGACCTTCTTCTTGCCAAAGATCAATGCCACCCAGATGCTTATCTCGTACATCAGGTACATAGGAATCATGATGACAAACATGGTTATCAGATCGGCATGAAAGGCCGCCACAATAGCGCTGGCTAACAGGGCGTATTTCCGCTTAGGCGCCATAAGCTGGTAGCTCACGATTCCGAAGCGGGCCAGGAGAAGCGTCAATACCGGCAGTTCGAAGATCAAGCCGAACACCAGAATCAGCCTCAGGCAAAAATTAACGTAGGCGCTGATGTTGAACCAGCTTTGCAGCCCTTCTGCCTCATATGACAGTGAAAAATTGATGATTACCGGCCAGATAACGATCAAAAAAAACATGGCACCAATGCAGAAGGTCACCGATGCCGCCGTGACAAAAGGAACGACCATTCTCCGCTCACGGCGGGTCAGGCCTGGGGCGATAAATAGCCAGACCTGATAAAAAACGATCGGCAGAACCAGAATAAAGCCGGCCAACATGGATATTTTGCACTGCATGAAAAAAGGTTCCAGCGGTGCGCTGTAGTTGAGGGGGCGCTTTTTTTGCGGAGCGTTGACCTCCTGATCCAGCTTGTAATGGGCATACAGCGCCGGAGCCCGTTCCTTGACTTTAGCGTAAACCGTTTTCTTTATCTCGGTCAGATAGGTTGCACCGGACAATGGCTTCTCTATAAAACGAAGCAGATCGTTGGAAAAATTCCACGCGATCCCCATGCCGACTACCACCGCGATAACGATAACGACCAGCCGCTTGCGCAGCTCAACAAGATGTTCAATAAAGGGGACTACCTTTTCTTCACTCATGCACTCTTCCTATCACAGCCGCATACCGGCTTGCAACTTAGATTTCCGATTGAACTATATTGAATATGGATCATCTCCGCTTCCGGGATACGCTCTTTCCTTTGCTCGGTCTGCCCTTTTTGCCGCCGCCCCCCTGTCCACTGTCGTCACCCCGTGGCTGAAGAGCGGCCACGCGTTTGCCGCGCAACGGGATGCGTGGGTACTCTTCCGATACGCTCGTCCCGGCCGCCGTGCGGGTGGCAGTGGTAGAAGCGGTATGTGCCGCCAGGGTAAACTCTATGCGGCGTGTGCCGGGAGACACTGAAACAACGGTGATGCGTGCCGCGTCACCAATCCTGAAGATTGTTCCGGTTCGCCGTCCAATCAGTGAATGTTGCTTTTCTGCATGGGTATACACATCGTCGCTCAGGGTTGAGATGTGTACCAACCCCTCTACGAACAGCTCTTCGAGCTCCACGAAGAAGCCGAAAGCGGTCACGCCGGTGATATAACCATCAAACTCTTCCCCTACGTGCTGCTGCATGTACTGGAGTTTTTTCATCTCGACCACATCCCGCTCGGCCTCCATCGCGACCCGCTCGCGCTTGCTGGTGTGCTCGGCAACCTCTCCCAGCCGTTCGGTGGCTATGGTGAGCTGTGTGGAGGCGCGTTTCCCTTCCGGCTCTCCTTTTGACCCGGTGATCAGCGCGGCTTTCAATATCCGGTGCACGACCAGATCCGGATAACGCCGGATCGGGGAGGTGAAGTGGCAGTAACAATCCGATGCCAGACCAAAGTGCCCGACGTTTTCGGCGGCATAACGGGCCTGTTTCATGCAGCGGAGCAGGGCATAGTTGATCATCCGCTCTTCGGGACGGCCGTCAGCCTGGGCCAGCAGGCGCTGAAGCTCGGACGGTTTGACTTTCTCTTCAACCAGCTTGAATTCGTAGCCGAAGCCAAAGACAAATTCCTGAAAGGTTTGCAGTTTGGCCGGGTCAGGGTTCTCGTGGGTCCGGTAGAGAAAGGGGATGTCCCGGCTGGTTATATAACGGGCCACCGCCTCGTTGGCGGCGAGCATGAACTCCTCGATCAGCTGGTGTGCAAGGTTGCGCTCGGCGCGGATAATCCCCTCGGTCAGGCCGGTCAGGCCGATGATGATCTCAGGTTCGGGCAGATCAAAGTCGATGCTGCCACGTTTCTTGCGCATCGCCATCAGAATCAGCGCCAGCTCCTTCATCTCCAGCAGCATCGGCGATACCGGGCGGAATTTGTCTGCCAACTCCATGTCGTTATCGACAATGATCTGCTTCACGATCGTATAGGTCAGGCGGGCCGCACTTTTTATGACGCTGGCATAGAAGGACGATTCCAGCATGGTGCCGCTTCGATCAAAGAGCATTTCTGCGGTCATCGTCAGCCGGTCAAGATTCGGATTGAGCGAGCAGATCCCGTTCGAGAGACGTTCCGGCAGCATCGGTATGCAGCGGTCAGGGAAGTATACGGAGGTGCCGCGCAGGTAGGCTTCCTGGTCCAGCGGGCTGTCTTTTATGACGTAGTGTGAAACATCGGCAATCGAGACCCAGAGCCTGAAATTGTCCCCCTCGCGGCGGAGGGATACGGCATCGTCAAAGTCGCGGGCGGTCTCGCCGTCGATCGTCACGGTCGGCATCGAGCGGAGGTCTATGCGTCCTTTAAGGTCGGCGACGGAAACTATGTCGGTAATCCCGTCAGCTTCGGCCAGCACGTCCGGGGCAAAAACATGTGGCAGGTCGAAGCGGCGAATAACCGACTGTACCTCCACATCCGGATCATCAGGCCACCCCAGCACCTCAATAATCTGCCCCTCGGCAGGTTTTCCGCCGGAGGGGTATGACGTCAACTCGGCTACAACCTGATGCCCGTCTTCCGCCGTTCCGCGTCCTTTGGGCGGAATGGATACGACTAAATTCAGGCGCTGGTCATCAGGAATAACAATCGCGCCACGGCGTGTCTCTTCGTATCTCCCCACGATACGGGTTGTGGCACGTTCAACCACCGCCAGGACCCTGCCGTCGAGTTTGTTTTCCCCCATGCGGCTCGGGGATGAACTGGCCTCCACCAGATCGCCGTGCAGTGATCCTTTGAGAAACTTTGACGGAATAAAGATATCCTCGCCGCCACCCTCAGGGGTCACAAAGCCGTATCCATCGCGGTGTACCGAGATCCGGCCGCGGGTGGTTTTCATCTTTCCCGGCAGGCTGTAGCTGTTTCCCTTCAGTCGGATCACTTCGCCGTCTTCAGCCATGTCATTAAGCATGTTTTTCAGCTCACGCTTGACATGCCTGCCGCCGAACGCACGCAACAGAGCATCGAAATGGATCGCTCCCTCCTGCTGTTTGAAATGCGATACTATATGTTTTTTTGTTATATTCATTGAACGGCTCCTTGATGATCCGTTTGTATTATGTACATGCAACTGTTTAGGTTTAACGCAGCGCAAAGTCAACCATGTTTTGTAGATATTTTTTCTACCCAGCCGCAAAAAATATGCTAATATCTCGATTCTTTTTAAGCTGCATCGGGGAGGTAGTCATGCCGCAATTCTTTGAAGGTAAACTTGAAGCTAAAGGACAGAAGTTCGGTATTGTTGTCAGCCGTTTTAACAGTTTCATCTGCGAACGCCTGCTGGAGGGGGCGGTTGACGCGCTGATCCGTCACGGTGCTGATGATAAAAACATCTCTGTGGCACGTGTTCCGGGTGCTTTTGAAATCCCGTTTTTCGCAAAAAAGATGGCGGAAAGCGGCAAATACGATGCGCTGATCTGTCTCGGAGCCGTTATCCGTGGATCGACGCCTCATTTTGATTATGTCGCCTCGGAGGTTTCCAAAGGGGTAGCGACGGTGTCTCTGGAAAGCGGCATTCCGATCGCTTTTGGCGTTTTGACGACCGATACGATTGAACAGGCGGTGGAACGGGCCGGTACAAAAGCGGGGAACAAGGGGTTTGATGCAGCGATGACCGTCATTGAATCCGTCAATCTGCTGAAGGTGCTCAAGTAATGGGGCTGCGTCGTGAAGCGCGTGAACTGGCACTGCAGATGTTGTACGCACTGGATTCAAACAGCTCTGTCATGCTGCGTGAAACCTTGCAGACTTTTCGCGAGGAACAGGGCGAAATAAACAGCAGAGTGCGTGAGTTTGCCGAAGGTCTGGTGCATGGGGTACAGTCGCAGCGCGAGACCATCGACGAAGCTATCCGGGCGCGCTCCAAAAACTGGGCGCTGTCACGTATGCCGCGAGTCGATCTGAACGTCATGCGAATAGCCGCATACGAGTTGATGTTCCGCGCCGATATTCCAAAAAAAGTCACTATCAACGAGGCGATTGAGATCGTCCGGCGGTACGGCGACAAGGAATCACCGGCATTTGTGAACGGCATTCTCGACGAGATCGAGGCGTGCGCAAAAACAGAAGAGTCAAGCGAGGAACCATGAAGGATATACAGGTTGGTCTGATAGGGTTTGGCAATATCGGGGCGGGAGTCGTCAAGCTTCTGCGCGAAAACGCTGCTGTCATCCGTGCCAAGGTCGGGGCTGGAATCATAATGAAGCGCATTGCCGATCTCGATATAACGAGTGACCGTGGAGTCGTCGTCGATGCCGGTGTGCTGACGACCAGTGTTGATGATATCTTCAACGATCCCGATATCTCGATAGTCATCGAATTGGTCGGCGGCTATGAGCCGGCCAAAAGTTTTGTGCTGAAGGCGATCGAAAAGGGCAAACATATCGTTACCGCCAACAAGGCGCTTCTGGCACTGCATGGCTCCGACATCTACGCCGCCGCTGTGCGGAAGGGGGTCGAAGTACAGTTCGAAGCTGCCGTTGGCGGCGGTATCCCGGTCCTGACCGCGATCAAGGGGAACCTGGCCGCCAACCATTTCAGCAGCGTCTTCGGCATCATGAACGGCACCTGCAATTACATTCTTACCCGCATGACCCAGGAGGGGGCCGATTTTGCCGATGTGCTTCGCGCCGCGCAGGAACTTGGTTATGCCGAGCCTGATCCGACCTTTGATGTTGAAGGGGTTGATACCGCCCACAAACTGGCTATTTTAGCCTCGCTCTGTTTCGGCACCCGGATTGATTTTAAAAAGATCCATACCGAAGGAATTTCAAATATCAGCGGTCTGGATGTCAAGTATGCCGCACAATTCGGCTATCGCATCAAGCTGCTGGCAATCGGAAAGCATGTCGACGGCAAGATCGAAGCCCGTGTGCATCCGACCATGATTCCGCTCGACAGCCCTCTGGCCGACATCAACGGCGTATTCAACGCGATTCGCCTGACCGGTGATTTTGTCGGCCCGGTCATGTTTTCCGGCCGTGGTGCCGGTCAGAACCCGACCGCCAGTGCGATTGTCGGTGATCTCATCGGTCTTTCGCGCAGCATGAAGGCCGGCGCCGGGCGCCGGATGTCACCGCTCGGTTTCTTGGACGATACGATCGTGACGATACCGGTCAAACCGATGGCCGATATCATCAGCAAATATATGCTCCGTTTCAGCGTTCTCGACAAACCGGGCGTGCTCGGGGGGATCGCCGGAGCGCTCGGCACCTATGGAATCAGTATTGAATCAATGGTGCAGACATCCCATGAAGTTGATGATTCAGCACCGGTACCGATTGTCATCATGACTCACAAAGCTCGTGAAGGTTCGATCCAGAAAGCGCTGTCAGAGATCGACCAGCTTGATATCATCTGCGAGAAGACCAGTTTCATTCGTATCGAAGACAATCTGGAATAAATCCCCCTTCGGATCCTCACCCTTAGCAGTGATAATGCTGGTGAATTCTGACGTAGTAAAACTATATGATAAAAGTCAAAATCTGCGGTATAACCAATCTTGAAGATGCATTGATGGCGGTCGCGGCCGGAGCTGATGCTCTCGGCTTTGTCCTCTTTCAGGGATCTCCGCGCTTCATTCCCCGCGAACAGGCCGCAGTTATTATCCGCTGTTTGCCACCCTTTGTGCAGACGGTCGGGCTGTTCGTTAACGAGGAGCTGGCAACCGTCAATATGGTCGCCGACCGGTGCGGCCTTGACGTGGTTCAGCTTCATGGCGAAGAATCACCCGACTATTGCTCTGCCGTACGTCGCCGGGTCATCAAGGCCTTCCGGGTGAAAGATGCTGCCGTGCTTGATGATATGGCCGGCTATCGTGTTGCCGCCTGTTTGCTGGATGCCTGGTCACCGGCGGCGCATGGCGGCACCGGCACAACCTTCAACTGGGAAATCGCCGCCCGGGCGGCCGCCATGAACTCCATCATTCTTGCGGGCGGTCTTACTCCGGATAATGTCGCCGGGGCGATAACCGCAGTCAAACCGTACGCTGTCGATGTTTCCAGCGGTGTGGAGAGTGCTCCGGGAAAAAAGGACGCCGGGTTGGTCAGCCGTTTCATTGTAGCCACAAGGAGTCAGCACCATGAAATATCCGGATAAAAAAGGGCACTTCGGTCAGTACGGTGGGCGCTATGTCCCCGAAACACTCATGCCTGCCCTGCTGGAGCTGGAAAGAGCGTATGAGCATTATCGGAATGACAAGGAATTTAAACAGGAATTTGCGTATTATCTCAGGCAGTATGTCGGGCGCCCTAATCCGCTCTATTATGCCGAGAAGCTGACAAAGAAGCTTGGCGGTGCACGGATCTACCTCAAGCGCGAGGACCTGAATCATACCGGTGCACACAAGATAAACAACACCATCGGTCAGGGGCTCCTCGCCCGGCGGATGGGGAAGAAGCGGGTCATCGCCGAGACCGGCGCCGGCATGCACGGCGTGGCGACCGCCACGGTTGCAGCGCTGTTCGGCATGACGTGCGAAGTATTCATGGGAGAAGAGGATACCCATCGTCAGGCGCAGAATGTTTTCCGCATGAAGCTGCTCGGGGCCACCGTGACGCCGGTCACGGCCGGTACTGCGACCCTGAAGGACGCCATGAACGAGGCGATGCGCAACTGGGTCACCACCATCCATGAGACCTTTTATGTGATCGGCACAGTTGCCGGGCCGCACCCGTATCCGATGATGGTGCGCGATTTTCAGTCTGTTATCGGCGCCGAGGTCAAGCGCCAGCATCACAAGGTTCACGGTCGCTTGCCGGACTTTCTGGTAGCTTCTGTCGGTGGCGGCAGCAATGCGATGGGGCTGTTCTACCGGTTTCTCAAGGATAAATCGGTGCGCCTGATCGGGGTCGAGGCGTCAGGTTTCGGTATCGAGACCGGCAAACACGCGGCGCCGCTCTGCGCCGGTTCACCCGGCATTTTGCATGGCAACAAGACCTACCTGCTGCAGGATCAGCATGGCCAGATCACCCATGCCCATTCCATCTCGGCCGGCCTTGATTATCCCGGTGTCGGCCCGGAACATTCCTGGCTGAAAGATTCCGGGCGGGCCGAGTATGTTTCGATTACCGATGACGAAGCTCTGGAAGGCTTCAGCACCCTGACCCGTGAAGAGGGAATTATTCCGGCACTGGAATCTTCCCATGCCATCGCCCATGTCATGAAACTGGCCCCGACGCTGAGTAGCGATAAAACAATCGTGGTCTGCCTGTCTGGTCGAGGTGACAAGGATATGCATACGGTTGCCGAGGCGTTGGGATTTGAATTTTAACGACGGTGTAAGTTGTTAATCATCGCTAAAAGCCCGAGAAATCGGGCTTTTTATGTTGACCTGTCGAGCTCGTTCGACTATATACAAACCCGTTCTATTATTACTGAGGAGGCAAACAATGCATCTCGTCGATCAAATCAAAGCAAAGGCCAGAAATAACCTGCAGACAGTCGTATTACCCGAAAGTTACGACGAACGAATGCTGTTTGCTGCAGAGAAAATAGTTGCAGAAGGTCTGGCCCGGATTGTTATCCTTGGTGACCCGGCCAAGATTCAGGCTGAAGCCGCTGCAAAGGGCGTCAATCTGGCTGGCGTGGAGCTGCTGAATCCTGTGGCATCGCCAAAACTTGAGGCATACGTGGCCGCTCTGGTTGAGCTGCGGAAAAGCAAGGGTTTAAGTGCCGATGAGGCGAGGAAGCTCCTTACCGCTGACGACAACCTCTACTATGCCGGCATGATGGTTCGTAACGGCGATGCCGGCGGTGAAGTCGCCGGTGCCACCGGTACAACGGGCAATGTCCTCAAAGCCGCGTTCCAGACGGTCGGTCCGGCAGCAGGGATCAAGACGGTGTCATCATTTTTTCTGATGATTACCAAGAACCCCGATTTCGGCGAAAACGGCATCATTCTTTTTGCCGACTGCGCCGTCAACCCGAATCCTGATGCCCAGGCCCTGGCGGAGATCGCCGTTGCTACCGCCGGAAACTGCAAGGCGTTTCTCGATGTGGATGCCCGTGTGGCCCTGCTGTCGTTTTCCACCAAGGGGAGCGCCAGCCATGCAGATTGCGACAAGGTACTGAAGGCGCTGGAGATTGCCAAGCAGATCAAGCCGGATATGCAGATCGACGGCGAACTGCAAGCCGATGCGGCTCTGCTCCCTAACGTGGGAAGCAAAAAGGCTCCCGGCAGCACAGTTGCCGGCAAGGCAAATGTGCTGATCTTCCCCGACCTTGACGCCGGCAATATCGCCTACAAACTGGTTGAGCGTGTCGCCGGTGCCGAAGCGGTCGGTCCGATCATCCAGGGGTTGGCCAAGCCGGTAAACGACCTGTCGCGCGGCTGTTCGGTGGATGATATCGTCAACGTGGTCGCCATTACGGCGGTGCAGGCGGCACAGGGGTAGTTTTTTCGCCACGCAGCAAAGCCTGAACGTACAGAGGGCGCATTCTCACCGGGATGCGCCCTCTGTTTTTGACCACGATTTTGTATGATCGATGCTACATAGCCCGTAACAGTCTTGAAAAAAGGAGAAAGGCTATTTCACCTATTCGTTACTGAAAAATAGCCTCTCTCCTTTACGTATCTTAGTTAATTATTTACTAATCACCTGATTCGTTCAGTCGCAATAGCCGATGCCCTTCAAAAACAGTAAGTATTTCAATTCGATCAACATTCAACCGGTAGACAATGCGATATCCTCGGTAAATAAACTCTCGAATATCAGGATTACCTATTTCTGGCACAGTCCTTCCGCTTCTTGGATTGTCAGTCAAAATTGCTTCAGTATGGTCAATTAGGGCATCAACAAACCGAACAGCGCGCTCTACACTGTCACGTGCAATAAACTCCTCTATATCAACTAGATTGTTACCAGCTTCCTGTGACCATGTTACGCTCATGGGTTACCCACACTTCTTCGGGCTCGCAGGGCTTCTCGTAGTTCGTCTGTAGTTTGGGTGCGCCCGTTTTCAACGTCTGCAATCCCCTTCTCAACAGAATCAAGAAAAGATTTTCGGTAAACCAATTCATCGTAATCCGAAGCTGACAACAGTACACCAGCTGGTTTGCTATTTTGGGTAATGATAAGCGGATGTCTGGATGTCTGAAGTGTTTTGAACCACTTGGAAATATTGGTTTTAAATTCTGCAATTGGAACAATGTCATTACTGACTGAAATAGCTCTCATTGTTTTACCTCCTTGATATAAATCTCTTTATGGTCAAAATATAGACCAATAAATCGATCAACGCAAGTGCTCGGTTCATGTTTGCCCAACGTCGAAAGTCACCGGCGCGGCGCGTGCGACGCGTCCGGCGGACTGCCGGATTGGGGGGTTCCAATGGTTTGCTGAAGGCTCAGCATGCTTTCATGGCTCACTTGAATGACGCCGCGTCGGGGCCTGTCAAGGTCGATAATGAGGTAGACGACCATAGCGATGAGCATCACCAGAACGAATGCCGCGAGGGTTACCCGGTGTCCGGCAATCCCCGATGCATAGCCGAGCGTGGCCGTTGTCAGCACGATCGTCGCGAACATCAGGAAAAGTACGATCTCCGGGACATGTCGGTTCAAGGCAGCATTCCTCGTGCTGGATGTATCGATGAGTTCATTTAGAGACTGGATGAAGAGCCCACTGGTGACAACCCTGCTGTCCTGTTCCGCTGCCTTCACAGCATGGCTCCAGAGTTGTGCCTCCAGCAATTTCGCCTGGTGCAGCACCGATCCGTGCAGCTTGGGCTCCGTCGAATCGACGCGGCCTTCCTGAATACGAACATCCAGATATTGGCGAAGCAGTGCCTTCACTTCATCTTGCATTCCCCGGGGAAGAAGTCGAGCTCTTAGATACGTGGTTCCGATGGCATTGGCTTCGGCCACGACCGTTTGGCTGCGATCCTCATAGCGTTGCAGAGCCGCTGCAAATGTGAAAGCCAGCAGCAGCGCCAGCAGCCCCAGCATGGAGACCAGAACGGCATTGGCTTGCGTGATAGCTTCAGTCCCGCTCGCCTGTCTGCGAAGACCGCTTCGAAAGCCAATTTCCATAGCAAGCAGCATGACAATAAAAAGACCTGACACGATCAACACATTACTTTGGCTGTACATGATTTCCCTCATGAAGTTATGGTTCTCCTGATATGGGACCAACGGCTCAAGCGCTAACCGGCGCGGAGCTTTTTTGCGCGTCCGGTTGAGCGCGTTGTCAGACGCGAAGGCGCTTCGAATAGTCTCCCACTGACATATTTGTGGAGAACGCTGGCAATAAGAGTTTGGTATGGGACTCCATCCTCAAGTGCTCGAGCCTGGATATCCATTAAATCCGGAGAGGAAAGGCGAATGTTCACACGACGATCTTTCAGGAAGGTCGCTTGTGCAGCGGACTTATACGTTTCTTTTTCTTGCTTGGATGGTTTTGTCGAGATCAGGTCGCCTTTTTCAAAGGCGTCTAAAATGTCTTGTTCATATTCATCAATTTTTTTCATTTCTATTTCCTCCTGCCAAATAATCTCTGGTTGCCTTGCGACTGGGAATAATGGTTTTCAAGAAGTAGTAATCAACCTCTTCTACAAATGGAACGAGATAAATGTATTCATCCAAGGCCACAACAAGAATGCGTTGGTTTGGATATTTTGTTTCGTTAGGGTGCTCCAAAATATCAAGGAGGCCATCTCCTTCAACGGCAAGCACAATCTCTTCGAACGAAACTTCTCGTTCAATCTTTAATTGCGCATTTTTTTCATGATTCCATCGAAATATCTTCATAGTAAAATCATACCTCAATGTGTGCCTATTGTCATCACAAATCCTGGTCTTTTTTGTCTAACGGGGCGGGAGAACGCCGGCGGTTTTAGGCCACTGCTTCTGCCTGGTTGGCGCATCTCTATCGTTTTCTGCTGAAACCGTTGGCCGAATGGCAAGCGCGCCTGGCGGGTCAGATCCTCTGCAGCACGAAAAATGTGTAACCGTAATTTTTTGAATGTCGCCGGAACATCTCAATCTCGGCTTCGCAGTTAGCGTAGACAGCTTCTGCATCGGTTATACCGGCGTTCTTGACCTTAAGTTCCTCCATGCGCTCGAGCATCGGGGTGTAGTAGTCGTCCCACCAAGCTCTGTCAGGCAAATTGAAGCTTTCGATCACCCTGTAGCCGCTGGCGGCCGCCATTCGGCGTACTTCGTCCGCGGGCCTGATGTCCGGGTTTCTCTGTGATTTCTCTTGATTGTAACATTCTTCCAAAGCAGCGAGTATGCCGCATCAGCGGCGTCCTCGCCGCAAAACTCTCCGACATGCACAACAACACTTCTCATTTGTTTTTTAAATTTCTTAGAGCAACGCCGGTGGCACCTGAGCCTCGCAAGGGATTTTGACCTGGCATAGGCCGCAGGGTGTGGCCCCAGTGCCGTAGGTTCTAGTGGCAAAAGGAGCCGTTGTCCCCCGGATATAGGTGAAACAGGCCTGTTTGTCGTGACCTTCGCTTGTAGTGATGGCGTCGGCCGGACATCGTTTGGCACAGGCGCCGCAGGTCCCCATGGCATACCAGAGGCACCAGGCATGATGGTCCTCGCCGTAAACTCGCTTTGTAACCGGCAGATTGATGCGTGACACCACCGAGCCAAAGCGAACAGCCTTCCCCCAGTGGGTGATCATTGCATCGGAGAGCCCGAAGGTACCGAGTCCTGCGACAAAGGCAGCATGTCGTTCCGACCAGTTAGAGGCCAGGCCAAAACGCTCTGACTGCTGGTAGCCGAAATCGGACAAACGCTCTGGCGCAACCGATGGATACCCTGCTCGTGTGAGAGTCTCTGCCAGATGGAGACGCAGGTCACAGTTGAATTCTTCGCCATGGAAACGTGAACGCGCCCAGCGCTCAGACGGCACAGTTTTCTCCATGCGCTGGTCTGCACGGGTTTCCTGGGTCTGCGGCAAAACATAACTGATGACCCGTAACTCGCTGGCGGGTGCCGGGTCATCGGGGAATGCAAGAGCATAGGCTTCTTCAGGCGTCCAGTGGAAGGGGCCGATCATCTCTTTGTTGCGCAGAAACAGTGGATCATCTCCCTGCGCTATAGCAACATGCGGCATTGCCCAAGCCTTCTCTCCTGTTTCGAGATGAAGGCTGTTACTTGGGGCGGATGCCCAGAAGTCGCAGATAATACTCTCTACTTGAATGACAGTATCAATCATTAACCACGCTCCCGTACTAATACCATTTCATTTATTAAGACTGCCAGCGGGCATGTAGTTGACAGGGAGGGTTTTAAGCCCGGTCTAACTTTCTGGTTTGGAATTCGTTATTTTGCCGTTGGTTTTACTTTTCGTTCAGATGTATTAAATATCCATTCTTGCACAGCGGACAATTCCTCACTGATGAGGAGGCCAATGCCGACTAAACAATAGGCAATATGAATAAGGTTGCCAAAGGCAAGTCCTCCTGCAGTATATACGCCTGCACTGCGGGAATGAATAAGGCTATTCCGGATAACGATTGCCATATTTGGGCCAGGAGTGATCACAACGAACCAACCAATTATGAGTACGGTGAGCCATTCACTCAATTGCATAACACGCTCCTTTTTATTGTTTTCTAACGGTTTACGCAGTTGACCCCGTCTTTTGGGCGGTGTCCAACTGTCTGGTTGGAACATCTCGTTTTATCTCGGTTTTTTACTTTTCCTTAAAGGACTTCTCTGTTGTTTCTTCTCATAAAACAATAAAGCAGCTACGTCCCGCTAGGTTCCTTCCATGCTTGGCAACACGGCAGTGCACCCTGCAAGCGTTGGAGTAGAGGTACAATCAGCCAGTGGTGGCAAGACGGCAGTGCACCCTGCAAGCGTTGGAATAAGAGTACAGTCAGCAAGTGGTGGCAAGACGGCTGTGCACCCTGCAAGCGTTGGATTAAGAGTACAGTCAGCCAGTGGTGGCAAGACGGCAGTGCACCCTGCAAGCGTTGGATTAAGGGTACAGTCAGCCAGTGGTGGCAACACGGCAGTGCACCCTGCAAGTGTTGGATCAGAAATACAGGCAGTCAAGCTTGGCAGTAAAACCGTCAGGGGGGGGTCTGCATAATAAAGCATGCCGCTGGGAGACCTCTTTACCTCATCAACAGCATTACTGAGGGTGTTGCCTTTAGCAGCGAGCCTGGATTTAAGGTCTTCAAGTACCGCATCCATATAGTCGCCAGACCGTTCTGCCGTTTTGGCAACGAACCAGGTACCAATCGGATCTGCAGACAGGTTGGCGGTACTCACGCCAAGTTTAGACAGATAGTCTTTCACCGTAAAAATGGCTGCATCTAGCTGTGCTGCCGTGAGACCTTGTATGGCCAAAGAGTCCAGGCCATCAAAAGCTGCAGTGGCTGATCTTTGGGTAATATTGGCCAGAATAAGCTCTGTGACCGGTGTTATGTTGTTGTTACCCAGACCCATTGCCACTGAGTGTAGTTGTTGGGGCAGACCAGCATCGTCTTTATAATCCAGGCGCATCAGGCAAGGCAGAGTTACGTCACGCACATCAATAACAAATGAGCCATCGCCAGCAGTGATGGCGGTACTACTCGCTATTGCCGGTGCCACGCATTTGAGGCTGACTTTCCCGCCGGCAATTGCCGACCCGGATGCGGCAATTCCAAAAATTGCCTTTTCATGGTCGTTGCCACATGCGGTAAGGGTTGAAACCAGCAAAGTGCCTATAAAAAGAATTCGCAACTTCATAGAGTCTCCTTAATTGTCTAACGTAGTGGAAGAACACCTGACGGCCTTTCGGTCAGGTGCTTCTTTCTGGTGTACGCCCGTCGTGGGCGTGAACTTATGGGGTGCAAGTCCCCTGTACGAGAATCCAGTCACTGTCGCGATTAGTTACCGTTTCCAGCTTGCTGGATTACGGTAACTTAGTAGTTTCATCAGACAGGGTAAAACAAGTAC
>JAQUIG010000018.1 GCA_028683435.1 Desulfuromonadaceae bacterium | reverse complement strand
GCACGGGTAGCTGTGTGGGAAAGTAGGTCGCCGCCGGGAATTATAATCAAAGAGCCCCGCATCCAGAAATGGACGCGGGGCTCTTTGCGTTTAAACGGTAAAACTTTAAAGACGGATCTTCACAATTTAACCTCTCTCCATCCGCGATGTATGTAGCATCTAGTAACAAAATAGATACTTATTGTTTAATTCTGGAAAACAAATCTTACCACGTACTATTTGAATTGACGATATGCACTGTTTCATATAGAAAGTATGAGTGTTTTTTATTGCATATCTAAAAACTACTCTGTTTACGTGCGGATAGAACAGCGGGAGTATATCCATATTTCTTCTTCCGAAGGTAATTCCACGAGCGGAGAATATATCAACTTCAAAAAGAGACCTTCCTGCTGTCCTCAGCAAACTAAGAAACAGTGGCTTTAATAGCTACGCAGAGGTAGAGATTCGTCTGCGGCGACCATGAATCTGTCTATTGACGGCAGAATTAACTGAGAAAAACAGGCGATCCCGAAAATCTTATTATACCGGGCAACCTGGAGGAATTGCAGTCAGCTCTAAAAAAGGGTCAGAAATGTTGACTAGATCCGTGAAAATCAGACAAAGGCAAGACGCCATGCGGTCTGAGGTTGCATGCCGCTTCTGACCTAAACAATATAGCCGTAATTCATTTGTTAATAATTAGGAGGTAGTATGGACTCATTACTCTCGTTTCTGCCAAAGACATACAACACGCTGGAAGTCGATGCCTTTACAATAATTCAGGCCGTTTGCTGGTTCATCGCTGCCGCAGTCAGTTTTTACTTCAGTATGGACAATGCACGGATCTGGACGAGTATCGCAATCGGGTTCTTTCTAGTCTTCTGGAGTATAGCGTATCAGTTAAATCCTTACGCCCAGAGTTACTATAAACTGACCGCTATCCACTACACAATAGGTACCATTGCTATCCTGCTTATCAGCCACGGCTTTCAGGAATACTTTGTTTTTACTCGGACACTTGAGATAACTGGTTCTAAAATGACAATTTATTTTACGACGGTGGGACTAATAGTTGCCGCATGCATTATAATCACCTTGAACCCAAAACCTAGTATCTACGTTTTGAGAAATTATAAGATGATGAATAACACAGTCTGGTTTTTCCTTTCCTGCATTAACATTTACACGATCATTAAAATATACCGTGAGTTGAAAGGTTCACCGATTGCCAACGGTATTCTGTCATTTGCCCTAGTGTTCCTTTTTGCGCTGATTTGGAAAGGTTCAGGACTCTATTTGGCCCTCTATCAGTGGGATAAGGAATGGCTGGATATTATCGAGTTTACCGGTGAGTCAACTGACATCGCCCAGTATGCTGTACAGGTTGAGGTCGCTCAGTTTTTGACCCGCGCTGGCGTTCTTATGTCTGGCCTTTCGGTGGGTGGTACATTCATCTACTTATTCAAACTATTGAGGTAATCAGCTATTCTGTAAAAACGTAAAATTGTATTTATGTAGTATCCAGTTGAGTCTTATGTACATTTCCACCCAAATTAAAAACACATTGACTGATACTTGCTTAAGGGTATATGAATTCTAGCAGGATTACATAATTCACATTTTGTAATCATAAGTCAACACCAATGGAGGAGAAATGAAAAGATTGGTTATACTGGTTGTGATGGTGGTTGTATCTTCTTGGAGCACTTTGGCATTTGCCGGTGAAGGCAAGATGATCGGGACGATCTCCGTAATCAAGATGCTTGGCAACGGAGCTGAAATGACTCTGAAGGATCGCAGGACTGATGCGATGATTGTGTTGCAGGTGCGTGATGCTTCCACACTGGAGAAACTGAAAGACAGGAAGATCCGTGTTGGCGATGAACTGCGTATCCGCTTTGATGACGGGAGCAAGATCATCAAAAAGGTTCAAAAGACAGCTGGCTGCTAACACCTCTTCAATAAGACTGTCATAAGAAAAAGGCCTGTCATGCAGGCCTTTTTCTGTTATTAAATATCTTTTTGAATAGGTTCAAGCACTTTTCATCAATCTATAAAACCATGACGACGGCTCATTCAGAGGGCAGATTTCCGATCGTATAAGCACTTTCTTTTACAATCCAAGTATACTGCAGATATGGCAAAAGGAGAACAGGTATGAACTATCCGGTCTGGTACGTTCCGACATTCGGCGGGGGGGTGCTGATTGCTCTGGTCGCAATCATACATGTTTTCGTCTCCCATTTTGCCGTCGGCGGCGGTCTCTATCTGGTGATGACCGAATGGAAGGGAATCCGTGAGCAGGACCAATCGATTATAGTTTTTGTCCAGAAACATACCAAATTTTTCCTGCTCTTAACCATGGTCTTTGGTGGTCTTACGGGAGTCGCGATCTGGTTTATCATCTCTCTGATCCACCCGGCTGCAACCTCGCTCTTAATTCATACATTTGTATTTGGCTGGGCGGCAGAGTGGGTATTCTTCCTGGTAGAGATCGTAGCGCTATTTATCTACTTCTACACTTTTGGCCGGATGGATGACCATACCCACCAGACAATTGGCTGGATCTATTTTGGGGCAGCATGGATGAGCCTGTTCCTGATCAACGGAATCATTGATTTCATGTTAACCCCAGGCACCTGGCTTGCCAACCACAACTTCTGGGACGGTTTTTTTAACCCAACCTTCTGGCCGTCTCTTTTCTTCCGCAGCTTCATGAGTTTCATGCTGGCCGGTTGTTATGGTTTTATAACCGCCACTTTTCTGGAAGCTGGGCAGACCCGTCACAAGATGATCCGCTATTCCGGTATCTGGGCACTGATCTCTCTTGCTCTGTCTGTACCGGCCGGCTGGTGGTACATCTCGGTGCTACCGGAAAAGGCCCGCGGTCTGGTGGGCGGCGTTTCACCAACAATTGCCCGCGCCGCCACCGTTGCCGCAGTCTCGTTGGCAGTCCTGACAGGCGTGGTGATCCTTCTGATCCTGCTTAATCCCAAGAAAGCCCGTACCAGGGTGCTGACCGTGATCGTAATGGTCGCGGCAATGGGGTATATGGGCGCCTTTGAATGGACTCGTGAAGCTGCCCGGCGCCCTTATGTTATCAATGACGTTATGTACTCCAACGGTATCCTGAAGGAGGAGGTAGAACAGATCACTCAAAAAGGGTTCCTGAAGACCGCCAAATGGGTTCAGAACATAGAGGTAACCAAGGATAATCAGCTTGAGGCCGGGCGCGAACTGTTCCTGCACCAATGCTTTGCCTGCCATACGGTAGGGGGTTTCAATAATGATATTATCGGCCGAACGAAGAACATGAGCTATGGAGCCATGCAGAAATATCTGGCAACCATTCATGAAAAACGTTACTTCATGCCACCATTGGTGGGGAATGTGGCCGAGCTTAAAGCTCTTGCTGCTTATATTGCAGCCGGACTGCACAAGAAACCGCTGACCGAAGATGCCGTCGCTGTTGGTGACCGTGGCAAGAACCTGTTTGATAATAACTGCGCTCCCTGCCACGCTGCCGGGGTCCTGAAGCCGAAGATGGCAGGGTGGTCGAAGGAAAAGATCCGTACATCGCTGGACATATTACCTGCCCTGAACCCGGCAATGCCCGATTACAGTGCACCGACTGCCGACAAAAATGCTATGTCCGGCTATCTGCACAGCCTGAACAATATCGGTTCAGCTGCTGCTCCCCCCAAAGAACAGGGTGCTGCGCTTTTTGAGGATAACTGCGCTCCATGTCACGGTTTTGATGTTTTGAAGCCTAAAGTATCCGGTTGGTCCAAGGCTAAAATACGTGCTGCCCTGGATAAGCTTTCGGCTCTGAATCCGGGCATGCCCGACTATACCGGAGCAGCCGCAGAAAAAGATTCTCTGGCCGACTATATGGTGAAGCAAGCAGGAGGTGCAAAATGAATCCGGCAAGTTTAATCCCGACAGCTGATACTCTGACCGCGCATTGGGGCTGGTTTCAGTTCCTGCTTATGCTGACCTTCCCGCTGCACCTGTTCGCCATGAACGCCATGTTGGGCACCGCTTTATCAGCCTTTATCTGTCACGTGCTGCCGGAGCGCCCCTACCGTGAACTTTCCCATGAACTGAGCAAGGCACTACCGTTTATGGTAGCATTTACCATTAACCTGGGAGTGGCACCACTACTCTTTGTCAACGTACTATACGGCCACCTGCTCTATACCAGCACCGTGTTGATGGGGCTCTTCTGGCTGGCGGTTGTTCCGCTCCTGATCATCGCATACTACCTTGCCTATATCTATGACTTCAGTTATATAAAACTTGGGAGCCTGGCTGTGTACGTCGTGCTGGCCGTTCTGTTGCTCCTGATGTCAGTCGGCTTCATCTTCTCCAACAATATGACCATGATGATCTCCCCGGCAAGCTGGCTCCGCTGGTTTGCCACTCCGGATGGAACTCTGTTGAATCTGGCCGATCCAGCCCTGCTTCCCCGTTACCTGCATATAATGACCGGTTCACTTGCGGTTGGTGGGCTTTGCGTAGCACTATACTCCTCAACCGTACTGAAGCTTGATTCCTCACTGGTAAAGGCGGGGACAAGGCTGGGGATGCAGCTCTTTACCTGGCTGACCGCGCTGCAGGTCCTGGTGGGCACTTGGTTTCTGCTGACCTTGCCGGGTGAGGTAATGAAGCGGTTCATGGGGAACAACATGTTTTCTACCGGATTGCTGGTGACAGGGATTCTGCTGGCGGTCGCAACTATAATTACCGGCTACAAGCGTAAAGTCATGGCTACACTCTTGCTGACAATCCCGTTAATCTACGTAATGTCGTTCATACGGGACAGCGTGCGGACCGGCTATCTGGTGCCCTATTTTGATATGACCAAAGTGCCGGCCAATATGCAGTGGTCGCCGCTGGTCTTCTTTCTGATGACATTGGTACTGGGTTTAGTGGTTATTGTCTGGATGCTCTCCAAGCTGCCTGTGTTCAGAAAAAGCTAGTTATATCAGATATAAACGATCTTGTTATGCTTTATTCAGAATGTTGACATATGATACTAGATATGTTTTTATATAACGTTTTTTAGATCTGCTATGCTTGGCAACAGGTGCTGGGCTCACTATACGCAGAATAACGAAAGGGGAATTGAGTATGAAGAGAGTTCAAAAAATGGTAGGGATGTTGGTCGCTGTCCTGGTACTGGTTTCGTCCCAGGCATTTGCCGGTCCGGATCACGCGGAATTTGTCAAAGGTCCGTTCAAAGATGGACAGTCGGTAACAAAGGTCTGTCTGGAGTGCCATGAGAAGCAGGCCGCAGATGTCATGAAGACCACTCACTGGACGTGGGCTGGAACGCCAAACCACATCAAGGGAATGGAAAAGAGCACCAAAACCTATGGCAAGAAGAACATGATCAACAACTTCTGCACAACGGTTTTTAATGGACCTGATGGCATCGTACATGAGTCCTGCGACAAGTGCCATGCCGGTTATGGCTGGACCCGTACCGGTTTTGACTTCACTGATAAGACCCGGGTTGACTGTCTGGTCTGCCATGCCCTGAAGGGTAACTACGATCGTGCTTCAGTTGGCTGTGAGGTTAACATGAGTGCTATCCTTAAAGGTTCTATGAATCTCGAGACCGCTGCTCAGAGCGTGGGTAAACCAAACCTGGTAAATTGCGGCTACTGCCACTTTTACGGCGGCGGTGGTGATGCGGTCAAGCATGCCGGCCTGGATTCCACCCTGCTGTTTGCCGATAAGAAACAGGATGTTCATATGGCCAAGAAGAGTAAGGGTGGCCAGGAAATGATGTGTCAGGATTGTCACAAGACCAAGGATCACAAGATTGCCGGCGCTTCCAGTCAGATGGCTCACTATGATGCCCGTGCGATCTGTGAAGATTGCCACAACGGTGCCAAGGCACCTCACCAGAAGTCCAAAAACAAGGCTATTCTTGATAAGCATACCGCTTCCGTAGCCTGCCAAACCTGCCATATTCCTGTCTTCAGCAAAGGTCAGGCTACCAAGATGATGTGGAACTGGTCTGATGTCGGTAAGAATATCGAACCTGAGGAGCAGTTTGACAAAGAGACCTTTGCCAAGCACAAGGGCTCATTCAAGTGGGGCCAAAATGTTGTGCCGGTGTATGCATGGTATAACGGCAAGATAGAACGTTACATACTGGGTGACAAGATCAAGGACCCATCCAAGCCCGTTTTTATGACCAAGCCGGTTGGCAGCATCAAGGACAAGACTGCCAAGATCTACCCATATAAGTACTTCACTGGTAACCAGCCTATGGATAGCAAGTTCAAATATCTGAGTACCTTCCAGCAGTACAAGGAGCTCTGGGTCAATTATGACTGGGAAAAAGCTCTGGTGAATGGTGCAAAGAGCACTGAAGGGCTGCCGTACAGCGGCAAGTACCAGTTTGTAAAAACAGTATCTTATATCAGCGCCCAGCATGAGGTTTCTCCCAAAGAAGACGCCCTGCAGTGCGGCGAGTGCCACATGGGCGGTAAACGGATGGATTGGGCCGCTCTAGGCTACAAAGGTGATCCGATGCAGTATGGTGGACGGACTACAGCTGCTGTGTCCAAGAAGTCTACGAAAAAGAAGAAGTAACCAGCAAAATTTATAAACAATAAAAAGCCGCCCGGCGTTTGTCGGGCGGCTTTTCCAATCGTCAGCGGTTGGTGCTTTTGCTACTTTTCCTGGGATGAGACTATATCTTCCCTATAGTTATATCGATGAATACCTATAGCGGTCTAGCCGCATTTTTCCCGTTAGTGCTCATCACCTGTATCAATTTTAAAGCTGACAGGTGCGACTTCTCCTGTAATGGTACTTAAATACTGACCAATAGCGGCATGAACTGCTGATGCGACCAAATTTGAACAATGTTCCTTTTCATCCGGCAGCCCTCCAAGGGCTGCGGTAACGGTCTCATCCGTTACAAGTAACGCCTCATTCAGGCTCTTACCCTTGACCAACTCGCTTCCAATAGATGCGGTGGCAATTGCGGCGCCGCACCCTTTGATCAAATAGCTGATATCAACAATGGTTCCTTCTCCAATCTTCAAAAAAAGAAGCAAGGTATCACCACATTCAGGGTCTCCTACCTGTACCACAACATTTGCATCATCAAGACAGCCAACGTTACGAGGGTTTTTGGCATGATCCAGTGCTATTTCAGTATATTGGGCGTACATTTGTACTCTCCTTTTCCGTATTCTAAGCCTTTATCTGAATAGTTCTACTTCATCTGTTTGTCAACCACACTTTGTTAGTCATAGATAGCCCGGGTTTCTTCATCACAGCAGGTTGGAGCGATAAGTGGCTTCCACTCAGGGTTTTTCCAGGTCCCAAGATGCGTATGCATATCAAAATATTTTTTTGGTATGGGGTGCGTACCTACAACAACCTTTACCTCGTAGCGTTTTTCAAGAAAAGCTTTAAATGCGTTTATTGAGGGACATGGAGGATAGCCAACGACCATGCCGGTTGCCAAATGGATGACCTCGGCGCCATTTTTTACCATCTCTTCTCCAGCATATTCAATATTGCCTCCAGGGCATCCATCGCACGTCGTGAAGCCGACCAGCTCAACTTCAGTCTCTGAGTATATACTGAAGGCCCCTTCCCTGTTTCTCATTGCTCTGAGACATTTTCCACCCGCACAACAATGGTAGCGATCGCAGATGATTATTCCAATTTTAGTTTTTGAATTCATATAACCTCCATCTTTGATGTAATCAAGTACCACTCCACCGTCAGCAACTCAAGTCCCTGATATCCCCCGGTAACAATTTGCCGGAGAGTAATGCGGTTGACTCTTCACTCACTTGTGCGTTGTCATGGTGAAGAACTTCAACTACTTTTCTGGACGAGGCGTTGATTCTAATTGTGCCATACAAACCTCCTTCAGTATATCATCAAGTGACTATGGAAATAGGGGAGAGCAGAAAATATTTTTATTTTAAGTACGTAGCCGCTTAGTACATCCGCGTGACCACCGCATCATGGTGAACTGTCATCATTCCGGGCGACCAGTTCGTCTATTGTAGCGGTATCGGCAGTTCTTACCTCGACCTCGGCGTCGGAAAAGACGTACGCAGGCCCCTTGCCGGAAAAAACTTCCCTTGTGTAGAGGATGTCTATCTGCATTCCAACAAGAAATTCCGCGAGCCTGATACCTTTTCCCTTCTCCGTGGCCATGAACGGATTTTCCAGGATTTCCCTGGATAAGACCTCCCCATCGGCCTTTCTTTTGTCCCACAGAGCAACAAATGGAGCCGCACCGAAATGGTCGGAGATACGCCCCTCACGGTCGGCAAGCATAGCGGCATTCTTCAGGCACTCCTTTGCTTCAGGCTCGTAGTGCACAGACACCTTTTCCACAAAGGGGATGAGACGTCTGATCTCCTTATCAATCCGGTCTATGGTTCCATGGGCCGCTTTGAGCCTCTTCAGTGACAGCCGTACAATGATGTTTGCAAAGATATATCTGCCGGAGTTGCGTGCTGTCAGCGAAACCAACTCAGTTACTTCCGGGAACCCTACTACGATTTGTGACATTTTCTCAAGCGTCGCTTTGTCTACGGAGGCGTCGAGGAGGCTCTTGACTGCATCCCGAGCGATCCCGTAGCCGGCTTTGACTACCAGGAGCAGTACTGCGAAGGCGGCAATCCGGTCAAAATAAGCGTAGGAGAACCGTGCCCCGGCAATCCCCGCCATCACTATTGCCAATGGTGCGAGGTCGGTGCGCCAGTTTTCGGCATCGGCCAGAAGGGAGGGAGAATTAAGTTCCTGTGCTTTCCGCCGCTCGTACCGGGAGAAGAGAAAGATCGGCAGCGTCATGAAGAGAAGGATGGCAAGGGTGGCGTCCAGATGTTGTAACCCGCCAGTGGTTGGATATAGTATCGTGCGTCCGATCTCGTAACCTGACAGGAGGATAAGCCCTGCCGAGAGAAGTGCCGCCAGGTTTTCGGCCTTGTAGAGCCCCAGTGGAAATTGAGCGGATTTTTTACCGGCAAGATAGATCCCCCCGAACACCAGGAGGCTCCCCAAAACATCGGTCAGTGAGTGTACGGTTTCGGCCAGTAACGACGCGCTACCGGTGAGCAGGAAAAGGAGGTACTTGACAAGTGTCAGGGAAAAATTGAGAATAAAGGAATATGCTGCAAGCCTTTTCCCCTTGTCTGCTGGGGGTTGTGAGCCATTTCCCGCATCCATGTCCGGTGTCATTTTGAAACTTTCCATATCTTCATCTCGATGACTGGAGCCTGCGTGTTTGATCATTGTTGTAGTGTTGCATCGGTATTGTCCAACATTCAGCAGCGTCTTCGTCGAGCAAAGCCGGTAACCAGAAGCGAAACGAGATAAGCGGTTCCTGCCACCAGAATTATGGTCGCACCAGCGGGGAGATCGGGGGTGTAAGAGAGAGCCAACCCCCCGCCGGTAAAAAGCATGCCGAGTATTGTTGCCAGAACCATGATCGGGGCAAGTCGCCGCAGGTATTGCGCTGCAATGGCGGCCGGCAGGGTGAGGAGGGCGATGACAAGGATGAGCCCTACAACCTGGATAAGCACAACAACCGTCAGCGCGACCAAGGTCAAGAGCAACAGGTAGAAAAAAACAACCGGAAGGCCACGCAGGCGCGCGAACTCTTCATCGAAGCAGACCGCCATGAACTGTTGGTAAAAGACCAGTACAGCAAGCATGATGAGACCGTCGAGTGTCGCCATGATGTACAGATCCGATCGCGGAATCATGAGTATGTTGCCGAACAGATAGCTCATCAGGTCCACGTTGTAGCCCGGGGTCATGGATATAAAGATCACGCCGACCGCCATGCCAACCGACCAGAGTGCCGCGATGATAGTGTCTGCAGTCTGCCGCCATCGCAGACTCACCCAGCCGATCACCCATGCGGCCACCAGAGCCGCCGCAATCGCACCGGAGATTGGGCTCTTGCCAAAAAAGTAGGCGACGCCCATACCGCCCAGCACAGCGTGAGCGATGCCGCCGGCCAGGAAGCTCATGCGTTTGACTACCACATAACTGCCCATTACGCCGCAGGCGATGCTGGCCAACAAGCCTCCGATAAATGCTATTTGCAGGAAATCCTGGCTGGCCAGAGCATGAAAAAACGCGGTCATTCATTCACCTCGTGGTATGGCGGATCATACGCACCGGGGAACCATAAAGCTGCTGAATCATTTCACCGGTGAGTGCGGACGTGGTGTGACAAACCAGTCTCCGGTTGAGGCATGCAATGCGGGTCACATACTGCGAAATGAAGCCGATGTCGTGAGAAACCACTAAAATGGTCATTCGCGATTTCAGCTTCTTGAGCAGATCGAAGATGTCCTCTTCCGCTCGAGGGTCGATACTGGCGGTTGGTTCGTCCAGAATAAGAAGCTTGGGCTGAGTCGCCAGGGCTCGCGCAAGAAGGACGCGCTGGAGCTGCCCGCCGGACAGGCTGCCGATAGGTTGATCTTTCAGATCCCACACGTAGGTTTCCAACAATGCCTGCCTGGCAATTTCGCGGTCTTTAGCACGGTAGCCGCCAAAAATCCGGACATGGCCGAGTCGTCCCTGTAAAACCACTTCGCCGGCCGAAATAGGGAAGTCATGCGGAAAGGCCGCGAATTGCGGTACATAGCCTATTGCTCCTCGTGCCTGTGCCGGAGTACCCCCCAGTATCTCTGCTTGTCCGGACGAGGGTTCGAGCAGGCCGAGCAGAATCTTGAGCAGGGTGCTTTTCCCACTGCCATTGGGGCCGACGAGGCCCAGAAATTCACCCTCCTCGACCGCAAGATCAACTTCTTCGAGGACTGGTGGTCCACCATAACTAAATGAAACACCTTTCAAAATTACGATCGGATTCATTGGTTGCGCAGTGCTTCTGCGAAAATATCAGCCACATGCCTCAAATTTTTCAGGTAGTCTGCGGCCAGTGGATCCACTGGCGCAATCCTGGCACCCAAGGCACGCGCCACTGTTTCTGCGGTACGGTTGCTGAACTGTTTTTGAACGAATATTACCTTCACTCCCTTGCGTCGCCCCACTTCAATTACCTGCTGCAGTGTGCGTGCACCAGGTTCCTTGCCGCCACTCTCGATGGGGATCTGCTGCAGGCCATAGGTGTAAGCGAAATATCCCCATGACGGATGAAACACCATGAAGCTGCTGCCCTCCAAACCGCGCAGCCGGCTGTGGATGTAGTTATCGAGCTCTTCAAGGTCGGCAACGAATCGCCTCCAGTTTGCCACATAATCTGCCCGGTGGCCCGGATCTTCTGCAATAAGCGCATCCCGGATGCGTGCCGCCATGAGCTGCACAAGCGGTGGACTGGTCCAGATATGCGGATCTTTGCGGCCTTTCTCTTGCAGAACGCTGCCGAGTTGGTCAACTTCGCGCAGGGGAACCACCTTTTGCAAGGCTATAATTTTCATCTCCGGATTGGCATTGTGGATGCGGCTCATCCATACCTCCTCAAAGGCGACCCCAATGGCAAAATAGAGACTCGCGCGGGACAATCGGGTTATCTGCCGTGGAGTCGGCTCGTAGGTGGCGGGGCTGCGGCCCGGCTCCACAATCACCGAGACTGCGACATGTTTACCGCCCACCTGCTCGACAAAGTATTTCTGGGGAGGGATGCTGACGAAAACTTCCAAGGGAGCTGCAAAGGCCGTCGCAGCATAAGAAACCATCAGCAGTACCGTCAAGAGAACTCTGGTCCGCATGCTGGTCATGATAAACCTTCTTTGCTTGTAACTCCTTTGATAACATCAGCTTTGCTGGCAGGAGGGCGGAGCATGCATGGTTTCATGCGCAGAAAAAATCTTCTACCTTCGTACTCAGTTTCCTGTATGAGGTTCTTGCCGATCAGCTGTTCCACACATGACCAGTCGGCGTGGGCTTTTGCCAGAAGTTCCCGTACGGCGTCCTCTCGCATCGGGTGGACGCCGGTTATACTCAGGAGATCTGCTGCCGCATCTCCGCTGCTGGCAAAGGAATTCCCTTCGTAGCCGGTCAGATATTCCACGCTATCTATCTTCCTGCCGATGATCTGTACGGCGCGATTGAGTGTCTCGGCTTTTGGTATCGCCACCCACTGTTCCGCCGGTGGTCGGATCGGGACGGCAACATAGGCTATGGCAGGTTTTAGTTCGGCAAGGAATGTGGCGAGCGGATCAAGATTGACATCAGCGTCGTTGATGCCGCGCAGCAGCATCGTCTCCGTGGTCAGCACACCATTGAACTCTTTAGAAAAGCTGATTAGGCCGCTCAAAAGAGCATCAAAGCGGAGCGTGGGATCCGGTTGGTTGATAATGCGCCAAAGCTCCTCATTGATCGTATCAATTTTCAGTGAGACCCAGTCAGCCAGCGACAGTTCGGCCCGCACGTCTGCGCGCCAAATGAGCGATGCGTTGGTAATGACGGCAATCTTGATGCCGAGGGGCTTCAGAAGTTCGATCATCCGCCCCAGATTGATGTCAAGGGTTGGTTCCCCATCAGCGACAAAGGTGAGATAGTCAACGGCCTCGTTGCGGTACCGGACTTCAGCTACCATCCGCTCGATCTCGGCGGATATTGTTTCCGGATGACAGAAACGCCGGCGGGCAACCTGAACCGTGCGGGTACGTCCCACTTGACAATAAACGCAGGAATATGAGCAGACTTTCACCGGAATGGTATTGATTCCAAGACTCCTCCCCAGGCGCCTGGATGGAACTGGCCCGAATACTGACATAGAATGATCCTTTGGATTATACAATCCTTATAAGATTAGATGTAGCTAATCAGTATCAGCTTTTTTCCCTATCGTTGTACATCTCTTCGCGAACCATGGTTTTGCCACACGTAGGGCATTTTAAATCGGTGCAGGATACCCCTGCCTTATGGGGTATGTGAGTATTGCACGAAACACAAACACAATCACCTCCTGGGCCATAAGCCCCGCCACTTTTGCCCTGTCCTCGTCCACTACTCTGGCCGCCTTCACCAACGCAGTTGCCCGCTCCCCTGCCTGTCACTCCCCCTGTTCCTCTTGGACCTGTTCCATCTCCTCGTGGCATATTAAACCTCCTTTTACTCTGGATTTTGTCGGCAGTAGAAAGCGAATCCCGTTATCCATTTTCTACCTGACTCTCTGATATTCCATCTTGTGTCAGCTGTTTTCGTGTTTGCTCCGGCTATTTGCTCTGCTGATATATTTAGCAACAACCGGGCCAGAAAAACTTGAACAAGAATTCTATCATAACTTCCTGTATTGGCAATGTTATGTGTTCAATTGTTTGTGGGACTTGCCATTAAAATAGTTGTAGTTACGCGACTGTGGATAGAATTTATCGTAGCACTTATGCTACTAATCATACGGCAGTCCAGACTTTTCTATTGTCAGTGGATGGTGCATCTGCTACTTTTCACAAGGTAATTACTACCTCTTCCATACGAGTTTATACATGATTGATTCCTGGCTTGAAATTGCGTGCGAAGTACCCGAAGAACATGGCGATGTCGTCGCTGAGTTTTTAACAGATCTGTCGGGTAAAGGCGTCTGTGTTGACAACCGCTGTGTAGATGCTTTTTCAACGAGCGAGATACCCGCTCCAACACGGGTGGTGATTAAAGCCTACCTTTCTGCAGAGAGTGACCCCGCGCCGAAGATGCACGAGCTTGAAACATTTATGTCACAACTTCACAGCAGGCATCCTGAAGCGCATTTTGGCTCCCCCACGCTGTCTACGGTTAATGCAGAAGATTGGAGCAGTAGTTGGAAGGTCCATTTCAAGCCGCTTAGAGTCGGAAAGCGCCTCCTTATTGTTCCAACTTGGGAGGATGTGCCGGAATTGCTGGGTGATCTGGTTATCCGTATAGATCCCGGGATGGCCTTTGGTACCGGTGGCCACGAAACGACGCGCCTCTGCCTAGAAATGTTGGAAGGAGTCATGGATGCGGAGCCTCTGTTAACAGTACCATCGCTGCTTGATCTGGGAACCGGCTCAGGCATACTTGCAATGGCGGCGAGCATGCTTGGTGCCGGCCGGATACTTGCGCTTGACATCGACCCTGATGCAATTATTGTGGCACGTGAAAATCTTGCACTGAATCAGCTTTCCGAACAGGTGGAATGTGGTACGGCACCACTTGAAGGGCTTACGGAAAAATTTGATATCATACTGGCAAATATCCTTGCTGAAGAATTAGTGAGGTTGGCGCCGCATCTGGCAGAGCGACTGCAACCAGGAGGGGCATTGATTCTCTCCGGAATCCTGGCGGAAAAGGAGTCGCTGGTTCGTCAGGGGTTTGCCAATCAGCCTCTGAAATATGTTAAGACAGCGTCTGCTGGAGAGTGGGTAGCAATGCTGTACCGGAATGTAGACGGATTATGAGTACCCGGCGTTTCATGATAAATTCACGGGCTATTCGTGATGGCTACGCCTCTTTTGATGGCGATATCTACAATCACATGGTTCGGGTTCTTCGCCTGGAGACCGGCGATGCCGTCCAGTTGGCTGATGAGAAGGGTATGGTGCATTTCGGCACGATCAATCAGGTAGCCAAGGAGTGGGTTGCCGTAAAAATCACCTCGTCCGGACCGACCGCCATGAGCGATTCTACCGCTCCGCGTATCACGATCTGCCAGGGGCTGCCCAAAGGTGATAAAACTGACCTGATTCTGCAAAAAGGGACCGAACTTGGTGCTCACGATTTTTTGCTGTTTGGCGGCCGCCGCTCGGTTGCTAAAGTGCGAGACGATCAGCAGAACATCAAGCTTGAACGGTGGAAGCGAATTACGACGGAGGCTGCACGGCAGTGCGGGAGACCCGATATCCCTGCAGTGACCTGGAGGCCAAGCGCCGTCGAAGCGGCAAATGATTCGGGCCAGGAACTCCGGCTGATTCTTTGGGAGGGGGAGCGTGAACATTCACTGAAAGATGTGCTTTCTGCAGCAGGGAAACCCGCATCATTGATCGTTGCTATCGGCCCGGAAGGTGGTTTTGATCCCCTTGAGGTGCGTCATTTTTCACAGCACGGTTTCCTGCCTGTTTCACTGGGCTCCAGAATACTGCGGACTGAAACGGCAAGTATTGCTATTCTGGCGATAATACAGTATATATGGGGTGAAATGTGACTGATGACAGGGAAGGAGCCGCAAATGAAATGTCCCAAGTGCGGGTATAATAGTTTTGAATACTATGATAGCTGTAAAAAGTGCTCCAGCGACCTGACCGGTTACAAACTAACCTATTCAATTACTTCACTGCTCCTCCCGCAGGAAGCAAAGGAAAAGCTGGCGGCCGAACTGCGGTTGGCTGAAAGTGCAGCTGACCATACGGGTGACATTGCTGACACACCTGACGACATGTTTTCGTTTGATCTGCCCGATAACTCATCCGTACCTGCCGGTCTCAATAATGACCCGTTTAATTTTGATGAGCCATCACCAGACATGAACCAGTCAAACAGCCTAAAGTCAGAAAATGATGTTTTTGCCGATCTGCTGGAATCGACTTCGCGGGTCGAAGAATCACCCTCCTTTGCCGCTGCTAAGGGGGACAGGGCTACTGATCCTGCAGCAGCAAAGATGTCGGAGTCCTCTTCAGGGCCTGGGGAATTTGATCTGGAAAACTTCTCTTGGGATGACACGCCGGCTGCCGATGCGGCACACGGCAACAAAGAGAGCGCCGATGACTTCGATTCCCTGTTCGGGGATACAAAAGAAAAATCTACAAAGTAATTAGTCGTTACTACTTGGATTCTCCCTAGTCTTATAAACAGGATAAGTGCGTTACCGAAGCCATTTTCTGCAAGTAATACACATCAAAATGACTTTGAACTTACTAAAAGAGCGGATCTCCCCCGCTCTTTTTTTGTACAAGCCGGAGCTGCCATGTCCCAGCGCATAACCATACTGCCGGAAACCCTTACCAACAAGATAGCTGCCGGCGAAGTTGTTGAACGTCCCGCTTCTGTCATAAAGGAGTTGATCGAAAATTCACTTGATGCCGGGGCGACTGATATTTCTGTAGAAATCAATGCCGGAGGCAGACGGCGGATTCGCGTTACGGATAATGGGCATGGGATGTCACGCGAGGATGCCCTCCTTTCTCTGGAGCGACACGCCACCAGCAAAATCAGGGTAGACAGTGATTTGGATAAAATCCTGACGCTCGGTTTTCGTGGCGAAGCGATCCCTTCGATCGCCTCGGTTTCCCGCTTCTCGCTTGCCACCCGTGAAACGGCATCTCCAGAAGGGACCGAGATCATCGTTGAGGGCGGGCGCGTCCGGGATGTCAGAGCATGCGGCATGGCTTCCGGTACAGTCATCACGGTTGAGCAGATATTTTACAATCTGCCGGCCCGCCTGAAATTTATGAAGAGCGCCGAAACCGAAATCGGCCACGTTGCCGATGTTATTGCCCGGATGGCCGTTTCCCGCCCTGACGTGGCGTTTTTATGCACAAGTGATGAACGGGAGCTGCTGCGGCTGCAGTGCAGCGACCTTCGGCGACGACTGTCTCAGGTTGTCGGCCGTGAGAGCTCTCAGCATCTTTATCCTGTCACGGGGGGAGACGGATATGCTGCGGTAACAGGTTTTGTCTCCGCACCGGCGCTGGTGCGTTCCGGTACCCAGGCAATATATACATATATCAATGGCCGTTTCATTCGTGACAAGGTTGTACAGCACGCCGTCATGCAGGCCTACCGGGGCGTCATCGACCGTGGTCGCTATCCGGTTGTCGCTCTGTTTATTGAACTCCCGCCGGGTGAAGTGGATGTAAATGTGCACCCGACCAAACATGAAGTCCGTTTCAGACGCCAATCAGTTGTACATGACGTTATTCAGGCGGCAATAGAGGAGATATTGCGCCGTTCTCCCTGGCTGACAGCGTCACCCGCTCCAATCTCACACATCCCCGCAGCGGCTGCAGGGCAGGCATACCGCGAGCGGATCGCCGCCGCTGCCCAGGCTTCATTGTCAATGCCGCAGCGTTCTGAACATAATCTGATGCGGGATCACGCTCCCCAGAGTACAAGTCCCGCACCGTTAATTGCATCACCCCAACAAAATATGACTATCGCCGAATCGATTACTCCATTCCACCCGGAACCGCTCCACTCAGAATCAGCCGGGTATTTCTCTTCTCTGACTATTATAGGACAGTTTCACAGCGAATATATTCTCTGCCAGTCAGCTTCCGAGCTGGTGGTCATAGACCAGCACGCAGCCAGTGAAAGAGTGGCATATCAGCTTCTTAAACAGCAGAGTCACGACGGAGTGGTCGAGTCGCAGCGGCTGCTGTTTCCAGAAACAGTTGAACTCTCGTTCAGTGAAGTTGCCGTGGCTGCCAGGTTTAGTCAGGACCTGGCGGGAATCGGTTTTGAATTGGAGCCTTTTGGCGGCAAAACGATCATGGTTTCAGCCGTTCCCCGCCTCGTCGCCCAAAAAGATCCGATCCTTCTGATCCGTGATATTCTTGCTGATCTGGAGCGGTTCGGAACCAGCGCCGCTTTCAATGGGATTCTGGAAAGCCTGCTTGCCCGCATTGCCTGTCACTCTGTTATTCGAGGCGTTCATCAACTTGAACACCGACAGATACGGGAATTGCTTCAGCAGATGGATCAGGCAGATTATGCCGCAAGTTGTCCGCATGGCAGGCCGGTGTCGCACGTGGTGACATTGGCGGAGCTGCAGAAGATTTTTAAACGGACATGAGTCAGGTCCCAGCCACCAAGATTCTTCTCATCTGCGGCCCGACCGCTTCCGGCAAGAGTGAGCTTGCCCTCCGGCTGGCGCATGCTCTGGATGGCGAAATTGTCAATGCCGACTCGATGCAGATCTACCGCAGACTGGACATCGGTACCGCCAAGCCTTCTGTTGACCAGCAAGCCGAGATCCGCCACCACCTGATCGACGTGGTCGATGCTGATCAACCCTTCTCAGCCGCTGACTTTGCTGCTGCCGCTGATGCTGCAATTAAAGATATCGTCGGCCGGGGGAAGCGCGTTATTGTTGCCGGCGGGACCGGCCTCTACATCCGGGCACTGTTACATGGTCTTATCGATTCACCGGCTGCGACCGGCGAGCTTCGCCAGGCGTTACAGGATGAGGCCGGCAGAGTCGGCAACGAGGTCATGCTGGAGAAGTTGCGGCAGATTGATCCCGATATGGCTGCCGTACTGCACCCGAACAATCTGGTACGCATCATACGCGCCCTGGAGGTCTATCAGTTGAGCGGGATTCCGCTTTCCCGCTATCAAAAGGAGCATGCTTTTGCCTCCCGGCGTTACGACACACTCCAGTTCGGCATCGCAGTTGATCGTGCGTTGTTGTACGAGCGGATAGAGGAACGGGTCGAACGGATGCTCGCCGCTGGTCTCCTCGCAGAGGTAAACGGGCTGTTGACCGGCGGATTCGGGGCTGATCTTAAGCCCATGCGCTCAATCGGCTATAAGGAGGCGATCGCCCAACTGAGTGGCATACTGCCCGCTGGCGAAGCTGCCCGTCTGATCAAACGCGATACGCGTCGTTATGCCAAGCGCCAGCTTACCTGGTTCAAAGCGGATCCTGACATATTGTGGTTTGAATATCCCGAGAAGTTTGGTAGTATCCTACAACATGCAATTGAATTTTTTGAGCGACGGGAGGCGTAACGACAATGTCCAAGACACCTTTTAATATTCAGGATCAGTACCTCAATCAAGCCCGCAAGGAGCGGGTGCGGGTTGTCGCGCTTATGATGTCGGGTGACAAACTGGAAGGATACATAAAGTCATTCGATAATTTTTCGGTACTGCTCGATTCGGGCGGTGACATGCTGATTTACAAACATGCCATTTCTAACATAACGTCTGCGGATGGCGCCTTCCGACTTCACCCTTAACGGTCTCCAGCCCCCTCCTTGGCCAATATGGCCGGGAGGGGGCTTCTCGATAACAATCCATGCCAAAAAACATTAAAAATATTCAGTACGCAGCGCTCGGCTGCCAGCTCTCAGGCATTGCCGGGATGCTGACGGTGGAGCCGGTTGTTGCGGTGCTGCAGGTATTTTCCCGTTCCCCGGGCGGGTCCTGCCGTAACTCGTGGAGGGGTGATGGCAGCTCTGCGAATTAATTCAGTTGCAGCCGGTTCAATTGCCGCCCGGTTTGAACTGGTGGCGGGCGACCGGTTGCTTGCTGTCAACGGAGAGCCGCTGCGCGACCTGATCGATTACAGCTATTACACCGCTTCCGAAGAAGAGATGCTGCTGGAGATTGAAAAGCAGGACGGAGAATTGTGGGAACTGGAGGTCGAACGCTCTGCAGGAGAGCCGCTCGGGCTGACGTTTTCTGCTCCCCCTCCCGCCCGTTGCGCCAACAACTGCCTTTTCTGTTTTGTCCACCAGCTTCCCCGAGGGCTCCGTAAACCGCTTTACATCAAAGATGAGGATTACCGCCTCTCCTTTTTAAACGGAAACTACGTCACGCTGGCCAACATCAAGGCCTCGGAGTTGAACCGCATCATCGAACAGCGCCTCTCCCCGCTGTATATTTCAGTCCACGCAACTAATCCTGGTCTGCGCGAGCACCTGCTTGGCAAAGTCGGCATTCCCCCTATTATGGAACAGCTGCAGAGGCTGGCTGCCGCCCGAATTGTCATGCATACCCAGGTTGTGCTTTGCCCAGGGCTGAATGACGGAGAAGAGCTGCGGCGCACCGTGACCAATCTTGCCGGTCTATACCCCGCAGTGCAATCGCTGGCGGTAGTACCGCTTGGCCTGACCGCCCATCGCCAAAACTTGCCGCAGTTGACGCCGGTCGATGCAGAATATGCCAAGGGTTTCATATCAAGCTGGGAGTTGCAGGCAGAGGCTCTGCGCAGAAAACTGGGGCAGCCGTTTCTTTTCCTGGCCGATGAGTTTTACCTCAAGGCCGGTTTGCCATTCCCCCACATAAAAGAATACGGCGACTTTCCGCAGATCGAAAACGGTGTCGGCATGGTACCGCTCTTTATGAAGGAGGCTGTCCGGTTGCTGAAGGGGGTCAGGCCTATTGGGTCGTTTCGGGCAACGGTTGTCACCGGCGTCTCTGCGCTTGGATTTGTAAGGGAATTTCTGGCAGAGTTGGCTGAAAAGAGCGGCGTTGATATCGTGCCTCTGGCGGTTGAAAACAAACTCTTCGGGGCGAGTATCACTGTAAGCGGCTTGGTTGCCGGCAACGATATCGCGTCGTCACTGACCGGTTACAATGTAGGCTCGTGTCTGCTTGTACCGGACGTGATGCTGAAAGAAGGGGAGGGCGTGTTTCTCGATGACGTTTCGCTGGATCAGTTGGAACGGCGGATCGGTTGCCCGGTAATTGTATTTGATTCAACTCCGCGGGGGTGCTACAAGGCGTTACGCTCCATCGGGAGGAAGTTACTGCGGCAGCGCGGGGATTGTACCGGCCTGCCGCAAAGTAGTAGATAGCAAAAGAGGGGTTTCTGTTGGTCCCCCATATTATGCCGTATCTACATCGGAAGCATTACTACATCTCACTGAAACTCTCCCGTTCATCCTCCGAGAACATCCGGTCAATATCCATGATGATCAGCAATCGTTCGGCGTGGTTGAACACTCCGGTGATAAACTCCTGTCCGATGCCGCCAGATAGCACCATCGACGGGGGAGGCTGGATTTCGCTGCTGTGGATGCGGATGACTTCCGAGACTGAATCGACGATGAAACCGGTCAGACTGCCGACTACGTCCATGATGATGATGCGGGTGTGATTGTTGTTTTCGTTCTCCATCAGGCCGAAACGTCTCCGCATGGAGATGATCGGGATAACCTTGCCGCGCAGGTTGATGATCCCCTCAACATGCTGCGGTACGTTGGGCATTTTGGTGATGGTCGGCATGCGGATGATCTCGCGCACCTTCAGGACTTCAACACCGTACTCCTCATCGGCCAGCATGAAGCTGACCAGTTGGATCAGCTCGTCATTCTTTGCTGAATTATCAATTTTTACGAGAGCTTGTGAGGTCATGGCGAAAATCTCCTTTGCTGTGAAATTGCATATATTGTGGTCGTGCTCTTAGATATGCCTGCTCCGACGATGAATAAAGAGCTGCTTTAGCGCCTGACAGCAGTCCTTCGCTGCATTCTCCCCCCCATGGATGCCATTTGGTGCCTCTGAATGGCACCCAGGCTTTCCAGGTGGAACTGAAACCATAAATCGCCATACGCCCGCATATTCATCTTTTTGCCCTTTTCCAGACAATCCAGATTGTCTTTCAGCTTTTCGTCACCAGGAAGCTTTTTGAGTCCTTTGACAAGGATCGCTTTGGCCCTTACTGATTCCCCACTTTCGTTCATGCAGTAGGCGTACAGGCTCCAGAGCAGTGACTCCTTGCCGTTCCATTGTACCGCCCGCTCGAAGGTGCTGATCATCTTGTCTTTTTTCTGGCGCTTCATGTAGGAAATAGCCAACATCGCGGTAGCGGCCCAGTTTTTGAAGAATGACTTCTCCAGATGGGGGAAGGCATTCGAGAAGTCTCGCTTCATGTAGTAGATCATGCCGATCTGAGAGTGCAGCTGCCCGCTTACATACAGCTGCCACTTGCTGTATTGCAGGGCATCCTTCAGCTCGCGAATAGCTTTTTCAAAACGGGGGGGCTGTGCCTGAAGATCCTTGCCGGCGGTCTCGATGGAAGCCATGACCTTTTTCATGGTGATGCGCGAAAAAAGGACAAAGACAAGAGCGAAGATCATCAGGCCGACAATCAGCGATCCCCACCATGCAAGGTTGAGGACAAAAATCATTATCAGCAGCACGGCAACTGCAGCTGCTGCAGAGATAAGAATGTTATACATCGATAATTCCTTTCATACGTCGGGTGTTGGGATATGGGATAATTTGGAATCAGCTCTTTGAGGCTGCTTGAGTCATTGCACCGTTCTTTTCGGTGAATTTTGCGATAATGATGCGCCTGCCCGGTTTGAGGGCAACTTTCAGTTTCAGCTTGTTCCAAGCCGAGAGGAGCTTGGCTGAAACATCGAAGCGCTTGGCTAGTGAGCTGAGGGTGTCACCACGCTTTACCGTGTAATATTTTACGTAATTTCCTTTTGCAGCAGCAACTGATCTGACCGGGCGCCCTTCGTGGTTAAAATCGACACTCTGTTTGACCGGTACGAGCAGAGATTTCCCGGCAATGCGGCTCTTTAGGCTCAGGCCATTCAACTCCGCCACCGCAGCGGGGGATGTGCCGAAACGGCGCGCTACGCTTTTGAGAGTCTCTCTCTTGCGCACTTTATAGCGGCTGTACAGAACCCGCTCGGTAAAGCGTTGATCTTCTGGAATCTTAGCATATTCAAGAGCGAACTGCAGCTTGCTCCCTTTGGGGATATTAAGCTGATAATCCGGGTAGTTAGGTGGGGTACACCAGTGGAGCAGATCCGGGTTCAATTCCTTGATTGACTCATAGGTTGTGCCACTTAGTTTAGCTGCCAGCTCGAGATTGGTGCGGGACGGTATCGTAACGGTATCATACTCGATTGGTGTCAGATATGCGATGTCACTGAAACCGTAACGAGCGGGATCTTTTGCGATGATGGCGGCCGCCAGAAGTTTGGGGACATACTGTTTGGTTTCCGGCTTCAGATAGGAACCTTGGGAAAGCTCCCAAAAATCATTGGTATTGTACATGCTGATAGCACGGAGGATCTTGTTCTCACCGGCATTGTATCCGGCTGCCGCCAAATACCAGTCACCCTTGAACAGGGAGTACAGCTCTTTAAGGTATAGTGCGGCGGCGGTGGTGGCCTTGACCGGATCCTTGCGCTCATCAATCCACTGATCGATCCTCAGGTCATAGCGTCGCCCGGTACCCGGCATGAACTGCCACGGACCGACTGCGTTTGCCCAGGAGCGGGCATGCATCTGGAAACCACTCTCAATCATGGCGACATACACCAGATCTTCCGGCATTCCTTCGCGCCTCAGAATCCCCTTCATCATCGGGATATATCGGGCCGAATGTGACAGCCAGCGCGAGAAGGACGGCTTTCCGCGGGTCTGGAAGTAGTACAGGAAATATTCAACCTTGCTGTTCATGGTCAACGGGATATCGGAAATCGGCAGGTCAACATCGGGGAGTTCAAGATCGCTGTCATCTTCACTTGAGTTCCTCAGCTCTTCAAGCGAAAAGAGCTTTGTGACGGGAGCGGAACTCAGGTGCCCGGTCATGTTTTGGTTGTCAGCTGTACCCAGCGAAGCAACTTTATCCGTTCCAAATGGCAGCGCATTCGGGCGTATCAGCTCGGCCAACAGAGGCTGGATCGGCTCTGTTGCAGCAACCGGCAGAACATATAACAGGGGTGCAAGAGCAATAACGGCGTATGTAAAAAGAAGGAACCTTTTCATAGGCGAGGGAGTATAAAGGAAGCACCTATGAAAGTCAATGGCGCGGAATCGCACCTCAAATGGGTGTAAGCTGTCGGGTAGTGCACTGGATGAAAGATGAACGGGGTTTGAAACTGAAACAAAAAAGCCCGCCGGAGCGGGCTCTTCTCTGCTGGAACGTATGCATATTACTGCGCTGAAGTACGCTCTTTTTGCATAGCCTCGCGACCTGCCTCAATGGCAGATGCCAGGACACTCTTCTTTTCTACGAAAGCTTCTTTGCCATCTTCGACGGCATTTTTGATCTTTTCCTGGGCTTCCTTGGCGTATTCCTTGATCTTGTCTACTGCATCTTCCGTCAGGTCAAGGATGTCCTCACGTATTTCACGTCCGCTCTTGGGTGCATACAACAGGGCCAGGCCAGCCCCTATTGCTGCTCCGGCTACAAATGATACCAATACAGTCCCTGCTGATACTTCACATTTGTCAGACATGGCTACATACCTCCCCTTTTTTTTAGATACCATTCAAGCACGTACTTCCCTGCCACCTTGGCTCCGGTTGCCCAGGCCGAAGTTGTGTTGAGAACATTTGTTGCGACCCCCACCGAGCGGTTGATCGTGTGGAGGTTGGTGCCGGCCGCCCCCAGTTCCGACATGAAACGTTTGACATCATCGTTGTACTCAGCCACAGCGCCACCGACGCTCTTCAATTCCGCCAGTACGCCGGTCAATTCCTGCAGGGTCGGTTTCAATTCGCCATGGACCATCTCTGCCAATTCTCCAACAGCCGCGGCAGTCCGTTTGATGGTTAGTAAGGTAGGTATGAGGATCAGCACCAGAATACAGAGGGCTGCGGCAATAACGATCAGGGCGATTGAGGTCGGTGGCATTATTGTTCTCCATTGTTAATCAGACATTTCACTATACAAAGTATAGAGCAATCCGGAAAAAATTCAACGTATAAACCTGAAAAACGCTGTTTATCGCTAGGAAATGTTAATCAGCAGAGTCCGGCATCATTTTCGAAGCAATCTCTTCTACCGCTGAATACGGATCGATATGGTGGCCACTCATCTCTGTCATGACCCTTTCAAGGGTGCCGTCTTTTGTCAGGAGCAACAGAGCTTTCCTGAGCAGGGTATCGCGCAGAATGCTTATAAAGTGGCGCTGGTTACGCTCGTGCAGAAAATCGTCAATGGTCCCACTTGACAGAAAAAAATCGCGGTGGGCCAAGATTTCACTCGTCAGTTCGTCAATGCCTGCCCCGCGTTGTGCCTCGGTTTTCATCACCTGCGGATTCCAGCTCCCCGCAGCGCCATGACGCATTTCCAACATAGTGGAGAGCTCTCTGGCTGTCCGGTCTGCACCATCCCGGTCGGCCTTGTTGACGACGAAAATATCGCCGATTTCGAGGATACCGGCCTTGATCGCCTGAATATCGTCACCGAGCCCCGGCACCATCACGACACAGGTCGTGTGCGCCTCCTTGACAATATCTACCTCGTCCTGGCCGACTCCGACCGTTTCAATAATGACGATGTCCATTCCCAGAGCATCCATTACCAGAGCGACATCGGAGGCCGAGCGTGAAAGGCCTCCCAGAGCCCCGCGTGTGGCCAGGCTGCGGATGAAAACCCCTTCGTCGCAGGAGTGGCGGTTCATGCGGATGCGATCACCAAGGATTGCGCCACCGGTAAATGGACTGGTGGGGTCGATTGCGACTACGCCGACTTTTTTTCCCTGTTTGCGAAACGAGGCGGTCAGTTGATCGACAAGTGTTGATTTACCGGCGCCTGGTGGGCCGGTGATGCCGATGATATAGGCGTTGCCGGTATGTGGATAGAGGCACTTCAACTCATCAACCGCCTGAGGGCGTCCATCATCGATGTCGCGCATCAGTCGCGCTGCGGCGCGGATATTTCCTTCCAAAACCTGCTCTGCGAGAGACATGGGGTACCTGTCAAATAGGAAATAGATACATAGATATAAAATTACGCAACATGCTGAGCCCCGGGGCACATCTGGCCGGTCGCAGCACCTCTGTCAGTCTCCCAGGCGCTTGCCGGGGATGAGATAATTTCTGATGTAATCAGCCACCGCCTCTTCTACGGGGGTGACCGACTCCGCATAACCGGCCGCATGGATCTTGGCGGTCTCAGCACAGGTCAGGTATTGGTAGGTGTTACGGATCGATTCCGGCATATCAATATACTCAATGTTGACCGGACGATCCATGGCGCTGAAGACGGCGCGAGCCAGCCGGTTCCAGCTGATGGTTGTGCCGCCGCCGACATTGAAGATGCCGCCCACATCCTTGTTCTGGAGAAAATGGAGCGTCATCGTCGCGGCATCCTTGACGTAGACGAAGTCGCGTAGCTGTTCTCCGTCGCCGTATTCCGGACGGTGCGATTTGAACAGCCGGAGCGTGCCGGTGGTGCCGATTTGCTCAAAAGCTTTGAGGACCAGCGAGCGCATTTCACCCTTGTGCTGTTCGTTGGGACCATAAACATTAAAATATTTGATGCCGACAATTTTGTCGAGAACTCCATGCCGCAGCGCCCACAGATCAAAGAGCTGCTTGGAGTAGCCGTACATATTCATCGGCCGAAGGTGCGGCAGCTGGCTGTCGTCATCGACAAAACCGTGTTCACCGTCTCCGTACGTTGCGGCGCTGGAGGCGTAAATAAACCGGGCATCAGCCGTCAGTGCCGTCAGGGCCAGTTTGCGGGAATATTCAAAGTTGTTCCTGATCAGGTAGGTGGCGTCCGGCTCGGTCGTGGCTGAGCAGGCTCCGAGGTGGATGACCGCGTCCAGTTTGCAACCAGGCAGGCGTCCCCCCGTGGAACCCGAGTCCAGCAGCCGCTCGAAGGCATCCTTTTCCAGGTAATCCGTGAAGCGTAGTGGCGCCAGGTTGCGCCATTTGTCGGTCAGGCCGAGATGGTCCACGACCAGAATATCTTCTCTGCCGATCTGGTTCAGATGCTGGATCACTGCGCTGCCGATCAGTCCTGCTCCTCCGGTTACGATGATCATCTGGTAGATCTCCTTCTTGGCTGTTACTGCGATGGGCTGCAGCGGCGCTGTTAATCATTAGCACAGATTGTTCATCCCGGTCAAGGTGGCGGCAATTATGCGAATTTCGACAATGGGCGAAGTGCCAAGATCCGAATGCACGGTCGACCAAAGGTCCTTTTTTGAACATTATTGCGCAAATGGATCGGTGGTAAAGCAGTGGTGGGAGTGGAGATGTCTTTGATCTCCTATCCATCTGCCCCGACAGAGTTTTCACCAGGAGGGTTTCTGCGTTTGAGCATAAATCCGATTGACAACGACAAACCAAGAGTCAGTGCCCCTCCGGCGATACCGGAAAGAGTGGTGCCGGCTCTGTCTTCTCCGCTTGTTTTCTTCTCCGGTTGTTGCTCCGGAGTTGTCGCGACTGATACTGATATTATAGCGGGTTTGGTTTCTGTCGGCTTCCTGAACGAGTAATCCGGCAGAAAGGAGAGTTTCTTCTGAAGAAGGGCTAAGTAGCCGACAATGCCATGCTCTTCCCCCTTTGGCTCTTCTTGCCCGGTAACTTTTGCTATTGACCATTCCAGACCGTCAGGCTGTTCAGAGGCGAACCAGGAAATAACCCCGCCTGTCAGCAAAGTGACTGCCAGAAAACCGAGTGAAATATTCCGAATTGGATGAGATCCTGCCGGGGGTGCTTTTGCAGTGCTTTGCATAATCTCCGGTCTGGCGTTATACACAAAAGAGATCACTGATGCCGTCACCATGCCCTCTACAATACCGATTGCGAGGTGGATCGGCTGCATGATGGCAACAAAATTTATAAAGGGGAGCGAGGAAATTCCGGATGACACGGTTTCCAGTACCACCGCGAAGGCCCCCATTTGCAGGGAGATGATTGCCGCGGCCATTGATGCGACTGATATTCTGCCCGGAGAGGGGGTGTTGCCGACGATCTTTTTGTAGATAAAGGGGTAGGCGATGAAGGCCGGAAAAAAGCCCATATTGAAAATATTGCAGCCGAGTGCCAACAGTCCGCCGTCGGCAAAAAAGAACGCCTGTACCACCAGCACCGAGGCTATTGTCAGGAAGGCGGCATAAGGGCCGAGCAGGATGGAAAGTATCAACCCACCTCCGAGGTGCCCACTTGAACCGGTGACCGGGATGGTGAAATTGATCATCTGTGCGGCAAAGATGAACGCACCCAGGACTCCCATCAACGGTATTCTGCGGTCATCCATCTCAGTTCGAACTTTTTTGGAACAGTAGGCGATGGTGATGGCTGACACAGCCCACATCGTCCCGCCTGTTGCTGGTGAAAGTAATGCGTCTGCCATATGCATGGAACGTCCTCCTTCTAGCTGAACCACAATATTAAATTAGTAACACGACCGAAATACAGGAATGTCCTGTTAGCGTCAAGCGCTAAAAAATATTCGTGGTACTGACGTAATATGCCGTTTTGGATGATCCTTTTGTCGATACATTTCACATAAAAAAAAGCCCGGCTGTAGCCGGGCTTTTCCAGATTCATTTTAATAATCCCTGTTAGACGAGGCCGTGAGCAACCATGGCATTGGCTATCTTGATAAAGCCGCAGATGTTTGCACCGACAACATAGTTACCGGGTGCGCCATACTCTTCAGCTGTTTCAAAGCAGTTGCGATGGATGTTGACCATGATGTCTTCCAGTTTCTTTTCGGTATACTCAAAGGTCCAGGAATCACGGCCAGCATTCTGTTGCATTTCAAGTGCCGATGTGGCAACTCCGCCGGCGTTGGTCGCTTTGCCGGGACCGTAGGCGATCTTGGCATCGAGAAACACTTTGACGCCTTCCGGAGTAGTCGGCATGTTGGCCCCTTCTCCAACGGCGATGCAGCCGTTCTTGACGAGAGTGGCGGCGTCCTTGCCGTTGATCTCGTTCTGGGTGGCTGACGGCATGGCTACCTGGCAGGGAATGTCCCAGATGTTGCCGCCTGCGATGTATTTGGCATGTTTGTGTGTCTTGGCATAGTCGGAGATCCGGCGACGCTCAACTTCCTTGATCTGTTTGATCAGTTCGAGATCAAGGCCCTTTTCGTCATAAATGATGCCGTTGGAGTCGGAACAGGCCACGCACTTACCGCCCAGCTGATGGATCTTCTCGATGGTGTAGATGGCCACGTTGCCGGAACCGGAAACCAGGCAGGTCTTGCCGGCGAAGGAGTCCTTGCGGGCTTTCAGCATTTCATTGACAAAGAAGGTTGCGCCGTAGCCGGTTGCTTCGGTGCGGACCAGTGAGCCTCCCCAGGTCAGCCCTTTGCCCGTCAGGACACCCGGCTCGTAGCGGTTGGTGATGCGTTTATACTGGCCGAACATGTAGCCGATCTCACGGCCGCCTACGCCGATATCGCCTGCCGGAACGTCGGTGTGTTCGCCGATGTGGCGATACAGTTCGGTCATAAAGCTCTGGCAGAAACGCATGACTTCGTCATCAGACTTGCCTTTGGGGTCGAAGTCGGCCCCACCCTTGCCGCCGCCGATAGGCAGGCCAGTCAGGGAATTTTTGAAGCACTGTTCAAAGCCCAGGAACTTTATGATCCCGAGATATACGGAGGGATGAAAGCGCAGGCCGCCCTTGTATGGTCCCAGGGAGCTGTTGAACTCGACGCGGAAACCACGGTTGATCTGGACTTCACCCTTGTCGTCCTGCCATGGCACCCGGAAGATGATCTGGCGTTCCGGTTCACAGATGCGCTGAATAATTTTACGCTCCAGAAACTGCGGATGTTTTGAGACAACCGGTCCAAGGCTCTCCAGGACTTCGAGAACCGCCTGATGAAATTCAGTTTCACCGGGATTGCGTTTCAGAACTTCCTGGTACATGCCTTCAATTTTTTGATCTACGTGTGCCATTTATGCCTCCTGAGAGATTAAAATGCGAGCAGATATGAATAATAAATATGCATATTGCGACGCTGGTGCTCATTTTAGAAGCATGTATCGTGCCACAGGCAAGGTCTGCCGTTTTATTGAACAAGCATTGCTGAAATATTAGCCGTTTGCGTTTTTTGTCGGCATAGATGGTACATTTTTACGACAACGCAAAACATAAATTTGTGTTGTTTTTGTACACAATAGAGTTTCTGTTGGATTGTGCCGAGTCCGTTATTCCGGCTGGTTTACCCGTATAGAGCCGTTTCGGAGGTGGGAGTTGTTTCCTTCATGAGGCCTGCATATGATGCAACGGCAGCACTGCGTGAGAGGTTATGACGTTGCGGTGCGTTTAAATCATGGGTGCAAGTGGTTGCATGACGTTGATATGTGTTGCCGTTTCCCGCTCCAGCAGGCAACCGCTACGCAGGTCTATATCTTCAGCGGCGTTGATGAGGCGTTTTGCAGCGGAGAGCGCCGTTAGAGGGTGACTGGCGATCCGTTCAGCAAAAGCGGTAACCCCCTGCCAAAATTCATTATCATGATATACCCGGTCAACCAACTCCATTCTCAGTGCCTCGGCGGCAGTGTAAATTTCGGAGGTCATGAAAATTTCCCGGGCCAAATTTTTGCCGACAATTTGAGGGAGTTTGTGGGTCCCGCAGAATCCGGTGATGATACCGAGCTTCGCCCCGGAATGACCAATTCGCAAGCTTTCTGAGGCAAGGCGAATGTCGCACGACATGGAGAGGTCGCACCCTCCTCCCATGGTGATGCCGTTAAGGGCGGCGATTACCGGTTTTGCGCAGGATTCGATCTGATCAAACAGCGATTGGCCAAGTTCTGCAAAGTGAAGTGCCTCATGGGGGGAAAAATGCACCATCTGGCCGATGTCGGCTCCGGCAGCAAAGGATTCTCCCGGATAACCGCTGAGAACGATGGCATGTGCAGTTGCGTCATCCTCAAGCTGGGCAAAAGCACGTTTCAGCTCACGGATAGTGGTAATGGAGAGTTTGTTAAAGCGTGAACCGGACACGAGCAGAATATACCCGACCCGGTTCATGATCTCTATGCGGAGCTTTTTGAATGGCATCAGGCTCGTGGTTTGACACTGTTTTTAACCCAGGCAACAATATCTTCCGTCGAAGTGCCGGGGGTAAATACCGCGCAGATGCCGGCGGCCTTCAACCCGGGAATATCGTCTTCAGGAATGACGCCGCCTCCAAAAACCTTGATATCGTCGGCCCCTTTTTCTTTGAGCAGTTGCATGACTTTGGGGAGCAGGGTGTTGTGGGCCCCGGACAGGATCGATAACCCAATGCAGTCAACGTCCTCCTGGATCGCGGCCGAGACGATCTGTTCAGGGGTCTGGTGCAGACCAGTGTAAATGACCTCAAAACCGGCATCGCGGAAGGCGCGGGCGATTATTTTTGCACCACGATCATGGCCATCCAGCCCCGGTTTTCCGACGAGTACGCGCAACGTTCTTTCAGCCATGGTAACTTTCCTCCGATAGGTTAGTGGCAAATTTTTTCTACATCTCTATCCCGGTACGTGCCGGTACTCCTGCATCATAATAATGCTTGATCACGCGCATCTCGGTCACCAGATCAGCGGCGGCAATGACGCGCTGATCTGCGTTACGTCCGGTAAGCACCAGTTCGGTATTTTTCGGCTTAACGGTAATCAGTTCCAGCACCTGCTGTACGTCGATCAGGCCGAAACCGACAGCGCCGTTTATTTCGTCACAGATAAAAAGATCAAACTCGCCGGACGTTAACAATATGCGTGCCTGAATAAACGCTTCCTGGGCAACGAGACGGTCTTCAGTGATGTCTTTGGTGTTGACCCATCCAGGTCTGCCGCTCTGGATGATTGTCAGCAACGGCGCGAGCTTTTCGGCGGCCAGATGTTCACCATAGCGGCCGCCACCCTTGATGAACTGGAACACGCAGACCTTGAGGCCGCGACCGACCGCCCGCAGTGCAAGCCCAAGCGCGGCGGTTGTTTTTCCTTTGCCGTCCCCGGTGTAGACCTGTACGCACCCCTGATCCAAAGCCATGCTATTCCCCTTTAAATTGTGGCGTCCGCTTGTCCAGAAAGGCCTGCATCCCCTCTTGCTGGTCAAAACTTGCAAAACAGAGGGCGAAGGCGTCCCGCTCCAGCATACAGGCGGTTTGTAGGTCGATGTCGTACCCGGCATTGACTATCTCGCCGCCGATGCGAATGGCACTGGGGCTGCGGGTGCAGATATGTTCGATCAGTTTGACCGTTTCAGCTAACGCGTGTCCCTCTGGATAAAGACGGTTTATCAAACCTATCCGGTGGGCTTCAGCTGCGTTTACCAGATCGCCGCTGTAAATCAACTCTTTGGTTTTTGATTTGCCAACCAGTCTGGAAAGTCGCTGGCTGCCGCCGCAAAAGGGAATCAAACCGGCGGCAATGCCGGTAAAACCAAAATGTGCCGCCTCTGAAGCAACAATGAAGTCACAGGCGAGGGCGATCTCCAGCCCCAACCCTGAGCATTCGCCCTCAATTGCAGCAATACACGGCTTACCGGTTTTTTCGAGGCTGAAGGTCAGCTGCTGGCCGAAAGAGGATAATTCGCCCGCATCACGGACAGAGGTGCTGCACTCGATCAGGCAGCGGCAAAAGCCACTCGCTGACGAGGTCAAAATCAATCCGTTAATATCGTCTTTCCCGGCCAACGCGCTCGTCTGGCGCCGGATTGCTTCCAGCAGCTCCCTGGCTGAGGCGTCGCTGCTTCCGGGGATAGCCACAACGGCGATGCCGTTTGAACGTGACTGAATGGTGCAAAGTTTTTCTGGCACAGCCGAAATCCTGTTTACAGGTAGAATAAAAAGTGCGGCGCGACTATACACAATTCATCCGTATACGGTCAAGAAAAGCTTTGAGCGTTTTTTATCGGTAGTAAAACGAGTCAGTAATACTTTGCCGATTTTAAATATGGCGTTATACTGCGCACCTACTACCTCGTCATCAGGGAGAATATTCCATGCATCTGCCCACACTTGTCCGCCGCAGCGCTAACTCGTCCCGTCTTGCCGCAGAAGAAAATGCCGCCTGGCTCCAGCAGCATATGAGCCCCTACTTTTTCCAGGCTATGGCTGACGAAGAGGAAACCCTGACGCTGCTGGCCAGAGAGCTTGGGCGATTAAAGCATAACCGGCATCTGATTCTGGCCGATCAGGAAAAACGGCTGGTGATCGCCAGCGTCAATCGCCCCGGTTCGCTTTATGCGACGCTTCGCAGCGTTGGCGAGCGTGAAATATCCTATGCAATGTTTTCCCACTCAAATGCCGGTATGCCGGGCATTAATGATGAACTGGAAATCCAGCGTTTTGAGTTTGATCGCCGCAAGAACCATGAAATAGACCTCACGCGTGAAACCAATATTCCGGCAGTATTGACCAGAAAAGTGCGGAATGAACTCCGCTCTGCGTTTCCTTCTTTTGACCTTAAAAAACTTGATCGGCTGCTGAAAATCCTCTGGCTGAACAACGAAAATTACATCCGCATGTCCCCTCCCACACGGGTTGCATATCTGGTTTGGCTGTTCGACAGCGCTAACGCAGCGGGGGGACTGTTTCTCGATGTCACCCGGGTTGATCGCGAAGGACAGAGTGAGACCCGGGTGCTGTTCGCGGTCGGCAATCCGCCGCAGGGCGAATTTCTGCTGCAGTTGCTGGAAGTCTTTAACCGCCTGGATATCGGCATCCGCAGGGCTTATTGTCAGACTATCTCAAACGGGATTCATCCCTATTTCCTCGGTTCTTTTCTCGTCATCAGCCGCACCGGGTTAGATCTCTCCCCCCAAAGTCCTCTGGCTGCACGTCTGAAGCGGGAACTCTGCACGACGCAGATTCTGGCGACCTCTTCACCGGCGTATCGCGACTATGTAGTTGAGGGTCTCCTTTCCGGCGAAGATGCCGCTCTTGTTAATGCCTGTATCTCCTTCTGCCATACAAGCCTCGCTCATGGCCAGCCGGAGCGGTTCGGGCTGGAGGATGTGCAGCGCGCATTTTATGATCACCCTGAAATGGCGCAACTGCTGATCCGCCTCTTCAGAACCCGCTTCGATCCAGATCTTGCAGAACGGGAGCAGTTTTATGTTGAGGCTCTGACTCAGGCTGAGGAAGCCGTAAACGGATACAATACCGGTCATCGCTGGCTGGATGACATCCGCCGGGCGGTATATCGCTGCTGCCTGCTGCTGATCACTCACACTCTGAAAACAAATTTTTTTGTGGTCGAGAAACAGGCGCTGGCCTTCCGGCTTGACCCGGCCTATTTGCGGCTGCTTGGGAGGGAATTTACCGCAGACCTCCCGGAAACAATCCCTTTCCGCGTCACCTTTTTCTTCAGCCGGTTTGGCGCCGGCTATCATGTCGGCTTCTCGGACATCGCCCGCGGCGGCTGGCGCACTGTTATTGCACGCAGTGCCGATGATTATATCACTTCGGCCAATACGATCTTCCGTGAAGTTTATGTCCTGGCCAATACCCAGCATCTGAAAAACAAGGATATCTACGAAGGGGGCTCCAAGCTGGCGGTTGTTCTGAATGCATCAGATCTCGAACAGGCCGGGAGCGAGGCGGAGAACTGCCGCCTTTATAAGCTTCAGTACAGTATCGCCAATGCTTTTCTGGATATTTTCATTACTGAAAACGGTACGGCAAAAGACCGGCGGATCGTCGACTATTACGGTGATGACGAGCCGATCGAGATCGGCCCTGACGAGAATATGCATGACGGCATGATCGAAGCGATCGCCGCACTGTCGAAAAAGCGGGGCTATATCCTTGGCGTCGGTATCATGTCCAGCAAGCGGTTCGGGATCAACCACAAGGAGTATGGTGTTACCTCTACCGGCGTTGTCTCCTTTGCTGAAATAACGATGGCCGAAGCTGCCGGAATTGACATGCGACGCGACCCGTTCACGCTCAAGATGACCGGTGGACCGAATGGCGATGTTGCCGGTAATGCATTGCGCATCCTGCTCGAACGCTGTCCCTTGGTCCAAGTCCGCCTGATTTTGGACGGCACGGCGGCACTCTACGATCCAAACGGTATCAGTCATGACGAATTAAGTCGTATAGTACTCTCATACGATCTGGATGCTTTCACCCCTTATTTTCTGGGTGAAGGTGGCTGTATTATTTACCGGAGCGGTCGGCGTGTGGAGGGGCTGAAGGAGACGCATCGCAAGGTTACCAGAACTGCCGATGGACTTGTTGAGGAGTGGCTGGATATCGATGATTTTAATCGCCTTTACAACAGTCTGGTCTTTGACGTCAAGGCGGATCTTTTCATCCCTGCCGGTGGTCGCCCGGAAACTATTGACGGCCAGAACTGGCGTTCGTTTCTCGACGAAAATGGAATGCCATCCTCCGGAGTCATTATCGAAGGCGCCAACTCCTACATAACCCCGGAGGCACGGGTTGGTCTGCAGAGCAGCGGTGTGGTGCTGATGCGTGATTCCTCGGCCAACAAATGCGGCGTTATTTCATCCTCCTACGAAATAATCGCCAACCTGCTGCTGTCAGAACGGGAATTTATGGAGCAGAAGGAGCGTTATGCCGCTGATGTGCTGATTATTCTTGAAAAACGGGCTGCCGACGAGGCGCGCCTGATTCTACGACGGCGGACGGAATCCGGCGGGATTCTTCTCTACAGCGAGATTTCTGAAACCATCAGCCAGAACATCAACAGCCTCTACACCCGGCTGTTCGAGTTCTTCTCGGCCCGTCCGGAACTCTGTCTGCAAGCCCCGTTCCGGCAAGCCATTCTCAGCCATCTGCCGCGCATGCTGCGGGAGTCAGCCGCCTACCGCCAACGGATCAGAAAACTGCCGCAAAAATATCTCTGTGCGATACTGGCGGCCGAGATCGGTTCGTCGCTGGTCTATAGCGGCAGCCGTGATGCCGACTTTGAGGATATGATCAGACGACATCTGGCACGGGTGTTGTGAGGTGGCGTTGCAGCTGCCGGCAGCGGAGGCATCAGCCTCTCATTAAAAACATGCTTTTGAAAATGCCCCCTCGGTGTGATACACAGAGGGATGTTAATAGATAATGGAGAGCGAATGTGAGCGAAAAGCTGAGTGGGGCGACAACTATCCTGCTGATCTGCCGTGAAGGGAAAAGCCGTCAGGTGTATCAGGCGGAGCTTGACCGCCCCGGAGTTTCACCGGTTTGCGTTCAGGCGCTGATGGAGTTTTTCCGCCGTGGTGTATACTGCCCACTAAACGGAATTCTGGTTGATATGCCGACGTATATGCGCAGCACGGAAGAGGAAAAGCGCCTGCTGACCGAGCTGGTGGGGCTTTTCCCCGCTTTGCGGCTTAAATGTAACGAATCCACCGGCGAGATTCGCACCCTCCCTTTTGGGACGGCATATCCAGGAAATACATCCCCTGCAGTTTTTGTGCAAAAATATTGTACTGCCTTTGTCGCGCGCAAGATACGAACCAGTGAACGCTCTCGGCTGCATCTGCCGGCACTACTGGGCTGGTCTCTCCCGCTGGAGAACCTTTCCGTGGCACGGTCCGTGACCGCAAGCATATCCCGTGGGGGCTGTTTTTTGGTCAGCTTCGCACCATGGCTAGTTGGTGACCGGGGCTGGCTTGTCCTGCCTGATTTGAATGATACGACGCCTATTCCGGTGGAGGTCTGCTCGATCCGGTTGTGGGGGGAATGTAATTCTCTGCCTGGGATGGGGGTCAAGTTCATTGACCTCACCGGGGCGCAGAAAGACGAACTGGGGCGCCTCGGGGGCCCCAGCCTTATGCAGGATGAACAGTGATTGCCGGAACAGTTTTTTAATGTTGCGACAGCGCCGTTTGACAACATATTTATTCAGCCTGCAGGGGGGTGCATGGGAAAGGTTGCCATAGAAAATATTGAAACCGGAATGGTTCTGGCGAGTGATGTCCTTGATCGATCGGGCCGCATGCTTCTCGGGAGCGGGGCAGTATTGACACAAAAGCATCTGGTCATTTTTCGCACCTGGGGGGTGCTTGAGGCCGATATTGCAGGGCAGGGGAGTGACGCCACCGCCGACCTGATACCGGCGGATGTCGATCTGCTGGAGCTGGCAGCAGCCGAACAGGCATTGGTCCCGCTTTTCCAGCATACGAATCGGAGCCATCCTGCTATTAATGAGCTGATGCGGCTTGCGGCGCTAAGGAAGGTTCAGCATGGCACTGTCTGATTACCCGGTCACCACCATTGATCGTATTGTTGAAGAAACCAGTACGGTTTATTCCCTTCCCCTGTTCTATGAACGTCTGAATGAGACGATCAACCATCCTCGTAGCTCCATTGAAGACATCTCCAGGATCATCACCGAGGACCAGGGACTCACCGCACGGTTGCTGCGGTTGGCCAACAGCCCCATGTTCGGCTGTTATGCCCGCGTTGACTCCATCACAAAGGCGGTCACCATCATTGGGACCCAGCAGTTGCGTGATCTGGCGTTGGCGGCCTCGGTCATGGGGGTGTTCAAGGATATCCCGGAAGATCTGCTCAATATGAGCTCCTTTTGGCAGCACAGCATCGCCTGCGGCATTATCGCACGCAGCCTGGCCGTCTATCGTCGCGAGGCCAATGTGGAGCGTCTCTTTGTCGCCGGCATGCTGCACGATGTGGGACAGGTGGTGCTGGCGGCAGCCAGGCCCGAAGTGAGCCGTGAACTTCTGGAGACGCAGCGGGATATCGGCAGACTTTACCTGGAGCTAGAACGGGAGAGGCTTGATTTTGATCACGCCGAGCTGGGTGGGGCGCTGCTGAAAAAGTGGAAAATTCCGGCCAGTATCGGTGAACCGGTAGCGTACCATCATAACCCCGGAGCGGCCGAACAGTTCCGACTTGAAACAGCTCTGGTTCATCTTGCGGATATCATCTGCCAGGCCATGGAGTTGGGGCAGGGAGCCGAGCGGGGGGTGCCGCCGCTTGATGAACCAGCCTGGGAACGGCTGGGGTTGACGCCTCATATGCTGGGAACTGTTCTGAAACAGTCGGAGTCCCAGATAGCCGAGACGTTTGCCATTCTTTCAGGAGGGGTTGATGACTGACCAGGGCATATCCAGATCGCCTGAGTTTCTCCAGGAGCGGGTCAGCTATCTTGAGGAATCCAATCAGCGTTTCATGTTGATCCTGGAAATGCTGGCTTCCAGCAGCGAATTTCAGGGAGATCTTAGCCGCGCCAAGGATGGAGAGGGTATTTTCAAGGCAACTGCCGGCCAACTGCGGCGTCTTTTTAACTTTGCATCCATGGGTTTTTTAGATAGTCAGGATGACGGCAGTTTTGAGCTGCTGGTCGCTGATCCCGCCGGGGCGCGTGGCGCACTGCAGGTTTCGGTTGAGGCACGTATGATGGATGGCACTTTTGCGTGGGCGCTTAATCGTAACCAGGCCGTCCTCGTTCCGACAGAGAGCGGAGAAACGCTGCTGCTGCAGGTGGTGGCGACCCAGTCGCGCGTCCGGGGGATGTTTGTCGCCACACTGCCGGGGCATTTGGCTGCCCTGGATGCCGCCTCGCTGAATGCCCTTTCAATCGTGCTCTACACCTGTGCCTATGCTCTGGAGAGTACCGTTTTGTACGGTATGCTGCGTGATCATACCCAGCACCTGGAAGAACGGGTGCAGCTGAGAACCCATGACCTCGAAGAGGCCCGCAAGCAGGCGGAGGCGGCCAGTCTGGCCAAAAGTGATTTTCTGGCCAATATGAGCCATGAGATCCGGACCCCCATGAACGGGGTGATGGGGATGACAGAGTTAATGCTGCAGGGAGGGCTGACCCCGCAGAAGGAAAAACTGTATCTGCGTGCCATCAAGGATTCTGCCGACAGTCTGATGATGATTGTTAACGATATCCTGGACTTCTCCAAAATTGAAGCCGGTAAATTTACACTGGAAAGAAAACCGTTCAGCCCCCGGGATGCGGTGGAGCGCTGTCTGAGCAGGTTGCTGATGAGGGCCGAGGAAAAGGGGCTCAAGGTTCGGCATCAGGTTGGCTCTGCTGTGCCTCCCTGCCTGGTGGGTGACCAGGGTCGCTTGCGCCAGGTTTTGACCAACCTGGTGGGGAATGCGATCAAATTCTGCCCGCAGGGAGAAATATCTGTCGACGTTGATCTGGTCTCCCGGGAGATGGATGAGGTAACGCTGCATGTTTGCATTACCGATACCGGAATCGGCATTGCGGAAGAGGCCTGTCAGCGGATCTTTAACCAGTTTGAACAGGCTGACAGCTCCACCACGAGAAAATATGGCGGCACCGGCCTTGGCCTGGCAATCTGCAAAAAATTGGTAGGATTGATGGATGGAACAATCTGGGTGGAGAGCCGGCTGGGGGTGGGGAGCTGTTTTCATTTTACGGCCCGCTTCCTGTTTGGCAACGAAGATCCGCTCCCGATCGATACCGACGCAGCTTTGGTCCCTCGTCAACTCCGGCAGGCGCAACTCACTATTCTTCTTGCCGATGATGTGGAGATAAACCGTGCTCTGGTGCAGGCGATTCTGGAGCCGCATGGCCACCAGATCACATTTGCCGAGAATGGTCGGAGTGCGCTTGAGGCGTATACGTCCAAGAGGTTTGATGTTGTGTTGATGGATATTCAGATGCCGGAGATGGACGGGCTGCAGGCTACCCGGGCAATTCGGGAATACGAGCGCGACATGGGGCGGGGCGCAGCTGTGCCGATCGTGGCCATGACCGCTTTTGCAGGGAACGAGGACCGCCAGGTCTGTCTGGACGCCGGAATGGACGATTATCTGACCAAGCCGATTAAGCCTGGCCAGCTATTACAGCTGTTGAATAAATTCGCTCCCCACCCGGCGGCATCGGATGAAGCGTTGCGAGGCGGCGTTCCGACGGCACCGGCGCCAGAAGTGCAGCCGGGAGAAACTGACGGGAAGGTTGCGGTGTTTGCCCAAAACGAGCTGTTGGAGCGGCTTGGAGGCCGGCCGGAAATGATCCCCCGTTTTATAGGGCTCTTTTGCAAAGGTGTTGTGCCGCAGATGGACGGACTGGTTACGGCGCTGAAGGCGGAGGATGCCGATGGAGTGCGCCGCCATGCACACGCCATCAAGGGGTCTGCCGGAAATATCGCCGCTCTGCGGATGCATGAGACGGCTGCGATGATAGAAAAGGCGGCCAAAGAGGACGATCTGACGGAGACAGTGCGGCATCTTGCCGTATTGCAGGTGGAATATCGGGAATTTACTGAGGCTGTTGACGCTTTGGGGTTTGTCGCCGAAGTTAAATGAACTCCCATGGAGGTGGGAATATGGTGCGGTGTCTGGTTGTTGATGATGATGAGCTGGGGCGCGAGCTGATAGCCCAATATCTGGAGGGTATCGCCGACTGCGAGATGGCGGAAAACGGCTTGAAGGCCGTGGAGATGTTCCGCAGTGCGTTTGAAGGGAGCACCCCGTATGATCTGATAATTCTGGATATTGTGATACCTGAGATGGACGGCCATAGTGCGGCAAAAGAGATTCGTACGATCGAGAAGGAGTGGGGTGTCTCGATAAACGACGGGGTGAATATTGTGGTTCTTTCATCACTGAATACTCCTGGTGATGTGATCCAGGCCTATGTAGCCGCCAAATCAGCCGCACATCTGGTGAAGCCGGTACAGCCTGACAAACTGTTTGCAACTCTGAGTAAACTGGGGATACGCAAGCAGTAGCAGTAGCAGTAACGTACGGTGTAGTATAGCTGGATCGAAGTGCCCGACATAATGGCTGGTTTGCTCTGCTGCTATCCGGCTTGTGTTGCCAGTAAATTTTCCGAGAGGTGGCCTGTGACTGAAAAACAGTTTGTAAAGGGAGCAGATACGGTCAACCGCTTTGAAATCAAGCGCTACGGATATACGCTTACGTTTGAAATCAGCCCGGATGGGCTGGAATGCCACTGCTTTTATGAACCGTCAACTACCGGAGGAACACCTCTTACGTATGCCGAGCTGCAGGTGCATCTGGCTCAATTCAAGATTACGGAAGGAGTTGTTGAGGAGTCGGTAACCACGCTGCTCAATTCTGCAGTGAGCTTAAAATCCGTAAATCGTCTTTTACTGGCGCTGGGGTCTGCTATGGTTCCCGGCGAAGATGGACAGATTGTCATGGGCGTTGCCGATGACCTTGCAGAAGCGGAGCCGGATGAAGGGGGCACCGGAACCGTAGATTTCCGCCGGGTACAGTCTTTCCTGAATGTCGATGCGGGAGAACTGGTCGCGACGATCCAGCCCCCCGGTCCTGGAACCCCCGGAAGGACCGTCACCGGAAAAATAATCCCGCCGCTGCCGGGCTCTCCGGTCAAGATTGAAATCGGGCAAAATATCCGCCTGAGCGACGATGCCCTGACTCTTTTTGCCGAGGCCACCGGGCGTATCTGTGTGCGAGAGAATGTGATCTCGGTCGAGGATATCTACCAGATCGACGGTAATGTTGATTTCAAGGTCGGCAACGTAGCTTTCAAGGGGTATGTTGAGGTGAAGGGGGATGTTCTGGACGGCTTTTTCGTCAAGGCGACCAAGGGGATTAAAATACTCGGGAATGTCGGTGTTTGCGCGATTGAGTCTGACGGGGATATCTCCTTTTGCGGCATGAGCGGGCAGGGGACGGGGAAGGTCATCTGCGGTGGTTCGATATCTGCCAACTTCATTTCTGACGCGGTGATAGAGTGCGCCGGTAATATTACCGCAGAGGTTGAGATTCGAAGTTCTCTGATCAAGTGTCTGGGGGTGATATCCGTCAACAAAGGGGGGCTGACCGGGGGCGAGTATTTTGCTCTGGCCGGTATTGAGTGCGGCAATCTGGGGAGCAGAACGGCACTCCGAACTCGCGTGGTAGCCGGTGTTCACTATGGTGACCTTGAAGAACTCAACAGCCTGTTCAACGAGTTAAAGGTGCTGGTCGCAGAGTTCACTGCAGCACCAAAAGGAAGCGTTGATATGAAGGAGTTCGCAAAAAAACGCGCCATGGTTACAGAGCGGACCCAAGAGGTTCGTTCAAGAACCTATGAACAGTGCAACCCGAAGATAAATGTAAAAAAGATGCTGTACGAGGGTGTCAATATCACTGCCGGAATGACCAGTGACAATATCCTTGAAGAACGCAAGGGACCTGTAAGCATCATAGAAAATAGCATTGAAGGGGGGTTTCGTTTCCTTGGAATGACCGAGCTTTCTTTCAAGGCTCAGATGATTGAACAGACCTTCGTACAGCAGAGCCTGCTTGAACAACAAAAAAATCGATCAAGTACACAGGAGACGGGCGCATGAAAGCCTTGATTGTTGATGATGTGGAGATGAACCGCGAATTGCTTGCCATGTTTCTCGAAGGTCGCGCGGCTGTTGCCTGTGCCGAAAGCGGCGAGGACGCTCTGAAACTGGTCGAAGAGGCTCTCGGATCAGGTGCACATTTTGACTTGATTTGCATGGACATCTTCATGCCCGGCATGGATGGGCATGAAGCTCTCAAAAAAATCAGAGAAATGGAGGCTGCAGCCGGGTGCGCGCGGGCAACTGTTTTTATGGTGACAGGGAGCAGCTCCCCTGACGACATGTTTGATGCCCTGATACAGGGCGGTTGTGATGATTACCTCACGAAGCCGCTCATGCAGCAGAGCTTTAGCGATCTTCTCACCAAACATGGGTTGTGCTGATTTCGGCCAGATGTCTCCGCCGTCATGTGGGTATGAATTTTGTTTTGATTCCACCCGTACGCTGTGCTAAAAACAGGGTCCGTTTACTAATTTTGATGTCTCGATAAAGGAGTCTGCCATGTCAACCAACAACGATAACGCTGCAGCTGCTGTGATCGCTCTTGTCTCCGGTGCCGTAATTGGTGCTGCAGTCGCTCTGCTGCTGGCCCCTGCGCCTGGTCGTGAAATGCGTGGGAAGCTATCCGACCTGAGGGAAACTGCCGCCGATAGAGTTAAGCGTCTTGCCCGCGATGCGAAATTCAGGGTTACTCCCAAAACCAGGGGTGCCGATTATGAGTACGATGGCGGGGATGCCTGGATTTAACCGGACCCGTCACAGATGAAACTGAAATACGGATCAACCACATTTACTCTTAACCTCCTGCCGGAACGGCTGGCGGGAGTCATCACTCCTTTGCCGGTTGTTGTCGATAAATCCCCCGCAGAGATAATCGCAGCCGCGCTGGATGGCTGCCACAACGTTCTTTCCTCCTTCAGGCCGGGTGAAAAGGTTGTTGTCGTTACCTCAGACATCACCCGTTATGCCGGCAGTGAAATATACCTGCCGCTGCTGATAGAACGTCTGAACCGCCAGGGGATCGCCGACCATGATATTGAAATTCTGATCGCCCTCGGCATTCATCGCAAGCAAACCGAGCATGAACATCGTAGGATTCTTGGCCTGCTGTATGGCCGGATTCATGTTTCAGATCACGACTGCGATGATCCGGACATGTTGACCTGCATCGGTACGACCTCAAACGGGATCAGTGTCAGCATCAACCGCAGGGCGGTGGAGGCTGATCACCTGATCCTGACCGGTACGATCGGTTTTCATTACTTCGCCGGTTTTGGCGGCGGGCGCAAGAGTGTCCTGCCGGGTATCGCCAGTCGAAAGGCCTGTATGGCGAGCCATTTTACCGTGCTGAATCCTGGTGAAGGAAGCGGCAAGAATCCGTTGGCGACCACCGGTAATCTGGAGGGTAATCCGGTTCACCATGCGATGGTTGAAGGGTGTGCTCTGGCGAAACCGGCTTTTATCCTGAATACCGTCCTCGGCGCCGACAAGGGTATCATAGCTGCTTTTGCCGGCGATTGGCGCGACGCGCACGAGGCCGGCTGCCGCTTTTATCGGGAGAAATTCGCCTATCCACTGGTGGAAAAATGTGATCTGGTGATTGCTTCCTGTGGCGGTCTGCCCAAGGATATCAACCTTATTCAGGCCCATAAGTCGATGGAGTATGCTGCGCAGGCTCTCCGCGACGGGGGAGTGATGATCCTGCTTGCGGAGTGTCGTGACGGCTTCGGCAACGGAACATTCTTTAACTGGTTTCGCCATACGCGCCTCGAAGAGTTTGAAGCGGCACTGCGGGCGCAGTACGAGATTAACGGCCAGACCGCATACTCGCTGTTGCAGAAAGCTCAACGGTTCAAGATTATCCTCGTGTCACAGTTTGCGGCGGAACAGGTTGAGGCAATGGGAATGCTCCCGGCGCAGACACTTGACGGAGCCATGGAGCTGGCGGCTGAATTGCTGCCTGAAAATTGGCGTTGCTATCTTGTACCCGAGGCGGGAAGCGTTCTGCCGGTGGCTGTTTGAAAACATTGTCCTTTGTTTCCTTTGTTGATATGGTGCCGCCTTTTGACCGATTTTATACACTTGGAAGTGACTTAAATGAAATTACACGATCAACTTAAATCTCTCGGCTCCGGCGCTACCACCTACAACTATGACAAGCCTGATGCCGGTCTGCTGGAAGCGTTCCCGAGCCCTTTTGCCCGGACAGAGTTGAATCCTGCCGGCGCAGTCGGCACCCTGCATATCGAATGCCCCGAGTTCACCTGTCTCTGTCCGATGACCGGGCAGCCAGATTTCGGCAAGATCGTCATTGATTACCAGCCAGGCGAGCTTTGTGTCGAGAGCAAAAGCCTGAAGCTGTACCTCGGTTCGTTCCGCATGCATGGAGAGTTCCACGAAGCGGGAGTCAACCGCATCTGCAATGATCTGGTGAAGCTGCTGGACCCGGCCTGGCTGACGGTGCGCGGCGAATTTACCCCGCGCGGCGGCATCCCGTTCTGGCCGACGGCGGAATACCGAAAGTAAATAGCACCGTCTATTAATATACACATTACCAAGGAGAATCAGTTTTTATGTTTTCTACATCCGATTTCAAAAAAGGGCTCGTTATTCAGCTGGACGGTGCCCCCTGCCTGATCGTCGATATCAACATCAGTTCACCCACCGCACGTGGCGCCAACACCATGGTAAAGACCAAATACCGTAACCTGATTACCGGCCAGGTGCTGGAAAGAACCTTCCGTTCCGGCGATAAGGTGGATGAGGCTGATTTCGAGCGCCATAAAGGGCAGTTCCTGTATGCCGATGGCGGTACCGGGGTTTTTATGGACCTTGAAAACTATGAACAGTTCGAGATGCCGGCTGATGAGTTTGAACCGCTCTCGCTGTATCTGCTCGATGGCACTGAAGTTGTGCTGGGCCTGTTCGAAGGGCGCATGGTTAACGTTGACCTGCCGATGACGGTTGAATTGACGGTGACAGAAACGCCGCCGGTGATGAAAAACGCCACTGCGACAGCCGAGACAAAGGAAGCGATTCTTGAAACCGGGCTGAAAATTCGGGTTCCTCCGTATCTTGAAGCGGGGGAAAAAGTAAAAGTCGATACTCGGGATGGCCGCTTTCTTTCGCGGGCATAACTGCTGAAACTTACGTTCGGCGTTAAAATCAAAACAGTCGCTTATCCTGCAACAGGAAAGCGACTGTTTTTTGTCCATTACCTAGCCCGGCACATCATTAGAAACGGCTACCTAATGTCCCTTGGCGGCAAGTCGGGCGACACTGATTACGACAAGTTTGCCATTACGGGCGGATATTTGCCGGAAATGTTTGAGAAGGGTCTTCTCTTCAGTTGGTTGGTATGGAATGGGGCATTCCGCCACTACGGTGAGGTTGGCAGATTCGAAAAAGTAAGCCACCGGGACAGCTAGGGCGGCAGCAACATTCTGGATGGATTCTACATTCAGCTTGTTGCTGCCGTTTTCGTAACGTTGTACCTGCTGGTAGGAGACCCCCAGGATCTCGGCCAGTCTTTCCTGTGAAATACCCAATTCTCTACGACGCTTCCTGATCACATTCCCTATCTCTTGGCTGGTAATGAGTTTCTGTTTCATCTTAACACTATAACAGACCACCCTTAACGGTAACTACCGCTTGTTACGTTCAAATATTTCGTTGACTAGTGCACGTAATACATTGTATATGGAGGTAGTATTAATAAATTACAAATTAGTCTGCAATAAAATTTATGAAGAAATTATGCAACTCCTTAAAATGATAAATATTCATATAATCCCATATGACCAAATTTGAATCTGTTCTCATTCGTCATTTCCGTTTCCTTGAACGAAGAGGACAATTATTCAATGTTGTTATCGGATTGGTTTGTGCGGTGCTGATTGGTGTAGTTGATTATCTATCCTCGAACGAGTACATGGTTTCATTCTTTTACTTATTACCCATTGCATTTGTCACCTGGTTTGCTGGAAAAAAAGCTGGCATCATCAACTCCTTAATTTGTGCTGTGATTTGGACGATAAACAGCCATGGGTCGAGTCTCATTGCCTTGACATGGAATATGGTTTCTACGCTTGGTATATTTTGTACTATGGCAATTACCCTTTCAAGTATACATCAATTGTTTGAAACGAAAGATTCTCTTTCACGAACCGACCCTTTAACAGGCGTTATGAACATAAGGGCATTTTCCGGGCTCGTAGAATACGAAATATTGCATCTCCAGCGTCGAGGGTGCCCGTTCTCGATCGCCTATCTGGACCTCGACAATTTCAAAAAGGTCAATGACTGCCACGGCCATAAAAAAGGGAATGAACTACTCAAGGCAGTAGTAATATGTCTTGCTCAAAGCCTTCGTAGGACAGACGTTGTTGCTCGAGTTGGTGGAGACGAATTTACTATTTTTCTTCCGGAAACCGGCCCCGCTGCAGTTAAATTGGTGATGCAGAAAGTCAGAGAGCAACTTATTGAAACAGCCAGGAATCAAAATCTGACAACAACGTTCAGCATAGGTGTGCTGACGTGTACCCATGGTTCTTGCAATTTCGATGAGATAATTTCAATTGCCGACAAATTGATGTATGAAGTGAAAGTTTCAGGAAAAAACAACATTCAGTATGCCATATTGCCACGTTAGGGTGGGAATATTTGTCGAAGCAGAATTACAGGAATGCATCAAAAACAGTGATTAAAATTTTTCGGTTCTATCATCCAAAGAAAGCCTGGAATGACGTAATCTGACGCATGGGTTATGGTAGTTTACTCTTCTAGGAGGAACTAGCCTATGAATATCAATGAGTTTCGCAATCAGTTTTTTGACGAAGAAACCTGTCGGCAGTGCCTTGAAAAAGCAATTTGGCCTCAAGACAGAATCTGCCGGACTCGGTTATGTGGCACTGGCAATTTTTGCAATGAATTACAACAATCACCAGCAAGTCGCTTGAGTTGGGGGTGTTTACTGTTGACATGACACGTCAAATTTTCTTGACAGAGGGTGTCTACCTCTTCTATGATACAAATCCCTACGGGCCTATAGCTCAGTTGGCTAGAGCCACCGGCTCATAACCGGTTGGTCCCAGGTTCGAGTCCTGGTGGGCCCACCATTTCATACATCGAGGGATAAACGCCGGATGCCGGCCAGATATTTGGGAACGTCCCGACCCCATACCTCAACACGAGAGTGCACACCGAAAGGTTGCACTCTTTTTGATTTAAGCCTATGAAAATACCAAAAACAGCCGATATAGTTGGAGTTATTAACAAAATAGCTCCGATAGCTCTGGCAGAAGCGTGGGATAATTCCGGGCTCCAGATCGGAGACCCTGCAGCCGGAGTGACACGCATCATGGTTGCCCTTGATCCGACCCCTGACGTAATCGATTCCGCCCTCAAAGCTTCCTGCCAACTGCTCGTCACTCACCACCCGCTTATATTCAAGCCACTCAAGTCAATATCAGCGGCAACCCCGCACGGCGCTTCCATTCAAAAGGCGATTAAAGGTGGGCTGTCGATACTCTCCATGCATACCAACTATGACATTGCCAGTGGCGGTCTGAATGATCTGCTGGCGGCTAAGATCGGGCTTACCGGTTGTGCCCCGCTCAAGGTGACAACAACCGGTGAGCTGGTCAAGTTGGTTGTGTTTGTTCCGGGTGACCAGCTTGAAAAGCTCCGCTCCGTACTGTCCCCTTACGCCGCGGCAGGGGCAAAATACCGCGACTGCACCTTTGCCGCAGAGGGAATAGGGACGTTCACCCCGCTCGAGGGTGCGAATCCGTTTACCGGAACGGTTGGTACGTTGGCAAAAGTGCCTGAAGAGCGGCTTGAACTGCTGATAGAGCGCTCGCAGCTGCCGCGAGCCGTGAAGGCGCTGCTGGCGGTGCATCCTTATGAGGAGCCGGCCTTTGATATTTATCCGCTTCTGAACGAGGGGGAAAAAATGGGCATCGGGCGGATCGGGCGTTTAGCGGAACCTGTGACGCTGGCGGAGTATGCCGACCGGCTCAGAAAGGTTCTGTCGGCGCCAGCTCTCCGCTATGTTGGCGATCCCGCCGCCAGAATTTCAAAGGTAGCGCTCTGCAGCGGCAGTGGCGCATCGTTACTGCACGATGCGGCCATGTCCGGTGCAGATCTGCTGGTGACCGGCGACGTAAAATATCACGAGGCGCGTGATGCCGAAGATCTCGGCCTCGCCTTGATTGATGCCGGCCATTTCCCTACGGAAATAATCATGGTGGATGAGATAACGGAACGACTTGGCCGGGCGCTCCTCACGTCTGGCTATACGGAGTGTCAGGTAGAAGCGTGCCGAACGGAATCCGATCCGTTTCGAATATAGTCGGGAACAGTCAGAATTAATTCGCAGCAAGGGAGAATCAATTTGAAAAAAAAACTGGACATGCTGGAAGAATTGCAGGAAGTAGATCAGTTAATGGATACCCATAAGGCCGCCCAGCAGGGGTTACGGGCCGAGTTGAACGGGATCAACCAAGGGGTGGATTCCGCCCGTGAAGCGGTTGTCATTCTTGAAACCAGGCTGGCTCAACTTGAAATGGAAAAGAGTGAATTGGAGGCTACCCACGCTGCAGAGCTGGAAAACATCGCCAGATCTG
>JAQUIG010000093.1 GCA_028683435.1 Desulfuromonadaceae bacterium | reverse complement strand
CGCTTCGCCCGGGTGAGTGCGGGCGTACTGAACGCCTCCCTTGAGGGCGAGTTCGACTGTGGCGATCGTATCCGCACCGAGTGAGCGCCGCGCGACGATGCCGCCGAGCGGAATCGGCAGGCCGGTTTCCCCTTCCCACCACTCCCCCAGATCGAGCAGCTTGTGCAGGCCAAATCCCTCGTAAGTGAAGCGTGATTCGTGGATGATGAGTCCGGCATCAACATCGCCTCTCAGCACGGCATCCATGATTTCGTTAAACGGCATGACGATAAACTTGTCCAGCGCCGGGTCGAACAGCCGCAGCAGCAGCAGGGCGGTTGTGTAGCGCCCCGGAACCGCGATCGTCCTGCCGCGCAAGTCGGACGGATCGATCGCGGTCCCGGCCACCAGCAGCGGCCCGCAGCCGCGCCCGAGGGCGCTCCCGGAGCGGAGCAGCGCGTAGCGGTCGCGTATATGTCCGAGAGCGTGGTAGGACACCTTGCTGACATCCAGTTCCCCCGCGAGCGCCAGCTGGTTGAGAGTTTCCACATCCTCCAGCCGTTCACGGTATGAAAGACCGCCGGTATCGACCAGGCCATGCACGAGCGGGTAGAACATGAAGGTGTCATTGGGGCAGGGGGAAAAGCCGAGGGTAAGTTCAGTGGTCATGGTTTTCTCTCCAGAATAAAGGTTACCGGCCCGTCGTTGGCGATCGACACCTGCATGTCGGCCTGGAATATGCCGGTCTCTACCGGCAGGCCGGTCCGTTTGGCGGCAGCGATAAAGACTTCGTACAGCCGCTTTCCCTCGTCCGCCGCTGCTGCCGTATCAAATGAGGGGCGTCTCCCCTTGGCACAGTTGCCGGCCAGGGTGAACTGTGAAACCACCAGCAGCGCACCACCGACCTCCTGCACGGAAAGGTTCATCTTGCCGTCAGCGTCGGAGAACATCCGCAGGGCACAGATCTTCTCCACCAGCCATTCGGCCTGCGCCTCCGCATCACCTTTTTCCACGCCGAGCAGGATCATGATGCCCCGGCCGATGTGACCGACGATGCTGCCTTCGACAGAGACCGATGCCGAAGTAACGCGCTGAATAACCGCTTTCACTGGTTCATTCCTTTCACGCCTTCTTGACGAATTCCGATTTCAGCTGCATTGCGCCGACCCCGTCGATCCTGCAGTCTATGTCGTGATCACCGGAGACGAGACGGATGATCTTGATTTTGACTCCGGTTTTGACAACCGCCGACGAACCCTTGATCTTCAAGTCCTTGATGACGGTTATCGAGTCGCCCGCCTTAAGTTCATTGCCGAAGGCGTCACGCACGATAGTTGCGGCAGGTGCCTCCTCCGCAGCAGCTATTGGCCATTCATGGGCGCATTCCGGGCAGACGAACGTCTCTCCGTCTTCGTAGGTGTATTCTGAACTGCATGTCGGACATTTTGGTAACTGGCTCATTCGGTATCCTTTTTAATTTATTTGCAACGAGTGGTGAGGATGCTTGGCGGGTGTGTAACCAGCCAAGCATCTATCAATCAACAAATATGAAATCAATTGCATTGGTGAGTGCGGCTTTAAGGTGATCCAACTGTGCAAGAGGGGCGTTCAAGTTGCGTTCTGAGACGGTGAACAGATCCAGCAAGCTGGCGGAATACTGCTCGCCAGCGTATGAAAATTTAAGTGTAGTGACTGAAATATCGGCAATTTTACCGCTGTTGCGAACGAGAGCGACAGTGCGCGTGCCTGCATGCATGTGGTCGTTTTGTATGTCCAACAGGTAAGGGTAACTGTCGGCCAGCTCCTTCAGGTGGTTTTTGTAGAGAGCCAGTCGGGACACCTCAGCTCTCCTGCGGGGGGAGTACGCCGTAAAGCCGTTCAGCTGCCGTACCGCCTTCGGATTCCAGCTGCCTGCAACGCTCGGAAAGCGCCGCCTGATTTTCTATGGTCCACTCTTCGCGCGCTTTTGTACGGCGCATTTCGTTAATCAGTGCATCAACCGCCTTGCTTAAATTCATCCCGTTACGCTTGATGAAATCGGCATTATCACTTGCGATGGATATGTTGACGTTGCGCCTGGCTGATGATGTCGCCATATTAGTATCTCCAGAAATATTTTAACTCAGGTGAAATAATATGCTTGGTTTTGCCGGTAGTCAAGCGCGTAAAAAAGTGTGTAAATATGCGCATAGTTAATAATAAAGAGAAGCATCGAAGGTTATGGAGGAAAAAAAATGTCAACGGTGTGGGAAAACATCAGCGGTTTCAGGCCGACGGTGACATGCCTGGGTGAAAACTCGCATTTTTATCCGATTATTCTGCTAGGGTTAGCCCCTCCAGGGTCCATGTTCAGCCAGCGCCAAAAATCCACCTGCTATTTTCTCCGGCATGTATGGGTAATCATATTACTCTGCTAATTGAAGCCATCTTCCGCTTGTTAATGGTTCAAGGTCTGCGGGTTTAAGTTGAAAAACCGCAAAAGGAGTCCCGGCAGCAGCCCAAATCACAGCATACTTCCTCAGGTCTTCGTCCAATATAGTTTCAAGCGGTTCATTATGTCCTACCGGCGGTATTCCTCCGATTGCATATCCAACTCTTTCCTTCACGTAATTTCCATCCGCTTTGCCGAGTTTCAAACCCGTTTCTTTTTCAATCTTGGCTACATCCACTCGATTTGAACCTGATGCTATGACTAGAATGGGGAGGTTCGTATCCTTCTCTTTGAACACGAGTGATTTTGCTATTTGAGCTATTTCACACCCGATGCTGTCAGCGGCTTCTTGTGCGGTTCTTGTTGAACCGGGCAGTTCCTTGACCTCAAAGGAGAAACCTTTTTCTGCAAGGAAAATTTGTACTCTACGTGCACTATTGCTTAATACGGAAGTCATACTGTTTATTCCTTTTATAACGGGGCAGCCTTATCGCCCGGTCGGTGTCCAACGGTGTTGTGTACGCCCGTCGTGGGCGTGAACTTATGGGGTGCAAGTCCCCTGTACGAGAATCCAGTCACTGCCGCGATTAGTTACCGTTTCCAGCTTGCTGGATTACGGTAACTTAGTAGTTTCATCAGACAGGGTAAAACAAGTAC
>JAQUIG010000002.1 GCA_028683435.1 Desulfuromonadaceae bacterium | reverse complement strand
GCCCCTCTGGGCCGATGATACTGCACGGGTAGCTGTGTGGGAAAGTAGGTCGCCGCCGGGAATTATAATCAAAGAGCCCCGCATCCAGAAATGGACGCGGGGCTCTTTGCGTTTAAACGGTAAAACTAACAGCGAGACCACTGAAATTTTAACGTCATTCTCTTACAAAGATATCCTGATCAGATTCGTGCACCATTCCCATTATATGAGCATACTCTGATTCAATCAAGTCGTAATGTACTTGCGTCTCTTTTACAACTCGCTCAAAAACAGCCCTTACTGATGGGTCGATAACGCCTTGAGCAAGCTGGGTATACTGTCCAATACAGTGCTTCTCTTCAACCAATGCAAGTTCAAGAGCTTTCTGTTCAATGAAGTCCTCGTGGATGGCTTTTTCAAGTTTTATATATGCGGGATTTTTTGTATCGACTGGAGAACTAATATACGAGGTTAAGTCGCCGAATTCTGAACCTTTGTAATGAACAAAAAAAGCTTTCAAATGTCCTACTTCTTCGTTGGCAAGCATTTCCAAGACTTTACGGGCTCTATCGTTCTTAGCTACAGATGCCGCCCTGCGATAAAAGTCCATACTATCTTTCTCGGCCTTAATAGCCAAACTAATGGCTTCCTGCAGTGTGTACTCTTTTCCCATGGAATTCCTCCTCTGAATTAAAGTATGTATACATTATATCTATCAATAAACATTGGTCAACCTATATATGAATCATTTATACGTGGATATACTATTAGTATTTACAAAAAAATATTGACAATGGGCGTATGGTGGCGTAAATTCTCATTAGAGTAATAGGCCGTTAATTTCATTAACGTTGTGGGTGTGGTGGACATGAAAACAATTTACGTACTCTCTGATTCAACCGGTGAGACAGCAGAGCGCGTAATACGAGCTGCTCTTTCGCAATTTTACGATGATGATGTGCGTGTTCATCGTTTATTTAAGGTTTCCTCTCAGTTGGATGTACAGCAGGCTTTGACTGTCGCGACTCTCACTCCTGGTCTTGTTGTTTATACTCTGGTGGACCCGCTTTTGTCAGAAACTGTTGAACGTGTGGCAGAAGAGTGCGGACTTATTACCGTTGATTTACTTAGCCCTCTTATCTATAGCCTGTCACGCTATCTAGGAGCCCCTTCTCGAGAAAAGCCTGGTTTACTCCATCGTATTGACACAGAGTATTACCGCAGAATTGAAGCGGTTAACTTTACTGTTAAGCATGATGATGGCCAGGAAACGAGGTATCTGCATAAAGCAGACCTAGTTTTAGTTGGAGTGTCGCGTTCTTCAAAAACGCCCCTTTCCATGTATCTCGCGCATAAGGGGTACAAGGTTGCAAACGTGCCAATTGTTTTTGGTATAGCACCTCCTGAGGAGTTGTTTGAAATCGATCAGAGAAAGATTGTCGGGCTATTGATTGATCCAAAGCGTCTTGTTGAAATTCGTACTTCACGGCTGATTAATATGCGGCAAAGCCCGCGGGGCAGTTATAATGATTACCAGCAGGTCGAGGAGGAAATATCTGCGTGCCGCCAGTTGTACAGAGAACATCCGGAATGGTACATCCTTAACATTACCAGTAAGTCTGTTGAAGAAGCAGCTTCTGAAATAATGAGACGGATGGAAATGAGTTTAGGCACTTAATATTAATGTTTTTGTTGATTGCCATCTAAAAGGAGACTGAGATGAAGATACTTATTGTAGAAGATGAAAAAAAAGTTGCAAACTTTATTAAACGAGGACTGGAAGAAGACAGTTATCAGGTTACGCTTAGTTACGATGGCGCTGACGGGATTAAACGTGCAAACAGCGACGAATTTGATCTGATAATTCTTGACTATATGCTGCCAAAGAAAGATGGACTGACAGTTTTGCATGAATTGCGTGAAAACGGTAACCAGATTCCTGTTCTGATGTTGACAGCAAAGGCTGAAACAGAGGATGTCGTTTCTGGTCTCGATGCCGGCGCGGATGATTATCTTTTGAAACCATTTGCCTTTGCCGAGCTGCAGGCCAGAGTGAGGGCTCTTATCAGACGTAGTGAGCAGGACCGTGGTGCTGAAATCCGTTTTGCTGACCTGCGGCTTGACCCGGTTAACCATAAAGTATGGAGAGGCCAGACCGAGATCGTTCTTACAGCGAAGGAATATAATCTCTTGGCATATATGGTGCGAAATGCCGGAAATGTTCTTACCCGAGCAAATATTGCCGACAACTGTTGGGAATACCCATTTGAAACGTTTACAAATATTATTGACGTATATATTAACTATCTGCGCAAAAAAGTTGACGGAAAATTCCCGACCAAACTCATTCATACGGTACGCGGCCAGGGGTATATTTTAAAAGAGGGGTAGAGAAGGTTGATTTTTCCTGTTTGATTGTTTATCTTACCTACAGAAACAGTCAGGGGCGGTGTCGTGACTTATGCGATACCGCCCCTGACTGTTTTGGAAGGCCTTATGTCAGCCCGCTATATGCAGCCATTGCGAATTCTGGTACAATTCTCCTTTCTCGGATTTATGATATGGCTTGGGCTGAGCTTCTACCGTTTTGCACATATCATCAGTACCGGAGTTACTGAATCCATACCTGTACGACCTGATGGTATTGAAGGTTTTCTCCCTATCTCTGGCTTGGTGGGAACAGTACACTGGGTAAAGAGTGGTGAAATAAATTCCATACATCCGGCAGCTGTGATTATATTTGTAACGGTAATTCTTATTTCACTGCTTATGAGGCGGTTCTTCTGCTCCTGGATCTGCCCGGTGGCGACAATTTCCGAGTCCGCCTGGAAGGGAGGCTTTCGCTTGATGCGCCGCAACATGCGGTTGCCTGCATGGCTTGATTTCATATTCCGGGGCATAAAATACCTTTTGCTGATTTTATTTGTCTATTCTATCGCTATTGCTATGTCACCCGATGATCTGTCCAGATTTATTCAGTCAGACTACCACAAGATCGCTGACGTTCGTTTACTGAACTTTTTTCTGCATATATCCCCTCTGGTTACGGGTATTATGTTAGTGCTGGTTGCATTATCAGTTGTTATGCGGAATCCATTTTGCCGCTTTCTCTGTCCATATGGTGCTCTTTTGGGTATTGTTGCTACTCTCTCGCCGCTGCGTGTTACCAGAAATACGGAGCGGTGTGTATCCTGCGGCGTTTGCAGCAACGTCTGCCCGACTTATATAGATGTGATGAACAAAACTACTGTTGCCTCTCCAGAATGTATTGCCTGCTGGCGGTGTATCAGTCACTGCCGTTTCAATGAAGCGCTTTCAATGCGGGCAGTCCGACGCTTTGCTGTACCTGGCTATATATTTGCTGTCTTGGTAGTTCTGCTGTTTTGGGGCGGAACAATGGTCGGTAAGTTAAGCGGGCATTGGCACAGTTCAATATCTCTGCAAGAATACGTCAGCTTGTTGGGCAAGTAACTAAAAAGGAACACTATTATGGGCGTATATGCCAACACTGTAAGTATAACCCAGTTCACGGTAACTGGTGAACTGCCGAGGGTTGATCAATTTGAGTGGTTTTCAAAGAAGCTGTCTGACCGTGGGTTCCAATCGATCGAAAACTCTACTGAAGAGTCTGCTGAAGGATGGACGCTTGTTGACAAGCCGGATGATGCCTCTTTTGATGTGCCATCTGACTTTTGGCGTGATAACTTTGTTGTATTCTCCCTTCGCAGAGATCAGCGCAAAATCCCCGCTGCTGTTCTTAAATCACATACTGCGCGGGAGGAGGGCGCTTTTCTCGCACAAAATCCTAATTTGAGACGAACTCCCAAACATAAGCGTGAGGAGATAAAGGAACAAGCTCAGCTCCGCCTTATGACAAGATGTCTTCCCGTCCCTTCTATCATTGATATCGTTTGGGATCAGAAGAGCGGGGTAGTTACACTATACACTCTCGGGACCAAAGTCATTGAGCGCTTTGAGGATATCTTCCGTAAAACCTTTGAAGGATTTTCCCCGGTTATTATTCACCCGTTTGCCCGGGCACGCAAATTACTGACGGGTGGATTACTTGACTCTTTGGAGTCAGCTAATCAGGCAGGTTCTGATGCTGTAGTCGCTTTAATTCGAGATAACCAGTGGCTCGGGTGGGACTTCATGCTGTGGCTGCTGCAGCGAGGAGTAAATGGAGAGGGTGAATATTCCGTCAGCTGTCCAGGTCACATTACCAATGGCGAGAAGTTCTCTGCCTGGATCGATGATCGAATCCAGTTTCAAGGGGGGGGTGAAGAGGGGGGAATTCAGAAAGTCACGGTTTCGGGTTCCCAGGATAGTTATCTGGAGGCGATATCCGCTCTCAAGGGGGGGAAAAGAATAACTAGCGCGACAATCTGTATGGAAAAGGACGAGAACCTATGGAAGTTGACCCTTAAGGGTGATACGTTCGGCCTCGGCTCTTTTAAATGTCCTCAGGTACGCGTTGAAAAAGATTCTACCGTTGATCAAATGAGTGAGCGTGAAGCGGTTTTTTATGAGAGGATGTTTTTGATGGACCAAGGCATTCAGCTGTTTGACAGTTTATATACAACATTTTTGCACGAACGTTTGATAGATGGGTGGAATACCCGTTTACTGGCGATTCAGGCATGGTTGAACGGGGAGTAGTGATGAGATTTATTGATGAAGTGACTATATTTACCTCTTCAGGGCATGGTGGCGCCGGTTGTGTCGCCTTTCGCCACGAAAAATTTATTGAATTCGGTGGTCCCAGCGGCGGTGACGGCGGCAAGGGTGGCGATGTTATCTTTGAGGCGGTTTCCGGACTCTCTACATTGCTGGAGTTGCGTCACAGGCCGCATCAGAAGGCTGAAAATGGGCATAACGGCATGGGCAAAAACCGGCACGGCGCCGGTGGCAAGGATCTGCTCCTCAGAGTTCCGGTAGGAACGGTGGTCAAAGATGCTGAAACCGACGAAATCCTTGCAGATCTGACTGAAAGCGGTCGACAGGTTATTCTGCTCAAAGGGGGAAGGGGAGGACAGGGAAACGCCCGTTTTGCCTCGGCCACCAATAAAGCGCCCAAGTTTGCCCAACCTGGTGAAGAGAATGAAGAACGCAAACTGCGACTGGAGTTGAAACTGATGGCCGATGTCGGGCTGTTGGGCTTACCCAATGCCGGCAAATCATCACTAATTAGCAAGGTGTCAGCGGCTCGCCCCAAGATTGCCGATTATCCATTTACGACCATAGTTCCATCTCTTGGTGTCGTGCCATATAAAGACTACCGCTCTTTTGTTATGGCCGATATTCCGGGGATCATCGAGGGTGCCCATGATGGTGCCGGTCTCGGACATCGTTTTCTCAAGCATCTGGATCGATCCGGTATCCTGTTACATCTTGTTGATATTTCCTGGATGCCGGAGCGCGATCCACGTGACGAGTATGAATCAATCAATCAGGAGTTGGCTCTTTTTAGCCCTGAATTAGCCGCCAAGAAACAGATTGTGGTGATTACCAAGATTGATTTGCCGCAAACCAAGGAAAATCTATCCGATATGAAATCCTGGTTTGAAGGTAAGGGGGTTACGGTGTTTCCTATTTCTTCGGCAACCGGTGAAGGGGTTGATCTGTTGCTGGACGAGATTGCGCGGCGTTTATGGGGTAAACCTGAAGAGGTGTGGTGATGCGGAAGGTCTTACTCAAAACGGTTAAACGTGTAGTTATAAAAATCGGCAGCAGAGTACTGACCGATGCTGACGGTGCTCTTGATACCGCTGTTATAGGCAGAATCTGCGATGAAATTGCCGAACAGCGCCGTAAAGGCCGCGAAGTTATAGTTGTCTCCTCCGGTGCCATCGCGGCAGGGAGGTGCGAGCTTGGTCTGACGCATAAACCACGGACCATTCCTCACAAGCAGGCGGCTGCTGCAGTGGGTCAGACACGCCTGATGCAGGCGTATCAGAATGCGTTATCTCCCCATAGCCTCAAAACAGCACAGGTTCTTTTGACTGGTGAAGACCTTGGAAGTCGGCAGCGGTTTCTGAACGCCAGGGCGACCCTTGATGCTCTCCTTGGGTTCGGCATTATTCCGATTATAAATGAAAACGATACCGTCGTTGTTGACGAAATAAAGTTTGGTGATAACGACAACCTCTCCGCTTTGGTAACGAACGTTGCCGAAGCGCATCTGCTGCTGATCCTGACCGATATTGAGGGGTTCTACAGTGCCGATCCAAACAGCCATCCTGATGCTGCGTTAATCCCTCTGGTCAAAAGCATTACTCGAGAAGTCGAACGTGCAGCCGGTGGTTCAGGCTCAGCCGTCGGTACCGGCGGCATGGCGACGAAGGTGGCGGCAGCCAAGAAAGCCGGTAAAAACGGTGTCTCTACTATCATGATATCCGGCAAACGGAGTGGCATTATTACGGCTGCCATGCGTGGTGATGAAGTCGGCACACTGTTTCTTTCATCAGGAGTGGGGCTTAATCGCCGCAAACATTGGATTGCATATACTCTGAAGCCGTCCGGTAAAATTATAGTTGATGAAGGTGCAAGGAACGCGCTGCTGAAAAAAGGAAAGAGTCTTCTTCCTTCTGGAGTTGTTCAGGTGGAAGGGAAATTTGAGCGGGGAGCATGCGTCAGGCTGTGTGGAATTGACGGAGCTGAGTTTGCCCGGGGGCTGTCAGACTATTCAAGTGGCGAATCAACTCGCCTGATTGGCTGTAAGAGTTCGGAAATAGAGGGTATTCTTGGCTATCATTATGGTGATGTGGTTGTGCATCGTGATAACCTGGTCCTGCTTTAAAAAATGCCAAGGCCTCAGAGACAACGAACTCTGGGGCCTTCTGCTAACAAAAATATCGTTACTTCGCCTGTATGACGGAAGCAGTTGCAGTAAATATCTCTTTCCTTTGCAGGGTGCCGTTGATGATCTCTAAATGCCCCCGTAATTCCTGACCAACGGCACTATCCTCGTGTACCTGTACATCCAGATTAATTTCCGCCAGTTTGCCCATCTCGACCTGATTAATCTTGAAGACCAGTGTGCCGTCTGGTTCCTGCTTGAAGGGGACATCTGCTCCCCCCTGAAAATCAATCCGTGCTGGAAGCTGGAGCCGAACGATCAAATCTTGCGCAGGTAATGATCCTGCATTGAGAACGGTAACACGGTAGCGAAGTTTTTCGCCAGGAGTGACTTTCTGTTTTACAAGTTTGCCAACTGCACGCACGAGTGGTGCGGAGCTAATAAGCACGGTTTCGTTTTGGAAGCTGACATCATTGAATCGAGCCGATACGGCTTTGATTTTTACGACCGACCGATGGCCATCAACCATTTCAGCCGGCATTTTAAATAGTACGGCCCCCTTAAACGTTTCGCCTGCAGCCAGTTGCAGCCTTGTTATGTTGCCTTCATGATCATTTGCTCCGACTAGGATGGCAGAGTATTCTTTGGCAGCTGTTATTGTCAGTAATAATTCCTCGCTGTTTTCACCTGTGTTAGAAATCTCAACGGGAAGGCTGCCGTTTGCTCCGACGGGGAACGCTCCAGCCCCTTCATGCAGCGTGACGGAAGCTTTTATGCTTGCCTTGGCAAGCTTTTCAGCCTGTAAGCGTTCCCTTTCATGGCGTTCCGCTTCGACTTTAATACGGACCAGACGCTCTTGCTCGGCCTTCGCAGCGGCCGCCTGCTCCATCTCCCGTTTTAATTCTGCAGCACGTTCGAGAGCCAGTCTGTTAGAGCGGACCTTTTGAGCTGAGCTCTGCAGTATTTTATCTGTGGCAAGAACTTCCCCTTTTTTATGGCGAATCGCCAGCAGCTGTAACTCCTCTTCAACAGATGTTTTCAAGCTGCTTTGCGGAAATTCAGTCGAAAACATGACAATCGATTTAGCCGCACGTTCCGCATTCCCCGATTTAAGGCTGGCACGAGCTACAAGAAGCAGGGTGACATCCCTGAGGGGTGAATCCGGGAAAACCTGGTTCAGCTGATCACATTTTTCTATTGTCAGCAGGTAATCTTTTTGTTGGTATGCATTAAAAGCCTCAATAAAAACTGCAGAATCATCAATTTCTGCGGAGTTTCCAGGCGCAACAGCTATGAAAACTATGAGCAGCGAAATAATGAGACACGTGAGCGTGTCGAGAACGTATTTCATCAGTTAATCCACAAAACTCTTCAGTTTTTTGCTACGGCTGGGGTGGCGCAATTTGCGTAAGGCTTTTGCCTCAATTTGGCGGATACGCTCACGGGTAACCTCAAAATCCTGGCCCACCTCTTCAAGGGTGTGGTCGCTTTTTTCACCGATACCAAACCTCATGCGGAGTACTTTTTCTTCACGCGGTGTAAGTGTTGCGAGAACCTTGGCGGTGCTTTCGGACAGATTGTTTTTAATGACCGCTTCAATAGGAGAGATAACTCCTTTGTCTTCGATGAAATCTCCAAGGTGAGAATCCTCCTCTTCTCCTATTGGGGTTTCAAGCGAGATAGGTTCCTTGGCTATCTTCAGGACCTTTCGCACCTTGTCGAGCGGCAGTTGCATACGTTCGGCAATTTCTTCCGGGGATGGCTCACGACCATTTTCCTGCACTAATTGGCGACTGGTGCGTATCAATTTGTTGATGGTCTCGATCATATGAACCGGGATGCGGATTGTACGAGCCTGATCGGCAATGGCACGGGTGATGGCCTGCCGGATCCACCAGGTGGCATAGGTTGAGAACTTGTAGCCGCGCTGATACTCAAACTTGTCGACCGCCTTCATCAGGCCGATGTTACCTTCCTGGATGAGATCGAGAAACTGTAATCCACGGTTGGTGTATTTTTTGGCTATCGATACAACGAGTCGTAAATTCGCCTCAATAAGTTCACTCTTGGCGATGCGGGCCTTGCACTCACCCTCTTCTATCGCCTTGAGTGCTGCGGCAAGGTCGCGGGCCTTGAAACCGGATTCCTGTTCAACTTTCTCAATCTTGCGGGCAACGCCGCGAAGACGTTTCTCTACTTTTGCAGTTTCTTCTTCGTCAAGTTTGAGTTTGTTTAGTTCTGTCGTACATTTTTCATCTTCATTCTGCAGTTTGTCCAGCAGAATCTTCAGCTTTTCAAAAGGGAAAATCTTTTCAAGATCGGATAATTCGACAAGCAGTTTATCTACCCTGCCGGACAGTTCCTTGAGTCGCTCTGCAACCTTGTTGGTGTGACGGTCTTTCAGCCGCAATGATTTAAGAAGGTCTGCCTGATGGTCTTTCCCTTCGCGCAACCTCTTTTCGAGCTCTTTTTTCTTTGCAGGAGATTTAGCCGCTGACACGGTTTCAGCAATCTCAGTCAATAACTGATCCTGAGCGGCTATTGCGTCAATAACCTCAAGAATTCTTGTTTTATGAACATCTTCTTCATCTTCCTCAAGCTCTTCTTCTTCTATTTCCTTGCTGATTTCCGAAGGAGTGACCTGAAATTTACGAAGCCGTTCACCCAGGGAGAGAACCTCCTTGACGGTGATCGGAGTATTGAGTATTACGCCGCCAACGTCACGCTCGCCATCTTCAATTCTTTTCGCGATCTCAACCTCGCCCTCACGGGTAAGAAGAGAAACAGAACCCATTTCTCGCAGATACATGCGCACAGGATCACTGGTGCGGCCAATTGAACCTGGTTCAAACTCGACCTCTTCAGATTCGCCTTCGGCCTCTTCATCTTCGTCAAGGTCGCTTTTCATTTTAGGAATCTTAATCTTCTGGGCAGAATCGACGATTTCTATATCCATGTCTCCAAACATGCCCATAACGTCTTCAATCTGATCGGTGGCGATGTCGGGAGGGAGTATGTCATTGACCTCATCAAAAGTTAAAAACCCCTTCTCTTTGCCGATATCAATCAGCTGTTTAACGTCATCCATGTTTTTCTTTGCCATGTGTATTCACCTCAAGGAAGCAGCAGTTATGGTTAAAGTTTTGATTTTCGTGTGCGCAGAGTATCAGCTTGCTTGAGAAGAAGAGAGTATTCATCGCTCCCTGGATCAATTACCGCCAGACGGGCTGCAATATCCTTTATTGACGCAAGCTGTTTCTTTTCATGGCATCGTGTGCATTGGTCGAGAACTGCGCGCCAGTTGATATCGACCAGATACCCCTCTGAAACCATCATCCGGGAAAAGAGAGATTTCTGCTCCGGCTTTTCAAGCCTCTCAACGAGTTGACTTAATACCTGGCTATCTTCTGAAACTGCCATGCTGTCAAGCAGCAGTGTGGCAACTTCAAGATAATCATCTGTAAAGATAGTTTCAAGGCCGACCTGTACAATTTCTGTTCGTGCCTCAGGGTAATTCAGCAATAACGCCAGCAGGGTGTCCTGAACATTGTCTGCCGGCTGTATGGTTTCCAATTGGTTTACCGGGGCTTCGTGAGGCGAAAGTTTACCGCCGCCAATTCGTTTGCGAAATGAATGAACCGTTATTCCCAGCAGTCTGCAAATTTCTTTTTCATATAGATCGCGTTCGACCGAGTCCGCTATCTTGCGGAAACGGGGGACAATATCATCAATTATCCGTACTTTGCTGTCGACGCTGTCGGGTGGTGTTTCCGCCAGAAGAGAGCGCACAAAATACTCAAAAGCAGGCCGCGCCTTGTCACGTAGAGCCGCGAACTCCTCAGGCGAATGTACTGCCATAAAACTGTCCGGATCATCACCGGCCGGCAGTGAGATTACGTATGACGGAATGCGCTGCTCAAGAAAAAGCTCCATCGAGCGAAGGGTTGCTTTCTTGCCAGCGTTGTCGCTGTCGAACAGAGTGTAGACCCTTTCTGCATGGCGCTTGATCAGTCCGGCGTGGGTGCCGGTCAGAGCGGTCCCGCAGGTTGCAACAACGTTAAGGACTCCAGCCCGATACAGTGCCAGATGATCGAAGTAACCCTCGACGATGATGACAGAATTTCCGGTTCTAATAGTTGGTAATGCCATATCCAAGCCGAAAAGTACGGAGCTCTTGTGATAGAGCGGTGATTCCGGTGAGTTGATATACTTTGGCAGTGCCGTATCCAGTACCCGGCCGGCGAAAGCGATTACCTGCCCACGCGAATCCCGAATCGGAAAAATCAGGCGGTTGCGGAAAAGGTCGTACCAACCGGCATCAGACTTACGAATTATACCGAGGGTAAAGGCAATATCCAGCGTCACACTGTTGTTTTTAAGATGTTTTACGAGTCCATCGCGCCGGTCTGGTGCAAAACCGAGACGGTATGCCTCCGAAATGTCTTTCCCGACGGAGCGCTTAGCAAGGTACTGCCGGGCTGGTTCACCTTCCTGTCCATTCAGAAGAACAGATCGGTAGTAGGATGCAGTCAGTTCGTTGATCCGCTGGAACTGGACATGTTCATCCTGAGATTTTTTTTCCGATGGTGTAAGTTGCCGTTCCTCAATTTCGATCCCGGCTTTTCTGGCAAGCAGTTTAACTGCTTCGGGAAAGTTGAGCCCCTCGATCTTCATTATGAAAGAGAACGCATTGCCACCTGCACCGCAACCGAAACAGTGAAAAATTTCGCGTGCCGGATTAACATTAAACGAAGGGGTCTTTTCGGCATGAAACGGACAAAGGCCGAGATAATTAGCACCGGCGCGGCGCAAAGGGAGGTAATCAGCAACAACTTCAACAATCGAAAGCCGCTCGGCAACCTCCCGTACCTTCTCATCCGGTATCATTTCTTCTGGCCACTTGCATCACGCCATTCCGAGAGAAAACGATCTCCGGTCTGAGCCAGCATGTTGGCGGATGCTGTCGTACGAATTTTATTTCGGACCTGTTCCGGCATGAATTTGGAAGTGGCAATGCTAAAAACCATGCAGAGCAGTAACGCTCCCTCGGCAACTCCGATAACTAATCCGCCGAGCCGATTCAGACTGCCCAGCATAACAAGCCGCAGGGCAGCGGTTATGACGTTGCCTATAATATGGGCACAAATTCCGGCGAGCAGCAGTATGATGATAAAAGCAAGGAACGACGACAGATGCGCAGGCAGGTGAAGCGCACTTTTTATCGGCACTGCAAGCAACGGGTAAAATCGGTACGCCAGCCATCCGCCTGCGAGGAGACCTGCCAGGGAAGATGCCTCATTAACAAGTCCTCGGACCAGGCCCTTGACAGCAAAGAAGCAGAGTACCAATAAAATGATGATGTCAATAAGGTTCATTGTAGTGACATGACCGATTTACAAAGAAGGGGCCATCTCAATGAAAGCCCCTTGACGGTGTAATCTAAAATAAGTTTATATCCCTTCTTTAAAGTCGGGATAAGAAAAAATACGGGACAATTTTATTGCCGAGACAGCAGGTCAGGCTAGCAGTCTCCGGACAGCATCGCTTACGACTTTTCCGTCGGCCTTGCCTGCGGTAAGGGGGGTGACCGCTTTCATCACCCGTCCCATATCCTTGGCGCCATGTGCTTCCAGTTCCAAAATGACCTGACCGACAAGCGCGTCAATTTCATCAGATCCCAACTGTACCGGCAGAAATTCAAGCAGAATAGCCAGCTCTAATTCCTCTTTTTCTGCCAGTTCAGGTCGGTTCCCTTCCCGATACATCCGGATTGATTCCCGGCGTTGTTTGGCCAAGGTTGATATGACGTCAATCACCGCCTGGTCGTCAAGTACCGTACGAGCATCAATCTCGCGATTCGTAATTGCCGCCCGTACCATGCGTACAGCCGAAAGGCGCAGGTTGTCCCGCGCCTTCATGGCTGCTTTCATTGCATTGTTAAGTTGCTCTTTCAGTGTCATGCAATCCGTTCCTGACCCCGGTAAACCGGGTACTAATCGATCATTTTACGCTGTTTTTTAAGGGCGCGCTTGCGTGCAGCGATCGCCTTTTTCTTGCGTTTGATGCTTGGCTTTTCGAAATGCTCACGTTTACGAACTTCGGAAAGAATCCCAGCTTTTTCGCACTGTTTTTTGAACTTTTTCAGTGCCATTTCAAACGGCTCGCTATCCTTTATCTTTACTCCCGGCATGTAAAATCACCTCCCGTCATTTTGTTTAGAAATAAATATATTGCAATTGATAGAAAATTTAGAGTTGTACACAGTAACATACCGGGTAGGTTTGTCAATAACCAAATATGGAAAAAAGGTTAATGGTTAAGGGGGCGTGCCGCCTTTTCTGCAATACCTGAAGTGCCAAATCTTCGCCGCAGCTCGCTGTAAACCGCTTCGGGGGGGATGCCTTGATGCCCGAGCAGGACAAGCAGATGAAAGAGTAGATCGGTCGTCTCATAAACAATTTCGTCAGGTCTGCCTCCCTTGGCAGCAATGACGACTTCTGTTGCCTCTTCACCAACTTTTTTGAGAATTTTGTCGATTCCACCGCGCATCAGTGATGAGGTATAGGAGCTGTCAGTCGGGTTGGCTTTGCGGTCGAGTATGACCTGATATACGGACTGGAGGATATCATCTGTGTGTGTCATAATCGCACCTCTACCCCTTTGCTACGAAGGTATTCCTTTGCCTGTTTGATAGTGTACTCTCGATAGTGAAAAATAGAAGCGGCCAGACAGGCACTGGCCCCTGCGGTTGTGAAACCATCGTAGAGATGTTCAAGATTGCCGACGCCACCGGATGCGATGACCGGGATTGAAACGGCGTCGACAACAGCTCGGGTCAGCTCCAGATCATAACCGTTTTTGGTGCCGTCACAATCCATGCTGGTCAGAAGAATTTCACCGGAACCGTACGCCTCCATCCTGACCGCCCACTCAACAACATCGATCCCGGTCGGTTTGCGGCCACCGTGTGTATATACCTGCCAACGGTTTTCTCCCGGCACCCGGCGAGCATCGATAGCCACCACAGTGCATTGCGATCCGAAGCGTTCGGCTGCTTCGCGCACGAAATCGGGACGATCGACTGCAGCGGTATTTATGGAGGTTTTGTCAGCTCCGGCGTTGAGCAGGCGGCGGATGTCTTCAACACAGCGGATGCCGCCCCCGACGGTTAGCGGCATAAATACGCGCTCAGCGGTGCGCCGGACTACATCAATAATGATATTGCGGTCATCGCTGGAAGCGGTGATGTCCAGAAAGGTGAGCTCATCGGCACCCTGGCTGTCGTACATCTCGGCAATCTCAACCGGATCACCGGCGTCGCGCAGCTCCAGGAACTGGACACCCTTGACGACACGGCCCCCTTTTACATCCAGGCAGGGAATAATGCGTTTGGTCAACATTTTAGGGTTTGTCCCTTGGTGAGCGCTATGGCTTCATTCAGCCTGATTGCCCCGGTATAAACCGCCTTTCCGGTAATGACGCCGGATATTCCGTAGGATTCAATGGCCATCAGATTTTCGATATCCTTCAGAGTTGAGACACCACCCGAGGCGATAACGGGGATCGAAACGGACTCGGCCAGCGCTCTGGTCGCCTCCAGGTTTGGTCCCTGCAGCATTCCGTCCCGGGCAATATCAGTGTAGATTAGTGCCGCTACGCCGAAATCCTCAAATTTATGCGCCAGTTCAACCGCCGTAATGTCGGTAAGTTCAGCCCACCCCTGCACGGCTACCATGCCGTTCTTGGCATCGATGCCGACCACGATTCGCCCCGGATATTTTGCGCAGGCCTCCCGCACCAGTTCAGGATTCCGCTGGGCGGCGGTGCCGATGATAACCCGGGAAAGCCCGAGTGATAGATACGCCTCGATGGTGGCGATATCGCGAATGCCCCCTCCCAATTGAGCCGGGATAGAGATAGCTTTGAGGATCGCCTCAATTGCTGCCCTGTTCTTCGGTTGGCCGGCAAAGGCTCCGTCAAGGTCCACGATATGCAGTAATTCGGCACCCTGATTCTCCCATTCGCGAGCCTGCGCGCCGGGATTGTCGCTGAACACGGTATCTTTATCCATCAGCCCCTGTTCCAGGCGGACGCACTTGCCTTCTTTCAAATCTATGGCGGGGATTACGATCATTTTAACTCCGCAAAATTTTTCAGGATCCGCAGACCGACCGTCTGCGACTTTTCCGGGTGAAACTGTGTGGCGACGACATTGTCTTTCCATACCGATGAACAGAATTCTATGCCGTAGTCAGTCGTTGTTGCGATTATACCGCTGTCATCCGGTTTGACGTAATAGGAGTGGACGAAGTAGACGTTGCTGCCGTCATCGACCCCCTCAAAGACGGGTGGACGACGTTTGAAACAGAGTTGGTTCCATCCCATCTGCGGCACTTTCAGCTTCTCGCCCGCCACTGTCATCTGGTCGGGAAAACGAAGGACATGACCGGGGATAACATTCAGTCCGCTGTATAGACCAAACTCCACGCTGTCGGTAAACAACAGCTGCATTCCGACGCAGATCCCCAGGAACGGCCTTCCATCAGCAACAACCTTCAGGATCGGTTCGACAAAACCACCCTTTTCGAGGTTGTACATGCAATCTCGAAAAGCACCAACACCAGGCAATACGATCTTTTCTGCTCGGAGTACAACCTGCGGGTCATCGGTGACAACCGCCTCTCTGCCTATCTTTTCAAAACCTTTTTGTACGGAACGGAGGTTGCCCATGCCGTAGTCAATGATTGCGATCATCTGATGCCGCCCTTGTTCAGGTGGGGGCCGTAGCGTTTATCGACACCCTGAATATGGTTGATCAGCCAATCCTGCAGGAAGTTGATAACATCCTGCGCTATGAGCGGCTCGCCGGCATTAAATTTACCAATCAGTTCGCTAACTTGATCGAGCAGTTTCTTGTGCAAGGCTTTATGTTGGGTCTCTTCAGGGTAGTGCGTTTGAGCGAAGCTGCGTTCCTCATCGGCAAAGTGATTGATTGTATATTCAGCCAAGCCGTTCAATACGCGACCAACAGCATCTTTGCTCTTTTTTTGCTGCATGGCGTCGGCCAGATCGTTAATCATAGTGAAGAGGATTTTGTGTTGTTCATCATACTTGGATACGCCGGTTGCATATGATGCATTCCATTCCACCGCCTTTGAAAGACGGAAGTGGCCGACCAGTTCATGCAGGTTGTCAACCTCCCTGGCAAGCGTTGTGGTTGCCAGAGTCGTGCTGCGGGCGTTTTCTACATTTCTGTTAACGACGTCGGTGATCATCTGGATATTATTGGTGATCTCCTGCGTCGTGGCGGTCTGCTCTTCTGCTGCGGTGGCAACCTGGCTGATCTGCATCGTTAATTCATTTATTTTGTTCAGGATGTCTTCCAGTGCTTCGCCGGAACGGGCCGTTTCAGCCGTGCCGCGCTTGACCTCATCGACTCCTTCCGACATTGAGCTGACGGCATTTTGGGTTTCATTCTGAATCGCCTTGATCATCGCGGCAATCTCTTTGGTCGCCTTGGTCGTGCGCTCCGCCAGGGCCCGCACCTCATCGGCAACAACTGCAAAACCGCGCCCCTGTTCGCCGGCTCGTGCCGCTTCGATGGCGGCATTCAACGCCAGCAGATTGGTTTGGTCAGCAATATCCTGAATAGTACTGACGATCGCGCCGATCTGATCGGAGCGCTTCCCTAGCCCTTCAACCGTTTGGGAAGATACGTTTACGCGCTGGGCTATATTCTCCATCAAGCGGGAGCTGCTCTGGACGAGTTGGGAGCCGCTGTGGGTCTGTTCGGTTGCCTTCTGGGCACTCTCGGCGGCATACAGGCAGTTGCGAGCGATGTCGCCGGAAGTAGCTGACATCTCTTCACTGGCAGTGGCGATGGTGGTTGCCTGAATGGCAACATCTTCGGCAGCGGAGGCCATGGCATCGGTTGTAGAACGTACCATTACGACCGAATCGCGCACCGTGTCAGCGACAGAAAAGAACTGGCGCATGGCCTTGTTCATATCGGTCATCATGGTGTTGAAGGCGCTTGCAAGCCGTGTAAACTCTCCTCCGCCGGTAACATCGGCCCGAATGGAGAGATCACCGTCAGCCGCTTTTTCAAGCGCAGCGACAATTCCTGCGAGAGGTTTGAAGGCGATATTGCTCAGAAATCCGAGTATGATCGATGTAAAAACCAGTACAATGGTGCCGATCAGCAGATCCAACCAAATAAGCCCCTTCGGATTCAGGGTTGCGATAGCCGCGACTGCAAGGATAACACTTACGGCATTGCCGATAATAATTCGCAGCGTGAATGACATCTTTTCCCCTCTCAGGTACCATTAATAATGGTGGTTAGTGGCTAAGCAATCCTTGAAAAATCGGCAATCTTGCCGAACAAATCGGCAATTCTAGTCAGGAGCGCCAGGCGGTTGGTGCGTACCTGCGGATCTTCCGCCATGACCATGACGTTGTCGAAGAAGCGGTCTACCGGACCACGCAGTGTGGCGATTTTGGTCAAAGCATCCAGCCAAAGGCCGGACGAAATTAATCCATCAGCCGAACTCTTTACCGTCTGAATAGCCTCGTACAAATCATTTTCAGCGCCATCCTGGAAGAGTGATGTATCAATCGGAGCGTCAACACCCTTCTTGACGATATTGCCGACACGTTTGAATGCTACGGTCAATGGTCCAAAGTCCGGGTGGGTTTTGAATTCAGCCAGCGCGACAACGCGAGCCTTGACATCGACCAGGTCATCGAATCCGGCCGCAATAGCTGCATCGACGGCGTCCGTGGCAAACGAGCTTCCCAGCAGGTTGACAAACCGGGAACGGAAAAACTCCAGCACATCGCTTGCAACCAGCTCTTTCGGGCGGTTCAATTTAGCGGCCAGAAGCTCCAGCGAGTCACCTATAAGAGAACGCAACGACAGGCGGTACCCTTTGTCAAGAATGATGGCAATGATGCCGATCGTCGCACGACGGAGTGCATACGGGTCGGCGGCTCCGGTCGGGATCAGACCGACTCCAAAACAGCCGCAGATTGTATCCAGCTTGTCGGCGATCGATACAAAGGCGCCACTGTCTGATGCGGGTAGTTCTCCCCCCGCTTGAGTCGGCAGGTAATGTTCGGCAATGGCGTTGGCAACGTCAGCCGTTTCACCTTCCAGCAGAGCATACTCTCGCCCCATAATCCCCTGTACTTCAGGAAATTCGCATACCATAGCGGAAACCAGATCGGCTTTGCAGAGCCAGGCGGCACGGGAAGTCTGTGCCTTTACGGCCGGATTTAGCTGGTCAGCCAGCCCCTCCGCCAGTGATCTGAACCGCTCCATTTTTTCAAAGGATGTACCCAATTTCTGCTGGTAGACAACTTTTTTAAGCGATTCTACCCGGTCATCCAGGCGAATCTTTTGGTCCTCCTCAAAGAAAAAACGGGCATCGGATAAGCGGGCGCGCAGGACACGCTCGTTCCCTTTGACGACGACCGATGGGTCTTCGGTCAGGGTGTTATTGATGGTAATAAAGCCGGGCAGCAAGCCGCCGTTGGCATCGACAATAGAAAAATAGCGCTGGTGGCTGCGCATCGAGGTAATCAGCACCTCTTTGGGAACTTTCAAAAATTCGGAGGAGAAGGTGCCATGGACAGCGCTTGGATATTCGACCAGATAGGCTACCTGCTCTAATAATTCTTCATCGGGCAGCAAGTGGCCGCCGGCAGCTGCGGCGACACGGTGCGTTTCACGACGAATGATCTCTTTGCGTTTTTCCGGGTCGGGGATCACAAAATGCCGTTCACATTCGTCCAGATAGCCTGCAAAATCGTTTACCGGGAAGGGGGTGTTCGCCATAAAACGGTGGCCACGCGAAATTTTACCACTCACAACCGTGCCGAAGGAGAAGGGGACAACCGTGCCGTCAAACAACGCTACAATCCAGTGAACCGGCCGGGCGAAACGCACATCTCCATCTCCCCACCGCATTGATTTTTTGAAGGGGATATTCGCGACCAATGCCGGCAGTAGTTCTGTCAGAATCTCATAGGTCGGGCGGCCGGTTTCATGTTTGCTGACAAACAGGTACTCACCCTTATCGGTAGTAATTGTCTGCAGAGCTGCGACATCAATACCCTGCCCGCGGGCAAAGCCTTCGGCGGCCTTGGTTGGCTTGCCGTCAGTGCCGTAGGCGGCTTTGAGCGATGGCCCGGTGGCGGTGATCTCGGCATCCGGCTGTACGGCCGGGATGCCCTTCACTACCAGTACCAGGCGTCGCGGCGTTGCTAGGGTTTTTATCTCGCTGAAAGAGAGGCGGGCAATGGCAAGTTCTTTGGTGATGATCGCCTTCATTTCCGCGGTGGCGCGGGGTATAAACCCGGCAGGAATTTCTTCGCAACCTATTTCGAGAAAAAGTTCTTTATTGTTCATTAGGCGACGCCTCCTTTCAACAGTGGAAAGCCAAGACGTTCACGCATACGCAGATACCCCTCGGCACAGACGCGGGCAACGCCGCGAACGCGGCCGATGTAGGAGGCGCGCTCGGTAACCGAAATTGCCCCGCGGGCATCAAGCAGGTTGAAGGTGTGGGAACACTTCATGACATAATCGTAGGCTGGCAGCACCAGCTCTTTTGCAGCCAGGCGCAGGCACTCTTTTTCGTACATGGTGAAGAGTTGCAGCAACATATCAACATCGGCCTCTTCGAAATTGTGCCGAGAGAACTCGACCTCGCTCTCGTGGTGGATATCGCCGTATTTTATCCCCTTGACCCACTCCAGATCATAGACATTATCTACACCTTGCAGGTACATGGCGATACGTTCGCACCCATACGTGATCTCCGATGGCGTCGGCTTCAGGTCTATCCCGCCCGCTTGTTGAAAATAGGTGAACTGGGTGATCTCCATCCCGTCCAGCCATACCTCCCACCCCAGCCCCCACGCGCCCAGGGTCGGTGACTCCCAGTCGTCTTCGACAAAGCGGATATCATGTTTGGCAGGATCAAGTCCGAATGAACGGAGCGAATCCAGATAGAGGTCGAGAATGTTGAGAGGCGAAGGTTTCATGATGACCTGAAACTGATAATAATGTTGCAGCCGGTTGGGGTTTTCGCCGTAACGACCGTCAGTGGGACGACGTGACGGCTCGACATAAGCCACGTTCCATGGCTCCGGTCCGAGTACGCGTAGAAAGGTGGCCGGATTGAACGTGCCGGCTCCCTTTTCCGTGTCATAGGGCTGCTGGATGATGCACCCCTGTCTGGCCCAGTAGCCCTGCAGGGAAAGGATAAGATCTTGAAATGTCACGCTTGTACCTCCGGATGGGAGAGTGATTGTCAGGAGCAGAAAAGAAATGTATCTAATAGCAGGAATGTAAGCTTCGGTCAAGGTCGCGATACGTCCATCATAAAAAAACGGGCGAGGCAGACAAAGGCGCAGATCCTTCAGCGGTGCACATTTACAGGAGCAGCGAAAGCGACTCCGTAACAAAATTCGCCTGGTCGAGTCTCTCTGCAGGATAGCTGTTGGTGACGGCACAAACCATTAACCCGGCTCTTTTGGCAGCGGATATTCCTGCAGGTGTATCTTCTATGGCCACCGTTGCCTCTTTTGACAAGCCGTGTTGATGGAGCGATTGAAGTCGCTGGAAAGCCAATTGGTAACATTCAGGATCAGGCTTGCTTGCTGCAACATCATCGGCGGTGACGATAACGTCAAAATAGTCTGAGATGCCGAGCATGGCCAGGATTGGGTCGATGTCAGTTCTGAGTGCTCCGCTGCATATTGCCAGCGGAAATCTGTTTAAGTGCAGGTGAAAAATCAGATCCAGCACGCCTGGATACGCTGAAACCCCTGACTTTATAACATCCTTAAAGAAAGCCGCTTTTTGTTCAATGAGGCCATGTAACTCATTCTGGCTTAATATTGTCCCTTTTAAGGAAAAAGCATGTCTGAATGCATCCCTGTCATCGAACCCGATATAGGTCTCAACGTATTCCTGCCAGGAAAAATGGAGTCCCAGCGGTTCCAATGTCCGCTGAAACGCCGCATAATGGAGCGGTTCAGTGTCAACAATAACTCCGTCAAAATCGAAAATAACAGCCTCTGCCTCTGTTCCATTTGGAAAAATAATCATAGGTGTTAATTGGCCCCATTTCACTGTCCTTAGCTTTTTAAGATCGTTATAAATAGCATTTCTCCTGTTCGTAAAACAATGAAAAACCGTTTGAAGGAAGGCTCTTGAAACTGTTTTTTAAAATCATGCTTGAATATGGTTGACGATTTGTTATTATGCTCTATTATTTGAACAGTTTTTTACATTGTAGATACACGCTGGATGCAGGACATCATACAAATTGAGGAGGCAAAGATGGCGTTACGAGTTGCAATCAACGGTTTTGGCAGGATCGGAAGAATGGTGTTGCGAGCAGCAAGCAAAGACAAAAAAATTGAGTTTGTGGCGATCAATGATCTTACCGATGCAGCTACCCTGGCGCATCTTTTCAAGTATGATTCTGTACATGGCACCTTCCCAGGTACGGTTGAGGCAAAAGATAACCAGCTGATAATCGACGGCAAGGTCATAAAAATATATGCCGTAAGAAACCCGGCCGAACTCCCTTGGAAAGCGGACAATATCGACGTTGTGCTTGAATCAACCGGTCTTTTTACCTCCAAGGAAAAGGCTGAAATGCATATTCAGGCGGGGGCAAAGAAGGTCGTCATTTCAGCGCCGGCCACCAATGAAGATATTACTATTGTCATGGGCGTCAACGATCATCTGTATGACCCCGAAAAACATGTAATCATTTCCAACGCTTCGTGTACAACCAACTGCCTTGCTCCTGTTGCAAAAGTCCTTAATGATACATTCGGCATTGAGAATGGGTTAGTCACGACGGTTCACTCCTATACGAATGATCAGAATATTCTTGATCTGCCACATAAAGATCTGCGTCGGGCCAGAGCTGCTGCCATGTCCATGATTCCGACAACCACCGGTGCGGCCAAGGCGGTTGCTCTCGTATTGCCCGAGCTGAAGGGCAAGTTGGACGGCATGGCTATCCGGGTGCCGACTCCGAATGTTTCGGTTGTTGACCTGGTAGTAACGTTGACAAAAAAGACCGATGCCGCCACGGTGAATGCCGCTCTTAAAGCAGCATCCGAGGGTGCTCTGAAGGGTGTTCTCGGCTTTGAGGTGGCGCCACTCGTTTCAATCGATTTCAACGGCAACCCGCTGTCATCAATCGTCGATGCATCCTGTACAAAAGTAATCGGCGATACAATGGTAAAGGTCCTCTCCTGGTATGACAATGAGTGCGGATTTTCCAACCGGGTAGTCGACCTCTTCCGCTTGATCGCTTCCAGAAAATAATCATCGACAATGCTTAAAAGGAGAGGGGGGAATTGTTCCCCCTCTTTTTTTACCACGGGCGTTATTAAACGGGAGGTAAACGGTGTCTATTCGATATATCGATGAGATTAAGGATCTGAAGGGGAAAAAAGTTTTCATTCGGGTCGATTTTAACGTGCCTCAGGATGACAAGGGGGCAATTACCGAGGATACCCGAATCGTCGGGGCGGTGCCCACGATAAAATATGTTCTGGAGCAGGGTGGTAAAGTTGTTCTGGCCTCCCATCTCGGTCGCCCCAAGGGGGAGAAGAAGGCCAAATACAGTATGGCTCCCGCCACCACGCGTCTCTCTGAGCTGCTTGGCAAACCAGTGATCCAGGCGCCCGACTGTTTCGGTCCTGATGTTGATGGGCTTGTAAATGCCATGAAACCGGGTGATGCGGTCATGCTTGAAAATGTTCGTTTTTACCCCGGTGAGGAGAAAAACGACGCCGGTTTTGCTGAAAAGCTTGCCAATGGCTGTGAAATTTACGTTAATGATGCTTTTGCGGTATCACATCGTGCACATGCATCTGTGGAAGCGATTACGAAGCATATACCGGTTATTGCAGCCGGTTTTCTGATGAGAAACGAAATGACTTTTTTTGACAAGGCGATGCAGAATCCAGTCAGGCCGCTGGTTGCAATACTGGGCGGCGCCAAGGTTTCCGGCAAGCTGGAAGTTCTTGAAACACTTATCAACAAGGTAGACAAGGTTGTTGTCGGCGGCGGAATGGCATTCACCTTCCTGAAGGCTATGGGCTACAACGTTGGCAAGTCGTTGGTAGAGGACGAACTGATACCGACAGCACGCACCATTATGGAAACTGCACGGGACAAAGGGGTCATGTTCTATCTGCCGGTAGATTGTGTCGTTGCCAACGCTTTTGAGGCCAATGCAACCAACTTTATCACCACTGCCCAGGAAATTCCCGCAGGATGGATGGCCCTTGACATTGGGCCTGCAACGACAACTCTGTTCGCAGAAACCTTGCGTGACGCCAAAACTGTCATCTGGAACGGTCCTATGGGGGTCTTTGAGATGGATGCTTTCTGCCGGGGGACATTTGCAATGGCAGAGGCAGTTGCCAACTGTTTTGCCACAACCATCATAGGCGGGGGAGATACCGATTCTGCCGTCCGCAAGGCCGGGGTAGAAAACCGCGTCAGCTATATTTCCACCGGTGGAGGAGCTTTTCTGGAACTGCTGGAAGGGAAAACCCTGCCTGGTGTCAACGCGCTTGAAGTTCCAGCCATGAAAGGGGACCTCTGATGCGAATACCGGTTATTGCAGGGAACTGGAAACTTTTTAAAACTATCGGTGAATCTGTCGCTCTGGTAAGTGAGCTTACGCTGCTTGTGGCGAACATCCCTGGTGTAGAAATTGTTGTGGCGCCGGTATTCACCGCATTGAGCCGTGTCTCTGATGCTATTGCAGGCTCAAATGTCCGACTGGCTGCGCAGGATTGTTATTGGGAGGAAGAGGGTGCTTTCACGGGAGAAGTTGCTCCAAAGTTACTGAAAGACGCCGGATGCAGTTACGTCATTATTGGCCATTCCGAGCGGCGTCAGTATTTTGGTGAGACCGATCTGTCCGTCAACAAGAAAACCAAGGCCGCTATCGCCGCCGGGTTAAACGCTATTGTATGCGTCGGTGAAACGTTGACTGAGAGGGAATCGGGGCAAACATTTTCAGTGATTGAAACACAGCTTCAAGGCGGCTTGGCAGGGCTTGCCGAAGATGGGTTCACGAATGTTGTTATCGCATATGAGCCTGTATGGGCCATCGGTACCGGCAAGACGGCCACTGAAGCTCAGGCTCAAGAGGTACACCTCTTTATCCGCCAGTTGATTGCCCGTCTCTTTAATCAGGAGGTGGCTGATGCAGTTCGCATTCTCTATGGCGGCAGCGTCAAGCCGGATAATGTCAAAGGTTTGATGTCTCAGCCCGACATAGATGGTGCGCTTGTAGGTGGAGCGAGTCTGAAGGCGGACTCTTTTGCGGCAATCGCAGCTTTTAACGTCTGATTCCACCCTGGCATGCACCCAGCTTCATTTAGAACTTTACAGCATGTTAATTGCTGTGCTATAAATTCTCTCTTTAAAACGTCGCTAGGGGATCTGGTATGACAATTGCTCTTACAATTTTGCATGTACTCGTTAGTCTGTTTTTGGTTGCCGTAGTATTGCTGCAATCCGGAAAAGGTGCTGAAATGGGGGCGTCATTCGGCAGCAGCGGAAGCCAATCTGTTTTTGGAGCAGGAGGCGGAACTTCCTTCCTGAGCAAATTAACTACCAGTGCAGCTGTTATCTTTATGTTGACATCATTGACCTTGGCGTACCTTTCCGGCTTGCCATCATCTTCCTCCATGATGTCCGGCAAAGGTAAATCTGCTCCTGTTCAATCGCCAGCAGCTGTACCAGCAGTCGCTCCAGAGAAGGGGAACTCAGTACCTGCGCCAGTTACACCGGCGTTGCCATCCCAACCTCAAAAATAATATTTACACTTGATAAAGCTGAACAGGTGTGTTAGAAAAGCATCCCCATGTAGAATGCATAAACAGCTACAAGATATTAGACTTATAGGTGTACACGGTGCTTTGTGTACTCTGCTTGCGGTGGTGGCGGAACTGGTAGACGCACCAGCTTGAGGGGCTGGCGGGGGCAACTCCGTGATGGTTCGATTCCATTCCACCGCACCAGTTAAAATAAAGGGTTACAGCAGATGCTGTAACCCTTTATTTTTTATCGGTAGCCTGATTCAAGGGGATGCCTCTGTTTCAAGATGTGATTGATGAGCGGGGACTGTTGCTCTGTAACAGTGAAGCACATAGGTTGTTGCAGAACAGAAAAGCCGCCTTTAACACTGGTTCGTATCTAGTGTAATGGCGGCTTTTTAAAGTATTATCATGTCGGTTGTAAATGGTGCGCCCGGCTGGACTCGAACCAGCGACCTACGGCTTAGAAGGCCGTTGCTCTATCCAGCTGAGCTACGAGCGCATAAATTAGTGAATCAAAGATGTTATAAATCGTACTATGCAATGTTTTGGGACTATATCGTTCACTGTCGCTATTGTCAAGGCTTGTAGCTGTTTGTGGGGAATAATAAAAAATCAGATAACCCTTAAGTTATCTGATTTATATCGTTTGGTACGCCCGGACCGATTCGAACGGCCGACACCCAGGTTCGAAGCCTGGTGCTCTATCCAGCTGAGCTACGGGCGCATAGTCATTAAACGTTTGTTTGGCGGTAGTTGATTTTTAGATAAAAAGTTGTTCAATTTATTGCCCATTTAGTAGGCAAGATTTATAGCCTGTTTAGTCTTGAAAGTCAAAGGAACTTCTATGTAGCTCAAATGAGCCGTGAAAGATGGCTCCATAGTGTCCTTGAAAATGGGAAAAAAATATACAACTATGGGTTTGTTATGCTAGAACTAATGCGTCTTAATCCTCTTCGTAAGATGAATTGTTGGTGCTGATGAGGAGTTCATCTGGATGAAAATGCAAAAAAAAACAATTTCAAAATCTCTTACCTCGTTTAATACTCAGGCGGCAGCAACTGATCCTTTGCCTGCCGAGAAAGCTCCAAGCAAAAGCTATTATCTTCCGCCTGCAATCTCGGAAAAAATGGCTGTTGATACACAGAACCCTCTTGATAAGGCCATTACACTGACTCGTGATTTTTTTTTCAGTGAGCAGTTGCCTGATGGCTACTGGTGGGCAGAGCTTGAATCAAACGTAACAATTACGTCTGAATATATCATGCTGTTTCATTTTCTTGGCATGGTCGACAAGGCGCGCGAACGAAAGATGGCGCATTATATTCTGAACAAGCAGACCACGGAGGGGGGGTGGTCAGTCTGGTTTGGCGGCCCTGGAGATCTTTCCACAACTATTGAAGCGTATTTTGCACTTAAGCTGGCTGGCTATGCTGCTGGTGATCCTGCCATGTGCAGGGCACGCGACTTCATCCTCTCCAAAGGCGGTATTCTTAAGGCGCGCGTATTTACAAAAGTATTTTTAGCTTTGTTCGGTGAATTTTCCTGGTTGGGAGTACCGTCAATGCCGATTGAACTCATGATGCTTCCGGAATGGGCTTATTTTAATATATATGAGTTGTCCAGCTGGTCACGCGCAACAATTATTCCACTTTCAGTTGTCATGTCAGAAAATCCGGTCAGAAAACTTCCGCCCCGGGCCAGAGTTCCGGAGCTTTTTGTCCGTCCACCACGCCCGGCTGATTATTCGTTTTCCCGTCAGGACGGAGTATTGAGCTGGAAGAACTTTTTTATAGGCATAGATCATCTGCTGAAGATTTATGAATCATCTCCCATTCGCCCCTTAAAGAAAAAATCGGTTGCGCTTGCCGAGCAGTGGATACTGGATCATCAGGAATCGAGCGGTGATTTGGGGGGGATCCAGCCGGCCATGCTCAATTCTATTCTCGCCCTGCATTGCCTCGGTTATGCAAACGATCATCCCGCTGTTGCAAGCGGACTTGAAGCGCTGGCAAATTTCTGTATTGAGGATCATGACAGCCTTGTCTTGCAGTCGTGCGTTTCTCCCCTCTGGGATACCGCGCTGGTTCTGGTTGCGATGCAGGAAGCAGGCGTTCCGGTTGATCATCCGGCTCTGGTTAAGTCCGCTCACTGGCTCCTCGATCGAGAGGTACGTTCCAAGGGGGACTGGCAGGTTAAGTCTCCCGATCTTGAGCCGGGTGGTTGGGCATTTGAGTTTTTGAATGACTGGTATCCCGATGTTGACGACTCCGGTTTTGTCATGCTTGCGCTTAAGGATATCGATGTTCGCGATAAAAAACATAAAGAGCAGGCCATCACGCGCGGCATTGCTTGGTGCCTCGGAATGCAGAGCAAAAATGGCGGGTGGGGAGCATTTGATAAAGACAATACAAAATATCTTCTTAACAAGATCCCTTTTGCTGATTTGGAGGCGCTGATTGATCCTCCGACCGCCGACCTTACCGGTCGCATGCTGGAACTTATGGGCACATTTGGTCTCGCTCCAAATCATCCTGCCGTCGTCCGGGCGCTGGACTTTCTCAAGGCCGAGCAGGAACCTGAGGGCCCCTGGTGGGGACGTTGGGGAGTTAACTATATTTACGGCACCTGGTCAGTGCTCGGGGGGCTGGGGGCAATTGGCGAAGATATGACCCAGCCGTACATCAGAAAAGCTGTTGACTGGCTCAAATCCCGGCAGAATCCGGATGGCGGGTGGGGAGAGGTCTGTGAATCTTATGAGGACCGCTCTCTGATGGGGTGCGGTCCAAGTACCCCATCGCAAACCGGCTGGACGCTTCTCTCGCTCTTTACAGCTGGAGAAGTGCATTCAAAAGCTGCATCGCGTGGCGTCGAATATCTTATTAACGCCCAGAAACCGGATGGCACATGGGATGAGGATGCTTTCACCGGGACAGGATTCCCCAAGTTTTTCATGATTAAATATCACATATATCGTAATTGCTTCCCATTGACAGCACTCGGCAGATACCGTCGATTGCTCCTTGAGAGTGCAAAAAACTAATGAAAACGTTTGTTACCGGTGCTACCGGTTTTATCGGCGCCAGTATCGTTCGCGAACTGCTTCTCGATGGGCGGGAGGTGCGGGTACTGGCACGGCCGGGTTCAAACCTTGCCAACCTGAAAGGGCTGGATGTCGAGGTATGGAAAGGGGATCTTCTTGACTTCCCCGGTCTGCAGCGTGGACTTAAGGGATGTGATGTCCTTTATCATGCTGCGGCTGATTATCGTCTCTGGACCCCTGACCCTGACGAAATGTACCGCACCAATGTAGCGGGGACGACCGCGATTCTGGAAGCGGCGATGGAGAGCACTATCTCACGGGTTGTCTACACCAGCAGCGTCGGGACGCTCGGAAACCCTGGAAATGGTATGCCGGGGACTGAGGATACGAAAGTATCGCTTGCTGATATGGCCGGACCGTACAAAAAAAGCAAATTCCTTGCTGAACGCGAGGCAGAGCGGTTTGCTGCCCGCGGATTGCCGCTGGTAATCGTCAACCCTTCGACTCCGGTTGGGCCGTGGGATATAAAGCCTACACCTACCGGGAAAATAATTGTTGATTTTATGAAACGGAGGATGCCGGCTTATCTGGATACCGGTCTGAATTTGATCGCTGTCGAAGAATGTGCCCGCGGGCATATTCTGGCAGAGCAAAAAGGTCAAGTCGGCCGTAAATACATACTGGGCAACGTCAATCTTTCCTTGCGTGATATATTCAGGATGCTCCAGGAGATTACCGGGATTCCGGCACCAAAAGTGAGGTTGCCGTATACGCCGGTACTGGTGGCAGCCTGGCTCAATGAGCGGCTTTCCCACATATCCGGGCGCGAACCGTTGATACCGCTGGCGGGAGTCCAGATGGCGGCATATCATATGTATTTCGAGTCCAGACGTGCGGTTCTGGAACTCGGTTTGCCGCAGACGCCTGTCGCGGAAGCTCTGAAACGAGCGGTGGAGTGGTTCCGCACCAATAATTATGTTTAGTAAGTTAGAAATTATTTCTTGCGTTTTTTGGCAAGAAAATAATTTCGTTAACGCACTTATCCAGTTTATCTGGGTTAGGATCGCAAGAGGACTTCACAATGCTGCTTGAAACTATAAACTCTCCGGCTGATTTGAAAAAGCTGCAACCGGAACAGCTGCCGGAACTTGCGGCAGAAGTCAGGAAATTTCTTCTGGAAACGGTTTCCGCCACTGGCGGCCATCTTGGCTCCAATCTAGGAACGGTTGAGCTCTCTATTGCACTGCACTACTGTTTTGACTCCCCCAGTGACAAAATAATCTGGGACGTCGGACATCAGGCGTATACCCACAAAATCCTCACCGGGCGCCGCGACCGCTTTCATACTCAGCGCCAGTACAAGGGAATTTCCGGCTTTCCGAAACGCTGCGAATCAGAGCATGATGCATTCGGGGTCGGCCACTCATCCACCTCCATCTCGGCTGGCCTTGGCATGGCAGCTGCGGCCAGCCTCGACGGAAAGAGGAATCATTCAATAGCGGTTATCGGCGACGGCTCCCTGACCGGCGGAATGGCTTTTGAAGCGCTGAATCAGGCCGGTCATCTTAAAAAAAATCTGATTGTCATTCTGAATGACAACGAAATGTCGATTTCAAAGAATGTTGGCGCTTTTTCTACGTTTATTTCGCGAAAGATGACGGGGCGTTACTACCGGGATTTAAAAAAAGAGATACAAGTTTTACTCAAAAACATTCCGGCCTTTGGTACTGACATCCTGCAGTTTGCCCGTCGTGCCGAAAACTCGCTGAAGGGGTTTCTCACTCCCGGTGCCCTGTTTGAGGCGCTTGGTTTCGATTATCTCGGTCCTCTGGATGGTCATGACCTGCATCAGCTGGTTGATGTGTTCAATAACATCAATCAACTGGACGGCCCGCTGCTGGTGCATGTCATGACGACCAAAGGGAAAGGGTACAAGCCTGCCGAAGAGACCCCGGCCAAATATCATGGCGTCGGCCCCTTTGATGTTGCTACCGGCAAAGGGGCCGCCAAGCCTGCGGTAAAATCCTATACGGAGCTGTTCGGCGAAACCATTCTGCAGCTGGCGGAAGAAGACCCAAAGATTATTGCCATTACCGCAGCCATGCCGGATGGGACAGGACTTAATCCGTTTTCTCAGCGTTTCCCGGATCGTTTTTTTGATGTCGGCATAGCCGAGCAACATGCGATGACCTTTGCGGCTGGCTTTGCTGCAGAAGGTTTCCGGCCGGTAGTTGCAATCTATTCAACCTTTGTGCAACGAGCTTACGATCAGGTTTTTCATGATATCTGCCTGCAAAACTTGCCGGTAACCATCGCCATGGACCGTGCCGGGCTGGTAGGTGATGACGGCCCGACCCATCACGGCGTTTTCGATTTGTCATATCTGCGGCACTTGCCGGGGATAACCGTTATGGCTCCCAAGGATGAAAATGAATTGCGCCACATGCTCAAGACGGCTGTTTATTCCGGTCTGCCGATTGCGCTCCGCTATCCGAGAGGTGCCGGTTACGGCGTGCCGCTGGATCGTGAACTGAAATGCCTCGAAATGGGGAAGGGTGAACAGCTGCTTGACGGCGATGATCTGACCATTGTCGCAGTTGGGGCAACGGTCTATCCGGCACTTCAGGCGGCTGAAATGCTTAAGGTGAGAGGGATTTCCGCAGGGGTGGTCAATGCCCGTTTTGTGAAGCCGCTTGATACAGGGCTTCTTCTCAGTGTCGCCCGGCGAACCGGCAGGATCATAACGGTGGAGGAAAATGCCCTGCAGGGCGGATTCGGCAGCGCTGTTCTGGAACTGTTATATGACAATAACCTGCAGGATGTAAAAGTGCGGCGACTTGGTCTTCCCGATCGCTATATCGAGCAGGGAAGCCAGGCCCAACTGCGCAAGGATGTCGGCATCGATGCAGAAGGAATTACCGCAGCAGCAGTAGAATTCATGAAATGAGGATATTATGACACGAGATGAAGCACGCAAAAAAATCATATTCGCGCTTGATGTACATGGTCTTGATGACATCGATCGTTGGGCCGGCATTTTGGCGGGTAAAGTGGGGATGTTCAAGGTCGGCAAGGAGCTGTTTACCTCCTGCGGACCGGCCGCGGTCAAGGCTGTTCAGCGGCATGGCGGACAGGTTTTTCTTGATCTTAAATATCACGACATTCCGAATACGGTTGCAAAAGCGATGTGTGAGGCGGCCCGTCTTGGTGTGCAACTGGCCAATCTCCACGCGCTGGGTGGCGCCGAAATGATGGAAGCGGCTGCCACCGCTGTGCAGAAGGAATTCAGCGATGCGGAACGTCCCCGGCTTTTGGCCGTAACCATTCTGACCTCTTCAACTGCTGAAACTCTGCGACAGGTAGGGATAGAAGATTCAGTTCAGGATATGGTGGTGCGTCTGGCTCTGCTTGCCAAAGCATCCGGTATGGATGGTGTGGTTGCGTCTCCGCTTGAAATCGCTCTGATCAGAGAAGCGTGCGGCCCCGATTTTCTGATTGTTACTCCGGGGGTGCGCCCACCTTTTGCTGCTGTTGATGATCAAAAGCGAATTATGACTCCGGCGGAAGCGGTCTCATCCGGCTCGGATTATCTGGTGATCGGTCGTCCGATCGCCAAAGCGGAAGATCCGGTTCAGGCGGCAGAATGGATCACTGATGAGATAGTGGGAGGTGCCCCATGAAAGGTGAGCTGATCTTTGGCGTCAATCCGGTAAAAGAATCTCTGCAGGGGACACGCGGTGCGTTCAACCTGTATGTGCAAATCAGTGCCGCAGATCATCGGGTTGAAAAGATTATCAGGCTGGCCGAGGAACGCGGCGTTGCGGTGCACCGCCGGGATAAGTTGGACCTTACCAAGATGTGTGCATCGTCGCATCACCAAGGTATCGCCCTGGAAGTAGAGCCCTTCCGCTATGCCGACTTCGACGAACTGCTGACAACGATCAGCCAGTCTTCTTCGAATGGTTTTCTCCTCGTTCTGGATGCCATACAGGACCCGCATAATCTTGGCGCTTTGATCCGCTCAGCCGCTTGTGCCGGGGTTGACGGCGTCCTTATCCCCAAAGACCGTGCCTGCGGTATAACTGCAGCCGCAGAGAAGACGTCGGCAGGCGCTGTAGAGACTGTCCCGGTGGCCATGGTTACCAATGTTGCCCAAACACTTGAAACGCTGAAAAAGCTCGGCTACTGGGTGTATGGACTCGATGGCGCGGCCAGGCAGTCGGTCTATGGAACAGACTTCTCAGGAAACGTTGCCCTAGTTGTCGGAGGAGAAGGGGAGGGGATCAGACAGCTCGTGCGTAAACAGTGCGATGTCGTGATGTCGATCCCGCAGTATGGGGGGGTTAGTTCGCTCAATGCCTCTGTTGCAGGCGGGATTGCTATGTTTGAAATTGCAAGGAAGGTGCGGGGGTAACTTTTAATCTTTCAGGGTTGAATTGGGGTGACTCATTCATCTTTTCGTCAATAAGCCTGAAATATTCCTTCCGGCACCAGTTCTCGACATCAACCAGACCCTGAAACGCCTCGCGGAAATCGGTCATACCGATACTGAATACGCCGTGACCGTACACGATGGCGCTTCCGCTTCTACCGATCACCGGCGGAACATTCCTCGCGATGCCGCCGGCACCGATCTCACCCGCTACTACCGGAGTATTTCCCAGAAAGCGGACTTTTGAACAATCCTTCCAGCAGTCCGTAACATGACACGATTCTTTTTCATTACATATCATGCTCATGACAACTGAGAAGCGCGGGTGGCCGTGCAGAACGGCACGGCAGCCGGTCGTTTTAATAATGGCGCGATGGGCAACCAGTTCGCTGGAGGCGGTGATGCCGACTGTTGAGCTGTTTTCAAATGGGACCGGATTGATGCAACCGGCGAGTTCGTCCAGACTGGCTGCGGTTTGGGAGATATAGATCAGATTCCCGTTTGAATATGAAATATTGCCGAAAAAAGAATCAACCAAGCGTCGTTGGACGGTATACCTGCCGACGCGGGCTATCTCCTCCAGAATGACATTTTTTTCAATAAACGGCCCGTGGCGAAACTCGAGCCCATCAGATGAAAGCGGAAGTAGCCATTCCCGGCGAAAATGGTTAAACGCATCTTCTTCACCTGGGAGCATAAAGCCGTCTTCAAGCAGATCTTCAAGGTATTTGATATAGGTTGAATGAAAAACCGAAGACCAGTTGATATAGGCCTGTTCAACCGTCAATGCGCCTGTTGCGATGATCCCGACATCCTCAACGACGATCCCTTTACGCGTCCCCAGCAGAGCGGCAATTTTCTCAGCAGGTGCAGAATGTAGCTCGTTTTTGCGTATAATCGGAATGTCATGCAGAAAAGTGCGGGTTTCGGTGTCGCGCGGGATTATTTTCTGCCCATGACCGGCGCACCTTTGAACCAGAAAATCAGCAAAAGGGAGTGAAGGTGTGGCGATAACCAGTGTGAGGCAATTCAGGCGGGATAGTACTGATTCCGACAGCGAGGCCAGGTTCGGTTCGCCGGCAGAAATGATGACATCATCCTGGACAGCAAAGGTTATCTGTCCTGTCAGTGCCGAACCATTTGAAATAAGTTTTGCGGTGTATTTGCCAATCTGATCGAGCATCAGGGGATTGATTCAGGAATGTTGGTGAAGAGGATAGAGCCGTCGGAAAGAGTCTCACTCCGAAAACGGTGGGCTCTATGGCTGCTGGCGAGCAGCGTTGTTTTCGGCAGCGTCACACCGCTGTCGGGGAGGAAGGCCATAGTGATGTTTGATCCTGACCGCCATGCTTCAAAATGGAGGTGCGGTCCGGTTGATCTTCCGGTAGAGCCAGAAAGAGCCAAGGTACTTTCAGTCGTAACCTCCTGCCCATCCGATACGAGAATCCGGCTGTTGTGTGCATAGAGAGTAATGATTCCGTTGTCATGTTCGACAACAACTGTATTGCCATATCCCGAACGGCTTCCGCTGTAGACGACCACGCCGGGAGCAACCGGATTAACTACGGTTCCGCTAGGGATCGCTATGTCAATACCATTGTGCTGACGCCAGGTTCCGTCGATGGGGTCGATTCTCATTCCAGCTCGGGAGGTTATCGTGCCCCCGACAGGTGGCAGGTGAGGTTTGAAACCGTTTTGTTCCGCTTCGTGCGGATGGAGAGAGGCAACCACAGTTTTTTGGACTATTTCATCGAGTGAAACGTCATGAACCTTTACTTTTTTAGATGATTTCCGCTGTTTGGAACCGGCCACCGTACGCTCTTTAATGACCACCGTGGCACTCTTGTTGCTGGGGGCATCGGTAAATGTTTCAACACCGTCGATAGTGACAAATCGATAAATGTCAGCTCCTGCGAAGGAGCTGATCAGACTAAAAACAAGGGTCAAAGTCAGCTTGCATGAAAAGTGGAACCTGTTCCGAAGCAGACGAGGCGCTTTGACAGAATTTGTCAATTGTGCTTGTTGTTCGGCACATTTTCTGATAGTTAAATCCATTGTCTAAGTATATCTCATTTTCAAAAATAGTTCAATTCTTCATCTTCGGGGTGCTTGTGGTGTCTCCATATTACGACAAAGCAGTGCGAGGAACTGAACGAGAGGATATGCTGGTTATTCTCCAGTTTTTACAGGAGATGATCGGCAAGACGTTTTCATTTTTAAACTATTACAAAGAAATCCCCGTTTCATATGATGCCACCTTGCTGAGTATCGAAAATGAAATGGCAGAGTTTGCCGTTCATGAGTATCAGGCCAAGGTAATCAATATGGAGAAAAAAACGCTCATCCATGCTCATGCACTGAGCTCATTCCCGGAAGATATGATCGCTGAGGCATTTTATGTAAGTTCTGCCAAAAAACGCGTTATTCTGTGCAATTTCGGTTATGCAAATATTCGTTCGGATATGAGACGGTTTGTGCGGGTTCTTCTTGATAATCCGGTTGAAGCGGAACTGGTTTTTGAAGGAGATATTTTAACAGGTAATGTTAAGGATATTTCGCTCGGAGGTGCTGCAATCAGCACCATGTCTGCCGATCTTCTCGTGGCGGGTCTTGACATAAATATTTTTTTGAAACTGCCCGAGCTTGACGGCAACTCCAAGCTTGAAGTGGGGCTGAGTGCGACGATTATTAAAGTTATCGGGATGAATGCTCCATTTACCTGCATCATAGAATTTCACGCGGAAAAACATTCTCAACAGCAGATCTCATACTATATCAACCAGCGCCAGGTTGAGATAATCAAGGAGCTTAAGGATATAAATATCTGATCATCATCCGCTCCCTGTGCCATTATTATGTGCAGATCTGTCTGGCTGATGATTGTTTGTTGGGCATATGGTTGGGCAGCGACTGCGGCTGTAATTAGTCGGTGTTTACTAACTATGCGAATATACGGCTATAATAATTAAGTGGCTAGTTGGCAAGGAGCTTGCTTTTGAACCAAGGAAGGGCTGTCTTGTCAGTCTCGTGAAACCTGTTTTTCCTTGCTTTCATAAATCTCACGTAACAGGAGGGTAATATCTTGAAAAAAGTTGAAGCGATCATAAAGCCGTTCAAGCTTGACGAAGTCAAGGAATCACTTAACGAAATCGGCATTCAGGGAATTACTATAAGCGAAGTAAAGGGTTTTGGGCGTCAGAAAGGGCATACTGAACTGTACAGGGGGGCAGAATATGTTGTTGATTTTATTCCCAAAATCAAGATAGAGATAATTGTTGCTGATTCAATTCTACCACAAGTGGTTGAAACAATTGAAAAATCTGCCAAAACCGGCCGTATTGGTGATGGGAAAATATTTGTAACCAATGTAGAAGAAGTAATTCGCATCAGAACTGGTGAAACCGGAGAAGACGCACTGTAATAAAAAACATATCCCGAAAGGAGTAACAGATGACACCGAAGCAGGTACTTGAGTTTGCTAAAGAGAATTGTGTGAAGATGGTTGATTACAAATTTATGGATTTTATTGGTACCTGGCAGCATCTTTCAGTGCCAATAACCGAGTTTAGTGAGGATACCTTTGAAGAGGGACAAGGCTTTGACGGCTCTTCAATTCGTGGCTGGCAGCCTATCCACGCTTCTGACATGATCCTGCTTCCTGATCCCACCACGGCCAAAATAGATCCCTTTGTCAAGGTTCCGACCATGTCGATCATTTGCGACATCTTCGACCCGATTACCAAGGAAGATTACACCAGAGATCCGCGTAATATCGCCAAAAAAGCGGAAATGTACCTGAAGTCAACGGGCATCGGCGATACCGCTTTCTTTGGCCCGGAAGCTGAATTTTTTATATTCGACGATGTCCGGTTTTCTTCGACGGCAAATCAGTCGTTCTACACGGTTGATTCCTCTGAAGGCGCCTGGAATAGCGGCCGCGAGGAGTTCCCGAATCTTGGCTACAAACCTCGTCACAAAGAGGGGTACTTCCCCTGTTCACCAGTTGATTCTCAGAATGACCTGCGTAACGAAATGGTCGAAGTGCTTCAAAGTGTCGGTATACGTGTGGAGTGCCAGCATCACGAAGTTGCCACCGGTGGTCAGGCCGAAATAGATATGCGTTTCTCCTCGCTGGTTGACATGGCTGACCAGCTGCAATGGTTCAAATATGTCATCAAGAACGTAGCCAACCGGAACGGCAAATCGGCAACCTTTATGCCCAAGCCGCTCTACGGCGACAACGGTTCGGGGATGCACTGCCACATGTCGATATGGAGGGATGGACAGAACCTTTTTGCCGGTGATAAGTACGGCGGACTTTCCCAGATGGCACTCTGGTACATCGGTGGGATCATCAAGCACGCCAGGGCCCTCTGTGCCATTACCAATCCGACTACCAACTCGTACAAACGATTAGTCCCCGGCTTCGAGGCTCCGGTTAATATGGCTTACTCAAGCCGTAATCGCTCTGCTTCACTCCGTATTCCAATGATGTCGACTAATCCGAAGGCAAAGCGTGTAGAATATCGTACCCCCGATCCATCATGCAATGGTTACCTGGCGTTTGCCGCCATGCTGATGGCCGGCCTGGATGGTATCGAAAACAAAATTGATCCGGGCCAGCCTCTGGACAAGGATATTTACGGTCTTTCTCCTGAGGAGTTAAAGGATATTCCGTCAGCACCGGGTACTCTTGAAGACGCTCTGAAATGTCTTAAGGAAGACCATGAGTTCCTTCTGAAGGGTGATGTATTTACTCCCGATGTTATCGAGAAGTGGATTGAGTACAAAACCGAGGCAGAAGTAAATCCTATCCGCATGCGTCCCGTGCCACTTGAGTTTGAACTGTACTACGATATTTAATTAATACCCAAACTGCATAAATCCATGAAAGGCGGGAGCGATCCCGCCTTTTTGGCGTTTCATAGATTGCCTTGCAATTGACTTTACCGGGTCACTCTGCTAGAAAAGATGCAGATTTATTCAGTTCAAAGGACTCTCAGATGGAAAGTTTCTTTTTCAAGCTTTCAGTAATGCTTGTGCCGGGTATGCTGGCAATTGTTTGTCACGAAGTTTCCCATGGCTATGTCGCCTGGCGTTTTGGTGATCCGACAGCACGGATGCTGGGGCGATTGACGCTCAATCCTCTGAAGCATATTGATATCGTAGGTACGTTGATGATTTTCTTTATCGGTATCGGTTGGGCAAAACCGGTGCCGGTGGTGTTTGAAAATCTTCGTAATCCCAAACGGGATATGATCTGGGTGGCTGTCGCCGGTCCGGTTACCAACCTCTTGCTCGCAACGGTGTCAGCGTTATTGCTCCGTGGTCTGGTGGCCTATGGTAATCCCGCCGTTCCCGGTTCACCGCTTGCCATGCTGGTTGAGCCTTTGGTCCTGATGCTGGCATTTTCGGTCTACATCAACCTGTTGCTGGCAATTTTCAACATGATACCGGTCCCCCCTCTTGATGGTGGTCGTGTGTTGTCAGGGCTGCTCCCCTACCGACAGGCGGCGCTATTGTCGCGGATTGAGCCGTACGGGATGATAATCATCATCGCGCTGGTATTTTTTACCAACATGTTCTCGTACATTATTTCCCCGGTCCTCGGAGTTGGTGTTCAGCTGCTGGCCGGTCCGCAGAGCGGTCTTGTCCTCGGCGTTACAAGGCTGATGATGCATTAAATCCGGCTATACTTGGAGTGTACTGAATGAATGATCCCAGAATTCGGCGGCTTGCAGAGATACTGGTGGATTACTCGACCAGGGTGAAAAAGGGAGATGTCGTACTTATCAATGCTGCCGGGCTTGAGGCGTTGCCGCTGGTGAAGGAGCTGTATGCACTTTGCCTCACTCGTGGTGCAAAGTACGTAGAATACAATTTTTCAGTGCCGGAAATTGATCGCTGTTTCTACAACAGTGCCAATAAACTCCAGCTTGATTACTTCCCGCAGCATAAGCTCGATTTCTACAAGAGCGTAACGGTCTATATCGGTATTTCCGCCGCTAACAATTCAATGGTCATGGCTAATGCCCGCCAGGATGCGGTTGTCGCATATTCAAAGCTGACCAGGCCACTGGTCGATCAGCGTGTTAAACACACCCGCTGGTGTGTGACCCGCTACCCGACTCATGCCTCAGCCCAGGAAGCCAGAATGAGTCTGGATGAATATGAGGATTACCTCTTTTCCGCCTGCTGTATTGACTGGAAAGCCGAGTCAAAGAAACAGGAAAAGCTTAAAAAACTGATGGACCGAACCAGAAAGGTCAGAATCGCAGCACCCGATACTGACATCAGTTTCAGTATCGACGGCCTGCCCGGCGTCAAATGTGATGGCCGTCTCAATATGCCGGACGGTGAAGTGTTCACCGCCCCGGTTAAAAACTCAGTCCAGGGGCATATCGGCTATAACTGTCCGAGTATTTATCAAGGCAAGGAATACAACGGTGTCCGTTTCGAGTTTGCTGACGGTAAAATAGTCAAGGCGACCGCTGAAGGGGGTATGACCAAGCCCCTCAACAAAATTCTGGATGCAGATGAAGGTGCCCGCTACATTGGAGAGTTTGCAATCGGTGTCAATCCCGGGATCCGTCAGCCGATGCGCAATATTCTGTTTGATGAAAAGATTTTCGGTTCAATTCATCTCACCCCCGGACAGGCGTACGACGAGTGTGACAACGGCAACCGTTCCTCCGTACACTGGGATCTGGTGAAAATCCTTTCTGATGGAGAGATCTGGTTTGACGATGTGCTGATCCAGAAAAACGGCCGCTTTGTCCATAAAGATTTGCTTGAACTTAATCCAGACTAAGAGAGACTATTAACATTATGCCGCAGAGCCCTGAAATTGAATTTGAGCATGACGACTTCGACTTTGATACCATTGACGAGGAGTTGCTGGTTGATGAGCGTTGCCAGCAGATCCTGAAACTGTTCTATCTCTCCCTTCAGGTGGAGGGAATGGCCGCTGCACAGGCTTCCGAACTGGCGTTCAGTGCTGACCTTTATCTGCGTGATTATCTGATTGATTTTGGCCGCCAAAATATTGCCCGTCCCCAGCCAGGAATAATCACCATTTTTGCCGCTTCCTGGTTCATCACTCATACGCTTGATCCCGAGCTGGTAATGCTGGAGCGCCATTTGACGGCAATCACTGCGCTGTATCGATATCTGCATAGTAAGCATCTGATTTCTGCCGAAGAGCTCTCTTTTCTGGCAAAAGAGGCGGGCCAGCTTGAATTTTACCGTCAGCGGATAGATTCTTTTCTGACTCTTACGGGCGAAGGCTTTGCCGAGTGGGACGTCCAGTGCCCGGCTGTACTGTGATGGCGAATAAAAAAGCAAAACAGATGGTCATCACAATTCTCAATCAGAAACATATCAGAAATGATTGGTATGTTGATGTCGATGGTCTGCCGTTTCTGGATTTCCTCAACGGATTGATTATTGAGATGAAGCGGTTGGGAGTAGTCTTGACCGTCATGCGCAATCGGGATGCCACTATCGAGGTTACAAGTTATGCCGATATGTTGAATGCTGTTAAAATATCCTCCCTGGAGGATGGTCATAGCAATCAGTGCGTTGGTCATATTATCGGGAAAAGCATGCGCCTTGATATTATGGGAGATATCAGCACAGCTGTCAGGCGTGTGGCGTTTGCACCGGAAACTGTTGCGCCATCAGATGAATTCAGGAAAGTTTGCCATAACTGTGGATGTGGCTGCTAAAGGACCCTGTTGCACATGAATAACTACACCGATAAACTTGAAATACTGCTGGATAAAATCACCACCTTGGTCGACCGTCTGGTGCCTGCCCCGGATTTGCCAATTGACTTAAACGCAAATATCGCGTTTCGCTGGGAGCGGGTAGGGGAGGCAGGCCGGTTGGTTGCGGTGACGCATCCGCATCTGTTTGATCTGAACGAACTTGTCGGCATTGATGATATCCGGGATGAGGTGCTCCGCAACACACGGCAGTTTGTCGCACATCTTCCGGCAAATAATGTCCTGCTCTGGGGAGAACGCGGCTGTGGTAAATCTTCGCTGGTTAAAGGTCTCCTGAAGCAGTTTGCTCCAGATGGGCTGCGGATTGTGGAGCTGAAACGCTGGGATATCTTGTCGCTGCCCCAGATTATCGGACAGCTGCGAGATATCCCCTTTCGTTTCATTCTTTTCTGCGACGATCTCTCCTTTGATGAAGGGGAGGGTGATTTCAGAGCGTTAAAAACACTGCTCGATGGCGATATTGAAGAGCGCCCCGCCAATATACTCATATATGCGACATCTAACCGCCGCCACCTTATGCCGGAACGATTGTCGGATAACAGCTCTGATTCTGAAATTCACCCTGAAGAGGCGGTTGGTGAAAAGTTGGCACTGTCTGACCGCTTCGGCCTGTCTCTCGGTTTTTATGAATTCGATCAAGAAGAGTATCTCTCTATTATTCGCCGTTATGCTGCGACGAGAAAGCTTTCTGTCTCTGACGAAGAACTGTGCGACAAGGCCCTTAAATGGGCCAGGATGACTGCCCGCAGGAGCGGTCGTTCCGCCCGGCAGTTCATAGATGATCTGGAAGGACGCCTGCTGCTGGAGCGTCACGAGTAAGAACCAGAATTCGTGGTAAGGAGACCTGTCATGGCATCAGCATCTATTCCGGAAACGGTAAGAAGGTTACTTGCTTCACAGCCGATTGAGCTGCCGATCTTTCACCCTGTCGCGTTAAAACTGCAGAGAATGCTTTCAAACTACGATTTTACCGTTGATGAGGTTTCGCAGGTTGCAAATGAGGATATGTCACTTGCAAGCCAGATGCTGAAAATTGCCAACTCTCCGATGTATATGGGACGCACCAAGGTCGCTACGATCAAAGAAGCGGTTATCCGTCTCGGAGCACAGCAGGTCATAAACCTGGTTATTGCCGCTTCTCAGGCATCGGCCCACTCATCGAGCAATCCGGCGCTTGACCACTATATGAAAGAACTTTGGCTGCACAGCCACAGCAGTGCCCTCGGGGCCCGCTGGTTGGCCCATTCCTGCGGTATGCGCGGTGTGGCCGATGAAACCTATCTGGCTGCGCTTCTGCATGACGTCGGCAAGCTTTATCTGCTCAAATCAATTGAGAAACTTGTAGCCGCAGGGGTGATAAATTCGCTTTTCGATGATGAGCTGATTCTGGAAATATTCGAGGCGATGCATGTCGAACAGGGATATCGCATGATGCAGCATTGGAATTTTCCGGCGATGTACTGTGACGTGATCCGTGACCACCACGCCGAAGAGTGGGACACTGTCAACAAGATGCTGGCGATCGTACGGTTTGTCAACATGGCCTGCCACCGGATCGGGGTTGGCCTGAAACATGAGCCGGATCTTGTCTTGATAAACACCAAGGAAGCAGAGGTCCTGGATATAACTGATACCCAGATTGTCGAGCTTGAGGCGCTGCTGGAAGAATCCCGTGACGCTTCGCTGGAGGTTTGATTCAAGCGATGCCTATGGTATACTGGTTGACATTGTTTGGATATTGTTTAATCTCCCCTGAAAGAAGAATCTATCTATGACGTTTGCTCCTTCATCACTGCTCATTACCGGAGGGGCCGGCTTTATCGGCTCCAATTTTATTCATTCATTCATCGCGGGCAATCCGGGATGCAGGGTTACCAATCTTGATTGTCTGACCTATGCCGGCAATCTGAAAAACCTCACTGCACTTGAGGGAAACCCGGATTACCGTTTTTTCAAAGGGGATATCGGTGACGCTGCCCTTGTGGGGAAGCTTCTTGCCGAACAGCGGGTGGATGCGGTGGTGCATTTTGCTGCCGAGTCCCATGTCGATCGTTCCATCACCGGACCTGAATTATTTGTTCGTACAAACGTACTCGGTACGCAGATCCTGCTGGAAGAGAGCCGCAAGCATTGGCAATCCGGCGCTGTTGCTGATTTTCGTTTTTTGCAGATATCAACTGATGAGGTCTATGGCAGCCTCGGTGACACCGGCTACTTTACCGAAGAAACATCACTGGCCGCCAATTCACCCTATTCCGCCAGCAAGGCCGGCGCCGACCTGCTGGTGCGCGCCTATCATGAAACGTTCGGCATGCCGACTCTGAACACCCGCTGCTCCAATAATTATGGCCCCTATCATTTCCCGGAAAAGCTGATCCCGCTTCTTATCCACAATATAATCAACAAAAAGCCGCTGCCGGTCTACGGTGACGGCTTGAATATTCGTGACTGGCTGCATGTCCGTGATCATGCCGTGGCGATTGAAACCGTTCTGAAAAAGGCAACGTCCGGTTCGGTCTATAATATCGGCGGTAACAACGAATGGAAAAATATCGATATTGTCAATCTGGTCTGCGACCTGCTGGATAACCGTCTCGGGCGTGCCAGCGGTGAGAACCGCTCTTTGATAGCCTTTGTCAAGGATCGTCCCGGCCACGACCGCCGCTATGCCATTGATGCCTCGCGCCTCAAAGCCGATCTCGACTGGAGTCCCGCTTATACCTTTGAGCAGGGGATCGCCGAGACGATCGACTGGTATCTTGCCAATCAGGGATGGGTGGCTGAAGTAGCTTCCGGCGCGTACCGTGAATATTATCAAGGTCAGTATGGCGGAGGTGTCGCTTGATTCTGGTAGTGGGTGCAAACGGTATGCTGGGGCAAGACCTGATTGCTCTCATTGGTGACAGGGGACACGGCGTAGATATTGCTGATATAGACATTGCCTCGCTAGAATCGGTAATGAAGGTTATTGGTGGTCTAAAGCCGGAGGTGGTGGTTAATTGCGCCGCTTATACCGATGTCGACGGCTGCGAAAGCAACCCTGAGACGGCAATGGCGGTTAATGGTGAGGGGGTGGCTTATCTGGCGATGGCCTGCCGGGAGACCGGCGCTCTGCTGGTTCAGGTCAGTACCGATTACATTTTTGACGGCGGCAAAGGTACGCCGTACGTCGAGGATGATGCCCCGTCTCCGCTCAGTGTCTACGGTGAATCCAAGCTCGCGGGTGAAATGAATGCCGCCATCTGCCCGGAGCATGTGATCGTTCGGACGCAGTGGCTGTATGGCCTGCATGGCAATAATTTTGTTGAAACCATGCTTCGCCTCGGAGCCGAAAAAGACCAGCTGAATGTGGTTGATGATCAGATCGGTTCGCCAACCTGGACCATGGACCTGGCACGGGCAATTATTGCGCTGATTGATGGCGGCTGTCGGGGGACCTATCACGCGGCCAATTCAGGGTACTGCTCGTGGAACGGCTTTGCCAAAGCGATCTTTGAAGAAACCGGCCTAAACGTTGATGTCAGGCCGATGACAACCACGGAGTTGAATCGTCCGGCCAAGCGACCGCTTTATTCTACCCTGGAGTGCAGCAAGTTGACCGTTGATGCCGGTTTTCACCCGCAAACATGGCGGGATGCACTGCGACAATATCTGAAGCTTCGAACCTCCAGTCATTCATGAAAGGATCAACTATGGAACGTGGAGAACGCCCGTGGGGTACCTATACCGTTCTCGATGAGAACACGAGTTATAAAATAAAGCGTATTGAAGTCATGCCTGGACAGCGCCTGTCTCTGCAGAAGCACCACCATCGCAGCGAACACTGGATAATAGTGTCCGGCACTGCGCTTGTTACCTGTGGTGACAGCCAGCTGACCGTTAACGTTAATGAGTCGACCTTTATTCCTATCGGTCAGAATCACCGCCTTGAAAATCCGGGCAAGATCCCGCTCGTAATTATCGAGGTCCAGAATGGAGAATATCTGGGCGAAGACGATATCGTCCGCTTTAATGATGATTACAACCGCTGTGAAAGTCTGGGCGTTGAATAACCCAAACTCCTTCATACGTTCGCTGCTGCTCCTTTGCTCTGTCTGCCTGCTGCTGGTATCTGCGGGATGTGCCGCTTCTTCCACGACTATTATCGAAGAGGAGGTTGTTACCAATCCAAAGCCGATGTACAGCTACACGTCACTCGTGATCCGGGATCTTGAACTAGAGCGGGGATTGTATTCCGATTCTCCCGATGCCGAAATGAGTCAGCGCGATCTCCGCTATGTAAAGCTCCCCGGAGAGTTGTCCGAGCATATCGAGCGTTACATCAAGTCTCGCCGCATCTATAAAAAAATTTCCCGTGACGGGCAACCGGATGCTGCGACACTGCTGCTGACCGGGAAATTCATCCGCCTCGGCCGCTTCAAAATATCGGTTGCCATCAGTTTGCGCGATGGCGTCAGCGGCCAGGAGGTAGCGTACTTCCGCCAGACACTCTGGGATGTTCTCGATACGACCGACTCGATAAGCCAACTCGGGCGCGAAGTAGCAGATTTTATCGGCCGAATTCAGTACAAATAACGGGAGATGCCCTTATGTACATTGTTATTCTTGCCGGAGGGTCAGGGACCAGATTCTGGCCGCTTTCGCGGGTTGCCCGCCCCAAACAGCTTATTTCAATCACCGGTGATCGCAGCATGCTGCAGAAAACGGTCGAGCGTGTCCTGCCGCTCTACCCGAAGCGGATTCTGATCATAACCAACCATCTGCAGGCGGATGAAACTGCACGCCAGATGCAGCCCTACGACTCGGTCCCGATTGACATCATCGCCGAACCTGCGGCACGTAATACCGCCCCGGCCATCGGCCTGGCTGCCGCACTTATTGCCGCCCATGACCCATCCGGAATCATGGCGGTCCTGCCTGCCGATCATTTCATAAAAAACGAACGGATGCTGCGAGATACGCTGACCTTTGCGGGGAAGGCTGCGGGTAACGGTTTTCTGGTGACGCTTGGCATTTTGCCGTCACGCCCGGAAACCGGATACGGGTATATCGAAGCCTCGATGGATACAGTAAATGATGCCCCTGAACAGGGACATCATCAGGGACCGTTCCCTGTCAGGCGTTTTGTGGAAAAACCGCCGCTGGCTGAGGCGCTGCGCTATCTGGAGGAAGGGAACTATTTCTGGAACAGCGGCATGTTTATCTGGCGCGCCGACGCGGTTTTGGCGGAGATGGGAGCATTCATGCCGACTCTGCACGATAAACTCCTGCAGATGATGCAAACCGGAGTTTCGCCTGGACAGGCCGGCCTGAAGGAGCAGATTGCCGCTCTCTATCAGGATATCGAGAGCATTTCAATTGATTACGGGATTATGGAAAAATCTTCCAGGGTTCTGATGGTACCGGTTGAGATGGGATGGAGCGATGTCGGGAGCTGGAGTGCTCTGCCTGAGGTGATCGAACCTGACGGTAACGGGACCGTCTGTGTCAATGCTGCTGGACATATTGCCGTAGATTCCTCCGGCTGCATCATTTATTCCGACGGGAGGATGGTCGCGACGGTTGGCGTTCATAACGTGGTTGTCGTTGCCACAGCGGATGCCATTCTGGTCTGCCACAGAGAGCGCTGCCAGGATGTAAAAAAGGTGGTTGAACAGTTGGGAGTTGCCGGGATGACGGACTATCTCTAGTGAAGTTGCTCTGAACAGATTTTTTTGAGTCTATTGTCAACCGGATGTTATAAAGCGGTTAACGAGTGAGAAAGCCCATATGCAAAGAACGGTACAGAATGAACTTGAGGATATCAGAAACCGTGGCTTGCTGCGTAGTACCAGACTTGTCAGCGGTTCGCAAGCGGCTCGCGTGACCTGCAACAACCGCGATGTGCTGCTGCTCTGTTCCAATAATTATCTGGGATTGGCCGATCACCCGGTTCTGGCGGCTGCTTCGATAGCGGCTATTCAGCAGTATGGGACGTCGAGCGGCGCCTCCCGGCTTGTGTCCGGGACAATGGAACTCCACGAGCGGCTGGAACATGCAGTTGCCTCCTTTAAAAAAAGTGAGGCTGCACTCCTCTTTAACAGCGGCTATGCCGCAAATACCGGTATTATCCCGGCTCTGGTCGGCCGTGGAGATGTCGTCTTTTCCGACCGGATTAATCATGCCAGCATCGTTGACGGAATTCTGCTCTCCGGGGCGAGGTTGGTACGCTATCCGCATAACGATTACCGGCAACTGGCGCTCCTTATGGAAAAACACGCCAAGGGGCGCAGCCTGATTGTCAGCGATGGTGTCTTCAGTATGGATGGCGACATCGCACCGCTCGCTGAACTTGTCGATCTCAAACGCAAACATGCGGCACTACTCATGATCGATGATGCGCATGGTTGTGGTGTTCTTGGTGCGCAGGGTAGGGGAAGTGCCGAGTTGCTGGGTGTCGGGAGTGACGTTGATATCCAGATGGGTACATTTGGTAAGGCGCTGGGAAGTTTCGGGGCTTATGTCGCTGTTTCGGCTGAATTACGCGAGCTGTTGATCAATCGTGCCCGCAGCTTCATTTTTTCAACCTCGTTGCCGCCCTCGGTGTTGGCTGCTTCCCATGCAGCTATTGAACTTGTGCAAACGGCTGAAGGGGACAGACTGAGAGAACAATTATCCGCGAACACACGCTTCTTCAGGAGCAGTCTGGCGGAAGCCGGTTTCAACATCCCTCCGGGCTCGACCCAGATTGTACCGATCGTCATCGGTTCTACCATTACCACTATGCAATTTTCAGAAGCGTTGCTGTCAGAAGGGCTCTTTGTCCAAGGGATACGTCCTCCAACGGTGCCGGTCGGTACAAGCCGTCTCAGGTTCACGCTGATGTCCAGTCACACGCACAACGACCTGGTCGGTGCAGTTGAGCGTATCAGTCGCATCGGTCATACTCTTGGAGTCGTGTGATGCCGTGGTATGAGAACCGCAGAGGTGAAAAACTGTGGTATGAAGACAAGGGAATGGGACGCCCGGTCGTGCTGGTGCATGGCTGGTGTCTGTCATCGGCGGTCTGGAAATATCAGTTCGATGGGCTCGCCGCTTCGGACCGGATACTGGCGCCAGACCTTCGCGGTCATGGCCGCTCCCGGGGAATTTCCGGTAGCCTGAGTTTCGATGTTTTTGTCGAAGATCTGGTTGACCTGTTTGGTTCTCTGAATCTTGCGGATGCTGTTCTGGTCGGCTGGTCAATGGGGGGGCAGATCGCGCTTAAATCATATGCTGAGCTGTCAGACAGGTTGGCAGGTCTGGTACTGGTTTCTGCAACCCCCAGCTTTACCGCCTCAGCTGATTTTCCTCATGGTCTTTCACTCAATGAAGTCGCTGGGATGCGACTCAAAGTACAACGCAACTCGCAGCGCGCGATGAATGGCTTCTCTGCCCGCCTGTTTGCAACAGGTGAGCTTGAAAACAACTCCTCTGCGGCAGAAATCAAACAACTGCTCTCAAGCATGGCAGCGCCTGATATCGCAGCCATGCTTGATGCGCTTGACGCGCTTGCCGGAGCGGACATGCGCCATTTATTGGGCACTATTTCTGTCCCGACTTTAATTCTCAATGGCGCAATGGACGAGATTTGTCTGCCACAGGCTTCGTGCTATCTGAAAGCCCACATTCCGAACGCCACGCAGGCCATTTTTCCGGAGTGTGGTCACGCACCTTTTTTGACGCAGAGTTACCAATTCAATGGCCGGATTATCCGATTTGTAAGGAGCGTATGTGAACAGGATGCCTGATACCGGCAGCATAGCTGCAGCATTCCATCAAAAAGCTGCCGAGTATGATCGACACGTTCTTGTTCAGAAGCGGGTGGTGTCGAATCTGGCCAGATCAGTCGAACTGCATCTGAATCAGCCAGCCGAGCACATCCTTGATGTAGGGACCGGCACTGGTGCCATGCTCGAACGGCTGCATTCGATTTATCCGGCTGCTCACCTTGCGGGAGTTGATGTCGCTCTCAATATGTGTCTCCGCACACAGCAAAAGTTAGGTGACTTCTGCACTATAGTCAACGGCGATGCTGAAACCCTTCCGTTCAGACGCGAAGCATTCGATCTGGCCGTATCGGCGTCTGTGCTGCAGTGGGTGGGTGATTTATCTGCCGCTCTGCATGAGTTGCGCAGAGTCGTACAACCTGGGGGGAGCATCAGCCTGGCGTTTTTCTGCCAAGGTACGCTGGGAGAGTTGCAGCATTGTTTTCGGGATGCGACCGGCAGGTGTGCTGCGGATAAAAGCCAAAGCATCTCTCGGTTGCACGTTTTCAGAACAGTTGACGAGGTGAAGTCGATTTTAAACGGGATGGATTTTGAACGGTTCGTCGTTACGGTTGAAACTGAAGTTGACTGGTACGAGGATCTGCACACTCTGCTGCGGTCGATAAAAAACATCGGGGCCGGAACGGTATCGGGGGGGGCAGGGAGCGGCTTGGGGTGGAGGAGGATTTTACAGGAAACTTCCCGGCTGTATCAGGATAGGTATGGAGAGAACGGCAGGATTCCTGCCACGTATAAAGTGCTTTATCTCTCTGCTCAGATCGGACAGCAGCCAAAGGTTTGATTCCACCACGATGAGGCTGTCCCCGATTATAAAGAACTTATGACTTTTTTGGCAAATTCGTCAATTACGCTATAATGCACTTCAACACCTTCCCGCTTACCGTCAATTATCCCCTTGTTCTTAAGCAGCGCCAGATGTTGCGAAACCGTTGCCTGCGGAAGTCCGAGACATTCCCAGATATGCTTTACATTGCATTCATGCGTACAAAGTCCAGCAACGATCTTCAGGCGGATCGGATGGCCCAGTACTTTTAACACCTCTGCTTCTGCTGAAAAGTTTTTATCTTTATCAAAGGCCATTGTTCCGGCTCCCATCATTTTTTTTAAATATCATATATATGGAATCTACGCTCGTCAATCTAAAACTTTATTAAAAAGATATGTGCATGTACTCGTTCAGCCGTACAACTGCTGGCTCAGATGGCAGGCCGCCGTATGGCCGGTTGAATATTCAACCAATTGCGGGACCTCGTGGCGGCAGAGATCGACCGCATGGCGGCAGCGCGGGTGGAATCGGCACCCTGACGGAATTGACAGGGCGGACGGCAGGTCGTCCCGCAATAACACGTCTTTGGAGACGGATGACGGGTGAACGCCGGGAATTGCGGCGATGAGAGCCTCAGTATACGGATGCCGGCAGCGGTGAAACAGCTCTGAAGCCGGCCCGCACTCAATAACCGATCCAAGATACATGATGATAATCCGGTCACAGATGTGGCGTAACACCAGCAAGTTGTGCGAAACAATCATCATGGACAGCGCAAAATCGAGTTTCATCTGCAGAAGGATATTGATGATCTGGGCTTGAATCGAAATATCGAGAGATGAAACCGGCTCATCGGCGATCAGGATATCCGGAGAGGCAGCCAGGGCACGTGCAATGCCGATGCGTTGCCGCTGTCCTCCTGAAAACTCATCGGGAAAGCGATTGACGGCATCGCTCTGCAGGCCGACCGCCGCCATGATCCGGGTGAGCTCTGCGCGTTGCAGCGGAGCAGACATGCCGGCGATCTTGAATGGTTCAGAAATGCTGTCGCCAACCCGCATGCGAGGGTTCAGGGATGAAAACGGGTCCTGAAAGATCATCTGGGTTTTCCGTCGGAAAACGGTGCGATCGTTATACCCGAGCTGACTCAGCTGAATCCCCTTGTAAAACACACTGCCCCCGTCCGGCGTCAGAAGGCCGGCCATGACCTTTGCCAGGGTGGACTTGCCGCAACCGGATTCACCGGCAACCCCGAGAGTTTCGCCGGCAGAGAGATGCAGGGATACAAGATCAAGTGCTGTCAGAGATTGGGTTGAGTAGCTTTTCCCGGAAACCCTGAATGTTTTATGCAAATCGACTGCGCTGAGAAGAGGTGTATCGTTCATGAGCATTTCCAGCAACGAAGTAGATGATCCGGAGCAATTTCGCGAAGGTCCTGGGTTTCGGCGCGGCATCTGGGGGCTGCGAGCGGACAACGCTCTGCAAAGCTGCAGCCGTCCGCAGACGCTGTCCTGATCTCCATTTGGCCGGGGAGGGCAGGTAGTGCTCTCCCCGGTTCTGCATATTGGGGCAGAGAAGCCAGGAGCGCCTTTGTATAAGGATGGCGGGGATCAGAAAGCAGGGTGCCGGTCGGGGCAGACTCAACCACCTGGCCGGCATACATGACGGCGGTATGGTCGGCACGTTCGGCCACAATCCCGAGATCATGCGTAATAAGGAGGATTGACAGGCCGCTTGCTTTTCTCTGGGCATCGAGAAGTTCCAGTATCTGCGCCTGGATGGTGACATCCAGTGCTGTCGTGGGCTCATCAGCAATCAGCAATGAAGGGTGACATGCCAGGGCCATGGCAATCATGACCCGCTGGCGCATGCCGCCGCTCAACTGGTGCGGGTAGTCGCGCATCCGTTCACCGGCTGACGGAATGCCGACGTTTGTCAGGAGTTCGACCCCACGCTCCCGAGCATCACGCCGGGAAAGGCCCAAGTGGAGAAGAAGCGGTTCACAGAGCTGGTCTGCAATGCGCAAAACCGGATTCAGCGAAGTCATCGGCTCCTGAAAGACCATTGAAGCTCGTCGCCCCCGGATGTTTCGCAGCGCCTCTTCCGGCAGCAGCAATAGATTATGCCCTTCAAAAACTATTTCCCCTGCACTGATAAACCCGGGTTGCGGAACAAGCCGCATAATCGACAGCGCCGTCATGCTCTTTCCCGATCCGGATTCTCCTACAAGTGCCAGTACGGATCCTGTTGCCAGAGAAAGAGAAATCCCCCGGACGGCATGAAAGGTGCCTTGTTCAGTCGGAAAGGAGACCTGCAGGTTATGTAGTGAAAGGAGTTCTGTCACGGTAAATTCCCGGGTAAACCAGTATAGATACTAGCAAGCAGAGTGCGTGATCATCGTGCGCATTGGTGGCCGCTGCCAATTGTTGGTTGAGCGAGTCAAACATACAGTATAGATGCCAAATTGTACAATATTGATCTTCATGCAAAAATGCTCAAAAAAAACAGGCAATCAAAAAAATTGACACAGTGGAGTATTCTATGTTTTTATCTTCAGGTTTTGCAGCCAATGTATCGTATGAGCATACTTATCGTTCTGACGCTGGTTATGACCGTTTTGTCGTTGTCGGCGCTGGGCAGGGTAAATGCAGCCGTCCTGGATGAAACCATCCGGATCGCTATTGTTAAATCAGCTCCCGAAGTGACGGTGGCTGGTGACGGACTCCTTGTCACTGACGAGACAGGCGGTCCCCTTGCCATGTCATTTCCGGCAACAGTAAAGCCTGTAAAGGATGGTTTGCTGGTAGAGGGGAAGCTGTTCCGGCGGTTGTTGTTTTCTGCTCCCTTTGCAGTATACATAAATAATAAACCGTACCGGGGGCTTGCGGAGTTGTCCGTTGCAGACAAGGGGATTCTGGTGGTGAACCAGTTGCCGCTTGAGGAATATCTGGTCGGACTGATTAACTGTGAAATATCTTCTGCATGGCCGATTGAAGCGGTAAAAGCCCAGGCTATAATCGCGAGGACATATGCTTTAAACAGGAAAATGGCCCGTATGGATTCCCCGTATCACCTCGAATCATCTGTCATTGATCAGGTGTATGAGGGGAGCCAGATCGAAGACAGCCGTTCCCGTCGTGCTGTTCTTGAGACTCAAGGGGAGGTGCTGACATTTGGCGGCGCCATCATTCAGGCCTTCTACCACTCCAGTTGCGGTGGACGGACCGAAGCGTCAGAAAATATCTGGGGTGCATCGTTGCCGTATCTGAAAGGTGTTGAATGTCAGTATTGCCTGACTTCACCTACGGGTACAACCTGGGAGTACAAGCTTTCTTTGAAAGAGATTGAAGAGCGTCTGCGGGGTGCTGGACATAAGGTGTCAGGCCTTTACGATATAAAGCCGGGAGAAGATAATTCCCGAGGCCGCCTGAGGCAGGTTATTCTGCTGGCATCAAAAGGCGGCGGCGCGATCAGTGGCGAACAGTTCCGCAAGGCTGTCGGGTATGGTTTCATAAAGAGTACCCGTTTCACCATGAAAAATTCTAAGAATGAAATCAGCTTCTCCGGAAGCGGTAACGGCCATGGCGTCGGGTTGTGCCAATGGGGTGCCAAACAGCGTGCGCTCGACGGCTTTTCCGCTGGAGAAATTCTTTCCTATTACTATCCCGGCACGGAGTTGAAAAAACTCTCTGATTTCCGTTGAATAGGGACCAAAAGCAGGGATTGAATGCTCGTTAAGGATTTTACCTTTCATCTGCCTCAGGATTTGATTGCCCGTCACCCGACTGCAAAACGTGACAGTTCCCGTTTAATGTTGCTTGACCGCACATCGGGATCAATTGCTGAAGATACCTTTTGTAACCTTCAAACCTATCTGCAGCCGGGTGATCTGCTGGTTATGAATGACACACGCGTCATACCGGCCCGGTTGTTCGGGCGCAGGATCACCGGTGGCAAGGTTGAAATATTTCTGCTGCGGCATATGCCCGGCAGCCAGGAACGATGGGAATGTTTGCTCCGGTCATCGAAGAAATTCAGGGAAGGGCAGAACATTCTGCTTGAGTCCGGTATGACTGCTGTTGTACTGTCTCGCTCCATCGCCGAAAACTGGCTGATCGAATTTTCCGGAAACGAGCCTTTTGATCTCTGGCTGGAGCGTGAAGGTCACATTCCCTTGCCACCCTATCTGCAGCGTGAGGACTGTCCTGTTGACCGCGAACGTTATCAAACTGTTGTCGCGCGCGAACCTGGTGCGATTGCGGCACCGACCGCCGGGCTTCACTTTACTCACGAGTTGCTGGCACAGCTTGCATCGGGCGGTATTGAAACCGTCTTTCTTACGCTGCATACCGGATTGGGCACCTTTCAGCCGGTACGCGTCCAGCGTGTTGAGGAACATCAGATACATACGGAACGGTTTTCCATTTCTCCCGACACAGCTGAGGCGGTCAAAAGGACGAAAGCCGCAGGTGGCCGGGTCATTGCGGTCGGGACGACATCTGCCAGAACATTGGAGTATTCGGCCCAGCAGTCAGGGCACGTTGAAGCGGGCAGTGGAGAGGCGGATATTTATATCTACCCCGGATATCGCTTTAAAATTGTCGATGCTCTGATCACCAATTTTCATCTGCCGGAATCGACGCTTTTGATGCTGGTTTCTGCTCTTGCCGGACGCGAACATGTACTTGAAGCCTATCGTGAAGCGGTGTCCCGCGGATTCAGGTTCTACAGTTACGGTGATGCTATGTTCATCTCTTGAGGAGTCGTGTGTCAGAAATTATTACTGCTGAAACTTTTTCTGTTATTCATCGTGATTCATCCAGCAAAGCGCGGCTTGGCTCTCTGAAAACCCCCCACGGTGAGGTCGAAACTCCGATTTTCATGCCGGTGGGTACCAACGCGACCGTTAAGGCGATGACTCCGGAAGACCTCCACGCCGTCAAGGCGCAGATCATTCTCGCCAATACGTACCATCTCTATCTGCGGCCGGGGCATCGTCTGATCGAGCAGATGGGCGGACTGCATCGCTTCATGAACTGGGACAAGCCGATTCTGACAGACAGTGGCGGCTTCCAGGTTTTCAGTCTCGGGGAATTACGCAAAATCAGTGAAGAAGGGGTCAAATTCCAGTCTCATATTGACGGTTCCTACCACATGCTGACGCCGGAACTTGCGACCCATATTCAGGAATCTCTGGGTGCCGATGTTATTATGTGTTTTGACGAGTGTCCGCCTGCCACCGCGGATTACCAGTATGTCAGTCGCTCACTTGAATTGACGGCTCGCTGGGCGGCTCGCTGCAAAACTGCCCATACCCGTGCCGGCCAGCAGCTGTTCGGGATTGTCCAGGGCGGAATGCATTATGACCTGCGGGCTCGCAGCGTTAATGACCTCTGCTCGATCGGTTTTGACGGCTACGCCCTGGGCGGTTTATCGGTCGGTGAAGAAAAAGAGCAGATGTACGGTGTTATGGAGTGCTGCTCCGATCTGCTGCCGCAGGATGCCCCGCGATATATAATGGGCATCGGCTCACCCGAAGATCTGGTGGAGGCGGTCTGGCACGGCTATGATATGTTCGATTGTGTCATGCCGACAAGAAATGCCCGTAACGGCATGCTTTTCACCAGTCAGGGGCGGGTCAATATCAAGGCCAAAATATATGAAAATGATGCGGGACCACTTGATCCTGCCTGTAGCTGCAAGGTCTGCAAAAATTATTCGCGTGCCTATCTGAGGCATCTGTACCGGTCAGGCGAGATTCTCTCTTCTCAGTTGAACACCTATCATAATCTTCACTTTTATCTCGACCTTATGCGGAGAATCAGGGGAGCGATCCGGGCTAATGGTTTTGACGAGTTTCACAGGCAATTTAAATCGATGATGCTACAGAAGTAATAAACTAAAGGGGAGGATAACAACATGTTTGGATTGGCTTTTGCGATGGGAAGTGCTCCAGGAGGAGCGGCAGGCGGAGCTAGCGGGGGTATGGCGGCATTTCAGCAGGTAATACCGCTGGTTTTCATGTTTGCAATATTCTATTTTTTACTCATTCGTCCACAACAGAAAAAGGCCAAAGAGCATAAAGCTCTGCTGGAAGCGATGAAAAAGGGTGACAATGTCGTTACGGCCGGTGGAGTTCATGGTAAAGTAACCGCAGTAGAGAATGATCTTGTGACTCTTGAGATTGCAAACAACGTAAATATTAAAATTACCAAGAGCTACATCGCAGCAATCAAGAAGGACTAGTTCAAAATCCGGAAGGGAGAACAAGCCTTATGCCGAAAGGAACTGGCTGGCGTATAAGCCTTATAGCTGTTTTTGTTGCTTTTTCGTTTCTGTACCTGACTCCAACCCTGGTTGGCAAGTTGCCATCATGGTGGGGAAACTTTTTGCCGGATGACAAGATTCATCTGGGCCTTGACCTGCAGGGTGGAACACACCTGGTGATGGAGGTTGATACCCAGAAAGCGGTTGAAGGGTCTCTTGATCTTGTCGCGACAGACCTTGAAGATACGCTGAACAGCAAGAATCTTCATTTCAAGCGTATTTCAAGAGACGGTTCTGATAAGGTGTCCGTGGTGCTGTACGAGAAGGGGACTGCCGATACCGTACAAAAACTGATCAAGGATAAATATCCATCCTACGAACAGAGTCCGACTTTTGACGAAGGGGGCTTTGTTGCCCTGACGTTGCGGGTAAGCGAGAAAGATGCGCAGGACCGCAAGGACAAGGCTGTTCAGCAGGCGCTCGAAACGATCCGCAACAGGATTGACCAGTTTGGCGTTTCGGAACCTACTATCCAGCGCGAAGGGATCGACCATATCGTGGTCCAACTGCCCGGTATCAAGGATCCGCAGCGAGCGATTGAGCTGATCGGACGTACTGCCAGGCTTGACTTCAAGATGGTGCGCGAGGATATCTCGCCGACATCCGGAGCGATTCCCGATGACGCTGAACTGCTCAAGGAGAAAAGTGTTGATGCCACAACCGGTGCCGTCACGGAAATCCCGATCGTAGTCCAGAAAAAAGCGATGATCACCGGCGATCTGTTGACTGACGCTCAGGTGAGAATTGATTCACAGTTCAACCAGCCATATGTCGGCATTGAATTCAACTCACTGGGCGCCAAACTGTTTGACCAGGTCACCGCCGCAAATGTCGGCAAACGCTTTGCTATCGTTCTTGACAACAATATTCACTCAGCTCCGGTCATACGCGAGCGTATTTCAGGCGGCAGCGCCCAGATCTCAGGCAACTTTACCGAAAAAACCGCTGCAGACCTTGCCATTGTACTCCGGGCCGGAGCACTGCCTGCCCCGGTCAAAATCATCCAGAATGTGACCGTGGGTCCCTCTTTGGGACAGGATTCCATCAATAAAGGTTTGTATGCGGCCCTGATCGGGGTGCTGCTGGTCGTCGTCTTTATGGCGATTTATTACAAGCTGTCAGGTCTCGTTGCCGATCTGGGCATGGTTTTGAACATACTGTACCTTCTGGGTGCCCTGGCTGCGCTGGGCGCAACGCTTACTCTGCCGGGCATCGCTGCCATCGTACTGCTGATCGGCATGTCCGTTGACTCCAATGTCATTATCTTTGAGCGCATCCGTGAAGAACTCAAGCTGGGCAAATCACCCAAGTCGGCTCTTGATGCAGGTTATGACAAGGCTTTCCTGACGATTATGGACTCCCATATCACAACCTTGATAACGGCGGCGGTTCTGTTTCAGTTCGGTACCGGTCCGGTCAAGGGGTTTGCCGTTTCCTTAAGTCTGGGGGTCATTATCAACCTGTTCACCTCACTGGTCGGTACCAGGGTGATATTTGACATTTTCCTGCACAAGGGAACAGTCAAAAAAATGAGCATATAGGGGGAGCATCGTTCATGGAAATTCTTGGCAAGACCAACATAGACTTTATCGGCAAGCGAAATATTGCATTTGTTATTTCGTCGATTATCGCGATTATCGGTATTATCGGCATCATCCAGATTGGCCGCGGCGCCGCCAACATGGGAATCGACTTTTCCGGCGGCACCGCAATGCAGCTGAAATTCAGTAAACCGTTCTCGATTGCCGATGCCAGAGCCGCACTGAATAAGCATGGTATTGCCAAGGCCGATCTGCAGGAAATCAAAGATGGCAACATGCTTTTGGTCAAGATGGCGGGTGCTGCTGTCGGCAAACAATCGGAACTGGTACAGATCTCTTTCAAAAAAGAGTTTGCAGACAACCCTTTTTCCGTTGAAAGTTCTACTGAAATAGGCCCTTCAGTCGGTGACAAGCTGCGCAAAGATACGCTGATCGCGGTTGTTCTCTCGCTGCTGGGTATCATTATATATATCGCCTGGCGTTTTGATTTGAAATTCGGCATCGGGGCAACGATAGCCACCATGCATGATGTCCTGGCCATGGTCGCTGTTTTCTATCTGTTGAACAAGGAGATCAATCTGCTCTTTATCACGGCCGTTCTGACGATTGCCGGCTATTCGCTGACAGATACGGTGGTCATCTTTGACCGCATACGCGAAAACCTGCACAAAAATCTTAAGGGTGCCATGCATAACATCTTCAACAGCAGCATCAACGAGACTCTGTCGCGTACGATCGTAACATCTTTGACAACCTTTTTGGCTGCTCTGTCACTGTTTTTGTTCGGTGGTGAGGTAATACATGACTTTTCTCTCGCGCTGTTGATCGGGATCGGGGTTGCCACGTATTCATCCGTGTTTGTCGCGTCCCCGATTGTGGTAATTCTTGAAAATCGCGCCTTGGCAAAAAAGGTCAAGGCTGCATAAGCCGCTAGAATTTTCCAATGGAGACGTTCTGTGAACAAAGATTCTATTCTCATCGCATCAGTTGCTCTTATAGTCGGTTTGTTGGGCGGATATTTGCTTTTCAGCATCAGCACTACCGGTAAAACAGATCAAGTGAATATAGCCGCTCCGACCGGTGCAGGGTCACCGGCCGACTACAGCCAGCGCATTGCCCAGGCGGAGAAGATCGTCGCCCAAGATCCCAAAAACCTTAACGCGTGGATATCTCTTGGCAATGACTATTTTGATACGGCACAATCCCAGAAAGCGATTAATGCCTATGGTAAAGCGCTGGAGATTGAACCAAATAATCCGAATGTACTGACCGACCAAGGGGTTATGTTCAGAGCTGTCGGGTGGTATGACAAGGCGCTTGCTAATTTCGAAAAAGCCAACAAGCTCGATCCTAACCATCTGCAGAGCCTGTATAATGCCGGCCTGGTTTATGCTGTTGATCTGAAACAGCCTGAAAAGGCGGCCAAATACTGGGACAGATATCTCAAGCTCGATTCGAGCAGTTCGACCGCCATTCAGATAAAAGGGATGATGGAACAACCTGGCAGGGGCTTGGCCCCGGCAATGAAATAACTAAAATCTATCCCCCGCTTGTCGGGGGATTTTTTTTGACAAAGGGATGTGCCGGATGCATAAAAAATGGGCTGTTAAAACGATTCATTATGCTGGAGTTGAGAATCTGTCCCGGTCACTTGAGGTCGGCTCAATAACCGCACGGATTCTGATCGGCAGGGGGATAGACACGGCTGAAGAAGGTCTGCAATTTTTCTCACCCTCCCTGACAACGATGCACGATCCGTTTTTGCTGAAAGGTATGCATGCCGCGGTAGAACGGGTACTGCTGGCTCTGAAAAATGGCGAAAAAGTCAGTATCTACGGTGATTATGATGTTGACGGTATTACCGGTACGGCTCTGCTTGTTTCTTTCCTGCGGCAAGTGGGACTGACCTGCAACTATTTTATACCCAGCCGTTTCGATGACGGCTATGGTCTTAACGAAGAGGCACTGCAACGTATTATTGACACTGGTGCCACGCTGATCATCTCCGTCGATTGCGGTATTACAGCGGTAAAAGAAGCCCTCTTCTGCCGGCGTGCTGCTGTTGATCTGGTCATACTCGATCATCATGCGCCCGGGGCGTTTATTCCTGAAGCGACTGCGGTGGTAAATCCTCTGCAGCCGGGCTGCACCTATCCATTTAAAATGCTGGCCGGTGTTGGTGTCGCCTTTAACCTGTTGGTTGCGCTGCGCAGCCGCATGAGGCTGGCGGGTCTGTTTAGTGTTAGTGGTGAGCCTGATCTTCGGGATTGGCTCGATCTGGTTGCACTCGGGACGATCGCAGATGTGGTGCCGCTCATCGGCCAAAACCGGACCTATGCGTTTTATGGTTTAAAAAAGCTTGAAAACAGTCGCAGACCAGGCATTGCTGCGCTCAAAAAAGTTGCCGGAATCAAGGATACAGTTAATTGCGGCCAGGTTGGATTTCGCTTGGCGCCCAGATTGAATGCCGCCGGGCGTATGGAAAGCGCGGTGCCGGGTGTTGACCTGCTGCTGAGCAATAGTGCCGATGAATGTGCTGTTATTGCAGATGAGCTGGATACGGCAAATGCCGAGCGGCAAGCTGTTGAGCGGGGAATACTTGAACAGGCTGTTGCAATGGTTGATGGCGGCGGGAACTACCCCGTCTGCAGAAGTATTGTGCTCGCTTCACGGGAGTGGCATCAGGGGGTTATCGGGATTGTTGCTTCCCGTCTGGTTGAGCGCTACCATCGGCCGACAATTCTGATTGCCATTGATGAGGAGGGAAATGCAAAAGGTTCCGGGCGGAGCATTCCCGGCTTTCATCTGCTGGAGGCGCTGAACGCTTGTCCAGGCCAGCTTGATCGTTTCGGGGGACACCGTTACGCTGCCGGTGTCGCTCTGAAGGGCACAAGCACCGGCACCTTTGCCGCAGCCTTTGAAGCTGCGGCTGTTCAAATTCTTGGCGATCGTGAGCTTATGCCGTCCCTTGATATTGATTGTGACGTTTGCCCTGCTGAAGTTGATCTTGCCCTGGTTCTTGAACTGAAACGCATGGAGCCGTTTGGAGCCGGGAATCCGGAGCCGACCCTGATGATGCGGCGTGTTACGGTGGTTGATCGCCGGGTTGTCGGAGATGGACACCTCAAATTGAGATTGTCAGCGGGTGGACAGCTTTTTAATGCCATCGCGTTCAGACAGGCAGAATGCCCTACGGACGGGCTGCTTGACATCGCATTTTTTCCGGAGGACAATCTCTGGAACAATGCAACTACATTGCAATTACGGATAAAAGCGATGCGGAAGGCGGAGTCTTGATGCAAAGAAATGAACGTTTCGATAGTGCCGACCGGATCATAAAAATCGGTTTCTGGGTAAATGCCGTATTGATGGTTATTAAATTGTCAGCCGGCCACTGGGGGCAGTCGGACGCCGTTTTTGCCGATGGTATCGAGAGTGCGTGTGATTTTATTGCAATATTTGCCACCATGATTGCGCTCCGGCTGGGCCGCCAGCCTTTTGATGCCAACCACCCCTACGGTCATGGCCGGGCGGAAAGCCTGGCTGCGCTTCTGATCTCACTGGTGATAGCTGCTACCGGCGGCTGGATCATGTATGGATCGGTCGTTACAATTGTTGCGGGGGATTTTAAATCACCAGGCTGGATTGCCGTCGCTGCCGCTGCCGTAACGATCGTCGTCAAAGAATGGCTCTACCGCTTCTCGACACGCACGGGTAAAAAACTCGAAAGTCCGGCACTGCTGGCAATTGCCAAAGACCATCGTAAAGATGCCATCTCATCAGTTGCAACACTGGCAGGAGTCATCGGTGCCTTTTTCGGGATGGGGATCATGGATCCGCTGGCGGCGGGGCTGACCTCATTCTTTATTCTGCATGTCGGTTACCAGACATTTCGTGAAGCCGCTCATGACCTGATGGACGGGACGGCTCCGGCAGATTTTATCGAAGCTCTACAGACACTGGCAGAAAGTGTCGAGCAGGTCGAACATGTGCATGAAATGCGTGCCCGTCGTTCAGGGCAGTACATGATCGTCGATCTGAAGCTTGAAATGGACCCGAATATGACGGTCAAACAGTCACATGATGTTGCAACAAACGTAAAAAAACTGATCTTCGAGCGCTATCCCGGAGTAGGAGACGTCATGATCCATATCAATCCTCACGACGAGGAACATGAGGATTTGATCAGGTTATGAGTCTCTTCATCCGGTCGGAGCATGTCCACTCTGATCTCCGGTTGTAACTCACCTATCCGATACGGCTGTTGCATTTCCTGAACAAACCTCCCCGTTACAGCGTGTTACCCGCACGGAAACTTCTTCGTTTACAAGCGCCTTTTCACCGGGAAACGAAACAGAGATGTAATTGCGTGACAATCCACTGCAGAATCCGGATGTAACATCGTATTTTTGAACCAGAATCCTTAGATCCTTGTCCACAAACCGCTGCAGAAACATCTCTTTTTTCCGTTTCGCAATGTTTCGCAAATACGCTGCCCGCACGGTAACTGTCTGGGGAGACAGGTGCCCCGGCATACCGGCAGCTTTGGTTCCTGAGCGGCTGGAATAGGGAAATACATGCAGATCGGAGAATGGCAGATCTGCAAGTAATCGTACGGTTTCCTGGAACTCATCCTCGGTCTCTCCCGGAAATCCGGCGATCACGTCGGCACCGATAAAAGCGTCCGGCATGGCAACAGAAATCCGAGTCACCAAATCCCGGAATTCGCCTGAGGTGTACGGCCTCCCCATGCGCTTCAATACCGGATCGCTGCCGCTCTGCAATGGCAGGTGCAGGTGCGGGCAGATGCTCTTTGATGCGGACATGAGGCCCAGCAGTTCCTCGCTGACTTCATTCGGTTCCACCGAACCGATGCGCAGGCGGGGGACAATGGACTTGGCATCAATCTCTCTGACGAGAGCTGTCAGTGATGTCGGTGACGGGAGGTCCAAGCCATAAGCGCCAAGATGGATGCCGGTCAGCACGACCTCTTTGAAGCCGTTGTCGGCAAGATCATGCATGCCCCGAAGGATGTCATCCGGGCTGACACTGCGACTGCGCCCACGGGCATAGGGGACGATACAGTACGCGCAGAATGAGTTGCAGCCGTTCTGGATCTGAAGAAAGGCGCGGGTATGTTCGGCAAAACTGGTCAGTTTAAGCGGCTCGGCCCAGCTGACTGCAGCGATATCAGAAACCGAGTTTGTGGCTGATTCGAGAAGAACCGAGATGTTCTGTTTCTCCTGGTTGCCAAGAACACAATCGAGCTCGGGCATCTTCTCCAGCTCGCCGGGTGATACCTGGGCGTAACAGCCGGTTGCAATGATGCGTGATTCGGGATTGAGCCGGCGGGCGCGGCGGATCAGTCGGCGGGTTTCCGCGTCTGTTCGGGCAGTCACGGTACAGGAGTTGACGATATAAATGTCAGATGGTTCACTGAAGGGAACGACGAGGTACCCGGCGGCTTTCAGCTGCTCAATCATGGCGGCCGATTCGAATTGATTGGTTTTGCACCCCAGAGTGCTGATGGCTACACGTTTCATATTTTAGTAAGATCCTTTTCAAGCTTGGCAAGTGTCCTGCCGACATAGACCACAACGATCAGTGCCGCCGACCAGGTTATTACGAAAATTCCCCACCAGACGCCGACCAGTCCCAACCCCATGACTGTCGTGAGCAGGTGGAATACGAACAGCGGTCCGGCAATCTGGCGGTAGAGCCCGATAGTGAGGCCGAACAGAGGCATCCTGATCCCCTGCATAGCGGACACATTGATGTAGAGCAGAACGTACGCCGGCATTACAAACGCTTCTATAGCCAGAAATCTTGCTCCGGCTTCAATAACGGAGGAATCCTTGGTGAAGAGCCCCATTAATTGGCTGCGGTACAGTAGTGCGGCAGCAGTCCCGCAGAGAGCAAACATAACTCCGAAGCGGAGCGAGACTCGGACTGTTTCACGAATTCGATCGATTCTCTCGGCTCCGAAATTCTGGGCGGTGAGGGCCAGGGTGGAAATATTCAGCCCCATAACCGGCAGCAGCGCGATTTGCTCGATGCGTGTACCAATGCCATAGGCTGCTACAGCCTGCTCGCCAAAGCGTCCTACGAACCAGGTAATGATGAAGATCCCGAGCGAGACGGTCATCATATTCATGGCTGATGGATACCCCTGCCTGAAAAGCTCGCGGAAATAACTCCAGCGCGGCCGAAGATCAGCAAGACGGAAAGAGGGCATGCTGCCGGTTTTAGATAATTGGCCGAACAGGTAAAAACCACCAAGGCACTGGATAAAAACCGTAGCCAGGGCAATTCCAGCCAGTCCAAGCGCCGGTACACCGGCACCGCCGTACATAAACCACGGATCCAGAAGCAGATTGAGAAAAAAACCGCCGATCAGGAAATTGCGGTACGCCAGAGTGTTGCCGTGTGAGTTGAGAATGGCATTCATCACGAAGTTAAGCAGAAAAAAGGTGCTGCCGGCGAAAATAACATTCATGTAACTGAGCGCATGAGAAAGGTATTCTCCCCGGGCTCCCATCAGGATGAAAATATGCGGAGCAAGTATCAATCCGGCCGCAGTCAGGAACAGTGCATGGAACAGGGCGAAGGAAAGTGACTGTGACAGGTAGCGGCGGGCTTCGTCATGATCCTTGCGGCCGAGGGCATTTCCGATCAGCGTGGTTGCACCGGTTGATACGCCGCTCCCGATCGCCAGGATCAGAAAAAAAACCGGGAAGGAGAGTGACATCGCGGCCAGGGCGCTGGTCGAAAGTTGCCCGCCATACCAGGTGTCTACGACATTGAACATGGTGTTGAAGAAAAAACCGGTTCCGGCCGGTATGGCGAGGCGTCTTACGAGCTGTGGAATCGGCGCGGATGTCAGATCGGAAGTCATAAAAACAGGGTAAGGGGTCATGGGGCAAGGGTCAAGGAAAAACAGTCAGCCGTTTTAGTTGAAAAATCCGGAAAAAGCAGCTAAAACGGAACGTAATTTTATTTAGCGGAAAAAGTTTCAAATATTTTTATTTTAGGGAGGCATTCATGAGTTTAATCAAGTTGTATGATACTACCCTGCGGGATGGCACTCAATCTGAAGACATCTCGTTTCAGATGGAGGACAAGATACGCATTGCGCACAAACTTGACGACTTGGGTATTCACTACATCGAAGGGGGATGGCCGGGGAGTAACCCCAAGGATGTCGCATTTTTTAAAGATATAAAGAAGGAAAAGCTGACCCAGGCAAAAATTGCGGCGTTTGGTTCCACGCGTCGTGCCAAGGTGACCCCGGATAAAGACAGTAACATTATGACGCTGATCAAGGCTGAGCCTGATGCGATTACAATCTTTGGCAAAAGCTGGGATTTCCATGTTCGGGAGGCCTTAAGGATTTCACTCGAAGAGAATCTGGCGTTGATCTTTGATTCTCTGGAATATCTCAAGCAGCACGTTGCGGAAGTTTTTTACGATGCGGAGCATTTTTTCGATGGCTATCAGGCCAATCCGGAGTATGCGATCAAGACTCTCAAAGCCGCAGAGGCTGCCAAGGTTGATTGTATTGTCCTCTGTGAAACCAATGGTGGGCGCCTTCCGTTTGAGATTGCATCAATTATCAGGGACGTTCAGAAACATATCAAAACGCCGCTCGGCATTCATACCCATAATGATGGTGAATGTGCCGTTGCCAATTCGCTTGTTGCCGTTGACCTGGGTATTGTTCAGGTCCAGGGAACAATCAATGGTTTTGGTGAGCGATGCGGTAACGCCAATCTCTGTTCAATCATTCCGGCGCTGAAGGTCAAGATGAAGAAGGAGTGTATCTCGGACGAACAGATGCGGCATCTGCGGGAAGTATCCCGCTATGTGTACGAACTGGCTAACATCTCGCCAGACAAGCATCAGGCCTATGTTGGTAACTCGGCGTTTGCACACAAGGGTGGGGTGCATGTTAGCGCGATCCAGCGGCATCCTGAAACCTACGAGCATATGCGTCCAGAGTTGGTCGGAAACTGTACCCGTGTACTGATCTCTGATCTGTCCGGCCGCTCAAATATCCTGGCCAAGGCGGAAGAGTTCAATATCAATCTGGACAGCAAAGATCCGGTTACCCTGGAAATACTCGATAACATTAAGGATATGGAGAACCGCGGCTACCAGTTTGAGGGGGCTGAGGCATCATTTGAGCTGTTGATGAAAAAGGCGCTCGGTTCTCATAAGAAATTCTTCACCGTGCTCGGTTTCCGGGTGATAGATGAAAAGCGGGGTGAGGATCAGAAACCGATGGCGGAAGCAACCATCATGGTCAAGGTCGGCGGGAAAGTCGAGCATACTGCTGCAGCAGGAAATGGTCCGGTCAATGCGCTTGATAACGCCATCCGTAAGGCATTGGAGAAATTTTATCCGGCATTGAAAGAGGTGAAACTCCTGGACTACAAGGTGCGCGTTCTGCCGGCCGGTCAGGGGACAGCCTCCTCGACCCGAGTGCTGATAGAATCCGGTGACAAGCATGCCCGCTGGGGCACAGTCGGTGTTTCGGACAACATTATCGATGCTTCCTATCAGGCTCTGATCGATAGTATCGACTATAAACTGCACAAGTCAGAGGAGTAGGCTGCAGGTGGAAACAATGCGGCGGGTCGTGCTGATCGCATCTGCGGCTCTGCTCTTTTTGCCGGTAGCAATGAAAAGCCGTACGAGCCAGGATACCGCTGATCGTACGGCTTTTCGTGCTTTATCCAGTTGCATGGTGACTGTCAAAGTCAGTGGTAAGCTGCACCATCCGGGCATATATGTGGTGTCCGCCAATACATTGGCGGAAAGCGTCATCAAAATGGCGGGGCCGTTGCGCCCGCTTAAACAGCATATGAACGGCACTGTTGCAGCTCTTCCCCTGCTGAATGGTTCAGCGGTTAATCTTTTGGATCAGCCTGACGGATCACTTCTGCTGGTGGTGGATCAAATGACGGTCTCCGAGCGCATGATTCTTGGAATCCCGCTTGATATTACAACGATGGGTGAGGCCGATTTTGAGCGTTTGCCCGGAATAGGGCCCGCGTTGGCACGGCGTATTACTACCTACCGTCATAAAAATGGCGGTATTTTGCGTCTCGGTGATCTTATTGCAGTAGATGGGATTGGCGAAAAGAAGTACAAGATGATGCGCCACTACTTTTAAAACCCTTAACTGTCCGATAAGTAATGAGTTAATTTTATTAACTCATGCCAGTAAAAAATATTTTTAGCTATTGGCACACAAGATGTAGACACCCCGGCTATCTCTTAATTACTACAATTGCCGGGGGGATTCTATGCATTGTCCACGTTGCAAAAGTCGCATGTTCGCTGAGAAGTTTTATGATTTTGTCCGCTCCTTCGATGCTTGGAAATGCAGCTGCTGCGGAGAACTGTTGGATTCCACCATTCTTGCCAATCGGGCCAGGAATAATAATACTCTTCTCGGGTAGTCGATAAAACCTGAATTAGCTGCACGTCACAAGGGAACCTGAAATCAGGTTCCCTTTTTGTTTGACACGCCAGCGTTGACAGGTTAATGAACAGCGCTACGTTTTAATTTTATCGGGTTGAGGAGTTGTCTGTATGAGAAATGACGGCCGCTGTGCCACCGCTTTACGTCCAATTAAAATTACTCGCAGTTTTACCAGGCATGCGGAAGGTTCAGTTTTGATAGAATTTGGTGATACAATGGTCATCTGCACGGCATCAGTGGAAGAATCGGTGCCACCTTTTTTGAGGGGTAAGGGCACCGGTTGGGTGACTGCAGAATATGCCATGCTGCCGCGTGCCACACATACCCGCTCTCAGCGTGAAGCGGCAAAAGGGAAGCAAACCGGCCGCACACTGGAGATCCAGCGGCTGATCGGTCGTTCCTTGCGAGCGGTGACTGATCTCGAAAAACTTGGCGAGCGATCTATTTATATCGATTGTGATGTCATTCAGGCGGACGGGGGAACACGCACAGCCTCGATAACCGGCGCTTACGTCGCTCTTGTTGATGCACTTACTACACTGAAATCCCGGGGACTCCTTGCAGAAATCCCGCTCAAGGAGGCTGTAGCGGCGGTCAGTGTCGGAGTTGTGGAGGGGGAGGCTCTGCTTGACCTCAATTACCTGGAGGATTCTTCAGCGGAAGTTGATATGAATTTCGTCATAACATCCAGTGGACGCTTTGTGGAAGTGCAGGGTACGGCCGAGGCCGAACCTTTTACAAGTGCCCAGATGGATGTCATGCGGGATCTTGCCATTGGTGGTGTTCAGCAACTCTTTGCACTTCAGCAGGGGGCGCTGGCCAGGTGAAGCATTTGGTTGTAGCGACCCGCAATCCGGGTAAAATAGTTGAAATCAACGCGTTGCTGACGGGGCTTGTGGGGCAGATCAGCTCTGCGGCTGATTTTGCTGATTTTCCAGAGATCGTGGAAGATGGAACAACGTTCGAGGAAAATGCGCTCAAAAAAGCTCGTGAGGCGTCACGGTTTTCCGGGCTTCCGGCACTGGCGGATGATTCCGGTCTGGTCGTCGATGCATTGAATGGCCGACCGGGTGTCTTCTCGGCTCGCTATGCCGGCGAAGGGGCCGGTGATGCCGAGAACAACCTCCGGCTTCTGGAAGAGTTACGCAATATCCCCGATGACCGGCGTCAGGGTGCTTTTGTCTGTGTGCTGGCATTTGTGACTCCGGAGGGAGTTGAACGGCTCTTTACCGGCAGGATCGCCGGACGGGTCCTCTCTGCAGCAAGGGGGGAGGGTGGCTTCGGTTATGATCCGCTTTTTCTGGTGGATGGTTTTGACCGCAGCATGGCAGAGCTTGAATTGGCAGAAAAAAACAGAGTAAGTCATCGGGCGCAGGCTTTTGCCAAGTTCCGCGAATATCTGGAAACTATTGCATAAAGGAAAAGTAAACTTTGAATAAAAACAAAAAATATGAAAATAAAAAGACAAAAACGGAACGTGATCCGTCTCTAAAGCCGGCTGAAGCTGCTGAAGATAAGTCGTTTGTGCCGTTAACCCGTAAAAATGTGTTGGAGTTGCGCATTGCTTCTCTGGATGAAGACGGCTACGGAACCGCACGCAGCGAAGAGGGAATGACGCTCAAGGTTGGCGGTGCCCTGCCAGGTGATATCGTGCTGGCGGGAGTCGATCATGTTGCGGGTGGTACAGCGTTTTGTCATGTTAAAAAGCTGTTAACACCTTCTCAATTGAGGAGCAACAATCCTCCCTGTCGTGAAAGTGCGGATTGCTTCGGCTGTCCGCTGATTGCCATGAAATATTCCGAACAAAAAAACTGGAAACGGGGCATGATTCTGGCCGAAATGGCCAAATATCCCGGGTTGGCAGCAGTGGTGGTGCACCCGCTGCTTTCGCCCGACAACCTGATACATTATCGCACGACGGCAAAACTGACAGTGGCCGGCAAGTTTTCGGAACCTTATATCGGTATATATCGCCGTGCCAGTCATGATGTATATGACCTGCAACAGTGCCCGATACACCATCCGCTCATCGACAAAGTGGTCGAAGCAGTCAGAAAAGGGATCAAAAAAGGGAAGGTGCAGGTTTATAATCCGCAAAGTAAAATGGGGCTGCTGCGCTATCTGGTTGTGCGTGTCTCTACCTATGAAAAAAAGGCGCTGGTGGTCTTTGTAACTTCCAAGCGTTCTTTCAATGAGATTCATCACCTGGGGCGTTATGTGCAGGAGATGGTTCCAGAGGTTGAAATTGTTGTCCAGAATGTGAACGCGACCGAAGGTAATGTGATTATGGGACAGAAAGATTTTTTTCTGACTAAGAAACTGTACCTGACGGAGCGAATCGGTGATGTCGCTTTCAGAATTTCACCCCGTTCATTTTTCCAGATCAACAATAGCGGTGCCAATATGATTTACAGTAAGGTGCGCGAGTGGGCCGGGCTTAGCGGTTCTGAAACAGTACTTGATCTGTACTGCGGCATTGGGGGAATTTCACTGTTCCTGGCCGGCGCCGCTAAAAACGTGATCGGTGTTGAAGTGGTTGAAGAGGCTGTGGCCGATGCAAGCATGAATGCCAGAATAAATGGCATCAAAAACTGTCGTTTCGAAGACGGGGACGTTGCCGACCTGCTTGACGAGATGGCAGGAGACCATCTGGCTGTCGATGTGGCAGTGTTAAACCCCCCGCGTAAAGGTTGCGATCAAAACGTGCTGGAGAGGCTTGCATCCCTCAGGCCGAAATCAATCATTTACGTTTCCTGTTCTCCGCAGAGCCTGGCGCGTGACCTCGATATATTGAGCAAACTGGGGTATCTCTGCCGCGAAATTCAACCGGTTGACATGTTTCCTCAGACGGTACATGTTGAAAATGTAGCCAGGTTGGAACAAATCGGATGATTGAGGCAGTAAATTCAGAAAATAAAATCAGCTTGACATCCATGGCATAAATTGCTATTACTCTCCAGCTTTTTGATATAGGCGCGTAGCTCAGCGGGAGAGCGCTACCCTGACACGGTAGAGGTCGGCGGTTCGACACCGCCCGCGCCTACCATTAACAAGCAGAGCCGAAACGAGCAGGATGCAGGCATCGATGTATCGATGCCTTTTCTGTTTGTCTTGCAAAGGAACTTTTATGGATACTATTTTAATTACACTTCCAGATAATTCTACTCGTGAGCTGCCTGAGGGGGCTACTGTCTATGATCTGGCCGCATCAATCGGCGCAGGTCTCGCTAAAGCCGCTCTGGCAGGGAAGATCAACGGCCAGCTGACAGACCTTTCTTCTCAACTGGCTGGTGGCGACCACGTTGAAATTATTACCGAAAAAAGTCCAGAAGCTCTTGATATTATTCGTCACACAACATCACATCTTATGGCTCAAGCCGTTAAAGAGCTCTTTCCTCAGGCAAAGGTTACGATCGGTCCTGCCATTGAAACCGGCTTCTATTACGATTTTGACATGGACAAGCCTTTTACGCCTGATGATCTGGAGCGTATTGAAGCTAAGATGCTGATGCTGGCTGCTGCCGATCAGAAAATCGAACGGCATGAGTATTCCAGTGCCGATGCTGTCAGTATGTTTGAAGCCATGGGGGAACCGTATAAAGCCGAATTGATCAACGACCTCGGTGTTGATCATGTTTCGGTATACAGCCAGGGTACTTTTGCCGACCTCTGTCGCGGGCCGCATCTGCCTTCAACGGCTCGGATCAAGGCTTTTAAGCTGCTATCTATTGCCGGCGCCTACTGGCGCGGCGACGAAAAAAATCGCATGTTACAGCGCATTTACGGGACCGCCTTTGCCGATAAAAAAGAGTTGGAAGCATATCTGCATCGCATTGAAGAGGCAAAACGGCGTGATCACCGCAAGATAGGCAGGGAGCTGGATCTGTTTTCGTTCTCGGACGAAGTCGGCGCCGGTTTTCCGATTTGGCACCCCAAAGGTGCCATGCTGCGCACTGTTCTCGAAGATTTTGAGCGCAAGGAGCATTTAAAGCGGGATTACGATATTGTTGTCGGGCCACAGATCCTCAAGAGTGAACTCTGGCAGCGTTCAGGGCATTATGAAAATTACCGTGAAAACATGTATTTCACTGAGGTAGATGAGCAGAGCTACGGCATCAAGCCGATGAACTGTCTCTCCCACATGATGATTTACAAGTCCAAGTTGCGCAGTTATCGCGACCTGCCGCTCCGCTATTTTGAACTCGGGACTGTCCACCGCCATGAACGTGCCGGCGTTCTTCATGGCCTTATGCGGGTGCGCTGCTTTACTCAGGATGATGCCCATATCCTCTGTACTCCTGAACAGTTGGATGCCGAAATAAAGGGTGTTATATCTTTTGTTAATGATGTGATGTCTATTTTCGGTTTCGATTATGAAATGGAACTTTCAACACGACCGGAAAAATCGATCGGCTCGGATTCCGATTGGGAACAGGCAACGGGAGCGCTGCTTTCGGCTTTGAAAGACTCCGGTCGTACCTATGAGATAAATGAGGGTGATGGCGCATTTTACGGCCCTAAAATAGATATAAAATTGCGTGATTGTCTTGACAGGAGATGGCAGTGTGCTACTATCCAGTGCGATTTTACATTGCCGGAACGCTTTGATCTCACGTATGTAGCAGCCGATGGTGAACGTAAACGCCCCATAATGTTGCACCGTGTAATCCTCGGTTCGATTGAACGTTTTATCGGCGTCCTTATTGAGCATTTCGCTGGAAGTTTCCCGTTATGGATTTCTCCGGTCCAAGCTGTTATTGTCACCGTGACAGATAATCAGATATCGTTTGCCCAGGATGTTTACCGGCTGTTGCGTAATGCTGGAATACGTGTTGAACGTGATGTCCGCAATGAAAAACTGAGTTTCAAGATTCGTGAAGCCCAACTCCAGAAGATTCCCTACATGCTGGTAATCGGCGATAAAGAAGTTGAGCAGGGCATGGTTACACCTCGCTATCGTGACGGTAAAAACCTGCCGGCTATGAAGCCTGAAGAGTTTGTAGCTTTTGTAGCAGAGGAATGTAAAAAATATAATTAGGTTTAAAATCAGATAGCAGTCGTGCTTAAACTGCTGTCAGGGGGTGTCGCCATAGCAAAACCGACCGTAAATATCAATCAGGCCATCAGGGTTTCTGAAGTTCGTGTCATTGGTGCGACAGGAGAGGCACTGGGTGTACTTTCCCTAGCAGAAGCGCTCGCACTGGCCGAACAGCAGCAACTGGATCTTGTTGAAGTTTCACCCACAGCAGTTCCGCCTGTCTGCAGGATTATGGACTATGGCAAGTTTAAGTATCAACAGAGCAAAAAGCTGCAGGAAGCAAAAAAGAAACAGGTTCATGTTCTGCTGAAGGAAGTAAAGTTACGTCCGAAGACCGACAGTCATGACCTTGAATTTAAAATAAACAACGTCAAGCGTTTTCTCGAAGAGGGAAACAAAGCCAAAATTACTCTTGTATTCCGCGGCCGTGAAATTACCCATATGGATGTTGGTCGAGCAGTTATTGAAAGAGTTGCGAAAGAGTTGCAGGATGTCTGCGTTATTGAAAATCATCCCCGGGTTGAGGGGCGTAACATGTATATGATTGTTGCACCAAAACCTAAAAAATAAATAATGTATTGCCTAAACAGGTAAGTTCTTATAACGGAGAAGGAGTTTATCATGCCTAAGATTAAAACAAACCGCGGTGCAGCCAAACGCTTCAAAAAAACAGCATCCGGACGCATCAAGTGTGGATGCGCTTTCACCAGTCACATCCTGACCCCAATGTCCCGTAAGCGTAAGCGTAATCTTCGCGGCGGATCCATGGTTGCAGCTGTTGACCAGAAAAATGTCGCCCGCTTGATTCCTTACAAATAACCCGTTTTTTTCTTCATATACATCGTATGAGGAGATGCATAATGCCAAGAACCATGAGGAAATTGTCTCCCCTTGTGGATCTGGCCAATTCAGCAACGAAGGAGTAGTGACGTATGGCACGTGTAAAAAGAGGGTTCAAAGCGAGACGCAGACGCAACAAGGTATTGAAACTTGCCAAAGGTTACCGTGGCGCACGCAGCAAGTTGTTTCGCAGTGCGACGGAAGCGGTAGACCGGGCTTTAAATTATGCCTTCCGCGATCGCCGCGTAAAAAAACGTGATTTCCGCAGCTTGTGGATTGTTCGTATCAATGCGGCTTCACGCATCAATGGTTTGTCATACAGCAAGTTCATCTTCGGTCTTAAAAAGGCCAATGTCCAGATAGATCGCAAGGTCCTCGCCGACATCGCTGTGACCGATCCTAATGGATTTGCTCAGATTGCGGCTCTTGCAATGGCCGGTATGTAGAACTTTTGTAAGTTTATTTAGGAAAAGGGAATGGGACTGGCTCCTGTTCCCTTTTTTGTACAGTTAATACGCTGTTACTACTTAATTTGTATCGAAGGTAATCAATTATGCGGGAACAACTTGAGCAATTGAGAAATGGCGCCCTGCAGGCCGTTGCCACAGCGTCCTCTGTAGAGCAGCTTCAGGATATTCGCATCAGTATGCTTGGGCGCAAAGGTGAATTAACGGCTCTGATGAAGGGGCTTGGTTCTCTGTCGGCTACGGAACGCCCAATTGTCGGGCAGTTGGTTAATACTGTTCGAGATGAAATTGAGTCGGCACTGGGTGCTGCAATTGCATCGGCGCAGGAAAAGGTAATTGCTGCTCGCCTCCAATCTGAGCGGATAGACACTTCTCTTCCCGGCCGTCGCCCGCAGAAGGGCACCAAACATCCGGTTTCTCTTGTCATTGAAGAGATCTGTTCCATTTTTTCCGGCCTCGGTTTTGCTGTTGCAGAAGGTCCGGAGATTGAACATGACTGGTACAATTTCGAGGCGCTTAACTTCCCCCCCGAACATCCTGCTCGTGATATGCAGGATACATTTTTTGTCGAAAATGACATGCTGCTGCGAACCCATACCTCACCGGTGCAAATCCGCACCATGCTGAAACAAAAGCCCCCGGTACGCATCATAGCTCCGGGAACAGTGTATCGTTGCGATTCAGACGCTACGCACTCGCCGATGTTCCATCAGATTGAAGGATTAATGGTTGACACCAAAGTGACATTTGGCGACCTTAAAGGTATCCTGACAGTCTTCACCAATCAGCTTTTCGGGCAAAAAACCGGAGTTCGTCTTCGGCCGAGTTATTTCCCATTTACGGAACCATCTGCAGAGGTTGATATCGCCTGCGTCATCTGCGGCGGTAAGGGGTGTCGGGTTTGTAAAAACAGCGGCTGGCTCGAAATACTTGGTGCCGGCATGGTTGACCCGGAAGTTTACCGGCATGTACAGTATGATCCGGAAAATATTTCCGGATTTGCTTTCGGAATGGGGATAGAGCGCATTGCAATGTTAAAGTACGGTATATCCGACATGCGTCTCCTTTTTGAAAATGACGTCCGTTTTCTTCGGCAGTTCTAACCTCACGATATTTAATGGTGCATTGATATGAATGTTACGTACAACTGGCTAAAAGAATTTGTAGATTTCGATGAAACGCCTGACGAGCTTGCGGAGCTGCTAACAATGCTTGGGCTTGAAGTGGAGGCCATGGCGAAGCTTGGTGCCGGGCTTGATGATGTCGTGGTGGCGCTGGTTGAGGAAAAGCGGCCGCACCCCAATGCCGATAAACTTTCGATATGTCGGGTGAACAACGGGAAGGACGTCCTGAACGTCGTCTGTGGCGCCCAGAATTTCAAGCAGGGTGATACCGTAGCGCTGGCTCAGATTGGCGCGGTACTGCCCGGCGATTTTAAAATTAAAAAATCAAAAATTCGCGGTGAGGACTCATGCGGAATGCTCTGCTCTGAAAAAGAGCTGGGTCTGGCTGAGGAAAGTGCCGGTATTATGGTGCTGCCGCCCTCCCTTGCACCGATTGGAACGCCGGTTTTTAGTGCACTTGGCCTCAAAGATACTGTTTTCGAGATCGGCCTGACCCCCAACCGCTCCGACTGTCTGAGTGTGATAGGAATTGCGCGAGATATTGCCGCCAAGCTTAATCTGAAATTAAGGTATCCGCAATGTACAATTGTAGAAGGACCGGAGAAGGTAGAGTCGATCATCGGGGTGACGATTGAGGACCCAGATCTCTGTCCACGCTATGCCGCCCGTTATATCTCCGGTTGCACAATCGCTCCTTCACCGGAATGGCTGGTCAAACGCCTCAATGCTATTGATATGCGTTCAATCAACAATGTTGTCGATATTACCAATCTGATCATGATGGAATCAGGGCAGCCGCTGCACGCATTCGATTGCCTCCGGCTTTCCGGGCAACGGATTGTTGTACGCACGGCAGCAGATGGTGAGCAGTTTACTACTCTCGATAACCAGCAACGCGTACTGACTCCCGCTGATCTCGTTATCTGTGATGCCGAGCGCCCAGTCGCTCTGGCTGGTGTGATGGGGGGACTGAATTCCGAGATCGAGAGCACGACGACATCAATTCTCCTTGAAAGCGCATTTTTCAAACCGGCCGCTGTTCGCAAGACCAGCAAGCGGCTTGGTCTGCATACAGAATCTTCACATCGCTTTGAACGCGGTATCGATATTGAGGGGGTAGGGCGAGCGCTTGACAGGGCAGCCTCTCTGATCGTTGAGCTGGCTGGCGGTGTCCTGGCCGAAGGCTGTATTGATATATATCCAGGCAAGAGCGACCGGAAAGCAATCATCTTTCGACCCGAAAAAGCAAATGAACTGATCGGGATAGATCTTGATCGGGATGTCATTATTGATATCCTTACCCGTTTGGAATGCCGGGTTTCTCCCTGTGCCGACGGATCGGTTGCTGTTATCCCGCCGCACTATCGAATCGATTTGGAACGTGAAATTGATCTTATTGAAGAGATCGCCCGTTTGAACGGTTATGACAAAATCCTTGCCACAATGCCGATTGCAAGGGTTATCTCAGACCGGCCGACCCGTCATCAGGAAACTGAAAAGCGGGTCAGAGACCTGCTCGTTAATAACGGAATGACTGAAATTATCAACTTCAGTTTCACCGCACCTGACGCTGCGGGCAAGCTGCTGCTGAACGATGATGATCCGCGCCGTATTGCCATTAAGCTCGCCAATCCGCTGGTTGATGAACAGTCGGTAATGCGGACGACACTGTTGCCCGGCCTTCTGGAAACCACGGCAAAAAACATGAACTTCCGCTCGCTTGATCTGAAGCTCTTTGAAATGAGGCGGGTCTATTTTCCCGGTGACGGTGAAGATATGCCGCGTGAACCCCTTTGTATAGTGGGGGCCATAACAGGTTCAAGGGACGGTGACGGTTGGAGCCGCCCCAATGAGCCGGTTGATTTCTTTGATGCAAAAGGTATCGTTGAAACGGTTCTTGATGTTCTTGACATCGGTGGGGTGTCATGGGTCGTTGAAAACACGGACCCGTACTACCATCCCGGTAAGTCGTGCAGGGTCTTTGCTGGTCGAGAGCAGGTAGGTTCTGTAGGGGAGCTTCATCCCCTTGTCCAAAAGAACTTTGAAATTGAAAAGCCGGTTTTTTGTTTCGAGCTTAATTTTGAAAAACTTGTGAAACTATCGCGAACTAAAAAAACTATTTTGGCACCATCCAGGTTTCCTGACAGCGCCCGCGATATTGCGATGCTGATTCCTGAAGAGTTGGCAGCGGTCAAGATCTTGGAATGCATCAGAGCAGAAAAATCAAAAGAGATTGAGCACGTTCAAATCTTTGATGTTTATCGCGGAAAAGGTGTCCCTGATGGATATAAAAGCATTGCAGTGCGTATCAGATACAGGTCCTTTGAGCGTACACTTGCTGAAGAGGAGATCGCTTCACTTCATAAAAAAATTGTTACTAATCTGATCGATAAATTAAAGGTAACGGTACGATAAAATTTATTGCGTAATAGATGTCCCTGTGCTATAAAATTTCTCCTTTTGATTCAGTGCATTAACTGGTAAATATTGAGGTAAATATGACAAAAGCAGACATAGTCGAACGCATTCACCAGAGGATAGGCTTTTCAAAAAAAGAATCAGCCGAGATGGTGGAAACAGTCTTTGGACTTCTTAAGTTAACGCTGGAATCAGGTGAAAAAATCAAGATTGCCGGTTTTGGTAATTTTGTTGTAAAACAGAAGGCCGATCGCCGCGGTCGCAATCCGCAAACCGGTGAAACCATAACAATTAATGCCCGTAGAATCCTGACGTTCAAGCCAAGTCAGGTCTTGAAAAATGCAATTAACGCAGAGGTTAAATAAGTTGTAGTGCAGGCTTATTCTGTCATGGCTTCAACATTAACTGAAAAAATGTACTATAAAATCGGCGAAGTAGCCGAAGTCGCCGGTGTAAAAACATCTGTATTAAGGTTTTGGGAGTCCGAATTCTCCTTTCTCAAACCGGCTAAAAGTGGTTCCGGTCAGCGGCTTTATTCAAAAAACGAAGTTGATCTTGTTTTACAGGTCAAGCATCTCTTATACGAAGAAAAATTTACCATAGAAGGTGTAAAAAAACGTATCACTACAAAAGGCAAACTGATTAAAACAGATGATGATTTAGATAGCTTGACTGCAACAGAATATAGCAACATCTTAAAAACAGTTCGAAGTGAGCTGAAGATTTTACGAGATCTATTGTAACTGAGTTTTAACGGTGCGTAGCGCAGCCTGGTAGCGCACTAGACTGGGGGTCTAGTGGTCGCAAGTTCAAATCTTGTCGCACCGACCATAAACAAAGGGCTTGCGGGTTTTCCTGTAAGCCCTTTTTTGTTAAAAATTAGACAAAATTAGACGGAGTTCGAGTATAGTGAATTAAGCAACTTGAGTTTTTCTGCCGGAATCTGTGCAGAGTAAAGACTGGCGGCCTTTTGCGCGAGTTCGAGTAAACGGGCAGCTCTATCGATACTCTCATCATTTTCCTGCCTGGATTGTTCCAACTCAAACGTGATCTCGGTCACTTCTCCCCGGACTATGCTCATTCCTTTAAAAATATGATGGTTGCCTGGTATTTCAACGGCAGATATTTACTTTTATGGGAATATATTAATTTATCAATTACATCCTTTTCCAACCCAGTCAAATGTGATACTACTTCCCTCGCATCACTGAAAAAAATTCCAACGCATCCATGCGACTCCCGATACCCCCTCAGATTTCCGTTCTCATCCCGTGAAAGTATTCTTTGCGGCAATTCCGGTGCTTCATGAATTCTTATATATTTAAACTTTGGATCGGTAAATGTTGGATAAAGTGCTATTCTCCCAATAGGGTTGTCGGGTTCTCCTCCCTTAAAAGGCTTCATGACTAATCTTTCATCAGGATCTTCAAGCATCTCAGGAGTTGGTTTCCAAGGAGGATTCACACGAACCGAGGCGATCGATACTTCTATGTCGAATGGAACCATTGAATCTTCTTCCGGTGTTACCGCAGGAATCACGCTTTCTATTGATCTATTTCCGTCATCAATTATGACAGTTCTAAGTTGGCTCGATTCAACCAAGACTTCATAGCGAATGACTATATTTTCAGGCGGCGCACATTCTACAAATGAATGGGACAACAATAGAATGAGAATTAACGCCAGGATACATATGGAATTTTTTTTTGCACTGATTATATTCTGAATGGGCATCTGCCAAAGTCCCTCCTCAAAGACTCGTACATATGACCTCTTGCTACCACTGTCATGATAACATATTATTAATGTGTTGTTCTAGTCATGACCCTTTTTTATAATTACAATTCGAGCGTATAAAAAAACTGTAAGATTTTCTTTTATCAAATATATAGTATTTTTTAAAAAGTTCAGCAATACTCAACCTATTTTGAATATAAAGTGACGCACAATATGATTCCTGCTTGGTCAAAAGAAGGACACATGAATAGATTGATTATCATTACTATGCTTATCGTTATTTTTCCTGCTGTTGCGCTTTCCTCAAAGGCCAGCCTCATAAAACAACCTATGCCAATGAAAGCAACGGTTGACAAAGTACTCATTGAGAAAAACAAGCGCCGCCTGACACTGTTGAACAATAACACGCCTATAAAATCCTATGAAATCTCACTTGGCATGAAACCAACCGGTAAGAAGACAGAGAAAGGCGACGACCGGACGCCGGAAGGAGTCTATACGATAGACAGGAAAAACCTTAAAAGCAGCTATCACCAGGCATTGCATATATCCTATCCAAATACTGAAGATAAAGCCCAATCAAAAGCAAGAGGAGTGTCGCCTGGCGGCGACATTATGATTCATGGCCTACCGAACGGCGAAGAATCCTATGAATTTTATCAAACCAAAAGAGACTGGACGGCCGGCTGCATAGCAGTCAACAATGCTGAAATTGAAGAGATTTTCAGACTGGTTCCCAAAGGTACTACCGTAGAAATCCTTCCATAGCTGGAAAGCCCAGCCAGAGAGTAAATTAGCAGGCAATAAATTCGGAACAAATACCACCTGATATGCCCCAAAACTCTCATTTCATTGAAACCTGCCTAACTATAAGATCAAGCAGCCGCATCAAAAAAGTACGCGTCGGCTAGAGTTCCTGCCTCAGAGTCATCTTTTACGGAAATGCACAGAGAAAAACCGAAGTTCCAACTAACGGCAGCACCGGTCAGCGGGAAAAAGCCCCCGCCGAGCCGGTGTGCGTTACCACGTTGTACCAATAACAAGAGGGAAGGTTCTTATGAAGCTGAGATCGCCAGACAGAGAATGATGCTCAAAGGAAACAGTTTGAAGCAGAGAACACGAAAAACGCCTAAACCGGCCTGTCAGCCTTGCGTTATCGCATAAAGGTAGAAAGGAAAAACCTTGATTGAATTCATCAACAAAAATGCAAGTGCTATTTTTGGATTGCTCGGTGCTATTGGAGGGGGGTCTATCACTTTCCTGACAACCTGGCTCATCAAGCAACGTGAGTATGATCAGCGTCTTTGGGACAAGCTGCTCGAAAGGCGAATTAAAGCCCATGAGAATGTAATAGCCATAGCACTTGAAATGCGGGTTATGGTGTCGCTGGGTGGAATTGAAAATAAAAGCACGTGCCTAATAATGGAGGTCTAGTGGTCGCAAGTTCAAATCTTGTCGCAGCCAATAAAAAGCAGCCACTTAGGTTTTTACCTAAGTGGCTGCTTTTTATTGTGCCATATTTATATCAGAAGCTTAATTCATGGTTTGGGCTTATTTTGCTTGCCATTACTCATCTTTGAGTTTTTTTTCTTTGTACCTCGGTCCCCGAGGTCACAAGAGTTTGACATTCATGTGCTAACCCCAATAGCCGGCAAGATAAATTTTTGCAACACAAACCAGGCGACAACTATTGCTAACATAATCAGAATTTCAGTCATTTTCCACCTCTTTGATTTAATATCATAACCTTTTCACCGTAATATATGAATATGATAATGTCAAGAGTGTCACCACTTTTGCTATCCTGGCCTTTGCTCTTGTATTCCGGTTAAAATGGAGATATAAAATTCAGGTAGTCTTCATTTCTAGTGGAAGCACTTCGGCCGCTGGTGGGCCGCCCGGTCTTCAAAACCGGTGGGGGGGATGAGAAATCTCCCCGGTGGGTTCGATTCCCATGTGCTTCCGCCACTAACAATCTCATGCCATCCGGCACAATTTTTAAGCCCATAGAAATATGGGCTTTTTTTATTAGCTATTGTTGAATTTAGCAATTAAGACCTTATTTATCTTGTAAGTTATTGGTTTCTCCGTGCTCCGTGTTAACCAGAAAGCAGTATCAGGGTAAAACCTCCTCTGCATGGTCCGGATAGAGCGTCTCTATCTGGCGGAATGTGTCAATATTATCCAGAAAGATCTCTACCAACTCAGGGTCGAATTGTTTGCCCGCCTCACAACGAATAGTATCCAATACTTTGGTTTCTTCCCAAGCCTCTTTGTAACACCTCCTGCAGGAAAGAGCATCATAGACATCTGCCAGCGCCACGATCCTTCCCCAAAAAGGTATTTCTTCTCCTCGCTTCCCCATGGCCAAGCCGCCTTCCTTTTCAAAACCCGGCAGCGCTTTCTGTGTCAGCGGGTCGATATGGCCGGGGTAGCCGTTGCCGTCCCAATGTTCATGGTGGCTGATCGCTACAATGGCTGCTGACTCGTCAAATTCAGAATATATATCAGCAAACAGGTTGGCGCCGAAAAGGGTGTGCAACTTCATGACTTGGAATTCCTCTGTTGTAAAGCGTCCCGGCTTTTTGAGGATATTGTCGGAAATGGCAACTTTTCCCACGTCGTGCAGCATGGCAGACATGCGAAGCACATCGCGATTTCGATCAATTTCCGCTTGCGGTAGCTCTTTTTTAAAGGCCCAGGCTTCATAGAGTGCGACCGAATAGGCGGCGACCCGATTGACATGTGGTCCGGTTTCTTTTGGATCACGCAGTTCAGCCATCTTGTTCATGCGGAGAATGATTTCGCGGGTCATCTTGGCCCGCTCGATAGCATTTGCTGCATTGTTGGCAAAGTGTAGGATGATTTCTTCGTCATCAGTTGCAAAGGGGATAGTCTCACCCTGACGGTCCATTGCGTTAATCAGCTGCAGGATACCGATTACATCGCCGCGGAAGTTTTGCAGCGGTATGGTCAGCATGGAACAGGTCCGGTATCCGGTACTATCATCATATGAACGGTTAAATGAGAACGGGTAATAGGTGCCGATCTCATATACATCTGAAATGTTTAGGATGGAGCCGTTAGCAGCGACATATCCGGCAATTGAAGTATTGCTGATCGGAACGCTGAACGAAGAGTAGGGGAGTTTTCTGCCCGGCAGAAGTTGTCGTAACATGGTATCGTTCTGGGCATAGCGAAAGATCAGCTGTTCTCCCTCTCGCACGTAGATCGAGCCGGCATCGCAGTTAGTAAAGCCGCGTGCTTCGCGCAGAATCATCTCTAAGAGAAGATCTATGTCTTTGATTTGTGAGATTTCATACCCGAAATTTATTATCTTTCGTAGCTTTTCTTCCTGGTACCCCATAATGCCCCCTTTGACGGATACTGGCTACGCATACTACATTATTTGCAGTTAAGTATCAAATAGATGTCTTGAAAAGCTAGATGACCTGCCATTCTAAGCCAGCAGTCTATGACCACATACCAAATTTACAATCCGCCCGCATCTGAAGTGGCGGCGCACCCGACGAGCAACCTTCCACGCAGGCTTTCCACCACCGTCCCCAGAGAACCATCTTTGTGGTATGTAACCCGTTCGACCCTTCCGTCCGCACGCTCCACATAGCTGGAAATATCACTATCCCCCAGCTTCGGAAGATATTTTCCCCCAACATCCTCATAGAGATCTACCGTGTAAAGTTCGGTGCCATTTTCCCAGCACCATTCTCCACCAAGATTAAGAATCCCCTCGTTTTCATACACCGTAGTGCTGCCATTCCGGTTCCTGTAGCCGACGTAATATCTCCCTGCCTGCTTGTGATAAACTGCGGCATCCATGGGAAACAGCTCCTCGCCGACCACCTCGCTGAATGTGTCCCCTTGAATCAGAAATGTTTTTTCAGCCTTGCTCAGCGGCCACTCTGAGGTCATCGTGTTCGGACTGTGGGTGAGAATGGTGCGCTCTTTTTTCAGCACCGTATGCTCCAGACGGCGGTAATCGGTATGAACAACGCTTTTGCGAGTAGCAATATCATGAATGACAACCGCATCGTCAAAAGCGGCAAGCGCTTCATGGTAACGCTCGCTACCCCAGACCCGCTCGATAAAATCGTTGATATCGCCGTATATGACGGGGGTCGCTTCAAACTCGCTGCGTGGGCAATTCAGCCGTTGCGCGCGCTTCTCGGTGTGAAGTGCCTGCCACAACTCAATGTCGTGGGCGGTATCGCCACTGAACACCAGTGATTCGGTGGCGGTCTTAAATCTCAAACCGATACCCGGCACACCATGCCAGACCGGCGCGTTGATCGCTTCAATCGTATAACCGGTTGGGCCGTGATAGATATTCTGGTCCTCTTCGTAGAAGGTCGTAGATGAAAAGGGATAAAACTGCTCCGGTTCGATCCATTCATGATACTCCGGATCTTTGAACAGTAGCCGCGGGGTACCATTTTTGGTATTGATGATAATTTTGGCCCGCTCGGGACCGACGGTCGTCCCCTGTGCGTCCACGACAGCAAGCAGAGATCCGCCAGCACCGCTGTCCTGCCGTACAATCCGGAACTTTGCCCGGGGACCGAGCATCCGAAAGTCGATATAATCGTCATAGGCAAGATCAACAACCATCTTGGAATCGTCACTGAGGCTGGAATTGAGCGCTGGACCGGAGGAGACCAGAAGCCCTTCGTTTATCGCTTCCGAGGTAAAAACGGGGAGTTTGTGCTGGATGTCGGGGGCATACCTGTTGAAGAGAGACAGGTCGGTAAACCAGCGTTTATGGTCGTCATGACAATGGGTAATGATTAATCCCCGGATGTTCTTGAGCCCATGTCCGCCAATCTGCTGAAACAGGGGTGAACCGCAATCGACCAGAAAACTGCTGCCACCGATGCTCACCTCATAGCCGATACTCTTTCCCATGGAGGAGAAAGGGCCGTAGTCGCCCAGTACCCTGACGCGAATTCCATCTGTAGTCACTCATCACCTCTTTGAATACATTTTAACTGTCTGTACCGCTTACGACGTGTCTGTACTGATACGACGGGAACCAGCTAGCGGACCTGACAGTCTGCCCCACCACCTGACGGTCCGGCCCCTTGCCCCCCTCCACCGACACTACTCCCGAATGACGGTGGGGGTGTAAATTGCATCCCCGGGTTAGAAGGCAAAATAATCGGTGGTTGCCGGAAACTCGGAGTATAACCAAACTGACCCGCCGCAAAATTCTGCGAGCCTCCCCCGTTGCTGACGTGGATCAGTCCATCAAGCACTTGAACATACAACCCAGGATTTCTTTCATCAGATGCTGGCGGGCCACCTCCAGCGTCTGCAACCATAAAGGGAGCCGCATCTGAGATCACTGCTGTATCAGCAAGTGCCAGCATAGGCGGCATTGGATTACCTTCTGCTGTCTTCTCCGGTGAAACATATTCTGCTACATAGATCGTACCCCGGATACCGATAGTAGCAGTCGGTGTCTTCATCTGGTAGCTATCCTGATTCCCCCGTTTACCAATCTGCCCGGTAATAGTTCGCAATCCTCCCTTTATCAGGCTGTAGGAACCGGCATCGTCCTTTGGTTTGGCCTTGTCATAGGCGTACACCTCAACCTTGAAGCGTGTGTTCGGTTTCAAGGTCACCAGGCTGCCGTCGGTAAACTTTAGGCTGGCATAGGTCCGTCGGGCAGTCTCCACCGTGTCACCCGCTTCAATCTTTGATCCGATCGAAAGGGATTTTGTGGTGCCGCTGACTGTTTGGGCCACAAGTGGGCCGGAGAGGTGAGTTACGGTGGCTGCCGGTGCTGCCAGAGCCATCGTGGCCCAGAGCAGCAGACAGGTTATCAGCAGACTAATTGCAATAGTTCTTTGGTGTGTCATGAGTATCTCCTGCAGGCGAGCCGCTACCCTGCGTGTTGTTTCCGCTTTTTTCATCCCTCTGATTCTCGTCATTGTTGTCACTGCCGCCACTGCCCGCACCATTGCCCCCGGCAGGAGGTAGCGCCGCCGGTGACAAGCCTATCAGTTGCAGACGTCCCGGCGCAATCGGGCTGGTAAGGATCTGTGTAATGAGGTTAATTCCCTCGCCGGGACCGCCGATCAGAACTTGCTGTTCTTGTGGCGGCAGTACCACCGAACAGCCGGGTGCGGTTGGATCGGTCGCACAGGTGGTAAGAGTCGGCAGCACGGCGCTACAGCCCGCTGCTGTTGGTGTAACGGTGCAGGTAACAAGTGACGGCAAGACAACGCTGCAGCCAGGTGCCGACGGAGTGGCGGTGCAGGTGGCTAAAGAAGGCAGTACCACCGAACAGCCGGGCGTGGCAGGAGCAGAAGTGCAGGCGGTAAGAGTCGGCAGCACAACGCTGCAGCCTGCTGTTGTTGGTGCAGTGGTGCAGGTAGCCAGAGACGGCAAGACAACACTGCATCCAGATGCCGACGGAGTGGCGGTACAGACGGCTAGAGAAGGCAGCACTACGGAGCAACCGGACAGTGATGGCGTTACCGTGCAGGCCGTCAAGGTCGGCAGTACAACATTACAACCAGGAAATAACGGTGTCGTGATGCAGCTTGTCAAACTCGGTAACACAACGGAGCAACCGGGGAGCGATGGCGTTGCCATACAGGCCGTTAAGGTCGGCAGTATAACACTACAACCAGGTAGTGACGGTGTCGTGATGCAGCTTGTCAAGTTTGGCAGTACAACAGAGCAACCCGGAGCTGTCGGAGTAGATGTGCAGGTAGCCAAGGTCGGCAGTACAACACTACAGCCAGGAAGTGACGGTGTCGTGATGCAGCTTGTCAAACTTGGTAACACGGCTGAGCAGCCGGGGAGCGATGGCGTTGACGTACAGGCCGTCAAGGTCGGCAGTACAGCCGTACAGCCTGGTAGCGCAGGGGTCACCGTACAAGTAGCCAAGCTCGGCAATACGACTGTACATCCGGCAGTAGCGGGGTTTGCAGTACAGGTGGCTAAAGAAGGCAACACTACCGCACAGCCGGGCGTTGCAGGAGTAGAAGTACATGTTGCCAAGCTCGGAAGCACCGTGCTGCAGCCGCTTAGGGCCGGATTGGCAATACATTGGTCAATTGTCGGTGCAGGTGGAGGCGGTGGGGGAGGGGGGGCAGGCTGTGACCAACGCACATTGTCGACTGCTGCATAAACTTCTGCTGCCTGTTGTATACCCCATGCATCAAGCTCAATAGTTCCATTTACGTTATAATACAAGCTAACATTTGACTGATTACCATCGTACGACACAATATTATTAAGTGAGCTGTCTGTATCAACCACATTCCCACCGGCATAAAGGCTCACATAGGAGCCAACTCGGATCAGCGGGGTGTAAATAGAGCCAGCTGCATCCATGGTTACCGTAGAGGTACACCCGGAACTCATCCCATAACAGGCATCTATACCGGGAGCATTGACCGTGATATCTCCTACTGTGGTAGTAAGCGCCACACTTCCACCAGGTGTTTTTATTGCATCAACGGTAACTGCAGGATTCCCTCCTGTGATACTGCCAATTGTAAGTGACTGACCATTGGTGAATGAAATATTTCCGCCTGACTGTGCAGCCATCGTATGCACCATATTAGTTGCGCCATTCAGCAGAATGTCGTTACCGGAACCAGATATCAGCAGCAGTGAGTCAACCGTAATTGGAACGCCGGCATTCTGGGTAATAATGCCAGCCGTAGTTAATCCCAATTGCAAACCAGGCTTATTGATACCGGATCCACCCACCGTAATATCCCCGGAAAAAGCACCATATGTACCTGTAGTATCTTCATTCCCGATGCGAAGTTTTGGTGTCTGAAATATCACTCCAGAGACATCATTCAACAGAAGAAGACCTGTTCCGTTGGCTCCATCACCAACAGTAATTGCCCGTTCATCTGTAAGGGTCTGGATCGAAATACCGCTAGATGCAATAAGTTCAACAGCACCGGAAGTAGTAAAAGTGTCGGCAGCAATATTAATATCTGTGGCGTTCACTGAAGCACCAGAACCGCCGTAACTCATGCTTAAATCAGCAGCTTCAAGTTTGACTGCTTGCCCGGATACCGAAACGGGGACTCCACCGCCTGTTATACTTAAGTTTGCCGGCGTTTTTAATGCGACATAGCTCGTGCCGGCTGAAATATTGCCCGTCACGGACATAGTACCCGAATTGGTATTAATAATTACCGGCTGATCGGCTGTGCTTACACCGGTTACAAGTAAATCAGTACTGTTTGTGTAGTCAAGTGAACTGCTACCGGTAAGAGTTGCCGATAGGCTGCTAACATTGTTTGTTGCCGTCGTAAGTGTTACAGGAGCTTTGGCCATCAACTCCAAGGAGCCACCGGAAGCGGTTATCGCTATACCCGTCTTCTGGCTTATGCCGGAAGCCGAGTTGAGAATTACCTGACCAGAACCGGTTTTTGTCAGACCTGCAACAGAATCAACGGTATCAAGAGAAATGGTATTGGCACTTCTGTAACTGAAATTTCCACTCGTGGCCGCTCCACTGATAACTTCGGTTGGATTGCTCTCGGTCAGGGTTACGGATGTGCCGCTGGCTTGCACCGCTTTAGCGGCAAGCAGCGCACCAGATGACTGGGTAATAGCACCACCGGTTGTTGAAGTTAGCGATATGACGCCATTTGGAGTGGCAGAATCGTAACCGAAGGCATCCAGTTGTGCGGAGATACCGCTAATTTCATCGACTGTGCCTACATTGACAGTGCCACTATTCTTGAATTTAAAATTGCTGTTTTTATTGGTGGTATCACCAAGTCCTGCGGCAATGTTGCCGGTCACTAAATTTGTAGCGGTGGAGAGGTCAGCTGACCCGAGAGATTTAACACCAAGATTGGCAACGCTGATCGTTCCTGCCGGATCTTGACTCACGGTGCTGCCGCTTCCTAGCACCAGATTGGTAATGTTGGTTGGTGCTATGGCGGCACCTATATTTAAAACTCCGCTATAGTTATCGCCTATTCGCAGGGTATTGGCGATAATCGTGTTCAATTCGTTGGTTGTAAGGTTCAGATCTGCGTCTGTATTATCGGAGCCGAGTGTGATGATCTGTCCGCTGGTCTTGGGCAGCAGCGTTACGGTTGAGCCTGCGGCACCCAGACTGCCGGTTGCGGAGTTGTCCATTTTATCGGCTTTGATTGTAGTGCTGATAGTACCACCAACATTTATATTGTCTGCCCTGGTAAACTTTGAGCCAGCACCGGTGAGGTCAATCGTCAGGTTGGTAGTGGCGCTGATATGTCCGGCTGGTGAAAAATCCGCTGCGGCCGTCATGTTAATAGCATTACCTGACAGATTTCCAGTGGATGCCAGCGCGCTACCGGTGCTTTCCAGCGTCAGATCAGCGGTGCCTGTATCGATGGTGGGAACGGTCAGGTTTCCGCTTGACAGAAAGGAGAAGAGTGAGTTTGTGCTCAGGTTCGCTTCGATAACTGTAGCATCACCGGTATGATTCAGGTATACGGCGCTTGGGCCGTAGGTGGTAAAAGCGCCTATATAGATGTCGGCATTGGGAGAGCTGGTTTTGAATGGCGTACCTGAAGCGCCGATATCGCCACTTGGGACAGGATCGTTCTGAAGAGTAATGGTCGGGGCGGTAATGAGTCCTGTTGTACCGGTGCTGATTGCTCCGGTTCCGGCATGAATGTTTGCACTCGTAGTGCCAGTTACGGCACCATTGATCGTGATGTTCCCGCCAGAGGTATATACTTGAACGTCGCGGCCATTAATTGTTTTCCCTGTCGCAACGGTAGCTGTTCCAGCTCCCGATGCCACGCCTATTGTCACATCGTTTGAGCCTGCATCAAAACCCGCAGCAACACTCTCATCAATGGTAATGGCACCAGTAGAGTTGTTTCGAATTGCTATTATTCCACCGTTTGTACTTACTCCGGTTGTTCCCCCTACAGCACCGATCGAAAATCCGCCGGTGCCTTCAAAAGTGAAAGGTGACTCACTGCTGGTGAGGTTGGCCGCAATGGTGGTAACCTGATTAAGTCCCGGCAAAGAGACCGCGCCACCGGATAATATATTGAGGCTATTAGCGGTGATGCTGGCATTCGCATCCTGTATGATATTCAAGAAATCGCCACTGCTAAGTGTTACCACTCCACTGGCAGCTATGTTTTTGTTAAGCGCAAGCGAACCGCCTGATACAAGTGTTACTGCCGTACCACCTGTTATGCCGTCTACACCGTCAGCAGAACCAACTGCGAGAGCAGCGCCGTTATTAATATTTACAGAGCCAGTGGTGTTCGAAGCCACTGTCTTGATGTCATTAAGCATGTAGTCCAGTAAATAATTGGCCGTGCCCTTCAACGCAAGGTTGCCGACAATGATAAAGCGGGCTCCCTGGGAAACTGTCGTTGCGGCTGTCAAGGACAAGGCGCTACCGGGGTCTTGTGCGGTTATATTTGCATTAAATACAATACCACCATCAGCTATGAGCGACAGCTTGTTGGGTGTTGCCCATGCGATATCCTCATTGACTAGAATGTCGCCGTTTACTCCCGTTGCGCCAGTTGACGACAAAATTGTTACGTCAGTTCCACCTTCTAGTGTGCTGCTAATAAGTGTTCCGGTCGTATCGCCATTTGATGAGGCAATTACAAAATCAACAGGGTCAATAAGCCAGCTACCGCCGTTTGTCTTTATGTTGACTCCATTAAGGTTTACCTTTGCCGCCGATGTTTCAATAAAGCCGCCGCTACCACTGCTTCCATCCCCCTGGGCAGAGAGCATTCCCCTGGCGGTCAACGTGCCGCTTATTTCGCCGTTTTCCTCGGTCTTGGCAATGATGGTGCCGCCATTTGCGCCATCTGCGCTGGTGACACTGGTGTCTGCAAGTTCAATCGACTTTGTGGCTCTCAGGAAGATCTTTCCTCCTTCCTGCACCGCACTGTCGGCGCTGATCCGCCCCTTCTGGCGCACGATGCTGCCGTACATCCCGACCCGCCCGGCATCGGCGACGATGGTGCCGAGGTTGATCGTCTCCCCTTCCGGGGCGCTGACCACCATAGCTATTTCGGGGTTGGCACTGTCCACCAGCAGCACTTCCTTGCCGGCAGCCAGCAGCACATCGCCGTTGGGTGCGGTAATTACGCCGCTGTTATTCACATCTGCAGCAATCAGGTAGACTGTACCGCCTGATGGCGTGGTGATAACGCCCTGGTTTTCGACTTTCCCGGCTGCTGCTCCGGCGGTGAATTTCATCTTTCCGGCCAGGAAGTCCTGGTTGGTAATATCGAGGGTGGAGGCAATCAGGCCATTGACATCTACCCTGGCTCCCGCTCCGAAGATGATGCCGCTGGGGTTGATCAGCAGTACTTTCCCGTTTGATTGCAGGGTGCCGAGAATTTTGGAAGGGTCGCCGCCGGTGACCCGGTTGAGCACGGCGCTCAGCGCGGATGGCTGGATGAAGCGGGTGGTTTCACCGTTGGCGATGGAGAACCCCTGCCAGTTAATGATGGCACCCGCCGAGTTGGTGATCGTCATGCTGCTGCCGCTGGTGGTTATCCCGGCCGTACCGTTCATCACCTGGGAACCGCTCGGGAGGGCGGAGGCACTGCCAGCCGCCAGCAGCAGCGCTGCTGAAAGCGTAACTGTTACCGCTCTTGGGCCACCTTTGGAGGCAACTTTTTCGGCAACAACAATCCAGATATCCTTTGTGGAACTCCAGATCAAACGATAGGATTCAATCATGATGGTGCCCCTTCTCTTAGTAACTCAGACTTGCCTTGAAATAAATCCGGTTGGTGCCGCTTTTGGTGGTGGTTGAATTATCCAGCGCGTGACCCCAATCCAGGGAGAAGTTCAGGTGTTCCCCCACCGCCAATCGGACTCCGGTGCCGACTCCGTTTAAGGAGTGGCTGCTCAACTCGCCGGCTATCGGACTACGGTTATAACCGTAGCCGCCATCATAAAAAGCTACCAGCCGCAGCTGCGCCTTGCTGTAGGCCATCAGGCGAGCCAGGTCGGGCGAGTAGATTTCAGCCGTGCTGCTAAAGCCGTCATCCCACGATTCTTCCCGCTCTTCATAGCCACGGATGGAGGTTGATCCCCCCAGACCGAACTGTTCGCCCGGAATGAGGCGGTCGTTACTGTATTGACCGGCGGCCGAAAAGTGCAGCATCCAGTCGGCACCGGGGCGCGCCAGGGCGTTGAGGCCATAACGGGCGATCAGGTAGTTGGCGGTGGCGCCACCCCGTGCCGCCTCAAAGTCGTCTTTTTGCCCCAAACCGCCCCATGGAATGTTGTAAAGCAGCCCGACGGAGCCATCCAGCGTCACGGTTTCGATCGTCCATACCCCGCCGTATGACAGGCTTAAGGGATGGGCCAGCACATCTCTGGCCACATTGGTTCCCAACACATCGGCTGTGTTATCGTAAAGGCGATAGTCCACGCCGCCGATCAACTTCTGCTCATATTTATCGGCTCTCGGCAGCGTCATGTTGTAGCGGAACCCGGAGATTATCCCTTTACCGCTTACGGCGATGTTAGTGCCGGAAATCTGGGTGGTACCGCTGTCCACAGCAGAATAGGCGCCGAACAGATCCAACGTATCACCCCAATTGTAAAGCGGTATCCTGTAGGAGCCGCTGAAGATTTGTACCTTTTCAAAATGGTCTGGGGAGGTGATGTACTGAAGGGCAATGACATGGTCGAGGTCAAACAGGTTGGAGTGTTGAAAGCCAAGGCTAGTGCGGTATTTGCCGGTCAAGTCGCTGCCGGTGTTATCGCCACCCAGGGAAACCCGCCACGGTTTCTGGTCTGCGACCTTGACCTGCGCGGTCAGGTCGGTCTCTTTTTCATCGCTTTTGAACTGCAGGGTCAACTTGCGCCCGGGGTTTTCATTGGCCGCCCGCAAATTTTCAGAAATGGCGGTGACTCTGGGAGGTACTCCGACCTTGAGGGTGGGGAGGGCATGCAGAATATTTTCTCGGCTGTAGTGTTGGTTGCCGTCAACCGTAATCTCCTTCACTACCGGTTCCAGCACGTTGATGGTCACCGTGCCCTGTTCAAGTTCCTGTTCCGGAAGCAGCACGGTGACCATCGTGTAGCCCCACTTGCGGTAGGCGGCTTCCAGTTCATCAATCGCTTCCTGCAGGGTGCCAAAATCCTTTTGTGGACCGGTGTATCTGCCAAGAATGGTGGCGACTTCCGAGGAGGGCAGGATGCTGTTGCCTTCCAGGTTGATCTGTTGGATGTCAAACCTGGGCACCACGCCCTCTTCAGCCCGCACAGGTGTGGTGCAGAGCAATAGCCCGGCAGCAACCCAAAACAGAAACTTATTCATGAAAACCTCGTCTTATTTTGTAGTAAACGTGCAGACGCCATCCCATTCCGGGGGTGGCGGGTCATTGCGGTACTGCAGGATACGGGCGAGATAGAGCTGATACAGCTGATACAGCTGCTGTTCCGGTTTGTGGTCAATCAACTCCTGCAGCATTGTTTCGGCAGCATCCCATTCCTGACTACGATAGGCTGCTACCATATTATTAAACATCGTTATATCATTTGTATGCTGTTTTACAAGCGTTATCTCTGTCCCGCATGGTTCATAGATGTAAACCGGTTCATTCTTACCCTTGACCCGCACCAGATCGAGTTCTCGCCAGATGTAGCCGGGTACTGTTTTTTGCGTTTGCTGACCAGCGATAATCCAGGTGTCGTATTGGCGGGTCAGCGCTTCCAGGCGGGAGGAGAGGTTGACGGCATCCCCCATAACGGTGTAGGCCACGCGAAAGCGGGAACCCATGTTGCCGACCCGCATCTGGCCGCTGTTGATGCCGATGCCGATTTTAATTTTAGGGAAACCCTGTTCTGTCATTTCCTGCTGCAGGGTCACCATCCGTTTACGCATGGCAAGAGCGGCCTGCACCGCATGCAGGGCATGGTCAGGGTCATGCAGCGGAGCCCCCCAGAAAGCCATGATCGCATCGCCGATATACTTGTCCACGGTACCGCCATGTTCATAGATAATGGCGGTCATGGCGGTCAGGTACTCGTTCATAAACAGGGCCAATTCTTTGGGGCTCAACGCCTCTGAAATGGAGGTAAAACCGACCACATCGGTAAAAAGGACCGTCATCTCGCGCTCTTCAGCCTCCATGGTGAAGCGTGCCGGATCCTTGCTCATGGTGCCGACGATATGAGGCGGTACATATTGGCCGAACAGGCCGGTGATCTGACGTTTGGTGCGGGATTCAACCAGAAATCCGTAACTGGCGTTGAAGGCGTACAGGGTGGGAAACATCAGCATCTGTGACGCAAGCGGCAGTACCAGGCCGGAGCGCCAGGCCAAATAGTTGATGACCCCGGCAACCGTCAGCAGGGAAACGGTGAGGGCCAGAGACCAGAGCGGCCCTAAAAACGGCAGCAGCAAGACCAGGAGCATCCCCCCCACAATCAGACTGGCCAGTTCAGCCCCCTGGGCGTAGGCCGGGGCATGCTTGATGTTGTTGTCTAAAATACCGGCGATCATGTTGGCATGGATCTCTACCCCGGCGTAAACCGCCGAGACCGGCGTGGAGCGCAAATCCATCAGCCCGGGGGCGGTGGTCCCCACGAGTACAATCGCTCCTTCCATGATCTTTTTCGGAGCCGTACCGTGCAGAATATCGGCGGCTGAAATATACTGGAAGCTCCGTTGATAGCCGCGATACGGGATCAGGGCCGTGGCGGAACTATCAACCGGAATCCGCAGATCAGCCACCTGCAGCCACTCCAGCATGGCGGCCTTTCCCGCTGGGAAACCGGGTACGATTTCAGGCTGACCAAACATGGCCCGCAGTAGTGCAAGCGAGAGTGATTCGTAGTAGTTACCCTGGTACTGTTGCAGCATCGGCACCCGGCGGGTAACACCATCATTGTCAGGGTCAGGGTTAAAATGTCCCCCTATCCTGGCTGCACGCTGCAGTACCGGAATGTTGGCACCATACCCAGTCTTGATCGGGATGGTGGCAGTGCCCCCACTAAATGCATCTCTGGTCAATACCGGCGGCGGCAGCAGACCGGAAGTACGGCTTTTACCGCCGACCTCATTGGCAAAATAGTATCCCAACACCAGCGGACGTCCCTTGAAGCGTGAGGCGAGCAGGGCATCGTAATCAAGTCGGCCCCGGTGTTGATTTACTACTTTTTTAAATCCGTCATCCATACTAAGCGGGCCACGGGCCAGCGTCTCCAGCTCCTTTAGACCGGAGCTGGTGTCCGGCTCGGCAAAGACCACGTCAAATCCTACGGCAGCCACGCCATAGTGGTCAAAGAGTTGATCCACCATTCGGGCCACTTTGTTGCGGCTCCAAGGCCAGCGCCCCACCTCGGCCAATGACTTCTCATCGATATCTACGATGACGATCCGGTCGTCCACACCACCCGCCATGGATTGCAACAGGCGATGGTCATAGCTCCAGAGCTCCAGCTTTTGAACCAGCGCAAGCTGCAGCCACCCGATCCCGTGCAGCAGAAACAGTGTCAGAACAGCAAGGCCGATCCCGATCCGCAGGGCCTGTTTTTTCATCGGTCACGCCCTCTTCTTTAATAGCCAGTGTTAATGACACTGCTGTCATGACCAGGGATAGAGATAGGGATAGATCCCAAACCATTAAGTACCAACATCATGTTTCGGGCATGGGAACTAAAATAAAGAAAAGCCGAGACTGCCTGAATCGTTCTGTGGCAGCCCGGCCATTTTTATACATAGATATGCAGCATTCTGTCCCTTCCACTTTTTGCAGAAATGTTGGCGTTTAATGAAGAATTACATTAATTATTTCATAAATGCTGCCCAATCTATCACCGTATTCAATAAAGTCAAGTAATAAAACCTCATTATATAAACAGACATATTCTATGCCACTTCCGAATTGGGGTTAAACGTCAATATTTCAAATGACGAAGTGAGGGAAAATGACTTCGGCGGTAAACTTGCGTGCAGGAAAGCCTTGACAGGGTGCCCCGGCTTATTTACTGTTGGAATGTATCACTGCTCCAGTATATTGCAGCCGAAAGTCATGGCGTAATACATGATAGGCAGAAACTTTTAGGTGTAAGTATGAGTGTGACAAGCACTAAAATTCTTTATATAATGATATAAAAACAGGTAGATACATGGTTTTTTGACTCCCATGTGCTTCCGCCATTAAACCTCCACGACTACGCAGCTGCGGCTGTCATATCCGGCGAATCCCATGAAAAACCTCATTCTCGGCACTGCAGGCCATATAGATCACGGCAAGACCTCTCTTGTAAAATCATTGACAGGCATTGATACTGACTGCCTCCCTGAGGAAAAAGCCCGCGGCATCACCATAGAACTTGGCTTTGCCGGTCTTGACCTCCCTGGCGGAATACATTTCGGAATTGTAGATGTTCCTGGTCATGAAAGGTTCGTACGGACCATGGTCGCAGGGGTAGGCGGGATGGACCTGGTTATGCTGGTGATTGCCGCAGACGAAGGTGTGATGCCGCAGACACGTGAGCATCTGGAAATATGTCAACTTCTCGGCGTAAGAAAGGGACTGGTAGCCCTGACCAAGAGCGACCTGGTTGATCCGGACTGGCTGGATCTTGTTGTTGAGGAGGTACGCGAATTCCTGGCCGGCAGTTTCCTCGAAGAAGCCCCTGTCATACCTGTTTCCTCCAAAACCGGTAGCGGTATTGAACTACTGAGAAATGAACTCGGCCTGATCGCCTGTGGTCTGGAGCCAAAACGGAGCGAGGGGCCTTATCGCTTACCTGTGGACAGGGTTTTTACTCTCGCTGGCTTCGGTACGGTTGTAACCGGCACACTCCTGTCGGGTACGGTTTCGCTGGGGGATGAAGCAGAGATTCTGCCGTCTGCGCTACCCTGCAGGATACGCGGCATACAGGCACATGGCGCGAAGGTTGAAACGGGTGAGGCCGGCTCACGGCTGGCTCTTAATCTGCAGGGTGTCGATCATTACCAGGTTCGGCGCGGTGACGTTGTTGTCCCTAAAGGGATCTATCGCACAACCAGGATCGTTGATGTGTACCTGAATCATCTTGCCTCGGCCCCGCGCAGTTTGAAGCACCGTTCGGGGTTGCGGCTCCACTCGTCTACCTATGAAGTTGCTGCCACGGTGATACTGTTTGACAGAACCGCTCTTGCCCCGGGTGAAAGCGCGTATGCCCAGTTGCGGCTTGCACGTCCCGTACTGCTACTTAACGGGGATCCTTTTGTTCTCCGTACGTCATCCCCTTCTGCTACCGTTGCCGGCGGCAGAATCCTTGACCCTTCACCTCCAGGCCGCAGGAGGCGCTCCCTTGAGGCGTTGAAACTGCTTCGGAACCTGTCTGCCGGTACCGAGAGCGGGATTGTTGCCGGTATGGTGTCAGGAAGTCTTCTTTCGGGGATCACCCACACCGAGATTATATCCCGGAGCGGTATTTTATCCAGAAGGCTTGAAGCAGCTCTGGCAAATCTGCTGGCGACAGGAGAAATAGTACAGGTTGTGCGGGATCCCAAAAAGTACCTCAGCCGTGAATCATTCTCTGCGTTGTGCGATCTGCTGGTTGAGGTGATGAACAGCTACTTCGCACAGAATCCACTCAAAGAGGGGATCAGCAAGGAGGAGTTAAAGACAAAGATCCCGACAAGAAGCGACGGGCGCTTTTTCACCCCTTGTCTGGCAGCCCTTGAAAAGGAGGGGAGAGTCATTGCTGAGCGGGAATATGTTCGGCTGGTCGGCCGCAAAGCAGGCGGCGAAACAGCCGAGACAGATATCCGTCAGCGTATCCGGCTTGAGCTCGAAAAGGGGGGAAACGAACCTCCTTTTTTAAATGATATCTGCAAGTTACTGCAGATTCCCGAAAAGCAGGCCGTAGAGCACCTTGCGCTGCTTGCGAGCGCAGGAGAAGCGGTCAGGGTAAAGAGCGACATATTCTATCGGCCGGAACCACTCGCAAGAATGGAAGAAATCCTGACCAATTATCTGCTGGAAAAAGGTGAAATATCGCCTGCCGAATTTCGTGAAATAAGCGGCCTGTCACGAAAGTTCATGATCCCGGTACTTGAGTATTTTGATTCAAAGAAGGTGACCATACGGTTGGGTGATAAGCGGATCCTGCGCAGAAAATAATGGTCCAACGTAAAAATGCTCCATCAGTAAAAACTGTGGAGCATTTTTAACAGAGGAATACCCCTTGCGGCGCAGTCAGACACTAACTGCGCGCAGAGCGTCAACCACGGCCGGCCAGTCATCGTCGGCTACTGTCCGCAGGTCGAGAAGAAAATCACCATGGGCAATTCGTCCGATCACCGGCACCGGCTGTCGGCGTAATCCCTCTTCAAGTTCACGCGTTGAATGTTCTGCGGATCGGATGGCCAGGAGCCATGTCGGCAGTTCGGCCAGCGGCAGGGCACCGCCGCCGACTTGGGAAAACCCTGTAACAAGCTCCGCGGTAATTGAATCCGGCAGCTGCCGGCGCAGGCGGCGCAGCGCCTGTTGCCCCTTTTTTTTCAGTTCAGCTGCCGTCATACGCAACAGCCGCAAGGTCGGGATTTCTGCCCAGGCCAGCTGTTCGTCGCGGTACAGCCGCAGTGTCCCCTCTAACGCTGCCAGAGTAAGTTTATCCACCCGCAGTGCCCGCAGCAACTGGTGCTTTTTCAGCGGGTTTATCACCGCAGCGCGCCCGGCGATGATTCCTGCCTGAGGGCCTCCCAAAAGCTTGTCGCCACTGAAGGTAACCAGATCCACACCGGCGGCAAGATACTCCTGTACCCGTGGTTCATTCATGCCCGCCACACCTTGCCAGTCTACCAGATTACCACTCCCGATATCCGCAACAACCGGAACACCGCACTCCTTCCCCAGTGCGACCAGTTCAGAGACAGTCACCTCAGCCGTAAAGCCGATGACCGCGAAGTTACTGCAATGCACTTTTAGCAGCATGGCTGTCTGGTCGGTTATGGCGCCCCGGTAATCACGCAGATGGGTCCGGTTGGTCGTCCCCACTTCACGCAGCAACGCCCCCCCCAGTTTCATGACGTCGGGAATCCGGAAGGCGCCTCCGATCTCCACCAGTTCGCCACGCGAAACAACCACCTCGCGTCCGGCGCCCATGGCCGAGAGGACAAGAAGTACCGCCGCTGCGTTGTTGTTCACCACCAAGGCAGCTTCAGCACCGGTAAGCCGGCAGATCAGCTGTTCCACATGGGCATAGCGGGTACCCCGTTCACCGGCAGCCAGGTCATATTCCAGGGTTGAATAGCCAAACGCAATGTCGGCGAGATGCTCACGCAGCCTGGGAGCCAGAGATGAACGCCCCAGATTGGTATGAATCACCACGCCGGTGCCGTTCACCACCCGGCGCAGACTGAATGCTTCACCGGCGGCCAGGCATCGTTCAATGCCGGCGCAGACGGCAGTTGGGGTGAGATCTGCCGCTTGTACTCTGCCGGCCAGTGTTGCTTTCCTCAACTCATCCAGAACCTGTCGCACCGCTGCCAGAACCACCGGTCGCGGGTGATCTTTCAATAGGCGCTGACAGACCGGTTCGGTCAGTATTTTATCGACCTTGGGAATACTTCGTATCAAATCCATCCGCTGCTCCTTGGTAAGAAGTGTCAGAATATTATCACACAATGCAATACTGATGAGGAAAATCTGCTGCAGGTCACACAGGGGAGGGTGGCTAACTCATTGGTTGTTACCGTTCATCCTTGATGGGACTATGCTATGAAAATCTGACACGCTCTTGTTTGTGCCGCAAAACAGAAGCTTTTATACAAAATACTGGGCGGACAATTTGTCCGCCCAGTATTACTACTATAAGAAGTATTGTGATGCCTGCTGAAAATACTTCTTCATTGTACTGCAGATAATCCGGTTACCTGTCAGAATTTGTACCCCATCCCGAGCGCACCGGACCAGACCGAACCGGTTTGGTCGCCGTAAGGGTGGATATTGCTGCTGCTGGTGTAGATATCGCCGAACACCTGGTAACCTAACTGCGCCGTGGTGTAGAGCGCAGGGGTAAAGTTGTAGGTGCAGCCGAGGTTTACGTCAGCCTGGCGATAGTGAATCGCTGAGTATTCCGGATACAAAGCCAGGTTACTGATGTTGTAGAGTGCATTGATAACTGCATCAGTTGTCACCATGGCTACCGGATTGAATTCGGTGATCTTCGAGGTGACGTCACTGAACATCACATTGGCATAGAGCTTCATTTTTTCTGTTGGAGTAACATCTGTTGTAACGGTTACGGTGTGTGCTTGAGTTTCAAATTTAGAGTCGCCGCATGTCGAGCCAAACTGGCTCGATGGAATTACGCCAGCTCAGCCATCGTACCATCCTTGGCAAAAGGCTGTTCCCGAACTCTGGTTTAGGTAGTTGTACGAAAGGGTTATATTGACTTTGTTGCCGGGCGCATACCAGGCGGTGAGACCGGGACTATGGGTCGTCTGGTCCCAGGAGGAGCTGTTGAGGCTGTTTTCCTCCCGTTTTACACGATACATGGCGGTGACCGAATAGCGTGGTGAAGGGGACCAAGTGCCGGATAAAACACCGTCAACAACTTTTTCGGGCTGATTGGTCAGGTTGGCGGTACGTTCGTCATAAAGCGAAATGCCGTAGGTTGCCCCGTTACCGACAGTTGAGCCGAACGTGTTGGTGGTCAACGCGGTCAACGCCGCATTGGGGTTGTGGTAGGGGTCGTCTATCACCTTGTAGGTGACGGTAGCCCGTCCTGACAAGGTCTTGGTTGCCCTGGTGTTTATGCTTGCCTTGACGGTTTGTGTCTTCGTGGTGCCCAAATGCTCATCTTCGCGATCCAGCAGTTGGAAGTCATACCCCAACCGCAGGGTCGTCCTCAGCGCCATTCGATAGGCTGCATCAATCCCCGCGGTGACGGTATCCCTCGATAGTGAAGAATATCTGGTTGCCAGAGAATCGGGCGCAGGAATAAAATTGTTACCTGTCGGTGTCCCTGAGTTTGCAATAGTCGAAAAGTTTATGTCTACATCGTCATTTTTGAGGCGCTCTGCACGACCGCGCAGGTTGATGGTCAGGTTTTTTCCGAAGGTGCTTGTCAGTTTACCGCCATACGCATCGTAAGTGGTATGCAGCGTAACCCCGTTGTTGCCGTTAAAGCTGAAGTTGCCTGGCTCTCCGGTCTTGCCGCTGTCAACGGTTGATCTGACATAGCTACCCATGAGTGAAGTGGATCCGGGCAGATCCATCTTGGCCTTGATAATATGGCTGTCCTTTTTTGAATCAGGAGTTTCGTCATAACGCAACAGTCCATCACGATAATCGTACAAAAGGCGGTTATCGAAAAAGGCATAGCCAGTTGGATTATTATTATAGGTTGCCGGAACTCCAGCACCGGGTGAAAGCGCCGGATCGTAATATCTGGTCGGCGTAGCGGCGTTTTCCCTGAACTCCCGATTCATGAAGGAGTAATCGAGAGTCAGCAGGCCGAACCTGCCGGTAACTCCGGTCGTGATGTCGCGAGTGTTTTCGTCGACGTTCCTGGACTGCCCGGTCACGTGGCAGGAACTGCACTTGCTCATGCCGATGGACTGCTCCATACCTTTCCGGTCTTCATTGCGATACTTGAAGTGGAAGGTCAGGTTGGGGAGTTGTGGAATGGTGAGATCACTCTTGCTGGTCCACTCGGTACGCTTTATCTTGAACACCGCATCCGGAGTAAGGTCCTCTCCGAATACCGAGGCGCGGCCGATCTGCTGGGCCGTGTATCCCGCTGGTGCCGTTGCCGAGGAACCACCATATGCAGAGGTCAGTGTGCCTGGATTCGGGTTATACCAGAACGCCGGCACATTTTGAGGCGTCAGCGGCAAGGGGTTGGCAGCTGTCCCAGTATAGCTGGAAGGCGGTGGCACCGCTGCATCAAGGTACTGCATCTTGTCGTGGTCCAACCAATGCTGCAGGACCGAATAGCTGAAATCGGTCCTGAACACCCGCTTTACATCCAGGTTGGCGCTATGGTCCTGATCCACCGGATCCATGTAGCGGACGCTTCCGTCAAAAACCAGGCCGCTCTGGTGAATATTCAGGTCCGCCTTGCCGTAGGGGTTGACCCCGTTTTGGGTGCGCAGTACCGAGTACTCGTTGACCTTCTTGATGTCATCATTAGTATTGATGGCTGCCGCACCTGCCTCCAGGGTGGCCGAGTACGATTTGTCGCCGTCGGCTGCTGCTGCAGACAAGGGGACCAGTAGGGCACATACTGCAATACCGGTCAGCCATGTTCTATGTTTTATCATAAAGCTCCTCCTTCTTGGATAATTTGAGTTTTAGCGGGTCAATCCCTTGGCGCCGTCCGGCCATCCGCGTGTGCCATCCGTGCTGACGGAAGGCGCTGTCTGGGATGGAAGGTCGCTGCCGTGAACTTTTGTGTGGCAGACGGTACACTTGGTGCCGAAGGCCTGGGCCCAGGCGTCGGTGCCGTGGGTATTGGTGTAACCGACACTGTTGCTTGCGGTGGGGAGCCCAGTCGCTGTGGCACCGTTTAGCGCGGTGCCGTCAAAGGCGGTAGTGCCCGGATTAGTGCTTGATCCGGTTCTGGTGGCATGGAAGTGGCTTTCGTGGCACTGCAGGCAGAGGAACGGCTCACTCTGCTTGAGGAGGTTGTTGGCCACGGTACCGTGCGGGTCATGACAGATGCTGCAATCCTCCTGGACCGGGCTATGTTCGAAGACGAATGGTCCCTGGTGGCGGGCGTGGCAGTTGTAGCAGAGGTCGTTGGGGCGCTCATCTGTTTTCAGCAGTCCCTTACCGGTCGAGCCATGCACTGCGTGGCAACTGCTGCAGACCATTTTTCCCTCTTTGATCGGATGATGGGAAGGGAAGTTCGCCTTGGCCTGGTATTCCTGATGACAGCTGTAGCAGAGATCCGGTTCGGACATCTTGAGGCTCTTCTTGACCGGTTTTGCGCCCTGATGGATCTTGTGGCAGTCGGTGCAGGCTACGTCATTAAGGGCGTGCTCGTTCCCGTGCCATTCCATAAGTGAGTCGGCACTGTGGCATTTGAGGCAGATGGCCGAGGCCTGGTCTGGAGCCAGTTTGCCAAACGAGTGGATCTTGGCTGCATCACCTTCTGCTGCATGCAGGCTGCCGGGGCCGTGACAGGATTCGCATCCTTTTTCGCCCCCCATGACCTCAAAGTCTGCCAGTCGGCCATGGACCGTTTTGGCAAAGGGAGCCATTATTTCTTCGTGGCAGGCGGCGCAGCTCGCATTTCCTACGTTGCTAGCGCCGTCAATAGTCGGTAGGGTCAACATTCGCTCCCTGACGGCGCCGGTGGCACAGGCCCCGACAACAGCCATAAGTACGCAGAGCAATAACAGTTGCACTACTTTTGTGCCGGACAATGTGTGTCGCATGTGTTCTCCTTTCAAACTGGTGATAACTGCATTTTTATCTGTCAAACCTTTAATATATTCAGCGGATTCATGACTTGCTTGTATCTGGATAATCCCGCAACAAATAAAACATTCGGAGTAAATTCTATGAGCGCTCTGTTTTATACGGGTGATGCGCGTGTCGGACATGAAGCAGAAGGTTGATAATGCCATGCTGAGTGTTGGACTGGATGCGCCCGAATGGCGACCATATAGGATGCAGTAAGGTCGAAAGTTTTTGCTGCAGGTGGTGAGTCCGATAAGATGACCTGAGGACGAGTCTGTTTAGCGGTCAGCCTCGTGATAATGGGATGTTTGCTGTATGCCTGATGGAAGTTGTTTTTTTGCTTATACAAAGAATGGCAGGGGTGGTGGCGGCACAGTGCTGTTCCTAACTGTAATTGTAACAGCAGGCATGGCAGGATTAAGAACTTAACGTGCTTTTTTATGGACATATGCACCAGGTTTATCCCCACTGAAACAGTTTGAAGGTGCTTTTTGGTGGCGAACAATCTTGACAATGTATTCTACCGGCAGGCATAGTACTCGAAGAAATGTAAAAGTAAAAACCAATCAATTTAATAGACGTATTAGCAATACTTATATATTCTATATACATATAGGGATATTTGAATGAGAACAGAGTATCTGAAAACACTGCAGGTCACCGCTCAGGTTGGGAGTTTTTCTCGTGCTGCAACTGAGCTGTGTGTGACCCAGTCAGCCATATCCCAGCGTATTAAGTATCTTGAGGAACACTATGATCGACCGCTGCTTGACCGGTCCGGTCCAGCCCTTGTGTTAACTGAAGCGGGCACTATCGTGGTTCGGAGGGCTGAACAGATATTGAAAATTGAGGCCAAACTGGCCAATGAACTGAAACACCAGGGACAAAAATCGCGCTTGTCCATCTGCTGTACGCCAACCTTTGGGGTCGCATACCTGCCCCGAGTGATTGAACAGTGCATGCTGCATCATGTCCATAATATTGATCTGAATTTCATGTTTCATTCCATTGATCAGACAATTAAGGAGCTGTTGGAGAATGAGTTTGATCTGGCGGTGGTGGAACATTGCGAACAGCTCAAAATTCCGGGGTTTCATGCCACAGAACTACCCCAGGATGAACTGGTTTTTATCAGTTCACCGGTTTTGGGCCTGCCGGAACCGGAGGTAGATATCCAGCAGCTGCTCAGCCACTGTCTGATCGCCCGCAAGGTCGGCTGCACTTCCCGGAATCTACTGGAATGCAATTTAGCACAGGGCGGGCACAAGATTGAGGACTTCAGCAGGTCCATGGTGCTGGATGACCTGCGTTTGACCCTGGAGACAATTGTAAACGGGGGGGGGATTGCCTTTGTTTCACGAAGTATTGCGGCAAAACAGATTTCGGATGGGCTTTTGCGTGTACATCACGTTCCCGGTTTTATCCATGTACGTCAGCGAACGGCGATCACCAACAATGGGCGGATAAACGACCCGGCCGTAAAGGAATTCATTCGCTGTGTTGTTGCCGTATTTGAAATTCAGCCATTCCTGTGCGCCGGCATCTCTTGAAACTGATCTTCCAGCCCTGCGACTAGAATGTACTGACCGGAGTTTTTATGAGTGAGGTAAGATGTATTCGTTATTTCAGAATATGACTTGCCAACACCTTCTGCACTTCATAGATACTCAGGTCCTTATTAAACTTTTTTTCCAGCGGAATTGTGTCGCTACCGATCCACAGCTTTAACTCCGCATTAAGATCAAAACTTCCACCCGTCTGTACGCTGAATCTTGTTATGTTGCCGTATGGTATTGAAAGATACTCGATCTGTTGTCCTGAAATGCCCTGGATATCGATGATGATCAATCGCTTGTTGGTGAAAAGAAATGTATCCCGGACAACAACAAAACCGGTCTCAATGATCTCGCCATCTACAAGCAGTTGACCATAATCGGTATGGAATTTCCTGTTTTCCAGCGAACCTGAGCTTTTAGCTGCCACCGTAAAAAGTCCCATCTCCTGCTCCTCTTGTACTGAAAATATTGCTTATGCATCAATCCTGTTAATACAGGCACTTCCGGTACTGCATCCAGGACAGGCTTTATTGTGCCAGGCCCTGCCGGCGCCGTATATTTGTTAGAGTAGTCTTCTTGGCAGCAATTTAAGCGAGGCCAAACATCCAGACGAGTCCTGCCGCCGCAAAAACCGATGGCAGCATATTTCCGACCGGCAGGCGCTTGATTCCGATCAAATCGAGACTAATAGCTGTAATCAGCAATCCCCCCACCGCATTCATCTCCAGTATAACTGTTTCTGTCAGCAGTGGTTTGGCAGACTCCGCCATAATAGTAATGCCTCCCTGGTAAATTGCCACAGGAAGCGCAGAGAAGAGTACACCGATGCCAAGTGTCGATGCCAATGCAATGGATGCTACTCCGTCCAGGGCCGCCTTGGCATAAAGGATGGTTGGAACGCCGTTCAGGCCATCCTGAAGCGCACCCATGATGGCCATTGCTCCTACGCAGAACAGCAGACTGGATGCCACGAATCCCTCGGCAATATTGCCGACTCCAACAAATCGTCCTTGTAACCAGATCCCAAAAGATTCCAGGCGCGCCTCAATCTGGAGCAGTTCGCCGAGTGCGCTGCCGATTATCAAGCTGCCAATAACAATCATCGGATGCCTGCTCTTTAGTGCCAATTGCAAACCGATTAAAAGTACCGCTAACCCCAATCCGACCATAACAGTTTTCCGTATTCTGCTTGGGACAAATCGTCCTGCATAGCGTCCTATCAGAGCACCTGAGCCGATTGCCGCAACATTTACAATGGTACCGGTCAAAATCATTAAGCCTCCGGATATAATTCAACCTGCCGATCTTAAACGTGGAACAGCCACTTAGAAGCTATTCTAAGTGGCTGTTTTAATGGTGGGCGAAACAGGGATCGAACCTGTGACATCCAGCTTGTAAGGCTGGCGCTCTCCCAGCTGAGCTATTCGCCCTTATTTTATGGCGGGGTTGACGGGGCTCGAACCCGCGACTTCCAGCGTGACAGGCTGGCACTCTAACCAACTGAGCTACAACCCCTCGGCAACTCTACAAGAAACTACTTCTTTTTCTTCGCTGCTACAACAACATTAACGGCTTCCTTCAGTGTTTTACCTGGTTTAAACTTGGGAACAGTCGCTGCAGGAATATCAATCTTTTTGCCTGTCTGAGGATTCTGACCTTTGCGGGCTGCACGCTTAGCTGTGGAGAATGTACCGAAACCGACAAGACTCAGCTTGTCTCCGCTTTTCAGAGCAGTAGTTACGCTGGCGATAAATGCGGAAACAGCCTTTTCAGCTTCTACTTTTTTCAGGCCGGACAGCTCTGCTACCGAACTGATCAATTCTGCTTTTGTCACGGTACACCTCCAAAAAATGATTATTAAATACAAAGCGAGCCACTGTTTATCAGATGTTCTTGAATTGTGTCAAGTGTTTTTTTCTCGCGAAAGCGCTTATTCTGGGCAGTTAAACATCTTGTTAATAATATATGTGAGTGAATCGTGACGTTTTAACAGATAAAATCTGTCTAACGATCTGATTTAAAGGCGAAATCAGGCAGCCTCTTTTAATTCCTGCTCATAAACAACTATCGGTTTTTCCTTACGATATATTACATCTTCATTGATGACGACTTCCTGCACATTCGGTTGTGACGGGATATCATACATTATATCGAGCATCGAGTTTTCGAGAATTGCACGTAATCCGCGTGCTCCGGTATTCCGTTTCAGCGCCTCTTTTGCGATGGCGACCAATGAGCCGTCAGTAAATTTCAGGCGTACCTTCTCAAGATCAAAAAGTTTCTGATATTGTTTTACTAAAGAATTCTTCGGCTCTTTCAGTATCTGTACCAATGCCTCTTCATCCAGCTCAGTCAGAGTGGCCAGCATGGGGAGGCGGCCGATGAACTCGGGGATATATCCATACTTAAGGAGGTCTTCCGGAGTAAGGCTCTTCAGAAGCTCGCCGAGTTTTTTCTCTTCGCGTTTCTTGATGTCAGCTCCAAAACCGAGCGATTTTTTCCCGATGCGCTGCTGTATAACAGTTTCCAGTCCAGCAAAGGCACCACCGCAAATAAACAGGATATTTGTGGTATCTACTTTCATGAACTCCTGCTGTGGATGTTTTCTGCCGCCTTTCGGCGGAATACTGGCTACCGTGCCTTCAATGATCTTGAGGAGCGCCTGCTGGACCCCTTCACCCGAAACGTCACGGGTGATCGAAGGTGAATCGGACTTGCGGGCTATTTTATCAATCTCATCAATGTAGACGATTCCTTTCTGGGCACGTTCCACATCATAGTCTGCCGCCTGCAACAGTGTGAGGATGATGTTTTCGACATCTTCACCAACATACCCTGCTTCGGTGAGATTGGTCGCATCCGCCATTGCAAAAGGTACTTTAAGAATGCGGGCCAGGGTCTGAGCAAGGAGTGTCTTTCCGGAACCGGTAGGGCCTAACAGCAGAATATTACTTTTCTGCATTTCAACATCACCCGGCTTACCGCCGCTTTCGATTCGTTTGTAATGATTGTATACAGCAACAGAGAGGACTTTCTTGGCCATTTCCTGGCCAATAACATATTCATCCAGAATGTCTTTTATTTCACGAGGCTTGGGAAGTTTTTTCAGGTCCGGTCCGGTTGTCTCTTCCAGTTTTATCTCTTCGGCAATGATGTCATTACAGAGTTCAATGCATTCATCGCAGATATAAACGGTCGGTCCGGCAATAAGCTTTTTTACATCTTCCTGACTTTTTCCGCAGAAAGAGCAGGTAAGGTGTTCCTGCACTGTGCTGCTACGACTCATAATGTGTCTCCAGTGAGCGGTTTACGCGTAAAAATAGCGTCTATCAAACCATACTCTTTTGCATCTTCGCCAGACATAAAGAAGTCTCGTTCAGTATCCGCTTCAACTTTCTCTTTTTGCTGTCCCGATAGTTCGGCAAGAATCCCGTTCAATTCATCTTTCATCCGCAGGATTTCCCTGGCGTGAATACTGATGTCAGTCGCCTGACCCTGGAAACCTCCCAGAGGCTGATGAATCATGATCCTCGAGTGGCTGAGGCTGAAGCGTTTCCCTTTTTCTCCGGCTGTTAACAGTATTGCTCCCATTGAAGCCGCCTGCCCGACGCAAATAGTCGACACGGGAGCTTTGATATAGCGCATGGTGTCAAAAATAGCCATCCCAGCGGTGACAACGCCTCCCGGTGAGTTGATATACAGATGGATATCCTTGTCCGGATCTTCAGCCTCAAGAAACAGCAACTGCGCGATGATAAGATTGGCTACAGTATCGTCAATGGGCCCACCAAGAAAAATGATCCGCTCTTTAAGCAGGCGAGAATAGATGTCATATGCTCGCTCACCCCTGCCGCTCTGTTCTACAACCATTGGGATATACATGGTATTTCTCCTTAGGCTGTTTTAAGTTGCTCTGCGTCAACTTCGGTGACAACGGCATGATCAATCAGATAAGAAATGGCCTTGTCCTCTTTTATTTCCGAGATGATAGAATGCTTTGCATTCTCATTGGCTGAATAATACTCCTTGATGCGGCCGAGCATTTCCGCATTTCCGGCGGCGATTTTTTCGTAGTGTGCGCTTAAATCCTCATCAGATACGGAAACATTTTCTTTTTCCACTAACGCCATCAACAGTAAACCACCTTTGACCTTGTCAATGGCATCGTCACGAAAGCGTGCACGGAAACCTTCTGCATCAAGTCCCATCATTTCGAGTGACATTTGTTGGCTCTTAAGGCGGTTTTTGAGATTTTCGAACATATGGTCAAGTTGACGTTTTACCATTGATTCAGGGACATCCAGCGGATTTTTCGCGATCAGGGCCTGAATAACCCGCTCTTTTAATTCGTTTTCGATGCGCTCTTTTTCATGTTCTTTATGATACTCAATCATTTTGGTGCGTAAAGCTTCCAAGGTGTCATAATCGCCGAACTGCTGGGCGAAATCATCGTCAAGTTCGGGAAGTTCCTTGCGTTTGATCTCTTTTACGGTTACCGAAAATATACCTTTCTTTCCGGTAGCTTCAGCGTCGTCACCGTTGGCCGGGAGGTCAAGGGTGAATTCTTTGGAATCGCCCGCTTTCAGCCCGATTAATTGCTCTTCAAAGCCTGGGATCAACTTGCTTGATCCAATTTCAACCTCTGCAGACTGTGCGCCGCTGTTTTCCTCAGGTGAACCCTCTACTGCAACTGAATAATCAACAGATACGGTATGTCCGTTTTCAACGGCTGCATCTTCGTCAAGCGGAATGAGCTGCGCCATGTTTTCCTGCATACGTTTCAGTTCACCATCGATGCTTTCCGGCTTGGCAACATAGATTTCTTTGTTTACCGTCAGTCCGGTATATTCATTTAACAATATCTGCGGCATTACTTCAAAAAGCGCACTGTATTTAAACGGGACACCCGCTTCGAGTATGTCGCTCTCTATGGTGGGGGAATCAATCGGCTCAACCTTGTGCTCATCCATTGCCTTGTAGAGAGTATCCTGATACAGACGGCGCATGACATCGTCGCGCATCGCATCACTGTAAGTACGTTTGATAAGCTGCATCGGTGCCTTACCGGGACGGAACCCCTGTATCTTCGCTTTTTTCTGGATTGCTGAGTACGCTTTTTCAATCTCTTTGTTAACCCGTTCAGCGGGGATTTCGATAGTAATCTTTTTTTGAACCGAGCTGATGTCTTCGACGTGAACCTGCATGGTAGCTGTCCTCTTCTATAGTGAAATGTAATGTTTGCATGTGAAGTGAATCGGAACAAACATCGATAAACTGGATGGTGCGAGAGAGGAGACTTGAACTCCTATACCTTACGGTGCCAGATCCTAAGTCTGGTGCGTCTGCCAATTCCGCCACTCTCGCATCTGTCTTGAACCATGAAGCGATTGATCATGGTCATTGTTTACTTGAATAAAAAGATTTACAAAGATAGGTGATAATGATTGATAGGTCAAGAAATTATTGAGTAATGATGGTATTTATCTCTGTTTCGCTATCCTCCTGCCAGTTTTACTTTAAAGCCGCGAGCCTGTAATTCTGCTGACAAGGTCTCCCGGTGATCACCCTGAATTTCAATAACACCTTCTTTGACCGTCCCGCCGCAACCGCACTTTTTTTTGAGAACTCCTGCCAACTCCTTGATCTGGGGAGGTGGCAGAGGGATGCCGCTGATGACAATCACCGTGCCGCCCCCCCGCCCTTTGACTTCACGTCGCACGCGCACGATGCCGTCACTCCGTTGAACCACCGCCGTTTTGTGTGCGGGATTGTTCTGCTTGGTCCGCGCCGATTCTGTTGAAAAGGCAGGGATATTGTCGGCCCAGTTTGTCATTTTCCCCAGTCCCTCGCATATCTGAAATCGCGGTCAATCGTACGGTTTGAAACCTTGGCAATGATCGGAAGGCGCCGTTTGAAATGAGAGCTTTGGATCTTTGAATAGATAGTCTCGACAAACTCGCGGTCAAAACCTGCGGCAACCAGTTCCGGCTTCGTAAGTCGCTGGTCCACCATCTGATAGAGGAGCTCATCTGCCTGACGATACGAGAACCCCAACTCCTCTTCATCAGTCTGTCCGGCCCAGAGATCTGCTGACGGCTGCTTCTCGATCACCGCAGCCGGAACCCCCATTGCAGCAGATAGTTGCCATACCTGGCTTTTGTAGATATCACCGATAGGGTTCAGAGCCGAAGCCATGTCTCCGTAGAGGGTGCCGTACCCCAGCAGCAGTTCCGTTTTATTACTGGTGCCAAGCACCAGGGCGTGCAGCAGCGCCGAATGATCAAAAAGAATCGTCATCCGTTCGCGGGCCATTTTGTTGCCGCGTCGCATATTATCCGCATCGGGGAACATGCCGAAATAAGCGTCCACCATTGCCGTTATCGGCAGTACCGAAAAGTTGATCCCGCACGACAACGCCACCAGTCTGGCGTGTGCCTCGCTCTCAGGATTGCTGGTACTGTAGGGCATGCAGATGGCGTGGACATTCTCGGGGCCAAGCGCTTCGGCGGCGATGAAAGCAACCAGAGCCGAGTCAATCCCACCCGAAAGTCCCAACACTACTGTGCTGATGCCGACCTTTCGGACTTCATCGCGTACGAAGCCGACAAGAAGTTTTCTTAATAATTCTGCGTTGGCGTGTAATCCGCCCATCATCGTCCCCTCTCGTTGGCGATGCGCCCAAGTTCCTGCATCGTCACAAACAGATTCTCGTCGCGGATCATCGGTGAAAAGATACGTTCCCGGCGGAGTGCCCCTTCATTTACCCTGGCGGTGATGAAATCCTCCTCCAGCAGCGATCCGCGCACGATTGATTCACCAGATGGTGCGATATACTCCGAACCACCCCAGAAGTTGACACCATCCTCAAAGCCGACCCGATTGCTGTAGAGAACCCGGCAGTTGAGAAACAGGGCTGTGGTTGAGACCAGTTTCTGCCAGGCCGAGGCTGAACCGATTGAATCACCATTAATGCCGCGAGCCGGACTGCTAGAAAGGCAAATTAGTGTTGTGGCACCATCCATGGCGAGAATATAGGAGGCTGACAGGTGCCACATGTCCTCGCAGATCAATATGCCAAAACGGCCAAACTTTGTATCGAACGCACGAAACGACCCGCCGCGTGCCAGATAACGCTGCTCATCAAACAGGCCGTAGGTCGGGAGATATACTTTGCGGTGCAGATGGCGAATTTTACCGTCTTCAAGGTACAGGGCCGAGTTAAAGAAGTGATAGTCATCGGTCTCTTCGACAAAGCCGATGGCGATGGATATCCCTGTGGAAAGCTCGATCAGGGCGCTGATTTCGGGAGAGTCGATTCGTAGCGCCACTTCGGGGACGAGGTCTTTCAGGAAATAGCCGGACAGCGCCAGTTCAGGAAAAACAATCAGGTCGGCTCCGGCTTCCTTCGCTTTTGCGATCTCTCCTTTAACCATTGTCAGATTGTCGGCAACGCAACCGAGTTTCGGTTTTATTTGAGCCAGAACAGCGGTGTAATCCATGGCGACTCCTTTTAGCCCTGATAAACAGGACAAGTGCGTTAACGAAATTATTTTCTGCCTAAAAAGCGCAGAAAATAATTTCTATCTTACTAATAAGCCAGGTCGAAGGCATTTTTGATGTGATCAATTGCATGCAGGCCGTCAGTATGCAACAGAATGGCAATTACGTCAAACCGTGCATTGGTGTCATGCAGCCGGTTTTTCGAGAGCCAGGTCAACGCCGCTTTGGAAATCTGGCGCTGTTTAAATGGGGTTACTGCGAGTTGCGGCACACCGTAGGAAAGACCCCGGCGGGCTTTTACCTCGATAAAGACGAGGCTTTTGTCCCCCGGATCACGGGCGATAATGTCAACTTCACCCCCCTTGCAACGGAAGTTCCGCTCCAGGATTCGGTAGCCGCGCGCGATCATGAAATTTGCTGCCACTTCCTCGCCCAGTTCTCCGGTGCCTTTATTGCCGGTGGCTTGGGGAGCGGGAGGAGTCTGCGAGGTGAGACGGGTAAAGATACTCATCGTACCTTCCATTTTGGCTGATTTCAATCGTGCAGCGCACTATAACATGAGATTTTGAATTTTACAGCAGATACGGCAAATCGAAATTATTGGTTGATACGGATAGGCTTCACGATTGCATAAAACAATGTCTTTAAAGTAATTGTGCCATTAAGCCTTAAATAATCATTATGCACGTACAGGAGATCCCTTCCAAGGGAGTCAAATGCCGCTGTAGTTGGGGGTTTTCTAGTGCGTTAAAATATATATTGACTTCAATATATGTGCGGCGTATACACAAATAACAGTGTTTATTTCATGCATTTTTCAAAAATCTTAAAAAGAGAGGAGAATGGTATGGACAGACGGGAATTTTTAAAGGTTACAGGGATGGGTGGTGCAGCACTGGCTGCGGGTGGAATCTCAATCGGCTTGCCAAAACAAAGTTATGCCGCTAAAAAAGAGGATATTGGTGAGATCAAGAGTCTGAAGGTAACGGTTATCTCCGAGACCAGCTGGTTCAATAATGACATCTTCAAGAAGGATATCATGGCTGGCGGCGGCACCATGGCCAACCAGTACGACATTGCCTGGGACAAGAATAATGCCGGAGGCTACGCCGCACTGCTGGAGATCGAACAGCTGGATGGCAGCAAGAAAAAACTTCTGATGGATACCGGCTGGAGTAACCCGTGGATGGATTATGTCTTCAAGATGCATGGTATCGACAAGATGCTGAAGAATAAGGAAATCGACACGATGGTGCTGACCCACTGGCATCTGGATCATTTTTGGGGGATAGAATCTACCCTCAAACATAATCCGAATATTACGATTTATGCCCCCAACACTCACTACCCTGAGGATATGAAGCTGCTCAAGGGGGGTAAATTCGAAAAGGCGGGCTGCAGCAACAGTGTGCCCCATAAGGGAAAACTGGTGGAGTGTGATGCGAGCAAAGTCGTTAAACTCATGCCGGGCGTCGCGCTTAAGATGTTTGATGTGCCGATCATCCTGCGTGTTCGGGGAGAGAATGTGCTGTACTTCAATGTCAAAGGTAAAGGGATTGTCACCGTGACCGGTTGCTGCCATCCCGGTGTTCTCTCTCTCTACAGTTTTGCCCGCAATAACTTCGCCAAGGGTGACGACGTATACGGCAGCTATGGCGGTCTGCATATGACACTGTTTGAGACATGGGATCCCAAATTTGATGACGTCATCAAGGGGTTGAAGGCGTTCAAGCCTGAAAAACTCGGCTGCAATCACTGTACCGGCTGGTTATTTGCGGAAAAGGCTGCTGCAGCGGGTCTGCCGGTCGTCAAGGGCACCGATAAGTTTCGCTCATACAAGCGGGTTTCGTCCGTTGCTAAAAGTAATCATGTCTTCCTGACCAACGGAGACACGGTCGTATTCTAATGCTTTTTAACTGATCATTGTGCTGATCAAGGAGGATTCGGGTATGGCTGTACAGCCGTCACAAAAAACAAACTATTTGCTTGGCATTGCCACTTTCATAGGGCTGTTTGCACTCAATATCGGGGCATGGTTTCTGTTCTTCAATCCCAAAGGGATCATGAGGTTGTACACACCAATGTATGGTTTCTCCATGGTCGTGATACTGCTCGCCATGGTGATTACCGTAAACGACCTTTTTGATGGGTGGCCTCTGCGGCGCAAGAGCGGTGAAAAGTTATCTTCGCTGCAGGGATTATTACTGACGGCGATCACATTGCTTTTGACCTGGGCAGTCATGTTCGGCTTGTTCCACAACCTGATCGGTAGATTCGGCATTACCTACTTCAGCCCTTCAGCCATTGTGGCTACCGGCGAAACCGGCACTGAAATATTCAATGCCCGTGAAAACTCGTCAACAGCCTTGATCTACCTGTTTGCCACCTACATCTGGATCGCGGTCGGCTGGAAAACCAGCTTCAGGGGGTGGCCATGGAAAGGTGACAGTCTGGGAACGGTCGGTTTTTCACGCCTGATGACGGTATCCTTTTTTTCAGTAATAGCCTATGCAGTGTTATTTCATCCCCACGTAGGTTACCTGTTTTCTCCTCCGCAGAAACTGGTAGCAGTTGCCCCATGGTGGGAGTCGCTGGCAGAAACCGGCAGTGCTTACTATCATCTGGGGTGGGTGGTTTGTACCGCCGCCATACTGATCATGTCGGAATCACTTTGGGAAAGTTATCCGTGGCGGATACTGTCCAGTGAAGAGGGGTCACTGTTTGGGGGACTGTTTACCTTTTTCGGCTCCGTTGTCGCCGGTTTTGTTATGATGTTTGTTATGAAGAAGGGGATGGACCTGTACTGGGGTGCACCGTTTTTAGGCGGTCAATACCTGGATGCCCCTTATTTCCGCTATCTGCACGCCGCGGAAATGGCCGGTTTCCTGATTCTGGCCACATATGTGGTATCCATCTATCTCGGCAATCTGTTCAACGGTGCAAATCTTATGGTCAGGATCCTGGTCAGAACCGTGGCCGTAGCCGTACTAGCCACCTTGTTGATGTGGTTCTACTACGCTGCCGGTCCTCTCTTCCTGGGAACGGTACAAGGGATCGCCCAGCCGGAGGATACGCCGCTCTGCTGGAGTTTCTTCATGATAAGCTTCATCCTGATACATCGTTATTTTTTCAATACCGTTCCGATACGGGAGAAAGCATGAGCCTTCAGGATGCCTGGATAGGTGCATGTCGTAGTCTGGGCGCCGTTACGGGAACCGTCAAGGGGAGTCTGGCCGTTGATGACGTGATGCCCAGCTGGGAAAAACAGGATTTTTTTTCTTCCTACGAAACCAGTTACTCCATGACCATGGCCTATCCTGAGGACCTGCTGATCGAAAGTGCCCGAGCTGCCGGGATTCCGGTTGAAGGACGCGAAAAACTGGAAATTGTCAGGGATATGGTCACTTTGCAGCGACAACGGGATAAAGACAATGAACCCACTTGATGCGATCAGGGAAAAAATTGACGCCTGTTTTATCTTCTGTTCCTACGCTGCCCCTGAGATACGGCATGAATTAGGCATACGGCATCTCAGTCAGGTCTGGACCGGCCTGCCATCCTGGTATATATGGCTTGACGATACTCCCGGTGCCTTCATGCTGGAGCTGAGGAGCGGTGCCAGTTTCAGCACAGACAGTCGCAGCTATCAGGGTGCTGTGGGGGTAATAAGATACTTTCCACCTGCAGACTGCACAGGATCCCTGGGCAACGAGGAAGGAGCTTTGTTGCAGAGTGCCTCCTTTGACCAGACCGGTACTCCGACATGGGAGGCGCTTGCGACAATAGCGGGTAGCGAACTGTTTGTTGTCGGCACCTTTGAACTCCATTGCCCGGTCGAAGGCGATAGTCTGTTTTTCCTTTTTGAAGGGACCCGGCTGGATTCGGCCGGAAACCCTGGCATACAACTGTTCGATAGACTGGTCGGGATGAAGGCGTATGCGGCACAGTATTCACCATCGGGACCTTTCACTTGGGGAGAGAATGGACGGGCCGCTGCCATCTGCAGCGAAGCCGGCTGCGAGCAGTTCCTGCCTCATTATCTTGCCCCGGAACAATTCTCTATCAGCGCGACCTGCGATGCAGCTTCGCGCAGCTGGTCGGCCTTGGCCGCCAGAACACCGGTAGCGGCAGAGGGAACCGGGTGCTGCTGCTGTCACTAAAACCCTGATAATTTTACATACAACAACACTACAAGGAGGATAAACCATGCATGCACTTAACAAGGTGTTGGCGTCAGTGCTTTCCGTTGCACTGCTTGCTCCGGCGGCAGTAGGTGCCGCTGAGACTAAAAAGGTAACGGTTGATTTGCAGAAAGGTTACCAGCTGGCAAAAAAACGCTGCACCAGCTGTCATGACTCGGTGGCAAATCCGGAGGCAGGTCGCAAGACCCGCGATGAATGGATTATTGTTATTGATATTATGCACAAGCAGTTTCAGGTAAAGCTAAAAAAGGATGAACAGGAACAACTGGTCAACTATTTCTATGCCGTCCGCAAGGGTTTGGAAAAAGATCCGGGGTAAGTTGCTTCGTCTCTCCTCTATCCGTTCACAGGTCGGCGCGACAGGGATTTCCCTGCCGCGCCGTTTACATGGTGCACTCCAGATGAAGATTGGAAAGTGCCTGAAATATTCGGGTTAATAGTTCACGGCTGCCCCCCCATAAAATTTTTGTCATCGAAACATCCATCACGGTTCAGGCTGCGGATATGGTAATACTTATCGAGCTCCTCCTCAAAGCGCGTCCTGCCAATCGGAGGGATATTGATACCGTCTCCGCTGCTGCCAGATTCGGTGAAAAAGCGCTCCGGCAGAATGTCGTCGGTGCGGGAAAAGCCGTTTGCACAGTTGTAAAAACGTTCGGTCAGCACTATCCGCCGCCCAATAGCTGACAGGCGCTGCGGCGAATAGGCCACTCCGGTGACTGCGGTCAACAGTTCTGCATACTCTTCAAGGCTGGCGCCGAACAAGGCAAATCGGCAGGCAGCCAATGAATCTACGGCGGCGTTGGTCTCTTCGGCGATGCTGATGATGCGGGCCTTGCCGGAGAATGAAAAACGGTCGGTCGGCACCGGCTTGCGGAGGATCTCGTGGGAAACCGGATACGCGCTCAGATGACAGCCGCCCCGGTTACTTGTGCAGTACGACAGCGCCATGCCGTACGCTCCGCGCGGGTCATAACCGGGCAGTTCCAGTGATTTGACACTCATGGAGAGTTCCGGTCGCCCCAGCTTTTCTGCGAGGCGGCGTGAACCGAGTGAGAGGGTTTCGCCATCCCGCTGCCGGAGGGCTATGTCGTTCAGTAGTCCGGGTATCTCTCCGGCGCTTGGAAAGGCACCCTTGATTTCTCCCCAGGCCGAAAGGGTGGCTGCCGCTGTGATGCTGTCCATGCCCAGTTTGTTGCAGAGGTCATTCGCGGTAATAATCGTCTGTAGGGAATCTATATTGTTAAGCGCGCCGAAACCGGCAATAGTTTCATATTCCGGAAGAGGATTGCCGCTTTCGGAGGTTTTTTTACACTGGATCGGACAGTCGCAGCAGCCTTCCTTCTTTGCTCTGTAGATATTTTTAATGGCCGGGGCGGAATAGTTGGCAGAATGTTCGAAACAGGTTTTGCGGAAGTTCTCGGTCGGGGCCATGCGGAGACCGGCTATCAGATCAACCAGCATCGGGGTGCCGAATTCTGAAAGGCCAAGAGGGCCGAAGATAAGCGGGGAGGCCTTGAAAAGGCGCATGATATCCTGGCGGGCTTTTTCAAACAGCGCCGGATCGGCGATGCCGGTTTTGCCCACTCCGCTCACCGTCACCGCTTTAAGGTTTTTACTCCCCATGACAGCGCCCAGTCCGCCGCGACCGACTGAATTTCCTTCCCCCATCATGATGTTTGCAAAGAGGACGCCATTCTCGCCAGCCGGACCGATCGCGGCTACGCTCCCCCGCTCTTCGAGCGCTGCAACGGTTGTCGGGATGTCACATCCCCACAGCGGGAGGGCTGGAAGGATTTCAACCGCACCGGGTGCTACCGTTAGTATGACCGGTGACGAACTCCTTCCGGTGATGAAAAGTGCATCCAGACCGGCCCCCTTCAGTTGCCAGGCAAAGCTTCCGCCGGCGGAACAATCGAAGATCGTTCCGGTCAACGGCGATCGCGACACAACGGAAAGAAGGGCGGAAGCCGGGGCTGGTGTGCCGCATAACGGCCCGACGGCAAAGATCAGCGGCATGGCGGGATCTGACGGGTCGAGATGGTAATGGTCGCGCATCAGGCGTACACCGAGGCCGCGGCCCCCCAGGTACTCTTCAAGGAGCAGGGGTGGGACTTCTTCCCGGTATGAGGTTCCGGCTGTCAGGTCAACCCGAAGTATCGTGCCGTTCCACCCGTTCATAGGCAATTACCGTGCTCCCCCGGTGACTGCTGCAAACAACTCCTCCGGAGAACTTGCAAAAAATCCCGCTTCGCTCAGCTCAGCTCTGCTTCCATATCCCCAGGTGCAGGCAATTGAGGCGATATTGGCCTGTTTCCCCGCCTGAATATCGTTGATGCTGTCACCAACCATTACACATTCGTGCGGTGCAATCCCCAGACTTTCGGCCACTCTCAGCAGGGGGAGGGGAGACGGTTTTCTTTCCGGGTATGTGTCTCCGCCGCAAACGCTTTCAAACAGGTCGTTAATACCGAGAGTCTGCAGTATCAGCGAGCTCAGATCCTCATTCTTATTCGAAATGATCGCCATCTTGATGTTACGGGCTGCAAACTTTTGGAGTAATTCCTGAATTCCGGGATAGAGGCGGCTTTTATCGGCGATATGCTCCCTGTTGAATTCTAAAAACATGCCGAGGGCATGGTCTATATCGGAGCCTGTAACGTCAGGCAATACCTGCCGTACCAAGTTGCGCGAGCCTTTGCCGACTTTCAGACGTACAGCTTCTGCCGTCAGCGGCGACTGAGAGTAGGCGCTCCTGATATGGTTGACGGCATCGGTCAGATCTTCCAGCGAATCGACCAGGGTGCCGTCAAGGTCAAATAAAACGGCCCGGATGATCATGCCGCTGTTGACGCTGTGGACGGTTTTATGGGTGCGTCAGCTTTAGGAAGAATGATGGCAGGGGTTTTAGCGGCACGGTAGAGGAGGAAGGTCTTTCCCAGGATCTGGGCAACCTCGGCCTGGCAGGCTTCGGCCAGGGTCTCCGAGGCTTCATGCTTATCCAGCATGCAGCTCTCTAAAAGTTTCACCTTGACCAATTCATGATGGTCAAGGGCAACGGCAGTCTCGGCAATCAAAGCGGCTTCAATCTCTTTTTTACCGATCTGGATAAGGGGTTTCAGTTTGTGCCCGAGGGCTCGCAGGTGTCGTTTCTGTTTTCCGGTCAGCATAAGTTCGTAAGCTCCTGATGGTGCAAGGTGAAATAGGTGTTAGAAGCTATATCATAAGCGACGAGCCGCTGGCAAATCACAATTCAAATCAAATCCCCCCTAACCCCCCTTTCTATAAAGGGGGGACATAAAGCCTCCCCCTTTATGAAAGGGGGATTGAGGGGGATTTGCCTTTAAGAAGTCGCTCCAGTTCGTCGGTGGTGGAAACGGCGGGGTAACAGGTACCCTGCAGGCAGAGAGAGAGTGAGAGGGGAGCCGGTCGTCCCTCACTCCGGACAATCAGGTTTCTGATTGGGGCATGATGCAGCGCGACGTTCAGTGCGAATGCTTCATGGGTGTCGGTCTTGCCGTTGAATGTTGCAATTGTCGGCTCACTGTCCAATAGCGAGAGAACCTGCAGCGCACCCAGATGTCCGAGCGGGTTGTCTCTCATTTCACCGCCGATTCCGGCCAGCGCTATGCGAGCAGAATCAAGCAGCTCCGGTCTGTCGTCGATCCATGCCAGCCGATACAGCAGATGGGCGGTGCGGGACAGGGCTGATGGCGTGACGCCGTCATGATCGGACGATACACGGGCTGGCATCTGCTCGGCATCGTGGCCGGTCAGGGTAAATTCACCAGAGTCAGGATGCCGGAAGAGTTGCAGCAGCTCTTCCGCAAGGTTTACCGCCTCAGTCAGCCAGTTACGGTCAAGAGTCGCTTCGTACAGGTCCACGAGGCCTCCGGCTAAAAAGGCGTAATCATCCAGAAAGGCGGGGACATCCGCTGCCCCGTTCAGATAGCTGCGCAGCAGTCGGCCATCGGCGCGGCGGAGGGAACGGAGAATGAAGTCGGCCGCCCGGACGGCGCTGGTGATGTACTCCGGGCTGTTGCAGGCAACCCCGGCGGTGGTGAGTGCCCCTATCATCAGGCCGTTCCAGTAGGTGATGATCTTGTCGTCCCGGAGGGGGCGGATGCGCATTTCGCGCCGCTCCAGAAGTTTTGTGCGGCACCGCTCCAGCAGTTCACCACTGGCACTAAGGTCCAGTCTTTGCAGGCGGCAAAATTCTTCCAGAGCGAGCGGAGCGGTAAGGATGTTCTTCCCTTCAAAGTTCCCGTCAGCCGTCACCGCGTAGAAGCGACAGAACAGCTCGGACTCTGAACCGAGGCAGTCATCTATTTCATTCTTGTCCCACAGATAAAATTTTCCTTCAACCCCTTCCGAATCGGCATCGAGAGCCGAGCAGAAGGCGCCTTCTGCTGATTGCATTTCCCGCCCGACAAAGGCGATTATTTCTTCTGTCATAGTGCGGTAGAGCTGTTCTCCGGTGCCCAGAAAGGCTTCCGTCGTTACCAGGGTCAGCATCGCCTGATCGTAGAGCATCTTTTCGAAGTGTGGCACCAGCCAGGTGCTGTCAACCGCATAACGATGCAGACCGCCGCCGAGGTGATCCCAGATGCCGCCGGATCTCATCTGCCGCAGGGTGTGGAGTGACATCTCCAGCGCCTGCTGATTATCCTTCTCCCCTTGTGCGACCAGCCAGCTCAGGTAGATTGGCATCGGAAATTTGGGGGCGCTCCCAAAACCGCCGTTCTTCGGGTCATATATTCTTTTCAACAGCTGCAACGCCTTTTCGGTAACGGCCGTGATATCCGGTCTGCTTTCGTTTCCCTGATGCTGCCGAGCATCTTCCAGGGCCGTCATGACCCCTTGGCAGTTTTTTTCGATCATTTCAGGTCGCTGTTGCCAGAGCGTTGCGATGTTGGCCAGCAGTTCCATCAGGCCGCTCATCCCTCCTCGCCCCCGTTTGGGGAGGTAGGTTGCCGCCATGAACGGGCGTTTATCCGGGGTCATGAAGATAGTAAGCGGCCAGCCTCCACTACCGGTCATCATCTGCGCAACGGCCATATAAAAATCATCGATATCGGGGCGTTCTTCCCGATCGACCTTGATGCAGACGAAATGGCGGTCCAGCAGCGCGGCCACCTCCGGGTCCTCGAAAGATTCATGAGCCATGACGTGGCACCAGTGGCAGGTGGCGTAGCCGATCGAGAGCAGGATCGGCAGGCTCTCGCTCCGGGCTCGATCGAAGGCTGCTGCTCCCCATTCATACCATTTGACAGGATTTTCGGCATGCTGCAGCAGGTAGGGGGAGCGGGCGAAAATCAGGCGGTTGAAGCGCTCACCGCCGTCGGCCGGGAGGGTGCTCTTGTCGATTTCCATCAGGGAGGCGACGTAGGCGCCGGTATTTTGCGATGTGTGTGACATAACTCCTCCAGGTGATGCGGTGTCCCTTATTCCCCGAGCATCCGCGCAAAAAAATCCTCAGCCAGATCGACCGGCGCCGCCGTATCATCCTCGGCTCCCCCACCAGCGCCATTGAGCAGATGCTCCGGGATCTCGGCCAGAAAACGGCTCGGCTTCTGCCCCTCCACCGCACCGTACTTGCGGCGGGTCTGGCAGCGCGAGATCGTCAGATATTTTCTCGCCCGCGTGATGCCGACGTAACAGAGACGACGCTCTTCGGCGACGGTCGGATCTTCTTCGATCGAGCGCTTGTGCGGTAGCAGATTTTCCTCCGCCCCGACCAGCCAGACGTGGCTGAATTCGAGCCCCTTGCTGGAGTGGAGCGACATAAGGGTGACGGCGTTGGTGCCGTGCTCCTTGCCATCCTCGGATGGTTTGTCCTCATCCATCAGCGAGATCCGCTCCAGAAAGGCAGACAGATTGGCCCGTGGGGTTTGTTCTTCGTAAGCCGCCAGCGAGTTGACCACCTGCTCGATATTTTCGATCCGCTTGCGAGACTGTTTGGCGTCGTTCAGGGTGCGATACAGCTCGTCCTCGATCCTCAAACGGTTGAAGAGGGTGTTGACCTGCGCCCCCATATTGATATTGCTGAATCCGGCAATGACCTCTGTCATCATGGCGTGAAAGCCGAGGACTGTTTTTCGGCACGATGGGGAAATTTCTTCGATTTCGCCCGCCCGCCCCAACGTTTCAAACAGCGGCACATCATGGTTCATCGACCACTGGTTCAGCTTTATCAGCGTCGTATCGCCGATTCCCCGGCGGGGAAAGTTGATGATGCGCAGCAATGATGCTTCATCGCTCGGGTTGTCGATCACCTTGAGGTACGCGATAGCATCCTTGACCTCTTTGCGCTCGTAGAACTGCTGCCCGCCAATGACGACATAGGGAATGCGTTCCAGGCGCAGCTTTTCCTCGAAGGCCCGGCTCTGGGCATTGGAGCGGTACAGGATGGCAAGATCGGCCCAGCGCAGCTTTTCCCGGTACTGCTCCAGCATGATCTGCTCCACCACCAGCGCCGCTTCCTCCTCCTCGCTCCCCGCCACGATCAGGTCAATCTCACGCCCTTTACCGCCTGATGTCCAGAGCGCCTTGTCGGTACGGACCGCATTGTTCCTGATGACGCTGTTGGCGGCATCGAGGATCGCCCCGGTGGAGCGGTAGTTCTGTTCCAGTTTGATGGTCACGCAGCCGGGATGATCCTGGGCGAAGTTAAGGATATTCTGCACTTCTGCGCCGCGCCAGCCGTAGATCGACTGGTCGTCGTCGCCGACGACACAGATGTTGCCATGTTTTTGCGCCAGCAGTGAAATCAGCAGGTATTGGGAAGCGTTGGTATCCTGATATTCGTCCACCATGATGTAGCGAAAGCGCTCCTGCCAGTGGCTGAGAATGGCCGGGGTGCTCTGCAGCAGGCGTACCGAAAGCATGATGATGTCATCGAAGTCGATGGCGTTGAAACCCTTCAGCAGCTCCTGGTAGCGGGGGTATACGGCGGCAGTTGCAATCTCCAGCGGATCGTTTCTGTCCGGGGTGAACTCCTTCGGTCCGATCAGGCGGTTTTTTAGCCCCGATATTTTCCAGAGAATCCGGTCGGGATCAATCTTCTTGGGGTCTATGTCACGTTCACGGGTCGCCTGTCGAATGACGCCAGCCTGGTCGGAGGTAGAATAGATCGAGAAATTCGGCTTGAAACCGAGTGCCCGGATGTCGCGTCTCAGAATACGGACGCCGAGTGAATGGAAGGTAGAGATAACTATCCCTTTGGCGATGGATCCGGCCATGCCGAGCACCCTTTCGTTCATCTCGCGGGCGGCCTTGTTGGTAAAGGTCACCGCCAGGATGTTCTCGGCCGGGACGTGCAGATCTTTTAAAAAATGAACAATTCGGGTGGTGATCACCTGAGTCTTGCCGGAACCGGCCCCGGCCAGGATCAGTAGTGCCCCGTCGACCGTATTGACGGCGTGTTGCTGTGGAGGATTAAGTCTTTTCATGGGTATAAATGTACCACGGAGTGCGGCAGTGAGGCAATTTTGTTTAAGTCCTGCACCGTGAAGTTTGTTCCGCCTGGGTTGGTGGGTAAACAAACATGGTCACGGGGACGCCCAAAAATGTCTGGTAATTATACGTCTGTTTTGATATATATAGCATTACATATACTTTAAAAGGAGTGTTGCTATGAAAATTACTGATGCAGCCAAGACAGCTCTGGAGCCTATTCTGGCCCAGAACCCCGGCAAGATGCTGCGGGTGGTGTTTGAAGGCTTTGGTTGAGGCGGTCCCCGTTTGGGGCTGGCTCTGGATGAGCCGGATGAAAATGATAACAGGTTGAATCTGAACGGTGTTGAGCTGCTTGCCGAAAAAAAGCTTGAAGCCTATCTCGATGGGCAGATGATAGATTTTGTCAACTCCGGTTCCGGGGAAGGTTTTATCATTTCTCAGGAGTATGGTTCGTCCTGCTCTTAGGTATGCATATACAGACAGAGTCAGAACTAAAGCGGGGGAGGCCGGATACGGCCTCCCCCGCTTTAGTTCTGTAAGTTCGGACCGAATAGATAGAGCCAATTTTTCATCAAGTACAGTGCAAATTCCCTCCGGTCGCCTCTGCGCCTCATCCCCCACCCCGTATTGCAGGCCCCTCAAACAGGCTCTTCGATGATCGCATAAATCAGATCCATACTGTCGTAGCTTGAATCCTGCCTGTTCATATGGTTCTGGATCGCCAGCAGCCGCTGGCGGATATTCGCTTCGGCCATCATGCGCAATCCGGCGGCTTGTGTGATCATCTCCTCTTTGGTTGCCAGGGGGACCGGCTGTGAAGCTGGAGTCAGCTCGATGTCGATACGTCGTTTGCAGAAATCCTGCAGAAGCTGCAGGTGGTTTTCTCCGAAGTAAAAGACCTCCGGGACCAGTGAGGAGAAGCTGCTGACGGGTAGGACGTCTTTACCTAGCAGCCGGTAAGATTCTAACGCCTCCGGTTCAAGGTCAAGGTAGTTCTGCACCGGCATATACATCCGTTGAAGATACTGCAGGACTTTCTCGGTCTTTTTGCGGTGTCCGCCGATGATGACCGATGCGCCGATCTCCCCTTTGTGAGCACCCTTGATCCAGGGAGCGCCGGTAATGCCGAAATCATTCAGTACCGGCAGATTGACCAGCACCGAGAGGGTGTTGATTGCCAAGGCGAAGCCGGCCGAGGGTCCGCCAACGCTATAGGAGGCGGAGAGCAGCTGGTGGTGAATCGAATAGCCGTTGAGGAACTCGCCCAGCAGGCGCGACATGTTGACCCGTGGCAGCAGCGACTGCAGGTAGCTTTCGACCAGGGTTAGGGCTTCGCGGGAACTCTGGTGGGTCATCTGTACGGCCAGATCCAGTTCCGCGCCGGGGGCGGAACTGGTCGAGACGGCACCGGTGACAACGATCTTCTCCGGGTATATCCGGTAGACCAGCGTCGAGGCGATCGGCAGCAGGACACCGCTCGTGTCGTTGGCGCCGACTCCGACGACGAAGCCGACCTGTGGTTCTTTGGAGAGTTCGGTTTCCAGAAATTCATCGAGCTGCTGCTTTCCCTTGCGCTGCGGACTGCCGGCCAGCTGCTGGCGGGCGTTCTGCAGGTGCCAGCGGGTGAGCGGAAAGTCCGTGTCGGTTTTGATCCCGGAAAAAAGGGCGAGAATATCATCCAGCCGGTCGAGCATCCGCTCTTCCCCTTGACGGGCCTTCTGGGTCAGGGCACTGTTCGGCAGCATCCCCTCCAGCAGGCCGAGCATAATCTTGTAGTTGAAACGGACAAAGCGGATTTTTTCTTTGCTGTCGGCAGTGTTGATGCTGAGCAGTTTCTGGATTACCTCCATCTCGGTGGTGCGCAGGGAGCGGACCTTCTCGGCAAACGCACTGTAATCAGCCGGGGTTTCGCAGATGGAATTGCTTTGGCGGGCGATCTCACCGGTCGTCAGTTCGTTGGCCAGCGGGATTCCTTCAAGCGCCTGGACGATGATACGCGAGCGGTCCTCATCGCGCAGATGGCCGGTGACGTTGAGAACCTTCAGTCGTTTGGAGCGGATCAACGCCGGGTCGATGATGTCGAGCCGGTTGGTAGTCAGCACGGTAAATACCCGGTTCAGCGGGGACTCGCCATCGATGATCGAGAGAAACTTGTTGGTGATCTTGTCATAGGGGCTTCCCCCTTGCGGCGAGCGCCGCGGGGCGACGGCGTCCCCTTCGTCGAAGAAGACGATCGCCGGTGAGATCATTTTGGCGATATCGTAAATCCGCTCCAGGTTCGCGATCATCCCTTCGAGGGGGCTGTTCACATCGGTCAGATCCGCGAGGTTGGCCGAAATGTCCTGTACGTCATGGTTATCCCCCAGCCAGGCGCGCACCAAAAAGGTCTTTCCCGAGCCGGGTGGACCGGCCAGCACTACACCCTTTTCCTCGCTGATGTTGTAGAACAGGGCGTTGTTGGCCATCTCGGAGAAATCATTCTTGATGGTGCCGATATATTCACTCCACTCGACGCTTCTATCCAGTCCCCCGACCACCTTATTGTAGAGCGAACCATAGGCATTGCGCGCCACCGCCTTGAGGGCGTCGCGGATCACGAGCTGGTCGTCGAGGTGCTCGGCACAAAAATGCCCCTTGATCTCGATCAGTGCGGCGATTAGCCGCCGGACATAAGAGGGGGTGATACGCAGGCTGCGCTGGCGAAAGATCGGGTAGAGTTTCTGCACCGCAATGCCGAGCTCCTCCTCCGAGAGATGCGGCGGCCCGGACAGCGGATCTCTCGGCTGGTTGTTACGGCGCAGTTCCAGGCTGACCACCTCGCGCAGGTTGGCCGGGTCATCCCAAATGTCGTTGACATCGATGATCAGCCCGCGCTCCATGAAACGTCGGTAGATCGCCGGATCGAACTGTTCCGGCTGGTCGGTGGTGGCGATGATGATGCAGTCGCGACGACCGTAGGCTATCTCATCGAGGATGATGTTTGCGGCATCAATCAGGGTTGCCTGCTGGTTCTTTATGGTGCTGCGTTCGTCGGGGCGACCGAAGGCAGAATGTGCTTCTTCCAGGTGACGGATCGTCATCTGGTGCGGGTCTCCCATCGCCTTGCGCAAGTAGTTGCCCGGTTCTCCGGCCCAGGCGGTCTGATAGTCATTCGGCGTGATAACGCCGTAATCGACCGGCACCCCATCTTCGTCGACAGTGGAAAGTGCCTGGCTGATGCGGTTGCGGAAAAAATAGCGGATGAGCGGCAGCCGCGAAAAAAAGCGCAGTCTGGCGCGTTTGCGGCGGTGTTCGATGCGGATGGCCAGTTCAGGGTCTACTTCGGTCAGGCTGCGCCAGACCGGTTGATCGGCCATAACCTCTTCCCGCTTGGCGTCCAGATCGACTACCGGTTTTACCTCGGAGGAGAAGAATGCTGCCTCGATCGCCTGCTTGACCGTGGCGCTCTTGCCGCTGCCGGAATTGCCGATCACCAGTACCAGCGGCGCACGCGGAACCAGCGGGTCATTGCTGTATTCCTTGAGGATAAAGGCGTGATAGAGCCGGTCGAAATAGTCATAAATCGACTGCGGCACAAAGGTGTCGATGGTTTGCTTTTCAAGGAGGAAGGTCAGGTACTGGTGCTCCTGGGGGTCAAGTTCCCTGGACAGGATATGATTCCAGGCGGCGGTGGCGTTCTGTGAGCCGGCAGCCTCAAAACGCTGGTGCCAGTCATTGAGCAGGCTCGGGTTCTGCAATAGCCTGAAGTCCTGTTGTCTCGGTCTGAAGAGTCGCTGCACCCAGCGGCGAAAGCGCCGCAGCAGCGAGCGGTTCGGCTTGTACTGGTGCAGGCGGCGCAGTACAAAGCGGCGTGTTTCATTGCTCCAGCCGTCGATCAGCTTCTCGATCTGCCGGATGCGGGCTTCCGACAGGCTGACGTAGATCGGTGTCCTAGTTTTTCGTGTTTGCGGCATCGCGTTTGACCGGGAGTTGCGGTTGAGTGCCGACGGGCGAAGGGAGAGTCACCGGAACCGCCGAGGCGGTATTGTTCAGGACAAAGGTGTTCTGACCCTGTTGATTTTTCTGATACGCGGTCGCCCACTTCTGCTGATTGAGAAAATCCAGCAGATATCGTTCATTATTGCTACTTATACCGAGCGACTGGCGCATTTGCCGGATCGACTCGGTGTAGGCGGCGTAGAGTTTCCTGGTCTGGCTTGCTTCCTGATCGGCAGCGTAAGTGTCCGCTTCGGCGATCAGTTCGCGGCGCTTCTTCTCTTCACTCGCCTCGGCAAGTTTTTCGCCGTAGCGGGTATCCCGGAGGACGAAGGAGATGATCTCGATGCCGTACTTCTGGCCGAGGGTCAACCCCCCTTCGTTAATCGGTTGGTCCTTGAGGGTTTGGAAGATCTGCTCTTTGATGCGCACCCGGTCGGAGATCAGCGCGTTGATGGATTCACTCTGCATCACGTCCTTGACGATGCCGTCGAATTCAGTTTGTAACAGCGTTTGAGGTGAACGGTTTTCAATCCCCCAGCGGTTGAGGTCGCGAATCCTGAAGGTCAGCATGGCGCTGGTCCACAGGGCGACATTCCCCTTCGACATGATCCGCTGCGGTTCGCTGCTGTTTCCGAGGTGCATTTCCTGATTCATCAGCGGGACTTCAAGCTCCAGGCCGGTGAAGATCGGCAGGCGCATATGCCAGCCGACATCGGTGATGGCGATCCGTTCCCCGGAGAGGGTTTCCAGGATGACGGCATAATTTTTACGGATTTTGTAGATGGTCTTGGTGGCATAGATCATCGCTACGCAACCGTACACCAGGACGATAGCCGTGAGCACCAGAACGGCTTTCTTGAAGAGGCCTTTCAGCCGGGCGCGGTGGAGCAGGCTGGATTGCAGTACGTTACTCATTGATGGCCTCCGGAAATAACAGCAGTATCAGGCCAAAAACATCAGACCGACAGGCAACGGGACGGTCACCCGGACCGGATGCGTTGTGTGTCAAATGCTAGCAGGGAAATTCTATTTGTCAAACAGGTTTATATATGAATCTTGGTGCTGAAAAAAAACTGAATAGCGTTACCCCATCGAGTGCGCTATCGGACGGCAGATTTTCATGGTCACGCAGGTGCGTTTTGTCACACCAATGCTACGGGACGGTAAATATATCGTCACGGTTACTACGTTTGCTGTTGAACATCCGTTTCTTGGGGTATAATTTATTCATTTAGGTTTGCAGCGTGGATCTGGCGACAGAAAGGATTAATCACCCATGAGTAAAATGATCGGCATCTTGACGTCCGGCGGCGACAGCCCGGGACTGAATGCGGCTATCAGGGGGATCGGCAAGGCCCTTCTGGGGCGCTACGGCATGAAGGTAATCGGGTTCCGTGACGGTTTCCGTGGCATGATGGAAAATCGGACCCAACTGCTTGATTCTGAAGCGTTATCAGGTATTCTTACGTTGGGAGGCACCATTCTTGGCACAAGCCGTGACAAGCCGTATGCAATGCCGGTAGCCGGCAAGTTGAGGGATATGACCGAGGTAATTGTTGACAACTACCGCAAGCACCATCTTGACGCACTGGTCTGTCTGGGGGGCGGCGGTACGCAAAAAAACGCCTACCACCTGATGAAGCAGGGGCTGAACGTCATTACCCTGCCAAAGACCATTGATAACGATGTCGCCATGACCGACGTGTCGTTTGGCTACGATACCGCTCTCGGGATTGCCACTGAGGCGATCGACCGGCTGCATAGCACGGCCCATAGCCATCATCGCATTCTCGTGCTGGAACTGATGGGAAACAAGGCCGGTTGGCTGGCTTTAGGGGCCGGTATTGCCGGCGGAGCCGATGTGATTTTGATCCCGGAAATACCGTATGATGTAAAAAAAGTGGCTGCGGCAATTCTGCGCCGCAGCCACCGCGGACAGGGGTTCAGCATCGTTGCCATGGCTGAAGGCGCCATTTCCCAACAGGTCGCCACCGAGTTGGATGAGGCGGGCAAGAACAAGGGGGGGAAGAAAAAAGAAAAAAAGCGGCAGGCTGAAGAACGGGCCAGCAACAACAAACCGGGCAACAGCCAGTTTCTGGCTCAACAACTGGAAGAATTGACCGGCCTGGAATCACGCCTCACTATTCTGGGTTACCTGCAACGCGGAGGGACGCCTTCGGCGGGAGATCGCCTGTTGGCCACACGTCTCGGGACCGCCTGTGCCGACCTCATAAATGATGGTGTTTTCGGCGTTATGGTCGCCGCCCGCGGCGATGGGGTCGAGCCGGTAGCGCTCAAGGATGTCGTCGGCAAACGGAGGACGGTGCCGCTCGATCATTGCTGGATAGAGAGCGCACGCAGTGTGCATACCTGCTTTGGCGATTGACGTCAAATGTCTGATTTTTATTTCAGCACCATCGACAGCCTTCTGTTTTAATGAGTAAAGCATACCGGTTAAATAACTATTGACAGTAAATTACAGGTAGTTACAGGCCGTGCTTATTCGGTACGCAATACGAAAAAACCCCTGAATATTACTTGATAATCTATAATTGTTATCTACCCTTTCAACAGGTTATCCACAGCATTTGTGGATGGTACTGTTTGACCTTAAATTCTGATCCTGTTTATCTCTGAACTGATTACCTCTCAGTTGGGTCTTTCCTGGTCCCATGCATGGTCATTCTCGTCCGGATTGGCAAGGACATCCCGGGCAAACCCCCACCACGGGCACAATTATTTCCACGGTCACCAGCCAGTACGATAAAAAACATGTAAATTATATTTCCCCAGCCGTTTGCTGTTGAGCGTATACAATGTAAAATATAGTATAATTTTATATCACGTAACTTTACCAAGGAGCTTTCAGGTGACAGAGCCCAAAATAAACACGTTGCTTGCCACAACAACAGATAGTGTCGGCAGCAGTACGCTATCTGCCGGTATTATCAACACCGCCGCTCAAAAGATCACCAAGCCGAAGGTAGACAGATCAAAGGAAGCTGGATTGCTGGACGAAAAGTCCAGGAATCCAAAACCTAAAGTCGCCAAACAGAAGGCTTCGAGGTTGAAGTCCGTCAGCACAAAAACTAGTAAGCAATCCAGCTCTCAGGCGAAGGGCGGCAAAGCAAAATCCTCAAAAAGGATCTCTGTTAAAGGGAATGACACTGCCAACGTAGATGTTGATGCTTCTGCTCAGGGAGCTTCCCCGGAATTTGATCTGCATGACAGTCAATGGTTTTTGAACCGTGAGCTGACCTGGCTGGCGTTCAATCGCCGTGTGCTGCACGAAGCGGAGGACAAGCGCACGCCGTTGCTGGAAAGGCTCAAGTTTATTGCCATCGTCAGTGGCAATCTGGACGAGTTCTTTATGAAACGGATCGGCGGCCTGAAACAGCAGATCGGGGCCGGGATGCGGGAGTTGACGCTTGATGGCCGCACAGCACGACAGCAGGTGACCGAGTGTTATGCGGAAATTCGCGATATCGAGGCACGCAAGGAACAAGCATTTCGTGAAATATGTGGTCTCCTGGAAGAAAAGAATATTCTGATCGAGCGCTATGATGAATTGACACCCAAAGAAAAGAAACTGTTGAGAGAGTTTTACTACCAGAACATCTTTCCGCTTCTGACGCCGCAATCAATTGATCCTGCCCATCCGTTCCCCTTTATCTCCAATCTGTCGCTCAATCTGCTGGTGTCACTGCGCTACCCGAAGGCGAGTCAGGGGTCACTGGTGCGGATCAAGGTGCCTGTTGATGCCGGAACTCCGCGCTTTATCAGAATCGGCAAGGGGGAGCATTTTATCCGTCTCGAAGAGGTCATGATGAATAACCTCGATATGCTTTTTCCGGGTATGGAGGTTGTGTCGTGCGAACTTTTCAGGGTAACCAGGAACGCTAATACCGAAAAGGACGAAGATGAGGCCGACGATCTGATGGAGATGATCGAATCGGAGCTGAAGGAGCGCAAGTTTGCCCCGATCGTGCGGCTGGAGATCGTCGCCGGCATGGAGCCGCTGCATCGCGGCCGCCTGGCGGCGGAGCTGGAGTTGAATGAGGCGACAGACGTATTTGAAGCGCCCGGACTGCTTGCGATGCGTGATCTTTTCGAATTAACACAGCTTGACTTTCCACGATTGCATGACGCCCCGCACCACCCGATAGATCATCCTCAGCTGCAAACGCCACGCAGCATTTTTCATATCATTCGTGATGCGGGGGCAATTCTGCTGCAGCATCCCTATGAATCGTTTTCCACGTCGGTTGAGCGTTTTTTGCGTGAGGCGGCGATCGACCCCAAGGTTCGCGGGATCAAGATGACGCTTTATCGTACCTCCCGCCAGAGCCGGATTATCGATGCCCTGATTCTCGCCGCGCACAACGGCAAGCAGGTCGCCGTTGTCGTCGAGCTGAAGGCCCGTTTTGACGAGGCAACCAACATCAGTCTGGCGGAGCGGATGGAGGAGGCCGGAGTGCATGTTACCTATGGTGTCGTCGGCCTGAAAACCCACTGCAAGGTCATCATGGTCGTGCGTCAGGATTATAACGGCCTGCGGCGCTACCTGCACATCGGTACCGGTAATTATCATGCTGATACCGCCCGGCTATACAGTGATGTTGGTCTGCTGACCTGCGATAAGGTCCTCGCCGAAGATGTCACCGAACTGTTCAATTTCCTTACGACCGGTTTCATGCTCAAACGTAAATATTCAAAGCTTGCCCTGGCTCCGCGGATGCTGAAAAAGGCACTGCTTGATAAAATAGAGCGTGAGATCGCACTCCACCGGAGTGGCGGCGGCGGGGTCATTCAATTCAAAATAAACGCTCTTGAGGATGGCGATGTCGTGCGTGGATTGTACCGGGCTTCAATGGCCGGAGTCAAAGTTGACCTGATTGTTCGTGATACCTGTCGTCTCCGGCCGGGAATAGCGGGGCTTTCCGAAAATATCCGGGTGATCAGTGTCGTTGGAAGGTTTCTGGAGCACGCCCGCATCTACTATTTCCGTAATGGTGGTGCCGAAGAATATTTTATCGCTTCGGCTGACGCGATGAAACGTAATCTGGAGGCCCGGGTCGAGATACTCTGTCCGGTGGAGCCTCCTGAGTTGACCAGGGAGCTGCGCGCGGTATTTGAAACCCATCTCGCGGATCAGCGCTCTGCCTGGGATATGCAGCCGGACGGCACCTATTTTCAACGCACCCCCCCCGATGGCCATGGTGAGGGGAGCCATCAGCTGCTGATCGCAAGAGCCCAAAAAAAGGCTAAGGAAAATCTGAAAAAGAAGAAGATCAAAAAAACCGGAAAATGATACATAACCACCCCCGTTGCTTGTGGCGGGGGTGGTTATGTAAGCCTTATCGCCTCCAGCATCGCCTCCCCCATGCGGGTCGGGCTGGTCGCAACAACCACACCGCACTCCTGCAGAACCCGGATCTTGTCTTCCGCCTTTCCTTTGCCGCCGGTGATGATCGCCCCTGCATGCCCCATCCGCTTGCCGGGAGGGGCGGTGACTCCGGCGATAAAGGCTGCCACCGGCTTTTTCATGTTCTTCTTGATCCACTCTGCAGCTGCCTCTTCGGCGCCCCCGCCGATTTCGCCGATCATGAACACCGCTTCGGTGCCAGGGTCCTGATTAAAGAGGGTCAGGACGTCGATGAAATTCATGCCGATGATCGGATCTCCGCCGATACCGACACCGGTGGATTGGCCGAGCCCGAGGTCGGTCAGCTGTTTGACCGCTTCGTAGGTCAGGGTGCCGCTGCGCGAGACGACCCCGATCTTTCCCGGTGTGTGGATATTGCCCGGCATGATGCCGACCTTGCACGCTCCGGGAGTAATGATGCCGGGGCAATTGGGGCCGATCAGGCGGGTTTTGCTCCCCTGCAGCACCGCCTTGACCGGGACCATGTCACGAATCGGGATCCCCTCGGTGATGCAGACCGCCAGATCGATGCCGGCGTCGATCGCCTCCATGATGGCGTCGGCGGCGCCGGGTGGCGGGACGAAGATCATCGAGACAGTGGCCTTGGTATATTTGACCGCTTCGGCAACGGTGTTGAACACCGGAATGCCTTCGATATGTATGCCGCCTTTACCGGGAGTTACCCCTGCCACGATGCTGCTGCCGTATTCACGGCACTGGCCGGTGTGGAACAGGCCACTCCGTCCGGTAATTCCCTGGACGACAATCCGGGAGTTTTTATCGACAAGTATTGACATGGCTTACTGTACCCCCTGTCCAAGCATTTGTACGATTTTGGAGGCGCCATCTCCGAGCGAATTGCCGATCTGCACATTCAGGCCGGATTCCTGGAGCAGTTTTTTCCCCTCCTCGACATGACTGCCGTCCATGCGCACCACGATCGGCAGGGTGCAGCCGACGGCACCGGCCGCCTCAATGATCCCCTGTGCAATGACGTCGCAGCGCATAATGCCGCCGAAGATGTTGACGAAAATTCCCTTCACGTCAGTATCCTGCAGGATGATCCTGAATGCCTCGGCTACCTTCTCACGGGTCGCCCCGCCCCCCACATCGAGGAAGTTGGCCGGTTCGCCGCCGCACTCTTTAAGGACATCCAGCGTCGCCATCGCCAGCCCGGCGCCGTTGACGAGGCACCCTATCGAGCCGGAGAGTTTGATGTAGGCCAGGTCATACTTGGCGGCGTTTATTTCCAGCGGGTCGAGCTGCGAGTAATCCATCATATCGGGGTATTCGCGATGGCGGTAGACGGCGTTGTCGTCAAAGGTGATCTTGGCGTCCATGGCCATCAGCCACCCCGCCTTGGTCACGACCAGCGGATTGATTTCGATCAGGGCGCAGTCCTTCTCCAGGCAGGCACGATACAGGTTGAGAATCAGCTCGACACAATCCTCGCAAATTGTCCCGGTCAACCCCAGCGCCAGAGCTATCTTGCGTGCCTGATAGGGGCGAAGGCCGGTGAAAGGATCTATGCTGTGAGTCAAAATCTTCTCCGGACTTTTGAGCGCGACCTCCTCGATGTCTATCCCCCCTTCGGCCGAGGTGATGAGGATGTAGCGGGAGCTCTCCCGGTCGAGCGTGATTGAGAGATAAAATTCACGGGCGATCTCAACCGCTTCTTCCACAAGAATACGGCGCACCTTCAGCCCCTGCGGGCCGGTCTGCTTTGTTACCAGTGCCCGCCCGAAAAGATCCTTGCCGTACTCCTGAGCTTCCTCCGGATGGTTGACCAGTCTGGTGCCACCGGCCTTGCCACGCCCACCGGCATAGATCTGGGCCTTGACGACGCAGCGCCCCCCCATCATTTTTGCGGCGCGTTCGACCTGGTCGGAGGTGAGCGCCACAAGGCCGCGGGGAATCGGGATGCCGTAACTGCTGAGAATTTCCTTGGCTTGATACTCATGAATGTTCATGGTGAGCGCTCCATATGAAGCAGAATTATGGAGAAAGTATAGCAGGGAAGATTGACTGCGCAATTAATCTAATACAACAACATGGTGGTGTAGTGTGATTGCTTTCGGACTGTCCGGTTTTGGTTGTTGTGCAGCAGCACGGGCAAACAGGAAGTATCTGAATGCTCTGGAATCCTGATTCACTATTTTTGCTCAGTATTCAGAATTGAATATCAATTGATCCGTTGCCAGGTCCTTCTCTCAACAGCCGTGTCACACGCTAATCGATCTTGTTAATTGATATTACGGTCGTTCTTTTGTCAAACAAACCTGGCTTCTTGACTACTTCCAGCAACAGGACCTCTCTTGAAGTCTGGTCAACGGCATAATCGGCAAGATAGCCAGGCGACAGGCGGGTATGCCATTTTTCTTTGAGTACCGCACCGGTCCAGTCGAATGCGAACAGGGCGTATTTATCAAAAGCCCGGATATTGCCGAAGCTGAGAGTACCTTCGTTGCGGGGGACGATCACTGTTCCCTCTTTCAACAGCATAATTCTCTGCTCGAGAAACATCCACCGGTCGAGATCTCGGGTGGAGCGTGCATGGGTACGTATTTCGCTTTTGAAAAAGCTTTCCGATCCGCCGAATTTTTCACTGCTCTTCCATACTTCACTACCCTCAGGTGAGTATATAACGAGGTATCCGTCCTCATTCAATACGACAACGTTGTTCTTGCCTTTGACTCCGCTCAGACGATTGAAGTTGAATATGTTTGCCGTGCGGGGTAGCCTGAGAGGATTTATTGCTGTGAAACGGGCATTGGATTTGGTCAGTTCTTTAACATCACCGTAGTAGCTGACCCCGTTTTCGATCTCTTGGGCGTAGATTGTGCGGGAGGTTACCTCATTGCCGATACCTCGGAAGAACCATGGCAGTTTTTCTGCAATCATCACAAATGCCGTCCCGTTGAATTGATACACGCGCGAACTGGCGGCTTCTCTGTCTATGATGGTAACGTACAGTTCCGGTGAGCCGTCTCTGTCAAGATCGGCGGTGTCAATAGCGAGAATCTTTCCGGAAGCAGGAATGGTGATTTCGGCAACAAGTCTCAGCTCGCTCCCCTTCAGGTACGCCCTGATGGTCTGTTCGCCGGCGACGAACAGCTCCCGCTCACCTGAAGAATGGGTACGCCCCATTGCGATACTGCTGAATACTCCATTCAGTGGGGCGCTTGACCAGCTGTCTGCCGCGCCCTGTGCCGGGGTGGTGTCCCGAACAGTATAGTTATTCTGCCCGGGTATCTGTGAAGCGGCGGGAGATGGCGACGGTGAGGTTGTCGTAACGGTGCGTTTTGCCAATTCAGTATCGATCTTTCGAGCGAGCCGCCCGATGGCCGGGAGAACATCTTCCTGTCCTTCCCCCTGCTCGAAAACCTTGGTTAAGCTGCTGTTACCTTTGTCCTTGATGAGAACATCCATGCTGAACATCTTCCCGAACTGGGCATAACTGCCGATAACCAGAATTTCAGCCTGATCCGGTTTTTCTACGAGCTGGACCAGATCGGGGCTGAGGCGTGACGTCAGAATCCCCTGAAGCGTTTGTTTCAAGCTGTCATTGTTGGGAACACCGCTGACATTGAATTCCGCTACGTTGATTTTGAGCGGCCCTGCGTTCGCACGTACCGGAATTGTAGTGAACAGGACCAGCGCAGCGAGAGCAGTTATAAACAGTTTCATACTCGTATCCTCTTTGTCAGATTTGGTATGGTGAAGATATGTCTCACGACATTACGCTATGCCTGTGCCGACCGTTTTTGCCTTCATCAGTTCAGCGTCAGAGGCACGCAGGTAGACCGGCAGCAGTTGCCCCGGCTCCAGCAATTCACCACGCCGGGAGGCTCGTAATGCCAGCAGGATTCCGTTGGAGGAACGGGGGGTATGGAGCGGGAAGGGGGCAAAGATCGCACGGTCACCCAGTCGTTCTAAAATTTGATCGTGATAGCGCACTGCGCCGTCACCGAGGAAGATAATCGGTTTTCCGGTCAGTCCGGCAATCTGGTCAAGCAGCGCAGCGGGTGGTAGAACAGAGTCGTTGATGCAAGGGGAGGGGAACGAGGATGTGCAGTCATAGAGCGCGGCATACAGTTCGCTTTTACGGGCATCAAGCATCGGACAGACCAGAGTTGTCGAGAGAGAAAAATTCATGGACAGCATGGCGAGGGAGGAAAATCCAGCGCATGGTTTACCTGCCGCCAGCGCCAGTCCCTGAATCGTCGCGACACCGCCACGTACGCCGGTAAATGAACCTGGGCCAATCGTTGAGGCGAAGAGGTCAATATCGGCAATAGCCAGTCCAGCAGTTGCCAGGAGTCGCTCTATTTCAGGCACGAGACGGGCGGAAAGCGTGCGGTTGGTGTTAAGCAGTGATTCAGCAACGATCTGCTCGTTAATGGCGACCGCAATACTGGCGAGGCATGTGGAAGTATCTATGGCGAGGATATTCATGAATCAATCGCTCCGTAACGCTTTATACTGGTTTAATCGAGTCGTTGCCGATAGGCGTTCAAAAAACGCGCATCCTCTGCATACGTTACGGGGTAGATGAACGGTACCGGTTGGGGGCTCATATCGCTGCCGACATTGCGGAACGTGAAAAGACATGAGTTTGAAAGGGATTTGTTGCTGTCAGAACGGCTGAAACGTTCTATGTCACTCTGTACCGCAATGGTGGTTTTACCTGTGTAGACAACTCTGGCAGTGAATTTCAACTGGTCGCCCAGCAGTACAGGCTGGTTGAAGTTGATGCGGTTAACCTGACACGGAACCGCCCTGTCCGGAGCAACCATTTCTGCGGCAAGTGCCGCCAATTCATATGCCTTCCTGATCAGGTAGCCACCAAAGATGGTTGTGGGGACATTTTCCTGCTCGGGATACGCCCTGCAGGTTGATTCAAGCATCAACCGACCGGCATGCACCCCGCGAAAGCCTTCATTCTCCTGCTCTTTGTGCAGTTTTTTGAGGAACAGGTATTCATCGTGCGACGGCATTTCTTCCGCCTTTGCAATGCTTTCCCGATATGCCTGGCGTCGCTGTTCCGCTTTCTGGTATCGTTTTTTATCTACTTCTTCCTGGTACTGCAGCGGGGGGAGAACGAGACTTTTTGCCTCACCACAGTCAGTTGAACGTGCCACCATGGTAAAGTAGCAGGTAGCCAGATGGCTGGGTCCCTCTCCCAGACGCTCAATCCGGATGCCTACCTCCATTGACGATTTGCCCACGTGGTTGATCTGGGCCGAGAAGACGAGATCATGTTTGGTATCGGCGGGATTTCTCAAGACGATGCTGTCAATGGCGGCGGTGACAACCCTCGCGCCGGGGTAAAATCTGTGGACGTAGGCCAGGGCGGTGTTCTCGGCCACCTTGTCAAGCGTCTCCAGTATCTTGCCAAAGCGAATGTTACCAACAATATTGCTATCCCGGGCAAGGAAGCGCCTGGCTAAAACAGGGTCTGTTGAAAAGGGCAGAACGAAGAGATAACGGGTGTCATGTGGTGTTATAATGATTTGTTCCACTTCTGATGACATTTTTAACTCCCTCCGCGTTTACATATTTACCCCTGGCGGGTGACGAAATACCTTACTATATCGTTGTAGAAAGCCAGGACCATCAAACCTAACAGCAGTACCATCCCGATCTGCTGGGCATACTCACGAATCTTTTGTGGAACCGGGCGCCGAAAGACCAACTCCATGACATAGAACAGCAGATGCCCGCCATCAAGGACCGGGACCGGCAACAGATTCAGTACCCCAAGATTTATCGAAAGGAGCGCCATGAATGCCAGAAAGCTGGCACCACCTGCTTCTGCCATGTCACCGGCCATTTTAGCAATCATGATCGGGCCGCCGACGCTGTCCATAGGAACAACCCGCTGCACCATTTTAACCAGCGACATGAACGTCAGATCAATAACTTTCCAGGTTTGTTCGCTCCCTCTAATAAAGGCTTGAAAAGGGTTGAAAGACTCGGTAACCACTTCACCCGCCGAAGCCACTCCAATCGCATATAAATTGACTTTTTCACCGAACAGATTTTTCGATTCGCGTGGTTCGGGGGTGATGGTGAAGGAAACCTCCCTCTCCTCACGCTTTACCGACAGAGTCAGCTCCTTTCCTTTGCTGGCAGTGATTCCCTCGGCAATCTGATCCCAGCGCGAGATCGGCATGTTGTTGATGGCTGTTATTATATCACCTTTTTGCATGCCGGCTCTGGCAGCCGGCTTGTCTTTGAGGACTTCGCCTATTTTGGGTGTAACGGTAGGGACGCCGACCATGAAGAGTACGATGAAGATCAGCCAGGCAAAGAGCAGGTTGAAAACAGGACCGGCAATGACAATAGCGATCCGTGCCAGCACAGGTTTATGGGCAAACGAGCGGGCTTTTTCCACGTCTGACAGTTCATGGAGTGTTTCATGCGGCAATTCATCAGCAGGGATAGTGTCAACTCCGCCGGGGTTATGGATTTCACCACCCTCAATGTAACCTCCCTCACCGGTCATTTTTACGTATCCGCCCAGTGGGAAGGCCGAAAGCAGGTATTCCGTCTCGCCGATTTTCTTGCCGATCAGCTTGGGACCGAAGCCGAGAGAAAACTTTTCAACACCGACTCCCATCAACTTGGCCAGCAGAAAGTGCCCTAATTCATGGACAAAGATCAAAATTCCCAAAACAATGATTGCATAAATAACGGTCATATCAGTGTACCATCTCCTGGCAGATTTGACGGGCCGACTCTCTGCCCCAGAGGTCGGCCTTCAATACTTCTTCGATAGATTGCAGATTGTGTGCAGAGTGGGCATCCATCGTGCGCTCAATGGCCTCGGCAATCTGGGTGAAGCCGATGCGTCCCTCCAGAAACTCTGCGACGGCTATTTCGTTGGCGGCGTTCATGACGGCCGGCATACTTTCTCCGGACGCGGCAGCGCGATACGCGAGTTTCAGACAGCGGAACTTGTCATGGTCAGGGTTGAAAAAGGTCAACCCGGACATTGATGTTAGATCGAGCGGCTTGACGCCGGTTGTAATCCGTTCCGGATAAGCCAACGCATAGGCGATGGGGGCTTTCATGTCCGGTGTGCCGAGCTGGGCGATGACGCAGCCGTCGACGTACTCAACCATGGAGTGAACGATGCTCTGGGGGTGAATATTGACCTGGATTCTATCCACATGGGTGTTGAACAGCCAGCGCGCCTCTATCACTTCCAGCCCCTTGTTCATCATTGTGGCTGAATCGATGGTGATCTTTTTTCCCATGTTCCAGTTGGGGTGGTTGAGGGCATCTTGCACCGTGACTTTTGACAACTGAGACGCCGGAGTATTTAAAAACGGGCCACCTGAGGCTGTCAGGATGATTTTGCCTATATCATCGCTGCGGTGCCCCTCAATCGATTGAAAGATGGCACTATGCTCGCTGTCAACAGGGTAAAGCCTGACTCCGAACTCCGCAACCAGGTCCATGAAGAGGTGGCCGGCCGTGACCAGCGTCTCCTTGTTAGCGAGGGCGATATCCTTGCGGGCACGGATGGCAGCGGCTGTTGGGACAAGACCGGCGGCACCGACAATTGCGGCCACGACCATCTCTGCTTCATCAGCGGTTGCGGCGGCAATTAATCCTTCGATCCCACCCAGAATCTTTACGTCAAGGCCGCAGCAGAGCTCCTTCATGCGCGGAACATCCGCATGCGAGGCAACGACCGCAATCCGGGGTCTGAATTGCCTGATCTGCCGCATAAACAGTTCCAGATTTTTTCCGGCAGTCATGGCCACGACGCGGAAACGATCAGGATGGGCGCTGACAATCTCGAGCGTACTGACACCGATCGAACCTGTCGAGCCGAGTATGGTGAGGTTTTTCATG
>JAQUIG010000062.1 GCA_028683435.1 Desulfuromonadaceae bacterium | reverse complement strand
CCTCACCCAGACGCTTGGCCCACTCGCGCGCCCCGGCGCTGTTGTAACATACGTGCCCGTCAGGGACCGGTACACCAAACTTTCTAAGAATAGCTTTTGCCTGGTACTCGTGGATATTCATGTGAAAGGCTCCTGTTCTGATCTTTCGTATACAGCTGTGGTCGGCTACATATACATGGTCTGTGATGCGTAGAAAATGCGCATGTTCAGCTGAAATAGAAACAAGTTTTATGACGAGGTAATACCAATTAATACTTTGGATGTTTGATGTCAACTCTTTTTTAGTGATTTGAAATAATAGTAACGGTCCAGCTCGATGTTATTAAAAAACAGGGGTGCTTTATTGTAGAAATAAATTAATAATTTATGAAGTAAAAACTGCGGCTTGCGATGAATATGATTTTTTACAGAGAGAGATATGGACAGCATAAAAATTCACTATGAATAAAATAATCCAGTATATTTCACGTTGTATGGTGAAATATCCGCCACTTCTATTTTTTGTTGAAATAGTAGGAAACTAGGGTATGCTTCACGGATGATAACTACAACCACCCTCGATAACGGCGTGCGTATAGTTACCCAGAATATCGGTTATATGCACACCGTAACAACCGGCATCTGGGTGGCCAACGGCACCCGACATGAATCTCCCGAAGACAACGGCATTGCTCACTTTATTGAACATATGTTATTTAAAGGGACCAAGCGCCGCAGCGCCCACCATATCACCCGTGAAATTGACTCCATGGGGGGGATTCTTAACGCATTTACCGGACATGAATATGTCTGTTATTACGCCAAGGTTCTGGCAAAATTTCTCCCCGGTGCTGCCGATTTGCTGGCCGATATCTTTCTTAATTCCACCTTTCCACTCGATGAAATTGAGCGGGAGCGTAAGGTTGTTCTTCAGGAAATAAAGATGCGTGACGATGCTCCTGAAGAGTATATCCATGACCGCTTTCATCAAAACTTCTGGCGCGGTCAGCGGCTCGGCATGCCGGTGCTGGGAAACGAGGAAACGGTTACAACTCTGTCTCGCGCTTCGATCCTGGCGCATAAAAACAGCCGCTACCGTCCTCAGGATATAATTATTGCTGCTGCCGGCAACGTTCACCACGATGAACTGGTCGCTATTTTGGCCCCGCTCTTTTCAGGGCTTTCTTCGCAGTGGCATCCTGAATTAAACGATGCTTTTCAGTCTGCTGGAAAAGAAGTAAATATCATCGAACGTGAAATGGAGCAGACACTTCTCTGTCTCGGCACGCGTTCGCTCCGCTATGACCACCAGGATCGCTATGCGCTGTTTCTGCTGACGACGATTCTGGGCGGGGGGATGAGTTCACGACTGTTTCAGGAAGTCCGAGAGAAGAAAGGGCTGGCATATTCAGTCTACTCCTACATCATATCTCATGCGGATTCCGGGGCGCTGATCGTGTATGCCGGCACTGAAAAAGGTCATTGTCTCGAAGTAATAGATATTGCGTTACGTGAGATGTCACGGCTTGTGGCCGAAGAGGTGCCGCAGGATGAACTAGACGCCGCACGGGAACAGCTGAAAGGTAAAACGCTTATGTCGCTTGAAAGCAGCGACAGCTTGATGACCCGCCTGGCCAAAAACGAGATTTATCATCAAAAACAACAGTCGATTGAAGATGTTATCGCCAATTATGATGCGGTCAGCAGCAACGATATTCAAAGGGTGTCACAGGAATTGATCCGGAGTGAGTTTCTGCATCTTGAAGCCATGGGGCAGGTTGCCGATCTTGGGCTGACTGCGGAGATGCTGGAAGTCTAGTAATTTAAAAATCAGGATATTATTTGAATAAATAAACTAAAATGCCTACTTGCAATCTTGTGAGTAGGCATTTTGATTTTTGTGCAACTGTTAATTAATGTTTATTGTCAGCAGGAACTAAGTTGTGATATTAAAAAAAGAACCATTTCTGGAACAACGGGAAACCGAAAAAGCATCTATGTGTATATACTTCATAGGTATCTATCTGTATATCCTTTCATCTACAGGTAGATACATGCATATACAAGATGACAGTCTCTAACCGGTCATAACTCGTTGGACAAAGTAAAAAGACATGATTGGTTATAGTGAAGAAAGCATTTTATAAATCACTTCGCCTGCAATTGAAGCTGCATGACGGAAGAGGGGATCGTCTACCGGCCGCCCGCCCTGTGAGGGAAATATGGATTTACCCGTCCGTTAGACGTATCAGGAGGCCTTGTGGAAATAGTTGTTGTTTCAATAGCGGCACTATTCGCCTCGGCGTTAACCCTGTTCTCCGGGTTTGGGCTTGGAACATTGCTCATGCCTGTTGTCGCGATCTTTTTTCCTGTCGAAATCGCAATTGCAATCACGGCCATGGTGCATCTAGCAAACAACCTGTTCAAGGTTGCCTTGCTCGGAAAGAAGGCCAACCGATCTGTGCTCTTGAGCTTCGGTGTCCCGGCTGTAATTTCGGCGTTTTTTGGTGCTTTGGTTCTCGGGTGGCTCTCGGTCGTTCCGTCGATTCTTGAGTATTCTGCATTAGGAAACCACATACAGGTATCCCCCCTAAAGCTGGTCGTGGGAATGCTGATTCTGGCTTTTATCGCACTTGAGTTATCGCCTAAATTCTCCTCCATGGCACTGGACAAGAAGTACCTCCCCTATGGCGGCGTGGTCAGCGGTTTCTTTGGCGGCTTATCTGGCCATCAAGGTGCGTTAAGAAGCATGTTCCTGCTCAAGGCCGGTTTAGACAAGGAAGAATTCGTGGCAACCGGCGTAATGCTAGCCGTTATGGTAGATGTGTCTCGCATGCTGATATATGGCTGGGAGATGGCTGGGCAGCACCACGGCGTCGAATGGCCGCTTGTTATCGCGGCATCGGTTTCAGCATTTGTCGGTGCATATTTCGGTTCAAAGATACTCAAGAAGATCACCATCAGTTTCGTTCAGGTAGTTGTGTCAGTGCTGCTTGTCGTAGTTTCTCTGGGGTTAATGTCAGGTGTAATGTAAAACGTCTGATACTTCGTTCCAGCGTACCCTTTAATCCTCCTCACCCCGCCGTCTTGAAACCCACCCATTCGATCCGGTTAAGGCTTCGGCGTTTATGGCCGCCTTTCGCGGCAAGGGCCCCGAACATGGCCAGAAAGAGATGTAGCGCAGAGAACGGTATGGATATCACGCGACATGTATTCTCAATATTCCGGCGTCTAAATAGAAATTTCCCGAAAAGTTTGCCACTCCGGGAGGAATGATGTATAAGTCGCACTTCTTGAATCCAGCCAAAGGTAGCAATTAAAGATGACACGACTCTCAATTTTTCTGGTGCTTATTGTTGTGCCGTGCACAGTATTTGCCGAATGTAGAATCACAGATACACAAGATAAATTTGAGGTTGTGTGCTCAGGTTATGACCCAATGTTTCCGCCAACAGCTTCAAAGAAGTCAATGGATTCAAAGAAGAATAAAAAAATAGCGACGAGATCAGGTAAGGCAAGGAAAGTAAGTTATGAAGGCAGAGAGGGTGTAACGTCGACTGTTGTCATGAACGAAGAAGAGTTACAATTCATGCAAGCAAGAAATCAACAGGACGGTTATCGTGGTAAACGAAAACCCAAGGAGCAACCCACTAAAAAAGTAGGTGTGGGGCAGAATAACAGCACCGGCAATTCTGGAAGAACGTCAGCGAACTCTTAAAGACCTGCAGACCTGGTCTACGTTCTTTGCAAAGAAAACATATTCTGCTTAAATCCTGCTTGACCTGTTTCAGTTTTGAATGGTAGAGTACCGGCACTTACATACACCACCTTTTAAATTAGTCCGAGAGGCTAACAAAGGCGACACGATGAACAAACTCAACTCATAACAGAAGGGTCTTGCCGCTTGCCGCGGGGAGGCTCTTTTTTTATGTCCAAGGAGGCTGTCTAATGGCTGCCGAGCAGACTGTGCTTATGGATGGCGAGGGAATCAAACGAGCATTGACGCGAATAGCTCATGAAATCCTTGAACGAAATAAAGGGGTTGCTGATATTGTCTTGATCGGTATCCGTTCGGGCGGGGCACTTTTGGCTGACGGAATCGCGCAGCAGATCAGCGTCATCGAGGGGGGAGCCGTTCCGGTGGGAGCGGTTGATATTACCCTGTACCGAGACGACTGTTCCGGCCAACTGCCGCATCATCCGGTCGGTAAGACCGATATTCCTTTCTCACTGGAAGCGAAAAAGGTCATTCTGGTAGATGATGTCCTCTACACCGGGCGCACCATCCGGGCCGCCATGGATGCGCTGATGGATTTCGGCCGCCCCCAGTCCATTCAGCTGGCGGTGCTGATTGACCGTGGTCACCGGGAGCTGCCGATTAGAGCTGATTTTGTGGGACGCAACGTTCCCACCAGCCAGAAAGAAAATGTTCAGGTTTTTTTTGACGGATTAAACCAGCCGATTGAAGTGGTACTCGAAAAATAGGGGAGGGTGAACAGATATGGCCGAATTCAAGCATAAGCACATTATTGCCTTGCGGGACCTGTCGAAAGAGGATATCGAACTATTGATTTCAACTGCAGAGAACATGCGTGAGATTAACTGCCGTGACATCAAGAAGGTTCCGACGCTGCGCGGCAAGACTATTATCAACCTGTTCTACGAAGCATCAACCCGAACCCGTACTTCCTTCGAAATTGCCGGCAAACGGCTTTCAGCGGATACCGTCAATATCACTCCGTCAAGCAGTTCTGCCACCAAGGGTGAAACTCTGGCTGATACGGCGCTGAACCTGCTGGCGATGAAACCTGATATTATCGTCATGCGCCACGCCGTTTCCGGGGCGCATTATTTCCTGGCAAACAAGATAAACTGCTCGATAATCAACGCCGGCGACGGTGCTCATGAACATCCTTCACAAGGTATTCTGGATATGCTGACGATGAAAGATCGTTTCGGGCGTCTGGACGGCCTGAAAGTGGCGATCGTCGGGGATATAACTCACAGCCGTGTCGCACGTTCCAATATTCAGGGGCTGACCAAGACGGGTTCGTCGGTCTTTCTGGCAGGCCCGCCAACCATGGTTCCGCCGGGGGTGGAAAAACTGGGAGCTGTTACGGTTTGCACCACAATGAACGAGGCGCTGCAGGATGCCGATGTCGTCATGATGCTGCGTATTCAGCAGGAGCGTCAGGGCAAGACTCTTATGCCCAGCGCCCGTGAATATTCCCGCTATTTCGGTCTTAACCCGACCAATATCAAGCTGGCCAAGCCGGATGCGATGGTCATGCACCCCGGACCGATCAACCGCGGAGTGGAAATGTCTTCCAGCACCGTAGATGGTGATCAGTCCTGGATATTGAAACAGGTGGAAAACGGCGTAGCGGTGAGGATGGCGATGCTTTATCATGTCTGCGGCGGAGAACTGGAATAAAAAATATTTTTTCGAGGTGAAAATATGAATTTGCTGATAAAAAATGGCCGGTTAATCGACCCGAGCCAGGAGATTGACGACACGCTTGACGTACTTGTTGAAAATGGACTGGTTAAGGAGATCGGTAAAGGTCTGGCTGCACCGGACGGAGTTGAAACGATCGATGCCACCGGCATGTTTGTCGTGCCGGGACTGATCGACATGCATGTCCATCTGCGCGATCCCGGCCAGGAGTACAAGGAAGATATCGTATCTGGTACAAAAGCAGCGGTGATGGGCGGTTTCACCTCGGTCTGCTGCATGCCGAACACGAAGCCGGTTATCGACAACAAAACGGTTGCCAGCTATATTATCAACAAGTCAAAAGCTGAGGGATTCTGCAACGTCTTCCCGATCGGCTCTATTACCTACGCCCTTTCCGGAGATCGAATGTCGGAAATGGGTGAGTTGAAGGAATCCGGCTGTGTTGCCGTCTCTGATGACGGAAAACCGGTTCATAACAGTGAATTGATGATGCGCGCGCTTCAATATGCTGCCGGGATCGGGATCATGGTGATTTCGCATGCCGAGGAGCTGGAACTGGTGGGCGAAGGGGTTATGAACGAAGGTTTTACCTCTACCGAACTTGGGCTGAAAGGGATTCCGCGAGTTGCGGAAGATATTGCAACAGTTCGCGAAACTCTGCTGGCTGAATATACAGGGACTCCGATCCATATAGCGCATGTTTCTACAAAAGGATCAGTGCGGATCATCCGCGAGGCCAAGGCGCGCGGCGTTAAAGTGACCTGTGAAACGGCTCCGCACTATTTCACTCTGACCGATGATGCGGTGCGCGGCTATAACACCAACGCCAAGATGAACCCACCGCTGCGGGAAGCTGAGGATGTTGCAGCAATTAAGGAAGGACTGAGGGATGGTACGATAGACGCCATCGCCACCGACCACGCGCCTCACCATCAGGATGAAAAAGATGTTGAGTTCAACGTGGCTATGAACGGTATTGTCGGGCTGGAAACATCTCTGCCGCTGTCGCTCCGGTTGGTCGATGAAGGGGTTTTGACTCTTAGTCAACTGATTGCAAAAATGTCATGTAACCCATCTGAAATACTCAGTTTAAACCGAGCTACCCTTAAAACAGGTTCAGTTGCTGATATCACCCTGATCGATCCAGAAATTGAGTGGGTCTTAGAAGCTGACAAGCTTGCCAGTAAATCCATAAATTCTCCCTGGCTCGGTAAAAAGTTTAAAGGTGGCGCCGCTGCGACGGTTGTAGGTGGTAAACTGGTATACAAACGTTAAACAGAATTCAGGAGTTATCGTCTATGAAAGCAATCCTTGCGCTCGCCGACGGGCGCATTTTTGAAGGCAAATCATTTGGTGCCAGTGGTGAATCTACAGGTGAGGTGGTATTTAATACAGCCATGTCCGGCTATCAGGAAGTCCTGACCGACCCCTCCTACAAGGGGCAGATGGTCACTATGACTTATCCGCAAATCGGTAATACCGGGATCAATCCCGAGGATATTGAAAGCCGCGGCCTGTTCCTGTCCGGTTTTATCGTGAAGGAGTACCTTGATTGTTACTCCAACTGGCGTGCCACGATGAGCCTTGCCTCTTATCTTATGGAGAACGGCATAGTCGGTATCCAGGGAATCGATACTCGTGCGCTGACGCGCCACCTGCGCGACAAAGGCGCCCAGAACGGCATAATCTCAACCGTTGATCTGGATCATGCCAGCTTGATTGCCAAGGCCAGGGCTGTGCCAATTATGACCGGCCTTGATCTGGCTTCCGGAGTCAGCTGCGAAAAACCATATCACTGGACTGAAGGTGTGTGGGATTTGGCTGATGGTTACCCCCAGATTGACCAATCCACCCTGAAGTACAAGGTGGTGGCTTACGATTTCGGCATCAAGTACAATATTTTGCGGTGCCTTGTGGAAGCTGGCTGCGATGTGACGGTCGTGCCGGCAAATTTCCCTGCGGAGAGTGCACTGGCCATGAATCCGGATGGCATCTTCCTCTCCAACGGTCCAGGTGATCCAGAACCTCTGCTTGATGTTCAGGCGGAAATCAGGAAGTTTGTCGGTAAAAAACCGATCTTTGGCATCTGCCTCGGGCATCAGTTGCTTGGCCTGGCGTTAGGGGGTAAAACTTCAAAGCTCCCTTTCGGCAACCACGGCTCAAACCTGCCGGTTATGGATATGCAAACCCGTAAGGTAGAGATTACCTCTCAAAATCACGGCTTTGCCGTTGATCTTGATTCGCTTGGGGCTGCCGCTTGCCTCGGACATGAGAATCTAAATGACCAGACAGTTGAAGGGATTCGCCACTGCGAGCTGCCTATTTTTTCGGTGCAGCACCATCCGGAAGCATCGCCTGGGCCGCATGATTCGCAGTATCTTTTCGGGCAGTTTGTGGAGATGATGGAAAAGCACAAGGCGTAGGCACAGATCCTGAAGCTGCCTACGTTGGAATTGACATAAAAGAACAAAGGCTGGCGATAACAAAAATGCCCCGATAACAAATATGAATTATATTGCTCTTTTTCATTCTGGTGAGTTGCTAAGGCGTGTACACGAAGCCTACCTGCGTTTGTCATGCTGCGATCTCTGCCCTCATGTCTGCGGTGCTAATCGTATCAAGGGTGAGCGTGGCATCTGCGGGGCGGAGCTGAAACCGAAGATCGCCTCCGCCAATGTACATCATGGTGAAGAGCCACCTATTTCCGGTACAAAGGGGTCCGGGACGATTTTTTTTACCGGATGTTCCCTTAAGTGCGTATTCTGCCAGAATTTTCCTATCAGCCAGCTTGGCAACGGTGAAGAGATCACTACGCTGGAGCTTGCGTTACGTATTCTGAAGCTCCAGCGTCTGGGTGTTCACAATATCAATTTTGTCACTCCGACCCACTACCTTCCCCAGATACTGGCAGCGCTTTGGCTGGCGATACCGCAAGGTTTTTCGCTGCCGATCGTCTGGAACAGCAGCGGATATGAAAAGGTTGATGCCCTGCAGTTATTAAGGGGAGTGGTGGATATTTATCTGCCGGATATGAAATATAGTGACGATATCCTGGGGTTTGAAATTTCTTCAGCTCCAGGGTATCGGGAGATCAACCGCCACGCTGTTCAAGAGATGCTGCACCAGGTCGGACGACTTGATGTTGACAATAAGGGGATAGTCGTTAAGGGCTTGATTATTCGCCATCTTGTACTGCCTGGTCAGTTGGCTGGTACTCGGGAAACCTTGGAATGGATTGCGGAAAAACTTGGGATCGAAAGCCATGTTTCGCTGATGCGTCAGTATTTCCCGGCTCACAAGGCGCATACAGTTGCTGGACTCGACCGCAAAATAAACGACCAGGAATATGATCAGGCAGCTGAATGGCTTGAAGAATTTGGTCTGGAAAATGGATGGGTGCAGGAATAGATGAGAACCGTTGTCCTTCTTGTATTTTCAAATATCTTCATGACTTTTGCCTGGTATGCCCACCTGAAGAACCTGAATAACAGACATTGGTTCATTGCCGTTCTCGTGTCGTGGGGGATAGCTTTTTTTGAATACCTGATTCAGGTGCCGGCCAACAGAATGGGGTACGCTGGCAATTTTACTCTTGCTCAGCTTAAAATTACCCAAGAGGTTATTACACTCTGTGTATTTGTCCCTTTTGCGGTGTTTTATATGGGCTCACCGCTCAATTGGAACTATCTCTGGGCCGGATGCTGCCTGGCCGGAGCTGTATTTTTTATATTCAGGTAAATGTTCTGTTTGGGGCAACAACAAGTTGGACAAAGGCGGATTATGCCGAGTAGGTAAAAAAGCCTGATAAAAACCAGTTTCCGATGTTTGCAGTTGGAGACTACGATATCTAGTTATTACGGGAGAGTCACCATGAATATCCGGAAAAAATTTCTCGATTACGAGTACGAAGAGGTGCTTGACGGCAGGGTACGCGAGTTGATCAGAGTGGGGTGCGCCATTGCAGTTGGATGTCCGACTTGACTAAAAAAACACTTCGCGGCCGCGAAGTCGGAAGGGGCCACCGAGTCGGAACTGCGGGAAGCCATCGCGTATGGAATGATCGCACCGAGCGGACGGGCAAAGAACTTTGCTCTGGATATGCTCACAGAAATTCAGGCGGACAACGGTTCAGTTGTATAATCCAGCTGAAGAACCCGACTTGAGGCTGTGTCCATGATCACAATAAACTAAAAAAATAGCTGCAAGCAGGTATTTGTCTGGAAGAGTTTGTTGGGGTAATTGTAAGAAAATTTGCCCGATGTCGTACACCTGTGGGAGTAGCCTCCCTTTTATATTAAGGAGAAAAAATGCCTAAAAGAACTGATATCCACAAGATTCTCATTATCGGTGCCGGCCCGATCGTCATTGGCCAGGCCTGTGAGTTTGACTATTCAGGGACACAAGCCTGCAAGGCGCTGAAAGAAGAGGGGTATGAGGTTGTACTGCTGAACAGTAACCCGGCAACAATTATGACCGATCCTGATTTTGCTGATCGCACTTATATTGAGCCGGTGACACCGGAAATTCTTGCTAAAATTATTGAAAAAGAACGCCCTGATGCCCTTTTGCCGACTCTTGGAGGCCAGACGGCGCTTAATACAGCAGTTTCTGTTGCTGAGATGGGTATTCTTGATAAGTTCGGCGTAGAGTTGATCGGCGCCAAACTGCCGGCAATCAAGAAGGCAGAGGATCGCACTCTTTTTAAGGCGGCTATGGAGAAAATTGGGTTGGCCGTTCCCAATTCCGGACTTGCTCACAATTATACTGAGGCCATGGATGTTGTCAAAACCATTGGTTTTCCGGCCATCATCCGGCCCTCCTTCACTCTGGGGGGGAGTGGCGGCGGCATCGCCTATAACCTTGAAGAATATGAGAAAATGGCGCTGGGAGGTATCGATGCTTCGCCGACGGATGAAATACTGATTGAGGAATCGGTAATCGGCTGGAAAGAGTACGAGCTTGAAGTTATGCGCGATACCGCCGATAACGTCGTAATAATCTGCTCGATCGAAAACTTTGATCCGATGGGAGTCCATACCGGTGATTCGATCACCATTGCCCCTGCCCAGACTCTGACCGATAAGGAATATCAGATCCTGCGCGATGCTTCGCTGAAGATCATTCGTGAGATTGGTGTTGATACCGGCGGTTCCAATATCCAGTTTGGCATAAATCCGCGTGACGGACGTCTGGTTGTGATCGAGATGAATCCGCGGGTGTCACGCTCATCGGCACTGGCCTCCAAGGCTACCGGTTTTCCGATCGCCAAGATCGCTGCCAAGCTGGCAGTCGGCTATACCCTGGATGAGGTCACCAACGATATTACGCGCGAAACGCCGGCCTGTTTCGAGCCGAGCATTGACTATGTAGTCACCAAAATACCTCGTTTCACCTTTGAAAAATTCCCGGCTGCTGATGCAACTCTGACAACACAGATGAAGTCGGTTGGTGAGGTCATGTCGATCGGCCGGACCTTCAAGGAGTCATTCCAGAAGGCGATCAGGTCACTGGAAATCGGAGTCAGCGGCTTTGATTCAAAGCTGTTTGAACTTGGGACTGAAACCAGACGGGCTCTGACTGGCAAGGAACAGCAACAGCTGCTCGAAAAACTGCGCGTCCCTAATGCCGAGAGGCTTTGGTATATAGGAGATGCGCTGCGCAGCGGCATGAGTGTGGAAGAAATTCAGAAACATACCGCCATTGATCCCTGGTTTCTGCACAATATCCGTCAGATCATAGAAAAAGAGGAACAGTTGAGGCAGGTTCCATTGTCGGCCGTCACAAAAGAAATTATGCGTGAAGCCAAGCAGATGGGTTTCTCTGACAAAATGCTCTCTAAACTCTGGAGCAGGGGAGAGGACGAGGTGCGTGAACTGCGCTGGTCGCTGAATGTGCGCCCCGTTTACAAACGGGTTGATACCTGTGCTGCCGAGTTCGTCGCGTATACCCCCTACATGTATTCTACCTATGAGGAAGAGTGTGAGGCGGCACCGACAGACCGGAAAAAGATCATGATTCTGGGGGGTGGTCCGAACCGGATCGGGCAGGGGATAGAATTTGATTATTGCTGCGTGCATGGCGCCTTCGCACTGGCTGAAGACGGCTATGAGACCATCATGGTTAACTGTAACCCGGAAACGGTTTCAACCGATTATGATACATCGGATCGGCTTTATTTTGAACCGCTGACGCTCGAAGATGTACTTGAAATAGTCGCGATTGAAAAGCCGGTAGGTGTGATAGTTCAGTTCGGTGGTCAGACACCCCTTAAGCTGGCGGTTGCGCTGGAAAAGACCGGCGTACCGATTATCGGGACGTCACCGGATGCGATCGATCGTGCCGAAGATCGTGAGCGTTTTCAGGAAATGCTGCACAAGCTTTGTCTGCTGCAGCCGGAAAACGGTACTGCGCGTACCTTTGAGGAAGCGGAAAAAGTCGTGGAACGGATCGGCTATCCTGTCGTCGTGCGCCCCTCTTACGTACTGGGCGGACGTGCCATGGAAATTGTGTATGACGCGGAAAACCTGCAGCGCTACATGAAAACTGCCGTGCTGGTTTCTCCGGAACACCCGATCTTGCTGGATAGTTTTCTCGATGAGGCGATCGAAATAGACGTCGATGCGCTCTGCGACGGCACTGATGTAGTAATCGGCGGAATTATGGAGCACATTGAGGAGGCTGGCATTCATTCCGGTGATTCGGCCTGCAGCCTGCCGCCGTACTCGATAAGTCAGGAAATAGTAGCCGAGATACGCCGGCAGACGGTCCTGATGGCGCTTGAGCTGAATGTCATAGGGCTGATGAACGTACAGTACGCGGTCAAAGGGACTGTTGTCTACATCCTGGAGGTAAATCCACGAGCATCCCGGACCGCACCCTTTGTCTCCAAGGCAACCGGGCGACCGCTTGCGAAAATTGCAGCTCGTATCATGGCTGGCAAGACCCTCAAAGAGCTGGGGATAACCGCTGATATTATCCCAAAACACATTTCAGTAAAAGAGGCGGTCTTCCCGTTTGTCAAATTTCCTGGCGTAGATACCCTGCTGGGACCGGAAATGAAATCAACCGGCGAGGTGATGGGGATCGGAGAAACCTTTGCCGAAGCCTTTGCAAAATCGCAGCTCGGAGCAAATGTCAAGCTGCCATTAGCAGGGAATGTCTTCATCAGCGTACGGGATGCCGACAAGAAACATGTTGTCAGCGCAGCTGAAAAACTGTATAAAGCCGGCTTCGGCATTCTGGCAACCGGAGGCACGGCTCAATTTCTTGAAGAAAGGGGTATAACGGTTCGGCGTGTCAACAAGGTGTTGGAGGGGCGTCCGCATATCGTTGATTCCATAAAGAACGGTGAGGTTCAGCTGGTATTTAACACTACCCATGGTGCTCAGGCGGTAGCGGATTCTTTTTCAATCCGTCGCGAGTCTCTCATGCATGGCCTTGCCTATTACACCACTGTTGCCGGGGCAAAAGCGGTAGGTGACAGTATTATTTCCCTGAAGACGCAGGAGTTGGACGTTAAACCAATACAGGATTATCTTAGTTGATTATTCATTACAGGAGCAGACTATCAGATGTCCCATTCA
>JAQUIG010000017.1 GCA_028683435.1 Desulfuromonadaceae bacterium | reverse complement strand
TGTAGAGGATGACGGGACTTTTCGCGGCTTACTGGTCGCCATTCTGGAAGCCGCCGGTCATGAGGTCACGCAGAGTGTAGATGGTGCTGCCGGGTTGTTAAAGTTGAAACAGAGTCCGTTTGACCTGGTGCTGTCAGATCTCAAGATGCCGAAAATGGGGGGCGTTGAGCTGTTTCGAGCCAGCCGTACCCTCCCTTCGCCTCCCCCCTTTGTGCTGATAACCGCCTTCGGTACGGTAGAAGAGGCGGTAGCGGCAATCAAGGATGGTGTCTGTGACTTTCTGACCAAGCCGCTTAAGGATCCTGAAAGCCTTAGAGACTTGGTAGAGCGGCTTCTGGAGGAGCAATATAGAGAACAGCTGTTGACAGTTCCGGATGAAAATGATTTAGCCGGATTGCCGCCGCTTAAAATCCTGTTTGCCGGTACGGCTATGCTGGATGTGCAACGCCTGGCGCGAGAAGTCGCCGGTACTGACGCGACAGTATTGATTGGCGGTGAGAGTGGCACCGGTAAGGAGCTGTTGGCCCGCTACATTCATCTTGCCAGCCTGCGCAAAGCCGGCCCTTTTGTTGCGGTTAATTGTGCCGCTATTCCGGAGAATCTTCTGGAAAGTGAGTTGTTCGGTCACGAACGTGGTGCCTTTACCGGAGCTTCTGCCGCACGCCAGGGAAAATTCGAAATGGCGGCTGGCGGGACAATTTTTCTGGATGAAATAGGTGAAATGCCGTTGGCAATGCAGGCCAAGTTGCTGAGGGTCCTGCAGGAAAAGAGTTTTCAACGGGTCGGAAGTAATAAGGAAATGCGCGCCGATGTGCGGGTGCTGGCAGCTTCCAATCGTGATCTGGCAAAAGAATCAGCTTCCGGTAACTTCCGCGAAGACCTCTACTACCGGTTGAATGTGTTTCCAATCAAGCTTCCGCCTCTGCGCGACCGCCGGGATGTTCTCCATGATCTGGCCGGTTTTTTTGTTCGTATCCACGCCCAAAACATGGGAAAGAAACTGTCCGGTATCGCCACACCTGCTATAAAAGCACTCCGTTCCTACAGCTGGCCGGGTAATATCCGGGAACTGCAGAACGTAATCGAGCGGGCAGTTATTCTGGCACGTGGTCAGGTGACGGTTGCGGAACTGCCGGAGATTGTTTGCTTAACTCAGGATGGTGTGCCGCGCGAAGATGGTGGCATTTTAAAAGAGGCTGAGCGCGATGCGATAGCTGCAGCGCTTAAAGCGACTGCAGGTAATCGTCGTCTGGCTGCTGAACGGCTGGGTATCTCACGCCGTACGCTGCAATACCGATTGAAAGTATACGGGATCGCTGGCGATGCAGATTCAGAGTAGAATGCGTGGTGCAAAATTCTTCCAGCAGGCGCAAAATATGCACCTTTTTTTCTTTAACTGCTGTAGTAAGTTAAAAAAAAGATAACAATATTAATCTGTTACTATCTTATTTGCCGTTGGCACGACTCGTGGAATAAAGAAAGGCAAGAAGTAAACAACTCACGAGGAGGTTACAACAATGAAAACGAAACAGATTACGGTAATGGGATTGGCAGCACTCTGCGCAATGGCTTTTGCAGGTGAAGTATCGGCTCGCGGCGGCAATGGCGGCGGAAACGGCACTGGCGGCGGGAGCGGGATGAAGGTCCAAACCGCAACAGGTACAGCAGTAACCCGCCCGGTCGGATCCCAGCGGCGTGACGGTACTTTTTTGACCACCGGTACGACTGCCAACGGCTCAACTACCCGCCCAAGCAGCGGTAAAGGGCTTCAGGACGGAAGCGGTTTGACAGTACCGGTAACAACAGTCGTAACGCAGTAAACGGTTATACCTAGGGGGGGCGGACGCGTCCCCCTCTCTCTAATGGAGAATCATCATGCAACCGATAAAAATAATCATATACTTTCTGACTGCTCTTATGATGTCATCATCGGTTGCAGCGCATGCTTTCTGGGGGATTGGCGAAGACAATAAGAGCGGGCTGAATCTTGAAACCGGGTATGATACCAATACCGTTACAACGGTGAATGGGCATGTAGTATCAGTGCCGACTGACGATGATCACGGTAACGCACGGCTGGAGCTGGAAAGCGGCGGAATCAGGATTGTGGTTGTCCTCGGCCCACAGAGTTTTTGGGCTGACAACGGGATTGATCTGAGGATTGGCGACAACGTGACGGTGCGCGGTTCAAAAGCGCAGGGTAAGGATGGTGTCGTCTATATGATGGTCCAGAAAATTACTGATACGACCCGTAACACCGAAGTTTCGCTCCGAAATGAAGCTGGACGCCCTGCCTGGTCAGGCGGCGGAACGGGAGGAGGAACCACCATGAATGCAAATCGGCCCGCCCCGATGCGGCAGCAATCGCCCGGACGTATGGGTGGCGGCAGAATGGGACGCTGAAAAACACATAAAGGGGTAACAATGAGATCACTTTTGTTTTTAATCTCCGCCATGCTCATACACACAACGTCGTTTCCGGCGCTGGCCGAATCAGAAGTTCCTCAGTATGCCGTCGGTCTTGGTCTGGATGTTTCAAGCGGTACCTTCGGCACCGACTCCACCAGTACATACGTTTATATGCCGTTAATTATTGACTGGTTTCCGACCGGGCGCCTCGATCTGGAACTGACCGTGCCGCTTTTGTACCAGCGTACTCAGAATACCGGCGTGGCTGCTATAGGGGGTACCACCAAGAGTACCGCGCGTAGAACTATGAACGGCCAGTACGTCTACACAGGCGTCAGTTCGACAGTGGCAGGCGGCGGAACTGTAGACGATAGCGAGTTAGGCCTTGGTGATATCACGCTGACAGGCGGCTATGCACTTATACAGGATAGCAACACGGCTCCGCTCATCCGTCCAACATTCTACGTTAAATTTCCGACTGCCGATGAAACTAAGGGGCTTGGCACCGGCAAGCTTGATATCGGCCCAGGATTAGCCGTTTCCAAGTGGCTGGGAAGGTGGCAGCCATTTGGAGAGGGTCGCTATATCTTTCAGGGTGCATCCGAGGAGAGCGGTGCACGGGATTATTTCACTGCTGAAACCGGAATCGGCTACAGCTGGAATGAACGCCTCTACACTTCAGCATATTCACGTTTTGGCTCAGTTACCTTTGATGGGATGGATGCGCCTCTCGACATCAGGCTGAAGAGTGTCTGGCGTTTTGGAAAGCGAACCTACACCGAGGTTTATGCTCTTAAAGGCTTAAGTGACGGAAGTCCGGATTATGGAGGTGGAGTTTCTGTCTTCGCGGAGTTCTGATCCATGAATAAATTTGCTCGTACCGATTGACATTGCCACGGCATTGCAGTAGTGTACCAATCCAACAAGGCCCTGGGGGAGTTCATTTGAACTGAGATCCGTCTGCATTGAACATTATCATGTTCGGTCAGCGGGAACCCTTTGCACCTGAACCGGGTAATTCCGGCGTAGGAAAGCGGCTTGCAGGATGTGAATTTTATCCAGCCGCCTGATGTCGAATATCAGTGCGGTTTTTCTGTGTTAAGTGAGTACCCCGTTTATCGTGACTAGGAATCCCAGAGTGAGTGATACCAGACAGTTTCGCCTTGTCGTCAACAAGGATTCACAACCACCCGATGTATCGGGTCTCTATCTGATTACAGATCAGGGAGACGACCTTATGGGGAGGGTTGGTCTGGCGCTCCGGGGCGGTGTTTCGACCCTGCAGTACCGTGCCAAAGGTATGGAGTATAATGAACGGTTAGCGGAAGGGAGTAAGCTGAAACGGCTCTGTGCCCGCTTTGGAACGACGTTCATTGTCAATGATGACCTTAAGCTTGCGAAAGAGATTGATGCTGATGGCGTACATCTGGGACAGGATGATGGGAGTGTCGCTGATGCCAGGGCGCTGCTCGGGCCAGGTAAGGTTGTCGGCAAATCGACTCATAATCTGGAAGAAGCCGTCCGTGCAGAACAAGATGGCGCTGATTACATAGGCTTCGGAGCGATATATCCGACCGGGAGCAAGATCGTCTCACATATCCCTGGTATTGAAGGGATGGGGTTGATCCGCGGTACTATAAAGATCCCGATTGTGGCTATCGGCGGAATAACCGCCGGCAATGCCTGCCGGGTGATTGAGGCTGGTGCGGACGCTCTGGCTGTGATTTCATCGGTGCTTTCAGGTCCGAGACCTGAAATCGCGGCTGCGGAACTTTTACTGCTGTTTAATCGTGTTCGACCCTTTCCGCGCGGAGCTGTATTAAGCGTTGCCGGAAGCGATTCGGGTGGTGGGGCCGGTATTCAGGCTGATATCAAGACCATTAGTCTGCTAGGGAGTTACGCCGCCACTGCCCTGACTGCTCTGACTGCCCAGAATACCCGCGGAGTTTCTTCGATCTACGGGCTTCCGCCAAGTTTTGTGTGTGATCAACTTGACGCCGTATTATCCGATATACCGATCGACGTTATAAAAACCGGAATGCTGCATACTCCGGCCATAATTTCGGCTTTGGCGGAACGCCTTGGGGAGCGGAAGGTAATCATACCGATGGTGGTCGATCCGGTCATGGTCGCTAAAGGAGGCGCTGCGCTGCTCGAACGTGAAGCTGTCCAGCTCTTCTGTGATCAACTGCTGCCACTCGCCTATCTGCTGACGCCAAATGTACCGGAGGCGGAACGCCTTCTTGGGAGAACTATAAAAAACGAGACGGAGATGGAACAGGCGGCTAGAGATCTCCACGCATTGGGCGCAGCAAACGTCCTTGTTAAGGGTGGCCATATGAGTGGGCGTCTTTCCACCGATATCCTCTTTGACGGGGTCCAGTGTCACCAATTCAGTTCCCAGCGCATTTTTACCAGCAACACCCATGGCACCGGCTGCAGCTATGCATCGGCTATTGCTGCCCTGCTAGCTCAGGGCGAGCCTCTGCTGACTGCGGTTGAACAGTCAAAGATATTTATCAGCTCCGCCATCCGCCTTGCCCGATCACTGGGGAAGGGTCACAGTCCGGTTAACCACTTTCTGGCAGCACGCGAACTGCTGCAAATTTCATAACTGTTTTAGAATTTTACAAAAAGGATTAAAGGACCATGCAAATGACTCAGCTTGAATACGCCCGCAGAGGTGTCATCACCGAAAAAATGCAGATTGCCGCAGCCGCAGAAGGACTCCCCCCCGAATTCATCCGTGACGGTATCGCCGCAGGCACCATTGTCATCTGCCACAACATCAAGCATGCCAATGGCACCCCGCTAGCTGTAGGAGCCGGGCTGCGCACCAAAATAAACGCCAATATCGGCTCTTCATCCGACGATACCGATATAGAGAAGGAACTGGAAAAAGCCCGCATTGCGGTAAAATACGGGGCTGATGCCCTCATGGATCTTTCCACCGGTGGTCCGGTTGATGAAATAAGAAAGGCTATCATCGCCGAAACCAGCGCTTGTATCGGCACTGTGCCGTTGTACCAGGCCGCTCTGGACGCGGTGCGCAACAAGAACAAAGCCATCGTCGATATGACGGTTGACGACATTTTTGCCGGGATCATCAAGCACGCGGAGGATGGCGTCGATTTTATCACTGTCCACTGTGGAGTAACCCGAGGCACCGTTGAACGGATGAAGAATGAAGGGCGCGTGATGGACGTCGTATCACGCGGGGGGGCCTTCACCATCGAATGGATGAGCTATAACAACAAGGAAAATCCGCTCTTTGAACATTTCGACAAGTTGCTGGAGATCACTAAGGAATACGACATGACCCTTTCGCTGGGGGATGGTTTCCGCCCCGGTTGTCTGGCTGATGCTACCGACCGGGCCCAGATCCACGAACTGCTCCTGCTGGGAGAGTTGACCCAGCGTGCTCAGGAAGCCGGTGTACAGGTTATGATCGAGGGGCCGGGTCATGTGCCTTTGAACCAGATCCAGACCAACATCCAGCTGCAGAAAAGGCTCTGTCACGGCGCTCCATTCTATGTGCTTGGGCCGCTAGTGACCGATATCGCACCAGGTTATGATCACATCACCTGTGCCATTGGCGGTGCCATTGCCGCCGCAGCCGGTGCAGACTTCCTCTGCTACGTGACCCCGTCTGAGCATCTCTGCCTGCCGAACGTGCAGGATGTCCGTGATGGCATCATTGCCACGCGCATTGCCGCCCATGCTGGTGACATCGCCAAGGGTGTCAAGGGTGCTATGGCTCAGGATATTGCCATGGCAAAATGCCGAAAGAAGCTGGATTGGGAAGGTCAGTTCGCCTTGGCAATGGATCCTGAAAAGGCTCGCGAGTACCGTGCTAACTCACCGGTATCAGATCACGGTGCCTGTACGATGTGCGGGGAATTCTGTGCCTATAAACTGATGGATGATGCGATGAAGAGGTAACAATCTTTGTGGTTCATCGAGAAACAAAAAGACCTCCCGGATGCTTGATCGCCGGGAGGTCTTTTTGTACAAAGTGATTACTATGGATCAGGATAGCAGGTGCACGAATAGTCCGCTGCGCAGCTTGGGCTCGAACCAGGTAGATTTGGGGGGCATGATCTGGTCCTGATCTGCCAGTTCGATCAATTCACGGATGGAAGTCGGATGGAGTGCAAAGGCCACGGCGTATTCGCCGGAATCAACCAATCTGACCAGTTCATCGTTGCCGCGAATGCCGCCGACGAAGTGGATTCTTTGGTCGGTGCGCGGGTCTTGAATGCCGAGTAGAGGAGCTAGAAGCGAGTTCTGCAGAATTGAAACATCCAGTCTGCCGACGGTGTCCTTCTCATTGACGATCTCCTGACGGGCATGGAGATGATACCAGCAGCCGTCAAGATACATACCAAAGACGTGTCGCTCTGCCGGGATGACAGGAACGGGGTAGGGAGTTATAATAAAACTGCTCCCAACCTGCGAAATAAACTCGTCTACACTCCGTCCGTTAAGATCCTTGACCGCCCGGTTATATGGCATGATATTGAGCTGGTTTTCCGGGAATATGACCGTCAGAAACGAGTTGTACTCTTCACTGCCGCTATGGCCCTGGTTGTTATCGCGCCGCAGTTCACGTACACGCGCTGCGGCGGCGCTGCGGTGATGGCCGTCGGCAACGTACAGCCTCGATACCTCGGCGAACAGGGTGATCAAGCGGTCGATCAGGATCTGATCTGATATGATCCATGCCGTGTGACCAACCCCGTCATCTGATATAAAATCGTATTCCGGCGGGCTGTTAGTAATCCCCTCGATGATCCCTTCCACTTCTGCGCAGGAGCGGGAGAGGTAGAAAACAGGTTCATCATTGGCATCTAGATAATCGATATGTTTGACCCGGTCCTCTTCCTTGTCGGCCCGTGTATGCTCGTGCTTCTTGATAACTCCGGACTGGTAGTCGTCCACGCTGGCACATACGACCAAACCGGTCTGACTGATGCTACCCAAACGCTGCCGGTAAACGTAGAAACTGTCGTGATGATCCTGTGTCAATATCCCACGCCTGATGAACTCTCCAAGATTCAGCTTTCCCTGTAGATAAACAAGCTCATCATGCGGGTCAACTTCTGCAGGGAGATCTATTTCCGGACGGGAAATATGCAGAAAGCTGTTGGGGTTTCCGGCCGCCATGGCACAAGCCTCCTCGACATTCATCACGTCGTATGGGAGGGCTGAAACCTTCTCAACCAGATTTTTTGGAGGGCGGAGAGCCCGGAATGGTTTAATGATTGCCATGGATTATTCTCCGTGATGACTATCCCTGAAAAACAGGATTAGTGCGTTAACGAAGCTGTTCTTTCGTGAAAGGTAAAACAGCTTCTCGCTTGCTAAAAGTACCGTCTTGCTCCAACAAAGCGCTTCTCAAAATAACTTTCATCGACCGCAGTCACCCGGATTTCTTCTCCACGTTTCGGGGCGTGAACGAACTTGCCACCTCCGACATAAATGCCGACGTGGCTGATTTTGTCAGCTGAAGATCCGAAAAAAACGAGGTCGCCATCCAGCAGTGCGTCTTTAGTTACCAAATCACCCGCTTTGAACTGGTCGCTGGAGGTCCGTGGGATGCTCAGTCCGCACAGGTTATAAACCGCCCGTACAAAGCCGCTGCAATCCATTCCTTCCACCACATTGTTGCCACCCCAGCGGTAAGGGATACCGACGAATCGCTCGGCGGTGCGAGCGGCTATAGCGCCCATGTCCCGATCTTTACGTGCCGGTTTTTGAACCGGCTTTTCAGCGGTCTCTTTAGGGACAACCGGGTGAAGTGAAGGGGAGGGCTTGTGAATTTCATCCGGCTGCAGTTTTTGCCATCCCGGTCCTTTTGGTTGGCTGAATACGACCTCATTCGGGGGGGCGATGTAATAACTGCCAATCAATTGATCGGCCACCAGTCGTCTGGCCGCTGCACGAGCTTTTCCCTTGCTTGGGAAGTCACCGAAGCGCACGGCATACACGCCGTTGTCCTTGCGGAAATAGAACGCTTCAACCCCCTTGGCCTGAAGTGTAGCCGTAAAACGCTCAGCGTTCTTTACATCGGCAAAAGCACCCATCTGGATTGCATACCCTAGTCTGGTGATGTCGGTAGATTTTGCTGCATGGGCAGTCAGAGCGGAGACGCAGAGAAACAGGAGTATCAGTTGTGTACGAAAAATCATGGGCCGCCATTTCAGATAAAAAGTTAAAATTGAACAGGTGCACGATACTAGCCGCAATTGGAGCAGTGGTAAAGCAGAATTTTATTCGTAAAGAGTCTTATGGCATTGACAGCAGCCACACTTTTAAGGTAATTTCACACTTCCAAAAGGGGTGAACTGCCGGAAGGTAACAGTGCCGTTTTAGCTCAGTTGGTAGAGCACATCACTCGTAATGATGAGGTCTGGCTGGATAAGCCACTGAAATATTAGTTATGCCGTTGTGGCTCAGGGGTAGAGCAGCTCACTCGTAATGAGCAGGTCGTCGGTTCGATTCCGACCAACGGCTCCAAAGTTGTTTAAAATCAGTTGGTTGAAATGCTGGTAATGTAAAGACCCAATCGTCGTCAATGGCGGTTGGGTCTTTTGCGTTTCCGGCGTTCTGTGTCGGTCTGCTTTTTAAGCAGGCATCTTGAAGTGTGCAGTGGCTGAATCAATCTATAAAGTCGGCAGTCATAATCAAGAAACTGTTTACCCGTGCACTTTAAATGATTTATAATTCATTCTGTTGAAGCCTGAAAGTCGGCAAGTGTACGTTGCCAAGAAAAGTGTATATTCAGGGAGGTCTGTCATGAAAAAATTACTGATAATCCTGGCAGTGATGTTCTTCTCCGTCAATGCGGAAGCTTCCGTAAAAACTAAAATTATCGAGTACCGGCAGGGTGATTCGATTCTTGAGGGGTATCTGGCGTGGGATGACGCCAAAACAGCAAAACGTCCCGGCGTCTTGATTGTGCACGAGTGGAACGGCATAAATGATCATATGAAGCTGCGGGCTGAAATGCTTGCCAAGCTTGGCTACGTCGCCTTTGCTGCTGATATTTACGGTAAGGGAATCCGCCCCGCTGATCCGTCCGAGGCGGGCAAAACAGCCGGCATCTACAAGGATAACCGCCCTCTTCTGCGGGCAAGAGCCGAAGCAGGGTTGGAGGAACTGAAAAAGCAGAAACTTGTTGACGTACGGCGTATTGCTGCCATCGGCTACTGTTTCGGCGGCACAGCCGTACTGGAGCTGGCTCGTGACGCCGCGGATATTCGGGGTGTCGTCACTTTCCATGGCGGGCTGTCAACTCCTGCACCCCAGGATGCCAAAAACATCAAAGCCAAAGTGCTGGCGCTGCATGGCGCTGATGACCCCTTTGTAAAAGCCGAAGAGGTTGCCGCTTTTCAGGATGAGATGAGGAAAGGCGGGGTCGACTGGCAGTTTGTCAGCTACGGAAATGCCGTTCATAGTTTCACCAACAAAGCGGCCGGCAGTGACAACAGCAAAGGTGCTGCCTATAACGAGAAAGCGGACAGGCGCTCGTGCGAAGCAATGAAGGTATTTTTTGCCGAAATTTTTAAATAAACTGTCATGGTGGAGAATATGGTTTCACCTGTGGGCTACCGACAGGGAGGCTTATGAGAGCAGTCACGGCTGTTTTGTTTGTCATATCGTTTGCTGCGGTACAGGCTGGCGGTACGGACAATAAATGGTATATCGGAGACGAACGTTGCCCGCCACCGAAGGATGACGGGGTGTATTCTGCCCCATACAACGCCTTGGAGCATCAACATGAATATCCTGTCTTCACTGGAGCCGACAAGCCAGGATGGTCATGCTCATATCAAAGGGAAGACGGCGTCGTCGTGCAGTATGGCGACAGCCGAACACCGCAGCAGCAATGGCTGGCAATATGGGGTGATGATGAAGACCGCTGAGTGAAAAGAAGGGGAGCCGTAAGAGGAAACGCTGCAGCTGTTATTAAAAGATCGACTGGTCAGAAAAGTCTGACCAGTCGAAGAGGGACTTGGTTTACTCCACATCCCCGACGTTCCGCCGGACTCCCATCAGATATGCCATCACAAAGTCATCCAGATTGCCATCCAGGACGGCCTCAGGGTTGCCGGATTCGACACCGGTACGCAGATCCTTCACCATTTTGTAGGGGTGCAGAACATATGAGCGGATCTGGCTTCCCCAGCCGATATCCTTCTTTTCGGCGGCGATTTCGGAGGCTTTGTCCTTGCGATCCTCGACTTCACGCTCGTACAGTTTGGCCCGCAATACTTTCATGGCGGTGGCCCGGTTTGATATCTGACTCCTTTCGGCCTGACATGCGACGATGATGCCTGAAGGGAGATGGGTGATACGCACGGCTGAGTCGGTCGTATTGACGTGCTGGCCGCCTGCGCCGCCGGAGCGGAAGGTGTCAATCTTCAGATCGCTGTCACTGATTTTGATATCGATATCGTCCTCTTCAATTTCAGGGAAGGCGTACATCGAGGCAAAAGATGTGTGGCGGCGGGCGGCGCTGTCGAAGGGGGATATCCGTACCAGGCGATGGATGCCGGCTTCTGCCCGGAGGTAGCCATAGGCGTACTCACCGCTGGCGTTAAAGGTTACCGATTTGAGCCCTGCTTCATCACCGGCCTGATATTCGGTGATGACCGTCTTCCACCCTTTCTTCTCGCAGTAGCGGAGGTACATGCGCAGGATCATCTCGGCCCAGTCTTGGGACTCTGTACCGCCTGCTCCCGGATTTATGGTGATAAAGCAGGAATTGCGATCATGAGGACCGGAGAGCATACGCTGAAACTCGGCGGCCTCGACCTCCCGAATCAGTCGGTCGGTCATTTCACCGACCTCCGCCAGAGTCTCGACATCCTGAGCCTCTTCTCCCAGCTCGATCATCAGGCGGATATCTTCCGTCTGGTGCAGGAGGTGGTCCCACATCTGGACAATCTTTTCCAGTGTTGTTCGCTTTTTAATGATTTCCTGCGATTTCTTGACGTCGTCCCAGAATCCGGGAACGACCATTATCGATTCGATCTCCATGATCGATTCACGCTTGGCATCTACGTCAAAGTGCCCCCCGAAGCTTGGCGATCCGTTCTTCACAATCCTTCAATTTGGCTGTTTCTTCACGGTACATGGTTGCTGCTCCTTATAGGGCTAAAGATTGATTTTTTTCCTTTTGATCCAGACAAACAGGACGACTCCGGCTGTCAGCAGTACAGAGAACCAGGCCGGGGCGTCCCCTATCGTAAGGTAAAGCGACCTGCCGCTTCCCGGCTGAACTTCGCCGGTGCGATACGCTTCTACAAAAAGGGCGGTCATTGTGCGGATGTGGCCGTTCTGGTCAACAATTGCTGTTACACCGGTGTTTGCGGCGCGGATCAGCGGCGTGCGGGTCTCGATTGCACGGAAGGTCGAGATGGCGAGGTGCTGATAAGGGGCCGATGAACGACCAAACCAGGCGTCATTGGTGATCGCCACGAGGATACGGGCCCCGGAATTGACGTAGCGGCGCGCCAGTTCGGGGAAGATGACCTCGTAACAGACCTGCACCCCCAACTTTGTTCCACCGGCATCCAGTATGACGGCCCGTTCGCCGGGAGAAAAATCGCCGATGCCGACCACCAGTTTATTGATGAAGGTCAGGAACTTTCCGAACGGTATATATTCACCAAGGGGGACCAGATGCAGTTTGTCGGCTCTGCCGACCGTCTCGCCGGTTGGTGACAGCAGGAAGGCGCTGTTAAGAAAAGTACTCCTGCCGTTGCGCAGTTCATGTGCCGGACTCCCGAACAGCAGCCAGGCATTCAGATCTCTGGCCAATCCTCTGATCCGTTCCGCCTGCAGCGGCTCGTCCTGAAAGAAGAACGGCACGGCACTCTCCGGCCACACGATCAGATCTACACCACCCTTGGCGGCCTCGCGGGACAGGCGGTCATAGCCGTCAACTGTCCGCTGGCGGAATTCGGGACTCCACTTGACATCCTGCGGGATATTTCCCTGGATCAGTGCCACCCGCAGCGGCTTTGAGTAGGTGACAAGCGGTTCGTTCAAGCGGCTGAATCCGTAATAGAGCGTGCTGATCAGCATCAACAACAGTATCATCGCGCTTTTAACGGGGTAGGGGACACCGGCGCCCGAAACCGCACGCAGGGCGCGGTGCAATACGATATTTGCCAGAACGATCAGCAGGGTGATGCCGTAGACACCAGCCAGATCGGCAATCTGGATCAGCGGCAAGGTGCGGAACTGGGAGTGTCCCAGCATGCCCCAGGCAAAACCGGAAAACAGAAAGGAGCGGATGAAATCAAAGGCGACCCAGGCTACCGGCAGGGTAAAGGCGGCCTTTATTCCGACCAGTTCACCCATCCTGGCGATGAAGGTGCTCAAGGCGTAGAAGAGTGCCAGCCAGAGAACCAGCAGTAGATATACCGGTATGCTGACTGACCATGGCAGATGGCCATACTGGGTAAAAACGATATTGAGCCAGTACAGGATCGCGGCGTATGCGGTAATGCCGCAGGTGAGGCCGATGCGGAAAGCCTCCCGGGGTGAGCTCTCTTCCAGGGCGATCAGCAACGGGATCAGGGCGATCCAGGCCAGGAAGGATAAACCGGGATTCGGAAAGGAGAGTGCGATCAGAATACCGCTGGCGATTGCCAGCAACCCCCGGCGGTCAAACAGCCGTTTTACCCCTGGAAAGGATATCAGAGCGCTCACTCATGCCCCTGATCTTCTGCAGGAGTACTGCTTAGCAGGCGGATGTTGACCTTTTTAACCCGCCGCAGATCAGCGTCGAGGATTTTCAGATATAGTCCGTCCCCCTCGATGTTGTCTCCGACCGCCGGAATTTTTCCGGTAAGGTGGAAGACGAGCCCCCCAACTGAATCGAAGTTGTCGCGTTCTATCTGGATATCAAAATGTTCTTCAAGCTCTTCAACAGGGAGGCGCCCGTCGGCGGTGATGCTGCCATCCGGATTGACGGTTAGAAGCGACTCCTCGCGGTCATATTCGTCCTGAATGTCACCCACAATCTGTTCCAGCAGATCTTCAATCGTTATCAGGCCGGATGTGCCGCCATACTCATCAATGACGATCGCGAGGTGAATCCGTTTACGTTTGAACTCCTGCAGCAGCTGCTCCAGGTTTTTGGATTCGGGGATAAAGTAGGGTGGGCGCATGATTTCGCGAACAGAGAGGCTGTTTTGGTCGGTACCCCACTGTTTGAGGAGATCTTTGGCGTACAGCAGGCCGATGATATTGTCGATCGAGTCTTCGTAAACCGGTATGCGGGAATGGCCGCAGGCGATGATGGTATCCAGCAGTTCCCGCACGGTTGCATCGACGGTGACGCAGGCCATTTCAGTACGGGTTACCATGATTTCTCGCACGATAGTTGTTCCGAGGGAAAAAATAGAGCGGATCATCTCGCACTCCTCCTCGTTAACCAGGCCTTCTTCTTCTGACGCTTCAATAAAATCGTTAATTTCCTGTTCGGTCGTTCTTTTGCGTCCGGTTACAAAACGGCTGACACGTTCGATAAAACCGGACCTTCTACTGCTGCCTTCTTCCAATGGTTTTTCCTCCTGAATGTTTTGGACGGGTTGTTTTTTCAGACCTGTCTGACTTGTCAAAGCGTGCCGATGCTGTAAAAGATGCACCCGTTGCCGGTTCACCGGACAATTGTTTCACTTCGGATTCCGTAAGGTAGCGGAACTGCCCTGACCTGAGCGTGCCGAGCATAAGAGAACCGTAGCGGATCCTTTTCAGTCGCACGACTGAAAGGCTGACAGCCTCGCACATTCTGCGCACCTGGCGGTTCCTTCCCTCATGGATCGCGACCGAGATCCAGTCGTTCTGTTCGCCGCTTTTTACCAGGTTCACGACAGCCGGCGCGGTCTTGCCGTCATCCAGTTCTACACCTTCTGCCATCCGCTTCAGCTGTTGATCAAGCACCTTGCCGCGTACTCGGACATGATACTCCTTCTCTATTTCATTACTGGGATGCATCAGGCGATTAGCCCACTCTCCGTCATTGGTCAAAAGGAGCAGTCCTTCGGTGTTGTAATCCAGACGCCCCACCGGATAGACCCGCTCCGGCACGTCTTTAAGCAGGTCGGTTACCAGCGGACGTCCCTGGCTGTCTTTAAGCGCGGTGATATATCCTGGCGGCTTGTTGAGGAGGATGTACAGGCGTTGGGCGCTGATTTTAAGGACTTTCCCGTCCACTGTAATGGAGTCTTTGGACGGATCGGCCTTGCTTCCAAGTTCTGTGACAACGACGCCGTTGACGGCAACTTGACCGTTCAGGATCAGCGCTTCAGATGCTCTTCGTGATGTGATTCCGGCGGCGGATATTATTTTCTGCAGGCGTTCTAGCATGTTGGTCCCTTAAAAAAACGTGGGCGGTTAAACCGCCCAAATTGTAAATATATCCTGAAAAACATTTTATTCAGCCAGCCGTGTCATGGCTCTGAACTTTTTGTAGCGCTCTTCCACAAGTTCATCACCGGAAAGCTTATTCAGTTCGGTCAGGTGGCGGGCAATAGCCTCCTTCATGTTGCTGGCGGTGGTCTTGTGGTCGCGGTGGGCTCCGCCGACCGGTTCCTCGATGATCTCGTCGATGACGCCCAGTTTGATGATGTCCTTTGCCGTAGGCTTGAGTGCTTCGGCGGCCTGGGGGCCTTTCGTACCGTCCGACCAGAGAATGGCGGCGCACCCTTCCGGTGAGATAACGGCATAGACCGAATGTTCCAACATCAGAATCCGGTCGCCGACGGCGATGGCCAACGCTCCGCCTGACCCTCCTTCACCGGTGATGCAGACGATAATAGGAGTCCGCAGGGACGCCATCTCGCGCAGGTTGCGGGCGATCGCCTCGGCCTGGCCGCGCTCTTCGGCACCGATGCCGGGATAAGCGCCTGGTGTGTCTACAAAAGTGATAACCGGCAGCTTGAATTGCTCAGCCATCTGCATGAGACGCAGTGCCTTGCGGTATCCTTCCGGATTGGGCATGCCGAAATTGCGGTAGACCTTCTCCTTGGTGTCCCGTCCCTTCTGGTGTCCGACCACCATCACCGGTTGGCCGTTGAAACGCGCCAGACCGCCGACGATGGCATGATCATCGCCGTAGTTCCGGTCGCCATGCAGCTCAACAAACTCGGTGAACATGAGATTGATGTAGTCCTGGGTAAAGGGGCGGTTGATGTGACGGGCCACCTGTGCGGTCTGCCATCTGGAGAGGTTGGAGAAAATATCACCCCGCATCTTCTCAACGCGACCTTCAAGAGCTGCTATATCGCCCGAGATATCCAGCCCTTCACCGGCCAGCGCGTTCAATTCCTCAATTTTCTTTTCCAACTCAACAATCGGCTTTTCAAATTCAAGATAAAACGGGGTTGCCATTATGTATACCTCACTTCATATTTTCTAACACGGAAACACAGAGAACACAGAGTATTTAAAAAACGATAAGACATAGGGGGTATAACCTTAAATCATCATGTTTTCTCGGTGTCCTCTGTGTCTCTGTGTTTAAATAGTACAGGATATGCTATTCAAAAGTGGCGGCATTATACCCTAACAGTCGTTCCACTTCCAGCCTTAAATCGTCACTGGCCGTGACGTTCATTCCGGTTGCCAGCGGCATGATGGAGCGGCTCCGTGCCGGTATCAGAAACTGGATGCAGGTCGGTACACTCCCGGGATGTCGTTCGATGACCTCCTTGAGGAGGGTGATTTGCTCCGGCATGGTTTCATCGGTACGCAGGTTGAATAATACTTTTTTGGTCGTCTGGGCGCGCGCCTCGGCTAGGAGCTTGATGTCGCCTGCCGGCCCGCGATCATGCTGGAAGCGTTTGCCGTTATTCTCCTCACCACCCTTCATGACCAGCACTTTGCACCCTTTTTCGCCCTTTTCCAGCTTGCCGATCACCAGCAGCGGATCATCGGATTTCAACAGTGCAGAGGCGACCGTGTATATATCTGAAAATACAGTGATTTCCACGGAACCGGTCAGATCTTCAATCGTTGCGAATCCCATCCGGTCGCCCTTTTTAGTCGTAATTTCCTTGAGAGCGGAGACGATGCCGCAAATCCGCACTTCGCTCCCCTCAGCCATTTCCACCATGCTGGCGATATCGGTGTTGGAGAGGCGCTTGACGTCATCAATGTAGCGATCCAGCGGGTGGCCGGTGATAAGAAAGCCGAGAGCCTCTTTCTCGTAAGCCAATTTTTCCTTGTCATGCCATTCGGCTGTGTTGGGGAGTTTCATGCCGCCGGTGCTATTTCCCCTTGATACCTCTTCCGTGCCGAACAGCGAAACCTGGGCACTGGCCTTTTCCTCCTGGATCTTCTGACCATAATTTGAAGCAGCTTCCAACCCCTCCATCTGGGCGGAACGGGCAGCACCGGTTGAATCAAAGGCGCCGCACTTGATCAACGATTCAATCACCCTTTTGTTTACTCTTCTCAGATCAACCCGTTCGCAAAAATCATAAAGGCTCTTAAACGGTCCATCATTGCGGGCTTCCAAGATGGCCTCGATGGCCCCGCTCCCGACATTTTTTACCGCTCCCAAACCGAAGCGCATCGATGTGCCGGCAACGGTGAAAGAGAGTCCGGATGAGTTGATGTCCGGCGGCAGCACCTCGATACCCTGTTCACGGCAGTCGTTGATGCTCTTAACGACTTTGTCGGTGCTGTCCATGTCGCAGGTCAGCAGTGCGGCCAGGAACTCCACCGGGTAGTGAGCTTTCAGATAGGCGGTCTGGTAGGTGATCAGGGCGTAGGCGGCCGAATGGGACTTGTTGAAGCCGTACTCGGCAAACTTGGCCATCAGGTCAAAGACCTCGCCGGCCCTTTTGAGGTCGATACCCAGCTCTTTGGCGCCCGCGAGAAACGGTTCCTTTTCTTTGGCCATGACGACCGGGTCCTTCTTCCCCATGGCGCGGCGCAGCAAGTCGGCGCGACCCAGTGAGTAGCCGGCCAGTGTACGGGAAATCTGCATGACCTGCTCCTGGTAAACGATGACCCCGTAGGTATCTTTCAGGATCGTCTCCAGTTGCGGCAGGTCATAGACCACCTTTTGTATGCCGTGCTTGCGGTCGATGAAGTCCTGCACCATGCCGGAACCCAAGGGGCCGGGACGATAGAGGGCGACAGCCGCGATTACATCCTCAAAACAGGAAGGTTTCAGCTTGACGAGCATCTCCTTCATGCCGCTTGATTCAAGCTGAAAGATGCCGGTCGTGTTGCCGGCAGTTATCAGGTCATAACTCGCCTGGTCATCATCTTTGAGCAGGGTTATGTCGAAAGCCGGATCCTTTCCCTCGCGTATCAGTTTGACGGCATTCTGTATGACGGTGAGGTTTTTGAGCCCGAGGAAGTCGAACTTGACCAGGCCGACAAGCTCAACGTATTTCATTGAGTATTGGGTGTTGATCGAACCGGTCTTCTGGTCCTTGTAGAGCGGCAGAAATTCTTCCAGTTGATCCGGAGCTACCACGACCGCTGCGGCATGAGTTGAAGCGTGCCGAGTCAGCCCCTCCAGGCAGAGCGCGGTTTCGAGCAGATCCCTGATCTGCGGATCGGCAGCGGACATCTCTTTCAGTTTAGGCTCCTGCAGCAGCGCCTTGTTCAGCGTCATTTTCAGGTCGTCAGGAATCAGCTTGGCAATCTGATCGACCTCACCATAGCTAATGTTCAGCGCGCGCCCAACGTCACGTATCACCGCCTTGGCACCCATGGTTCCAAAGGTGATAATCTGGCAGACGCGATCACGTCCATACTTTTCGACCATATACTGGATCACCTCACCGCGGCGATCCTGGCAAAAGTCGACGTCAATATCCGGCATGGAGATACGTTCCGGGTTGAGGAACCGCTCGAACAGCAGGTTGTAAGGGAGCGGGTCAAGATCGGTTATCTTGGTGGCGTATGCGACCAGTGAACCGGCGGCCGAACCCCTGCCTGGACCGACCGGGATGCCCTTGTCCTTGGCCCAGCGGATAAAGTCGGAGACAATCAGGAAATAGGCGGGAAACTGCATTTCACAGATGCATTTCAGCTCAATTTCCAGACGGTCGAAATATCCCTGCTGCTGCTCCAGGGTCATGTCGGGATATTTGGCAAGGATAGCCGTCATCCGCTCCTTAAGACCGTCAGTTGCCAGTTCCCTCAGCATCCCATCATGATTCTGCCCTGCGGGCGGTTCGAAGTGTGGGAAATAGTAGGTTTTGCCGTCCACCGCCAGTTCAATATTGCAACGTTCGGCAATTGTCAGGGTGTTGCTTATCGCCTCGGGGCAATAGCTGAAAGCCTGCGTCATCTCCTCCGGTGATTTGACGTAAAATTCATCGACCGAGAACTTCATATGTGTCGGATCCGACATGGTTTTTCCGGTCTGGATGCAGAGCAGCACCTCATGGGCACGGGCATCCTCGCGATTCATGTAATGACAGTCGTTAGTCGCAACAAGGGGCAGCTTCAGTTCGGCCGCCACCTCCATCAGCCGCTTGTTGACGACATCCTGTTCCGGGATGGTGTTTTCCTGCAGTTCGATGTAGTAGCGGTCGGGGAAGAGTTCGCTGTACCAGCGGGCGGTAGCGACGGCATCTTCCATTCTGCCTCGGCCGCACTGCATGGCCACTTCACCTTTGAGGCAGGCTGACATGGCAATCAACCCTTCGGAGCGCCCCGAAAGCAGCTCGCGGTCGATACGGGGGCGGTAGTAGAACCCCTCCTTGTACCCGGCCGAGGTCAGGTAGGAAAGATTCCTGTATCCTTGCATATTCTCGCAGAGCAGGACCAGATGGTAAGCCGCGTCGGAGATGCCTTTGGCCTCCCTTGAAAAGCGTGATCCGGGTGCCAGGTAGAGCTCACAGCCGATGATCGGCTTGACGCCGGCCTTCTTGCATTTGAGATAAAACTCCGCCGCCCCGAACATGTTGCCATGGTCGGTAATCGTAACCGCAGGCATGTTGTACGCTTTGGCCTTCGCGATCAGGTCATCAAAGCGGATAGCGCCGTCGAGCAGGGAATATTGGGTGTGAAGGTGGAGATGGACGAAGGGAGAAGATGGGGCGTTTTTGGAACTATCGGGTGTGTCCATGCGGTGCTGCCTCCAGGCAAATCAGTGAGGTCGGATTATGCCTTATGGCAAGTTGTAGTGTCAAGGGGATGGATGGGGGACTACATTTTGTGGGTGAGTGAGTGGCTTTAATGCCCCATGCCGCCCCCTTCGGTGTGTGAAGGGCGCTTTAGCAGAAAGAGCAGTGGAATGATGATCAGGAAAGCCAGGCCGATGGTGAAGAAGATACGGTTGAAGGCGAGGCCGCCCGCCTGGCGGCGCACGGCTCCATACATAATGCCGAGCGCAGTCGTGTCCGCCTGAGAGGCGGCAATCCCCTTGGAAATCAGCGCCTGTTTCAGGCTCTCAACACGGGTCTGCCAGACCGGGTTGTACGGATTGACGTTGGCAACAAGAGTGGTCTGGTAAAACTGCTGGTAACGGGTCAGCATGGTAGCCGCCATGGCGATGCCGACGCTGCCGCCGATATTGCGCAGCAGGTTGAACATGCCGGTAGCATTGCCCATCTCTTCACGGGAGATAGAGGCGAGAGTAACGGTAGTCAGCGGCACAAAGATCATCGCCAGCCCGAAACCGAGGACAATCCGGGGCCAGGTGTAGTTCCAGAAGGCGCCCTGAAGGTTCAGTCCCTGCATGATAAACATCGAGGTTGCTCCGAGCAGCAGTCCGAAAAAAACGATTTTTCGGCCGTCCCGTTTGGCCAGTGCCGCTCCTACCAGCGGCATGGTGAGGAGTGTCGCCACTCCGCCCGGGGCCATGACCATCCCCGCATCGGTGGCTGAATACCCCATCAGGGTCTGGAGGAAGAGCGGGATCAGCATGATGGAGCTGTAGAGGGCAAAACCGACCACGAACATGATCAGGTTGCCGGCCGAGAACGATACGTTTTTGAACAGGCGCAGGTTGATGATCGGATGTTCATGGGTCAGTTCGACCCAGACCAGCGCTATCAGGGAAAGTACGGTAATGATGCTGAAAGAGATTATAAAAGACGAGTTAAACCAATCCTCCTGCTGCCCCTTATCCAGCACTACCTGCAGAGATCCCATGCTGGCAACCAGTAAGAACAGCCCCCAGTAATCGATCTTCATCGCTTTGACTTTCTGGCGCAGATAGTCAGGATCAAAAATAAAGAAGGCGGACATGATTATAGAGATAATACCGATCGGAAGATTGATGTAGAAGATCCAGCGCCAGCTCATGTTGTCGGTGATCCATCCCCCCAGAGCCGGACCGACGATCGGGCCGAACATGGCACCTACCCCGAAGATGGCCATTGCCATGCCGCGCTGGTTGGGGGGGAATGTTTCCATCAGGATCGCCTGGCTGATCGGGATCAAGGCCCCGCCGGCGGCCCCCTGCAGGATGCGGAAGAAAATCAGTGACGCCAGGTTCGGTGCCGCACCGCAGAGCAGTGATGCCAGCGTGAATATGACGATACAGGTCATCAGGAAGCGCTTGCGGCCGAAAACGCGTGACAGCCAGCCGGTCATCGGGAGTACCACGGCGTTGGCAACGAGATAGGAGGTCAGTACCCAGGTGACCTCATCCGTCCCTGCATTGAGGGCCCCCTGCATGTGCGGCAGCGCGACGTTGGCAACCGAGGTGTCGATGATCTCCATGATCGCGGGGAGCATGACGGTAACCGTGATCAGCCATTTATTTATGGTTTTATCTTCGCTCATTTAAAGGGATTCAATTCCTTTAGTACTTCACCGCTGGTCCTGCCGGTCAGCACGACCGGAATGACGCTCATGCCGACCCGGAGCAATCGTTCCGGGTCGGCATGAGCGTCGATGTTGATCTTGACCGGCACCCGCTGGACGACTTTGACATAGTTGCCGCTGGCATTTTCGGGGGGGAGCAGGGAAAACGCCGCTCCGGTACCGGCCATGATGCTGTCTACCGTGCCGTTGAAAGTTTTGCCCGGATAAGCATCGACGGAAAACTCGACCTTTTGTCCCGGTTTCAGATAGGTAAGCTGGCGCTCCTTGTAGTTGGCTGTTATCCAGGCATCCTGCAGCGGCACAAGTGCCATCAGCGGTTGCCCTGCCTGAATATTGACACCCGCTTCGACCGATTTACGGGTGATATACCCCTCCCGGGGGGCATAGATTTTTGTGTACGAAAGCTGCAGTTCAGCGTCATTCAGCTGTGCTTTGCGCTGACGTATCTTGGCTTTGCTCCCCGCTTTGGTGGCTAGGCCGGCTTCGGCTTGAGCACGTTTGAGCGCTCCCTCCGCCTCTTTCAGCTGCGCTTCACCGACCTGTCTGGCGGTCCTCAGGCGATCGAGCTGATCTTTTGGCAGTACATCGCGGCTGTACAGTCTTTCCGCGCGCTTCTGATCCACCACAGCCTGATCGAAGCGGGCTTTAGCAGATTGAAGTGCTGCACGGGCCCCCTCTACCTTCATTTGCTCGCCGCCGGTTTCGTTTTCTGCGATGCCTACTCCGGCAGCAGCCTGTTCTATCTGGAGCCGGTAGTCGCGTTCGTCAATTTCAAGCAGCAGATCACCCCGCTTGACAAGCTGGTTGTCGTTCACCAACACCCGTGCCACTGTGCCGGAAACCTTGGAGGAGACCGGGACAATACGTGCTTCGATAAAGGCGTTATCGGTTTCAATGTTGCTTCTACTGGAGATGAACCATTTCAGGCCGAACCATCCGCCGACAATAATGACGGTCAGCAAAACGATCAGCGCTTTGATCCTTTTGTTGCCTCCCGGTTTTGAATCGGGTGCTGATTCTGTCGGCGCGGTCTCTGATGCATCCTGCGGTTCTGCTGGTGATCCGGTCTCTTCTGCCATATCTCCTCCGTTATTTCTTTGTTGTTGTTTAAAGCTCGCCGAGCGCATTCTGCAGGCGGGCGGTGGCGGTCTGGAAATCATAGAGCGCCCGGTAGTAGTCGGTTTTGGTCTGTGTCACCAGTGTCTGGGCATCCAAAACTTCCGAGGCAATGCCGACCCGTTCCTGATAGCGCTCCATGTTGATGCGCAGGTTCTCTTCACTTTGCTTGATAGCCGCTTCGGTCACGCTTATTCGCTCTTGAGCCACACGGGCATCATTGCGGGAGGTTGAAATCTCAAGCTGCGCACGCTGTTCAGTCAGCCTGAGGGTCTCCTGCTGTTTTGAACGTTGCTTGACCGCTTTCTTGTGTGCCGCTTGCGAGGCATAACCGTCGAACAGATTGACGCGAATGCCCAGCGTTGCCGAGTAGACCGCCTGTTCCCGCACCTTGTCATTCTGGACATAATCCATGCCGAGACGGGTATAGATCTCTGGTACATAGTTTTTTAGATTTCCCTGCACCTCAAACTCGCTGGCATCAAGTATCTGCTTCTGTGCCTTGATGTCATGACGGTTGCCCAGGCGGTCTCTCGTGTCCACCGTATTCTGTCGGGAGTCGCCCAGTGAAGAGGTTGCGTCCAGTTCGCCCCGGAATCCGGGTTCACTGCCGGTAAGAAAATTAAGGAGCAGCCAGCCGTTCTCGCGTGTGTTGAGAGCCGCCAGCCGCTTTTGCACGGCAGAGGCGAGGCGTACATCTGCCTGCAGGACATCATTGCGGGTAACGACCCCCTCCTCAAACAGAACCTGAGCTACGCGGCGATGTTCCGTTATCTGGACGACCTCCTCGTCTGCCGCCTGAATCAGTCGGTCGGTTTCAAGAATCCTGAAGTACGCCTCGATAACCTGCAGTGTGATATCACCTCTGGTGAACATGAATCCCTCTGCCGCCGCTTCGGTGTAAGCGTTTGCCTGCCGGACCTTCGCATCGCGCCGTCCGAAATCGTAGAGAATATAATCGGCCGCAATTCCGGCAAAGGCAAAGTTCTGCTCCTGGGTCTCAGTCGTGCCTCCAGCCGACTTTATTGCCTGCGGTTCCGTCTGCATCGTGTATCCGGCATGGGTCTCAATGCGTGGATAGGTGGCAGCCGCTGCCAGGCGGGTGTTTTCCAGGGCAATGCGGCTGTCCCAGACGGCACTTTTGAGGGCCGGATTATTGTCGCGCGCTCTTTGCAGGCAATCCTGCAGGGGTAGCGGCGCACCCCATGAGTGGGCCGCCATGCCGAGGCAGACCACAACAGCAAGGCTAGCATGAAGGTAATTCATAGACTCTCCGTTCCCCGCGTAAAATATTCAGCATTCGTCTGAGTTCTTTGAGCTCACCAGTATTCAGACCCGAAGTTATGCAGATAATACGTATGCTGTCAATGTGTAATGAGAGTATAAAGCGTTTACAAGCGCTGCCCGTTTGCTTATTATGTGCCGCTATGAATGAACAGCCGATGCTTTATGTCCGGGCAATGACCGAGGATGACCTTGAGTCCGTCGTGGCAATTGAGATGGTCTCCTATGCAACCCCTTGGAAACGTGAACATTTTCAGCATGAGATTGCTGCCCGTTATTCATGGCCGTTCGTAGCTGTTGAAGATGTGAGTGTGGTTGGTTATGTCTGTCTGATGTCACTGTTTGAAGAAGCGCAGATACTGAACGTTGCAGTGTCACCGGACCGGCGGGGGAGTGGTATTGCGCGGATGTTGCTGGGGGAGGCATTCAGGATGGCTCTCGAACAGGGGGCGGAAACGATGGCGCTTGAGGTGCGTGCCTCCAATAGTGCCGCCATTTCACTCTACCGGCAGTTAGGCTTTGAACGCGTCGGCATTCGCAGCGGATATTATGAGTCGGCCGAAGACGCGATTCTGATGGAAAAAAATCTCAAGGAGAACCTGTAATGCAGTTTACCGCAATGATTCTTTCAAATATTGAGGTCTCCCCCGGCTATTGGCGGATGCGGATGACCGCTCCACCGGAATGTGCTGCGGCGCGTCCCGGCCAGTTTGTGATGGTGCGCGTTAATGGTGCCATCGACCCGCTGCTGCGCCGCCCATTCGGCATTTTTGATGTCGGCACCTACACCCCCGTCCAGAGCGGTGCGGTTCCACAGCCGTATCTGGAAATGCTTTACCGGGTAGTGGGGAAGGGAACCGCGATGCTGTCGACGCTGCACGGTTCAGATCTCCTCGATGTTCTGGGACCGCTCGGCAAAGGATTCGACCTTGCTGCGGCGGAGGAGGAAAAACTGATCGTTGGCGGCGGGGTAGGACTGGCACCGCTCTATCTGCTGGCGAAAGAGCTGGTTAAGGGGTCAAAGGTGAGGCTTTTTGCCGGCGGACGGACAAGGGATGACATTCTCTGTATCACCGAATTCGAGCGGCTTGGAATCGAATGTTACACCGCCACCGAAGATGGCTCTCTCGGTGAATGCGGTCTGGTGACCGAGGCGCTGCTGCGGCGATTGAAGCTGCTGCGGGGGAGGGCGACAATGTACGCCTGTGGTCCGCACGGCATGCTGAACGCCGTTGCCGGAATCGCGGCAGAACACAGCATTCCCTGTCAGGTTTCGCTGGAAGGGTACATGGCGTGCGGCGTCGGCGCGTGTCTCGGTTGCGTCACCCAAGGGCACTCCCACTCAGCGGACAATCCTGATTACCGCTGTGTCTGCACCGAAGGGCCTGTTTTTGAATCCGGCGAACTGAAGTGGGGGGAGTGACCATGAAATCAACCATAAAACCCGCCACAAAACCTGATATGACCGTCAATCTGGCCGGGATGAAGCTCCGTAACCCGGTAATGACCGCCTCCGGCACTTTCGGCTATGGCGAGGAGTTTGCCCAATACGTTGATCTGGAATCGATCGGCGCCTTCGTAACCAAGGGGCTTTCACTCAAACCACGAGCCGGCAATCCGACGCCGCGTATCGTCGAAACACCCGGCGGGATGTTGAACGCCATCGGCCTGCAGAATGTCGGCATCGATGCCTTTATCGCCAAAAAGGTTCCCTTTCTCCGCTCGGTAGACACCCCCGCCATTGCCAACTTCTTCGGCAGTAATATTGATGAATACGCAGAAATGGCGCGTCGCCTCGATAAAATATCCGAAGTTGCCGCTCTGGAAGTAAACATTTCCTGCCCGAATGTCAAGCAGGGTGGGATCGTTTTCGGCACCGACCCGGAGTGTGCCGCGTCGGTGGTCTCGGCCTGCCGTGCCGTAACGAATAAGCCTCTGATCGTCAAGCTCTCCCCAAACGTGACCGATGTCGTTGTCATGGCCCGGGCGTGTGAAGATGCCGGCGCCGATGCATTGTCACTGATCAACACCCTGACCGGGATGGCCATCGATCTGAACAGGCGCCGGCCTATCCTGGCCAATATCACCGGCGGTTTTTCAGGGCCGGCCATCAAGCCGATTGCGCTGCGCATGGTCTGGCAGGTGGCCAAGGCCGTTAAACTGCCGATTGTCGGCATCGGCGGCATCATGAATGCGACCGATGCGCTCGAATTTATGCTGGCCGGAGCGACTGCCGTCCAGGTCGGCACCGCCAGCTTCATCAACCCGGGCGCTGCTCAAAGAATAGCTGAAGACATGGAAGCCTGGCTGGTTGCCAACGGAGTTGCCGACATCAAGAGCCTGATCGGAGCACTGGAAACCTGAAGTGTTCCGGTGGTTGGGTCGCAGTCGGTTTCAAAATGATCATGCCGGATTCTGCTTTGATAACAAATGTATCAGGAAGGTAATTATACCACTACGTTGAGTAGGAACTATTATGAAAGAAGTCCGACAAACACTTGGTCTGCGCACGTTGGAAGACATCAGCTCGATCATTCTGCATTCACATGATCTGCAGGATACCTTGGACAATATCGTTACCCTGGTGGCCAGACGGATGAGGAGCGATGTCTGCTCGATCTATCTGCTGGAAAGCGACGGCGAAACCTTGACCCTGAAGGCGACCAAAGGACTTTCCAAAGCCTCGGTCAACCGCGTTGCCATGAAGGTCCATGAAGGTCTGACCGGCTTGGCCGTTGAAACCCGCGCGATGGTCATGACCGATAACGCTCCGTCGCATCCGCGCTATAAATATTTCAAGGAGGCGAAAGAAGAACAGTTTCTCTCCTTTCTGGGACTGCCGCTGTTCGAACAGAAGGCGCCGATCGGCGTCATTGTCGTGCAGACACGCGAGACCCGCAGTTTCAGCGACGATGAAATCAGCATCCTGCGCACCATTACGTTTCAAATTGGCAGCATCGTTCATACGGCGCGGTTGCTTGATTCGATACAACATAAGGAGCAGGAACGGGCCTGGTTCGAGATGGAGCTTGCCAAGGTTAGAAACGGGTCGGTCGGAGAAACGCCATCTCGCTGCAGCGGAAGCACGAAGCGGAGTTCGGTCGCAAAAATGCTGGCCGGGACCGCCGTGTCTACCGGTTTTGGCAGTGGGAAGATTTATATCCTCGATCGTTTCAATGATAAAGTTATTAAGCTGGCAAAGGTCGGTACCGCTGCTGAAGAACGGCACAAGTTTTCCCAAGCCCTGGAAAAGGCCAAGATTCAGACCATTTACATGGAAAAGCGGGTCAGCGAAACACTCTCGGCTGATGATGCCGCGATCTTCCATACTCACCTGATGATACTGGAAGACCGGAGCTTTTCTGCCAAGGTAGCTGATCTGATAGAGCGAGGGATGGGGGTTGCCAGGGCCGTTCATGATGTCACCCAGCATTATATTCAGGCTTTTTCAGCAATGGAGGATCCGTATCTGCGCGAGCGTTCGGCGGATATGGAAGACATCGGTCGCCGCATCATCGAAGCTATTGATGGTAACAATTCCAGCGAGATCACGCTCAAGGAAAAGCGGGTACTCGTGGCGGACGAAATTTTCCCCTCCAACCTTGCGATGCTCGATCCGAACAAGATTCTCGGCATTGTTACCGAAAAAGGGAACGCCTATTCTCACGCCGCCATCATGGCAAAGTCGCTCGGTATCCCGGCAGTTCTCGGTGTACAGGGGGTGATGGCGGCTGCCAATGTCAAGGATGAGATCATTGTTGACGGTACCTCCGGGCATGTGTATCTCAACCCGGATGCGTGCGTTAAAAAAGAATATCTGCGCCTCGAACAGGAGTATGCCGTCCGGATGAAGGAGTTGGAGGAGCTTCGTGACCTGCCGGCGGTTACGACCGATGGCGTTGCAATTACTCTCAGCGCCAACATCGGCCTGATTTCGGATGTCCGGGTCGCAAACCTGCACGGTGCCGAAGGGGTCGGGCTCTATCGTACCGAGTTTCCCTATATGGCGCGTTCCGCATTTCCCAGTCGCGAGGAACAGGCCGGTATCTACCGTAAGATTCTGGAGGGTTTCCCCGGTCAGACCGTCAACATCCGTACCCTGGATATCGGCGGCGACAAGGGCCTTTCTTACTTTACGCACCCTGTTGAGGATAATCCTTTTCTGGGGTGGCGCTCTATTCGCGTTTCGCTGGAGCGGCAGGATATCTTTAAGGATCAGTTGGCCGGTATTTTGCTCGCAGCGCATGCCGGCAAAGCAACGATCATGTTTCCGCTGATCAGCAGTCTCGATGAAATCCGTCAGATCAGGGAAATTCTGACATCGGTCAGAAATGAACTGCTGCGGGAAGGGCATGATGTGCCTGGCTATATCCCGCTTGGAATCATGATCGAGGTGCCGGCAGCGGTGCTGATTATCGACTATCTGCTGCAGGATGTCGATTACGTCAGTATCGGCACCAACGACCTGATTCAGTATACCCTGGCTGCTGACCGCAATAACGCCAACGTCAAGCAGTATTATGATCCGTATCACCCGGCGATTCTGCACTCGATTAAACGCATTGCCGATGCCGCCAATAAAGCGGGTAAAAAAGCGTCACTTTGCGGTGAAATGGCTGCCGATCCATTGTGCGCACTGCTTCTGGCCGGCATGGGGATTCGGGAATTCAGCCTCTCGGCCCCCAGTATCCCCGTTGTCAAGCAGGCGCTCCGCTCCAACAGTTTCGAAGCCTGCAAGCGGCTGGCGCGTGCGGCACTGGCCTGCCGCAACAGTACCGAAATCGGGCGCTGTCTGGCAAATGCGCGGAAAAAACTGGTGCTGTAACGCCCAATCCCTCCAAACCTCCCCTTATCAGGGGCGGCTTCAAGGTAAATCAGAGGAGATGATGTTTTGTACGATGGCCGCCCTACATACGCCGAGATTGATCTTTCCGCACTGAAACACAATTATCAGTTGATACGCTCATCAATCCCGAGGCGGACCGAGATTCTGGCGGTTGTAAAAGCTGATGCCTACGGCCACGGTTTCATGGATATCAGTCGGGAGCTGGAAACCCTTGGGGTTAACGCATTCGGCGTTGCGTTCCTGGCTGAAGGAATCCAGCTTCGTAAAAGCGGCAGTGATAAGCCGATCCTGCTGCTGGGTGGCATCTATCCCGGTCAGGAACGAAAATGTATCGGCTACAATATCTCCACGGCAATTTTTACGCTGGAACAGGCACAGGCACTTAACCTAGCCGCCGGCAAGCTCTTTCGCAAGGCGAAGATCCATCTCAAGGTGGATACCGGCATGGGGCGTTTGGGAGTCCCCTATAACGAAGTTCCCCGTTTTCTTGCCGAGCTGAAGACATTGCCAAATATTGCCCTCGAAGGTCTGCTTTCACATTTTGCCACTGCCGATGAGCTTGACGAGTCGGGGCAATATTTCACCCGTCAGCAAAGTGAGCGCTTCGCGTGGGCTCTGGCCGAGATCCGCAAGGCCGGCTTTGATCCGCACTATATTCATATCGCCAACAGTGCCGCATCGTTACTGCGGGATATTCCGGACTGCAACCTGATCAGACCCGGGATAACGATGTACGGTGCTCTGCCATCAGCAGATTTCCAGGGCAAGCTTGATCTTAAGCCGGTGATGCGTCTTAAAAGCCGTATCGCCATGCTCAAATGGGTGGAGCCCGGGACTACGATCAGTTATGCACGCCGCTTTACTGCCGGACAGCGCACGCTGATCGCCAGTGTGCCGGTCGGGTATGCCGACGGCTATCCTCGTGCTCTCACTAACCGTGGTGAAGCGCTGGTTCGCGGAGTACGGGCCAAAGTTGCCGGTACCGTCTGCATGGACTGGATCATGCTCGACGTGACCGGAATAGAGGGCGTTGCCGTGGGAGATACCGTGACGCTTATGGGGCCTGACAGCCTCGGAGGCTGTATTCATGCCGAAGAGCTGGCTGACTGGTCCGACACCATCCCTTACGCAATCTTCTGCGGCATCAGCAAAAGAGTGCCGAGGGTATATCTGAAATAACCATGGAAACCGAGTACCCTCCTGCCATAGATCTTGGCAGTCTCTGCCATGCAAGCCGCGATGGATGTTTTTCAGGATTGCTCACGTATACGGTGTTACCCCTTTATATAATTGGTTCTGACCTGCCCTTTTACTGCTGCTGTGCGGTCGGACTAGCTGAAAACGCTTGGAAATTTTGATGAAGACATGATACAAACTACCCGTTTAAAGCCAATTGATCACATCAATCTCTAAGACAATCCAAAATAAATAAGGAGTATGGGCATGGCAAAGATAACCAGGGCACTGATCAGTGTCTCTGATAAAAATGGTATTATTGAATTTTCACAGCAGCTGGCGGGCTACGGGGTGGAGATCCTCTCTACCGGCGGCACAGCCAAACTGCTGCGGGAAGCCGGCTTGACCGTCAAGGATGTCTCTGAGTTTACCGGTTTTCCGGAGATGCTGGATGGCCGTGTGAAAACCCTGCACCCCAAGGTGCATGGCGGTCTGCTCGGAATGCGCTCTAACCCGGAGCATGTTGCCAAGATGAAGGAACATGGCATCGAAAACATCGATATGGTGGTCGTGAATCTCTACCCGTTTGAAGCTGCAATCGCCAAGGAAGGGTGTCGCCTGGAAGATGCCATTGAAAATATCGATATTGGCGGACCGACCATGCTCCGCTCGGCCGCCAAAAACTATCCGGATGTAACCGTACTGGTCGACAGCGCCGACTATGCGCTGGTGCTTGAAGAGATGAAGAGCTCTGCAGGTGCGGTTTCAGCGACCACCAACTTCGCTCTGGCGGTCAAGGTGTTTCAGCACACCGCCGCATACGATGGGGCGATCTCCAACTATCTGGGGTCTCGTCTGACGAGTGAGGTTCAGGAATTTCCTCCCACATTTACCCTGCAGGTCAAAAAAGCTCAGGATCTTCGTTATGGGGAGAATCCTCATCAGACGGCGGCTTTTTATGTCGAGGGTCACATCTCTGAACCGTGTGTTTCCAATGCCGTGCAGCTTCAGGGGAAAGAACTCTCCTTCAACAATATCATCGATCTTGACGCCGCCATTGAAACGGTCAAGGAATTTGAACAGAGTGCGGCAGTCATCATCAAACATACCAACCCCTGTGGTGTCGCCCTGGCAGATTCGCCGCTGACAGCCTATCTCAAGGCACGTGAATGTGATCCGGTTTCAGCCTTCGGCGGCATCGTCGGCTTCAACCGGACAGTCGATGCGGAGACCGCCAAAGAGCTGACCTCCACCTTTCTTGAGGCGGTCATCGCCCCCGGTTACAGCGATGAGGCCTTGGCCATATTTACCGCGAAAAAGAATGTCCGGGTCATGCAGGTACCGCTCCTTGACAGCTATGTTGCCGAGGGATTCGACCTGAAGCGTGTTACCGGCGGCTTGCTGTTGCAAGGGAGAGATCTGGGGATGATCAATGCCCTTGATTGCCGTGTGGTGACCGAACGTACGCCGACCGCGTCAGAATACGAAGCGCTTGATTTCGCCTGGCGGGTCTGCAAGCATGTGAAATCGAATGCCATTGTATTCAGTAACCGCGACCAGACGGTCGGTATCGGTGCAGGCCAGATGTCCCGCGTCGACTCATCCAAAATAGCCGTCCAGAAGGCACTGCTTCCGATTCGGGGAACGGTACTGGCTTCGGATGCCTTTTTCCCTTTCCGCGACGGTGTCGATGCCGCAGCAGCAGCGGGAGTAACCGCCATCATCCAGACCGGCGGCAGCGTACGCGACGAAGAGGTTATCAAAGCCGCCAACGAACATGGGATAGCGATGATCTTCACCACCATGCGGCATTTCCGGCACTGAGTTCTTCAGCACTAATATTAGTTGAAAAGAGGTATACTCCTTATGAAAATACTTGTAATCGGCGGCGGTGGCCGCGAACATGCGCTGGTCTGGAAAATTGCCCAGTCGCCGCTCGTAACGAAACTCTATTGCGCACCGGGTAATCCGGGAACGGCGGCCCTGGCTGAGAATCTTCCGATTGCCGTTGATCAGCTGGACAAGCTGCTGGCGTTTGCTTATGAAAACAAGATCGACCTGACGGTCGTCGGCCCTGAACAGCCGCTTTCACTCGGGATCGTAGACCTGTTCGAGTCGCACGGACTCAAGGTGTTCGGCCCGTCGCAAAAAGCCGCTTTCATCGAGGGGAGCAAGGCCTTTTCAAAAGATCTGATGCAGAAGTACAACGTCCCGACCGCTGCCTATGGTGTCTTCACCGACCAGTCCGAGGCCGAAGCTTTCATCAATCGTACCGGCGCGCCGATTGTGGTCAAAGCCGACGGTCTGGCAGCCGGTAAAGGTGTCATAATTGCTCAGACATGCCTGGAAGCGGTTTCGGCCGTTCGTGACATGCTGAGCGGCAACGCCTTCGGGAGCGCCGGTTCCAGGGTCGTCATCGAAGAGTTTCTGACCGGTGAAGAGGCCTCGTTTCTGGTCATCACCGATGGGAAAAACGTCATTCCGCTGGCCAGCGCCCAGGATCACAAGGCGGTCTTTGACGGCGATCTGGGGCCCAATACGGGCGGGATGGGGGCCTATTCGCCCGCCCCTGTGGTAACTCCGGCAATTCATGAAAAAGCGATGCAGCAGGTGATTCTCCCGACCGTGGCCGGCATGGCCGCCGAAGGGCGCCCGTATCGCGGGGTATTGTATGCCGGCTTGATGGTAAAGGACGGCGAAATAAAAACCCTTGAGTTTAATGCCCGTTTTGGTGACCCGGAGTGCCAGCCGCTGCTGATGAGGATGAAATCCGATATCGTGCCTGTCCTGCTCGCCGTTGCCAACGGTGATCTTGCCGATACCGGCATCGAATGGCATGACAAGGCGGCAGTCTGTGTCGTGATGGCCTCTGAAGGGTACCCGGGTGATTACCGGAAGGGTGATCCGATCCAGGGTTTGGAGCGGGTGGCGGAACTGGATGACGTACATGTATTTCACGCCGGTACGGCTGCACAAGCGGATAAATGTGTCACTAACGGCGGACGGGTGCTGGGTGTAACCGCCCTGGGGGCAACAGTCAAGGAAGCCATTGACGGAGCCTACCGTGGTGTCGCTCGCATTACCTGGCCCGGTGTTCAGTTCCGCAGCGATATTGGCCGTAAAGCGCTTGATCGCGCTTCATAATTTCTACACGTTTCCGAGGAGAACAATGGCAACAGATCCACAGGTATTATTAATTATGGGTAGCGATTCGGATCTTCCGGTGATGCGGGAAGCTGCAGATATCCTCAGCAAATTCGGTGTTGCCCATGAAATGCGGATTTCTTCGGCACACCGCTCGCCGGAACGAACAATGGCGCTGGCATCAGAAGCTGCCGGACGTGGTGTAAAGATCATCATCGCCGGGGCAGGGATGGCAGCTCACCTGGCAGGAGTCGTTGCGTCAAAAACCATCCTGCCGGTCATCGGCGTCCCCATGCCGGGGGGGGCCTTGAACGGGGTGGATGCGCTGTACTCAACTGTCCAGATGCCTGCCGGTATTCCTGTGGCGTCCATGGCGATCGGCAAGGCCGGAGCCAAGAATGCCGGTCTGTTTGCCGTACAGATCCTGGCACTTGCTGATCTCCAGCTTTCCAAAGCTCTTGTGAACTATCGCGTTGAGATGGATAAAGAGGTTGAAGGTAAGGATGCCGAGCTGCAGGCTCACTAACGTATACAATGAACTTGACATCCCCATGGAAGTTGTAGTAGTAGCTAAACCTAAACTTTATCAGGAAAAGGAGAAACAAAAATGAAGAAAATTATCGTTGTCCTTTCACTCGTAGCTTTTGCAGGATCTGCCTTTGCCGCCGATGTTATTGAAATGAAACGTGGCGTGAAGTTTAACCACAAGGCGCATCAGGCGAACGTTAGCGGTGGCTGTAAAGTGTGTCATGAGAAAGGACCAGGTAAAATCGAAGGCTTTGGCAAGGATCTTGCTCATGGTAAAGCCTGCAAAGCATGCCACGTAGAAATGAAAAAAGGTCCTACTAGCTGTAAGGATTGTCACAAGCCGTAATTTCTGCAATGGTGACCTTAGATGACAAATTTTATCATCTGAGCTATTTATTGTTGACTTTATCAAGTTCAGTATGATATCAAACAGGACGCTTTTGGAACGGGGCAAACAAGCTCTGCCGATTGCTAAGTAAACAAAATCATTCTGTTCATTATTTTTATTCTGCAGTATTTTTTATGCAGATGTATTCCCCTTTAGCTCAGTTGGTAGAGCAGGTGACTGTTAATCACCTTGTCCGTGGTTCGAGTCCGCGAAGGGGAGCCAATCAAAACAAGTCTGATTACCTGAAAAGCTGGTGGTCAGACTTGTTTTTTATCAAACAAATGCGGGAATAACTCAGTGGTAGAGTGCAACCTTCCCAAGGTTGAGGTCGCGAGTTCGAATCTCGTTTCCCGCTCCAAAAAAACATAATTGATTCAGTGAGTCAATGTGCCGATTGTCCCCACACTGTCCCCATAAGTCAGTAGTGGGGATGTTTTTTTACCCGGTTTTATCAGAAAGTCCCTTCCGAAATAGCGGATAATGTCATCAACATCCTCCTTCAGGTCTTCCACATAATTACCATAAGTCTGATACACCATCTGTTTGCTGCAATGCCCCATCAGGTTGACCCTCTTCATCGGATTTATGACGATGGTAAGGACAATCGTTTAGACGAGCTTGATCTCGTTGCGTTGTCCGGGTCCAGCCGACCAAAGAGATTAACCTTTACCTCCATTGTCATTTAACCGTCACATGGTAAAATGATTACATGATTAGCAGAGGGTTACTGGATCCGTCTTATGTCAATAACTGATAGTTATCGTGAAAAGATACGAATTGCGCTGGTGCAGCGTGCCGGTGATGTCCCCGATGCGAGCGCGGTCGCCGAAGCCGCCATCAGCACATGGTACCGGGTGGCCGCCCAGCTCATACCGGTGATCGGCGCCGGGGGAGTTGACGTTCTCTTCAACCGCTCGCTGCACCTGACGTGTACCGCCTTCCCTTGGCTAACCATTCCCGGCGATCATAGGGACAACATTGCTCTGTTTACAAACCTCAAGGAGCGCCTCGCGGGCCGCGAGCCGGATACCGCCGCAGAGGCGAGCACTACCTTGCTGGGGACCTTCGTCGAACTGCTTATGTCTTTGATTGGAGAATCTTTGACCGAGCGCCTGCTGATCTCGGTCTGGGAGCCACCGTCACCAACTTCTGCACGGGAGAATGAAACATGGATAGCAAAGTGACCATACAAAGACTTACGACGGTCGTGCCCGGACTCGATGCAATCCTGGGTGGCGGCCTTCCGGAATTTTCCTTCAACCTCATCGTCGGTCCTCCGGGCTCCGGCAAGACAACTCTGGCGCACCAAATCATGTTCGCTCTGGCGACCCGGGAACGACCGGCGCTATTCTTCACCGTACTCGGCGAACCGCCGCTCAAGATGCTGCGTTATCAGCAACAGTTCTCGTTCTTCGATTTCGACAAAATCAATGATGCGATTCGTTTCGTCAATCTGAGCGATGACTTCATGACGGGCAATCTTACACAGGTGCTGGCGCGCATTACGGAGGAGGTCGAGGCATCCTCTCCAGCGTTGATCTTCGTCGATTCGTTCCGTCCGATCATACCGGATGCGGGCAAAAGCCCCGCAGGCGCGATCAGCCTGTATCTGTTTATTCAACAACTCGGGGTACAGCTGAGCGGCTGGCAGGCCACCACCTTCCTGATCGGGGACTTCATGTCGGAGAGCGACCCACATCCGGTCTTAACGGTGGCCGACGGCCTGCTGTCACTGAACCAAAGCGTCTACCGGAATTCGATGGTGCGCAAAATACAGGTTCTGAAGATGCGCGGTCAGGAGACCCGGCCGGGGATGCACACGTTCCGCATCTCCGCTGCCGGGATCGAAATATTTCCGGCGATGGTCGTTCACGCTGATACCGAGGGAGATTCATCTGTTACCGGTGTGTTACGCAGCAACAAACGGCTGACTATGGGCGTGCCACGCCTCGATGAAATGCTGGGCGGGGGTTTGCCGTCCGGCTATTCGCTGTTGGTCGCGGGGCCGTCAGGATCAGGCAAGACCATCCTTGCCACGGCCTTTCTGGCTGAAGGCGTACGCCTGGGAGAACCGGGCGTGATCGTCGCGTTTGAGCAGACGCCGAGTCAGTCCTGGATTCGCACACTCGACGACATCATCCGCTCCGGGCAGATCGGATTGATCAATACCCGCTCTCTGGATTTATCGATGGACGAGGTCGTTCAGCATCTGACCACCCTCATACGTAAGATGAAAGCCTCCCGGGTGGTTATCGACTCGCTGTCCGGGTTCGAGCTGGCAATAGCGCCGACCTTTCGCGAGGATTTTCGCGAGTCGCTGTTTCGCATGATCACCATGTTGTCCGGCCTCGGCGTGACGGTCCTGTTGACGTCGGAATTAGAAGACCGCTATGTCGATCTGCGTTTCAGCCCTTACGGATCGGCATTTCTCACCGATGCAATTATCGTCCAGCGCTACATCGAGGTCGAGAGCCGCCTGAGGCGGGTCATGGCCGTTGTCAAGGTGCGTGCCAGCAACCATAGCAATGAGATTCGGCAGTTCGAGATCACCGATGAAGGTATCGTCATCGGTGAACCAGTGCATGATTACGAGGGGATCCTCGGCGGGCGGCCGACGCGAATGCCGGCGTCAGAATGAGTCAAAGCAGGAGAACCGTGATGACTACTAATACCCACAATCAACAGCAAAACGTGACCCGGCCCCTTGAGGCAGACGAAAGCGTGCCGTCTTTGGCCGGCATACATACCCTCGCCGAGCGCGAGTCCGCGATTCTTGCCGGCGAAGATGCTGCCGACCACCGCCAGGAGGCTGCCGACAAGCGCGAAGATGCTGCTGACCAGCGCCAGGAGGCTGCCGACCAACGCCATGAGGCCGCCGAGAGACGCCAGGAAGCCGCCGACAAGCGCGAAGAGGTCGTGAGGGCTGAGGACGAGCTTAGTGTGCGCCACAAGGAGCAGTTGCGCGAAGCGAATGAGAGCCTCATCATCGCAACGGTTCACGCCCAGACGATGGCTGAAACTGCCAAGAAGGCCACTGCGCAGATGGCCTATATGGCCGAGCACGACTTTTTAACCGGTCTGCCGAACCGGGCGCTGCTGACCGACCGCCTGGCCCAGTCAATTGTGCTCGCGCAGCGTCATGGTGGCGGCAAGAAGGTCGCCCTGATGTTTCTGGACCTTGACCACTTCAAGCACGTCAACGATTCATTCGGGCACGAGGTCGGCGATCAGCTGCTGCAGTCAGTCGCAAAGCGCTTGCATGAGTGTGTCCGTCACTCCGATACCGTCAGTCGACATGGGGGCGACGAATTCCTGGTACTACTGGCCGAAGTGGAGGATGTGCAGGACGCCACCCTTACCGCCGAAAAGTTGATGCAGGCCGTGGCCAGGCCGCACTTCATCGGTGACCACCAGCTCCACGTTACCCTGAGCATCGGCATCAGTCTCTACCCCGACGATGGTATGGACGTCGCGACGGTGATCAGGAACGCTGACGTCGCTATGTATCACGCCAAAAAGAACGGGCAGAACAAGTGCCAGCTGTTCACTCCAGACATGAATGTCCGTGCAACTGCACGGCGATCTGTCGAGCAGGCGCTGCACCGTGCGCTTGATCAGCACGAATTTGTGTTACATTACCAGCCGAAGGTGAATCTCGAGACCGGTGCCATTGTCGGAGCTGAGGCTCTTATCCGCTGGCAGCGATCGGCCCGGCGGCTCGTGCATCCGGCAGAGTTCGTGGGCATCGCCGAGGAGTGTGGCCTGATTCTGCCGATCGGCAGATGGGCGCTCCACGAAGTCTGCCGTCAGACCCAAGCCTGGTTGCAAGCCGGACTGGACCCCGGCCTGGTTGCAACCAACGTCTCGGCGGCCGAGTTCCACGGCAAGGATTTTCTCGCCGGCGTCCGCAGCACTCTGGACGACACTGGACTTGATCCGCACCACCTTGAATTCGAACTGACCGAAAGCGGCCTGATTCAGGACACGGTACAGACGACGGAGATTTTACACACGCTTAAAGGTCTCGGCGCGCAGATTGCCGTCGATGATTTTGGCACCGGCTATTCCAGTCTTAGCTATCTGTGGCGCTTCCCGATCGACGAGCTCAAGATCGACCAGTCTTTTGTGCAGGCAATCTGCGGCGATGCCGGCAATGCCGAGGCCATCGTCAGTGCCGTTATTGCGATGGGCGCAAGTCTTAAACAGCGGGTCGTGGCGGAGGGGATCGAAACACGAGGGCAGCTCGCCTTCCTTCAGTCCCGTAACTGCGGCGAGGGACAAGGCTTTTATTTCGGTCGACCCGTACCTGCCGAGCAATTTGCTGCATTGCTGGCAAGCAATCGGCATTTGCCGACCACACCGGCCAAAAGACGGCTATCGCAAAAGGTCGGCCAGCCAACCGGCAAAAATGTCACTCCTTCGATCCTCGCTGAAAATAAAAAGGCATGAGTTCATCAAGATATGCAGCAACATTACCAAACGCAATTTTTCCTGACTCAGCCGAATAGTAAACGACCTTATAAACATCATGAGTAGAAGCAACCTTACTCTCGACAACGAAGATGCATTGCTCATTTGCCGGTAAAGGTGATTTCAAATTGGCGACTTTTGCCAAGCTGAAAAGTTTGGGCCAAAATCATGATACATGGGGGGCAGGCATGGTAAAAGTTGTAGATGCTCTGGTAGTCGGGACCGGCACCGCAGGATATACCATTGCGCTCGCCTTGCGTAAGGCGGGACGTCGAGTCGCGGTCGTGGATAACCGCCCCTATGGAGGGACCTGTGCCATGCGGGGCTGTCAGCCCAAAAAATACTTGGTCGCGGCAGCCGAGATTGCACACCTCTCGCAGCAAATGTCCCGTATCGGCATCCAGCCTGTGGCTCAGATCGACTGGCCCGCGTTGATGAAATCCAAGTCTGCCTTCACGGATGCAGTCCCCGGCAACACCGAGAAAGTTTTTCAGAAGGCCGGCATCAAGCTTTTGCACGGTACTGCGCGCTTCATATCTGTTGACGAAGTGGAAATCTGCCCTGACCTTACGATCCATGCGGAGCACATCGTGATTGCTACCGGATCCAGGACGGCAAAACTTGATTTTACCGGTACGGAATTTACAATAACCAGCGATGAGTTTCTCAAGCTTGATCACATGCCGCGCCGAGTCGCGTTCATAGGAGGTGGCTATATCGCCATGGAGTTCGCCCACGTCGCGCATTCCGCCGGGGCCGCGGTAAGTGTCTTGCAGCGTACTGACCGGATACTCAAGCGTTTCGACGCCGAACTTGTCAACCGATTGGTCGATGCGTCGATCGCCAGCGGAATTTCTATCACGAAGGGGTTTGACACCAGCTCCATAGAAAAGGTTCGCGGATCGTTCATCGTGCATGGCAGTGGTGGACGCACCCAATCGATTAAGGCTGATCTGGTGGTGAACTGTGCAGGACGAGTACCGGATCTGGACAACCTGAACCTGGAGGCGGGCAAGATAACCCGCTCAAAGCGAGGAATCGCTGTCAACCGTTTCCTGCAGAGCAAGGGCAACCCCCGCGTCTATGCCATCGGCGATGCCTGCGGCGCGGGACCTCAGTTGGCGCCGGTCTCCGGCATGGAGGCAACGATAGCAGCTGCGAACATCCTGAACGGAAACAAAAAGAAGCCCGACTACCGAGGCATCCCAAGCGTACTTTTCACGCAACCTCCGTTGGCGCTGGTAGGCATAACGGAGGCTGAGGCGGAGGCTGAGGCGGAGAAGTCGGGAGCCCGCTTCTGTATCAACCGCGGCAGCATGAGTGACTGGCCCTCGTCGCGCCGGATTGGCCAGAAGCATGCCTACTACAAGGTAATCATCGAAGAGGAAAGTGGCCGTATCCTGGGTGCCCATCTCTTCGGGCACAATGCAGGTGAAGCAATCAATATTTTTGCGATGGCCATAAAGTTCGGACTTAATAACCAAGATCTGAAGAAGATGCTTTGGGCGTATCCCACCAATGTTTCGGATTTGAAATACATGATCGGCTGAGCGATGGATATCCACTTTTACTGTTTATGTCCTATGTCGAGGGTTGCCCCCTGTACCTTCGCCCAAAAGGCGCATTTATGAAATCAAAGATCATCAGCACCGTGAGAACATTTCGTTGGCAACAGTGGCTGGTCATGGCAATGTTTCTACCGATCGCTGGATTCACCGCGTTCAAGGCCGTGCATATGGCACGCGAGGTTTCCTACTTGCGAACTCATCGTGATGAGGCGATCCGTGGATGGATGAATGTCGGCTACGTCTCGCATTCTTATCGTGTCCCGCCGGATATATTGTATCTGGCGCTGAGCCTCCCTCACGATCAGCCGGATAAGCGACCATTGAGCAAAATTGCTCATATGCAGCATCGTTCGATGGACGAAATCAGAGCGGTCCTGCAAAACACGATCATTCTCGCTCGTCCCCCCGTATCCATTACCGCCACCGCCGCCAGCTCCCGAACAACGCCCCGATCGATGGGCGTCGCCATGAGTTTCGCCGATCGACTCCTGGCGGCGATCTTGCTCTACGGTCTGCCGGCGATTTTCGGTGTGACCCTGATCGCCGCCGTCGGTGCCCCATTGCCCACCAACTTGATGCTCGTAGCGGCCGGTTCATTTGCCGAACAAGGCGAGATGACGCTGTGGCAAGTGATCATAGTGGTGAGCACGGCCGCCGTGTTGGGCGATCTAAACAAGAGGGATTCGTGCTGACAACTCCCAGCAGGAACAGCGTCAATCCAACAGCTTTGCGCTGTTCTTTGTCCAGCCGCTCCGCCAGCAACAAGGCTACACCTCCTCCGAGCACGGCGCGTGTACCCGCGATCAGGCTTAATTCGGGCAGGGTCAATCTAATCTCTTTCATATTGCCTCCTGTGTTGGACCCGTCAAAGGGGAACTTCTGTGCCTAGAAACTCGTGAGTTAAAGTATACCAGACCAGCGGGAATGTGCACTACCGTCTTCCCGGCTCTTTCCCCGGCCAACTCGAAGCTCCCATGCCCCTGTGAAGGCCGGACGCCATCTAACGCAGGATACCTCCGCATTTGAATACACACGCCACACCTCTACCCACTTTTACCGCATCCGCCCGCGTATGGAGACACGTTTTTGGCTGCATGCAGATTTTAAAGAAGGTTTTAAGGTGGTTGCTTGTCAATTTGGCCATAGGATTTGACAGTTCATCAGCGAGCGATATAGTTGCTTTTGATGCAAAATAAAAATCATCAGCAAACAGAAGGGAGAACGCATCATGGCAAAACTGTATCGGATTCTGCTATTAGTCGTATGAATCGGGATGTTAACCGTATTTATGGGGTGCGCATCTACAGCAACAGCAGATTAAAATTCAAGGGGGTGTTACATGAAGAAAACAGCAGGATTTCTCGGGGTACTTGTTCTTGTGAGTCTGACCGGGTGCGCTACGCAGGAGTATGTCCGTTCCCAGGTTAGTCCGTTGGAGGAACGCCTTGGCAAGCTTGAAACCAAGGTTTCACAACCGGTTGTTATGCCGGAAGCCGACAAGGCTGCCATCATGCAGGCAAACGACAAGGCCCAGGCAGCTCTTGACGTGGCGAACAAGGTAGTGGGCGATGTCAAGAAAGTTGAGAACGATGTCATGCAAGCCCAAACAGCAGCCAAAGGGGCCGAGGCAGCAGCCAAAGGGGCCGAAGCAGCGGTCAAAGGGGCCGAAGCTGCAGCCAAAGGGGCCGAACTCGCTGCCAGGGAAGCACAGCAAATGCAGAAGAAATCCGAAAAAATCTTCGAGCTTCAGCAGAAGAAATAATGAGAATTATTCCTGGCAGGGTTTTACCACGATCAGGAACTGCCGCCCAATTGCCATTAAGTTTATAGCATGTACCGACCAAGCTTTATACGAACGATGATTTATCTCAGCCCCATCTGGTGGATGTCTGTTCACTTTCATCAGCATGCCTATGGGGCTGAACTTATCTTTCGACAGGATGTAGGAGGAATAATTGAAGTCTACACGATCAAAGAAGGTGATTCGCTCATTGAGCTGGCCAGGCGCTTTGACATTGGCTACAACGAGATTGCAGCAGTAAACCGTGGAATCGATAAATTTGTTCCTGGTGTTGGAATCGCGGCCATAATCCCGAGAGAATGGATTCTTCCAGACGTTGAGAACCGGAGGGGGATTGTTATCAATTTGGCGGAAATGCGCCTCTACTATTTTCATCCGCGCAAAGAACTGGTTGAGACATTCCCTGTCGGCATCGGCGACGAAGGATGGGATACGCCCACAGGGACGTACCGTATCATCGAGAAGATTGCAAATCCTGCTTGGCACGTGCCCGCTTCTATCCGGGTGCAGAAGCCCAATCTTCCGGATATTGTACCCCCAGGGCCGGAAAATCCTCTCGGCACACATGCGCTACGCCTATCCATTGGCACAATACTCATTCATGGCACGTATCGACCATATGGAATCGGTAGAAGAGTCAGCCATGGCTGTATCCACCTATATCCCGAAGACATTGTCCAGCTTTTCAAGAAAGCGATCATCGGCACGAAAGTAGTTATAGTCAGACAAAGGGTAAAGGCTGCAATCGTCGATGATCGAGTACTGGTGGAAATTCATGCAGATGGGGGTGACGGCCTGGAGCGTGAGGCGGTAAATCTTCTGAAGAAAAAGGGGTTACTCTCCCGGATTGACCGAGGGAGACTGAAAACAGCGCTCTTGGATACATTGGGGATACCAATAGATATAACGAGAGATTGAGCGTAAGGGCATCCTGACCAGGGAAGAGTTGTCTCTGCCATCTAAGGAACTGAGAGATAAAAAATGATCCCGGAGAAAGTAGTATCAGGTGGACAAACCGGTACGGACACAACCAAACACAATCATGCCGCCGCCAAGTCCCCGTTCTTTAATATTGGACGAAACTTTTACTCAAGGAGTTTATTCATGAAAAAGATTGTAATAGTCATTTTGTCCACCTTGGCTCTACCGGCTACCAGCTTTGCTACCGACACTATACGTGAAGGATATTGGGAACTGATCACCACTATGGAAATGTCAGGTATGCCTATAAAAATTCCACCTACTAAGATAAAGCACTGCTACACCAAGGAAGATGTTAAGGATCAGAAAAAAACTATCTCTACTGACAAAAACTGCACCGTTACCGATTTAAAACAGTCCGGCAACAAAGTCATATGGAAGATGAAGTGTACCGGCAAAAATGCTGGTGTCTTTAGCGGCGAGACAGTTTACAAGGGGGATGCCTACGATTCGACCATGAAGATGCAGTCTCAGGGACAGACCATGAATATGAAGGTCAAGGCCAAGCGGTTGGGGAATTGTCCGTAAATTACATTGGTATATTCAACAGACTCGCGTCTCCAAATATCAAAGATCCAACGCAACTTGGGTGCCGAACCAAGCGCAGCAGCGGTGAAGGAATCCGATGTGCTCTCAACCGTTCACCTGTCCTCAAGCTGTCCCCATTCTACCTGATTTCAACACTACTAAATTGGTTTTGTCTGGACTGACACCAACCGGAAAGTTGTGCTATCTATTTGAATTAGTTAAATATATTATTATTGTTGTATCAAAAATTGTTGCTGGAAATTTTCGAATCTTGTTTCCCCTTACAAAAATATCAAGGATTTAGGCTTATAGGGTGTTTTGCCGTGTTGAAGAAGTTTGGGGAGACTACGGCGAGTTATCAACAATCTGCGCGATCGGCCTCAGGGGTGCTCAGTTAAATCTATAAACTCTTCTCGTTTAATCTCGTCTACAATCCATGAGCAGGCGGTGAAACATCGGTCACGAGTCTTGCCTGAAACTATTGCCAGAAGCACTGAATCACCGGCGCAAAGAGATCCGAGCCGGTGCACAACAAGTACCTGATTGAGATTGAACCGTTCCTTCGCTTGGTGGGCAATATTAGCCAAATGGGTATCTACATCGGCGACAATAGACTGCAGCTCTACAATTGAAAAGTCAGAGACCTTTTTTCCCGGCCGCTTCACCAGGCCGTGATGCAGTACCACCGTACCGGTACAATCGGTTTCTGATTTAAGAAAAGTGCGGTAAAGTTCTAAGTAATCAAAATTTTGCATCGTACTGAATGCGGTAATCATTTTTAATTGTCCTTTAGCCTCTCTGGGAAGGCCTGTGCAGTGGGAAACTCCGCTCTTCTCAATCTTAAAGCGTTCATATTTCCTGCGTGCCGTTCATCGTAGGGGAGCACATGAGTGACTATGGCAAAACTTACCCCGCGGCTGGCTGCCCAGTCGAGAGTTGCCGGAAGTTCGCTGATATTATTTTTCATCGCTACGAACTCGATGCCTATTTTTACATCAGGCCGATTACACATACACTTTGCATCGTTTAAGGCTGATAAAGCCGTTTCAACGGCCTCTACATTCCCACCCCCACGTAGTTTCCTGAAATGTTCAGGAACAATAGCATCTACAGAAATACAAACCTTGTCAAGACCAGCGCCAATCAAAGATACAGCGCGAAGGTTCGTCATCAGCACGCCATTTGACTGAAAGCCGATCCATCCTGATACCGGCATTAATTTTTTCGCCTTGCGTATGAACGACTCAAGATGAGTGTTTAGTAACGGCTCACCGATACCGTTGAGAATTAGCGCTTCAATGTTCGGGAATGCAGCTTCCAACTGCAAGAATAGTTCTGGTGAAAAATCACCTTCACTAACTTCGCTTCCTCTGTTCTGTTTCACACACATAAAGCAGTTGAGATTACAGCGGGTAGTTGTTTCAACAAATAACTTGGTTGGAAAATCACGTAAAGCGGAAATAAACATACCCGTTTCAGTAGGGCTATTTTTGGAACTGGTTTTTTTCATTACATGCTGGCCTGAGTATAATCAATCTTTGGCCCAATCATATCCAAGGCCATTCTCATAACATCAGAGTAGTGCTTTATATCCATAGTCATCATTATTTTGCTAATGCGTTCTTTCTCCTCATCTGAGATACGTACTGTGATGACACTTGACATCGCGCACTTGTCAGTTTTTGTTCTGCGTTTTACTGTTTTTGTTTTACATCTTTTTCTGGTTGTATCCATTTCAGAACTCCATCGGCATTGCCTTGATCTGCTTGGCGGTAAAGACCGGGCCATCCTTGCAGACATAGACATTACCGACATTGCAGCGACCGCACTTCATCCGGTTTTCAAGCGTGGTGTAGACCTGTTCGTCACTGAACCCAGAGCATGTGGTGATCTCCCTGACAAACCCTGAAGGAACGACAAGTATACGAAATGTTTTTACCTGTAAAGTCGGTAAAATTGTTCAGCGACCGCTGTACACGTTTTTCGGAAGGGTTGATGTTTTGGACAACATGTTAGTAATGCGTAACTATTTATTTGTTCAGTACTTTTTGATCTCATTTCCAGCTCAAAAAAAACAAGAGGTTAAGCCAGTCAGCTTAACCTCTTGTTTTTTTTGGAATCAGAGTGTAAAACGTATGCTGGATAGAGAACTGATAGGGATCCGTAATTATTGAGTCGCAGACATGTCATCCGATGTGGCAAAGCATATCAGGTTTGGCAGTGGCATCATCGACCGGGCACTTTACATGCTAATACAATACCAAAGGAGAAATGTATGACAAAAGCTGAATTTGTAGCGTCGGTAGCTGGAAAAACAGGACTTACTAAAGCTGCAGCTGCCGAAGTCGTAGACGCATTCGTAGGCACCGTAATAGAGGTGCTTAAAGCAGATGACAAGATCACTTTTCCTGGCTTCGGTACCTTCAGTGTGTCTGAACGAGCCGCCCGTAAAGGCCGTAACCCGCAGACCGGCGCAGAACTCCAGATCGCTGCATCCAAAAGCGGTAAGTTTTCAGCAGGTAAGGATCTGAAGGGGTTATAGGTGTATGGCAAGAGTAAGAGCTTTCTTCGCAACGGAGCTTTAGCCTATAAAAAATTCGAAATCAAAAAAGCCGGCCCTATACAAGGTCGGCTTTTTTATATAAAGTTCTGTTTGTCTGATACAGGTGGTTGATGAAAACAGCCTGTATGGCAACTCTAAAGGAAAACCCCACATGGCATTACCATCAACCATATACCGGGTCAAGATTCAACTCTCGGATGTTGACCGTGGAGTTTACGAGTCATTGCAGGCGACAGTTGCCCGTCACCCATCGGAAACTGAAGAGCGCCTTGTCGCCAGGCTGCTGGCGTATGCACTCTTCTACGAACCTGAACTGACCTTCACCAGAGGTATCAGTGCCGGAGATGAGCCTGATCTATGGGTGAAGGGTCCGGATGATCGGGTGCTTCTGTGGGTGGAAGTCGGGCTGCCGGAGGCGGACCGTGTCGTCAAGGCAGGCCGCCATGCAGAACGGGTAGTCCTCATCGCCTGCGGCAGGGCTTTGCCCAACTGGGAACAGCAGCACCTGCCCAAGCTTGCAGGGGTATCCAACCTGTCGATAATACGCTTCGATCAGGCTTTTATCAACGGTCTGGCAGCCACGCTGGATCGCTCCATAAGCTGGTCGGCCACGATAACAGACGGAAACCTGTATATAAATGTTGGTGCTGAAACGTTCGAGACAGTTTTCAAGAACGGGTAGGAAAGAGGCTGGTCATCAAACTCCTTTACAAAGGGCGTTTTGTTTATTACCAAAGGTAATATGTCAACTATAGTGCCTGTCGAAGATAGAGCGGCTACGAATCCGCCTGTAATACTCATTGTTGATGACGATGAAACCTCGCTGCTCGTCCTCGGCGGTTACCTCAAACACTTTGGCTTTGCAGTGGTCACAGCGTCCGGGGGCGTGCGATTACCTTGAAAAACCATTCAAACCGGATACTCTCCAGCTGACGGTGCAGCGAGCCCTCGAGTATCACCGGGCCCTGTCGGAAAATCGGCCAAAACAGTAGAAAGCCTGGGGGCGCGCAGCGACCAGATCGGCGCCATTATCGGTACCATTGAAGATATCGCCGACCAGACAAACCTCCTGGCGCTGAATGCCGCCATCGAAGCTGCCCGTGCTGGTGAGCAGGGGCGTGGTTTCGCCGTTGTCAGTTGCGCGCCGGTTCACCCTACAGCTTGAACTGCCTCACCAACCTCTGCAGCTCTTAGGCGTTGCCATTCAGTTGTGTCGCTGCAGTGGCGGATTCATGAGCCCCTCCTGATGTCTGCTGGACAACTTCGGTAATCTGCATCATGTTGCTGGATATCTCGCTGGTGGTTGCGGTCTGTTCCTCGGCAGCGGTGGCGATTTGATTGACCTGCATGGCGACATCATTGATCTGCTGCAGGATATCCTGAAGTGCCTCTCTATATTGAACTTAAAAAGCGTAGTGACCTCGTCAGGGAGCAACGGGATCTGCTGGCTCACAAGAATGAAGAGCTGGAAGAGGCTCTTGCCCGTGTCAAACAACTTGAAGGGATCATTCCCATCTGCATGTACTGCAAAAGCATCCGCAATGACAGTGATTCCTGGCAGCAGCTGGAGGCCTACATCTCCGATCACACCGAAGCACTCTTCAATCACGGCATCTGCCCGACCTGTCTCGTGCAGCATTTTCCGGAGGTCGCTGAAAAAAATGCCGGACATAGCGTGTGCTGATACTCCACAAACCGAAAATACGCGCTATACTCGAATACCAAGCTATACCAAAGGAGGAAGGTACGCCATGTACACACGTTTATTTATGCTCGTTGCACTGTTCATACTGGCCTGTTCCCCTCTGCTTCACGCCGCGCAGAAAGCGGATGATTGCGAGGCGCTGGCCGGGTTGAAGAGCGCCAAAGTTATTTTCGATGTGCGGGTACCAGATCTCGAAAAGCTGGTGTTCAACCTCAGAGTCATCAACGAAACCTTAGATGGGATGGTCGCCCTGGGGGTCAAGCCGAAAATGATAGTTGCCTTCCGCGGCCCGGGGGTGCGGCTGCTGACGGTGGCGGCGCTCGATGAGGAGGCGTTCGGGCTGCTGCGGACCCTGAAAAAGAATGGTGTACGCTTTGAGGCGTGTGCAGTGGCTATGCGTATCTTCAAGACCGATCCGGCGGGGCTTATCCCGGAGGTCAAGCTGGTCACCAACGGCTTCTATTCGCTGATCGGCTACCAGAACAAGGGATATGCCACGATAGCCATCAATTGAAATGAACAAAACCTGTCGGAATCTCCGCCCAGTATACCGACCTTGCAGCGACGCTGGGTAAACGGGAACTCATCTGCCTGCATAACGGCCCCGCATTAACCAGAAAGCATCTTGTTGTTGCCATTTGTGCAAGTAAATTATGTACGAGAAACCAATAGAAAAGAAAATGTTGACAATAAATTTTGCCGGCAATAGAATTTAATTGCTACACCTTGAGCGATCAGGGGTCGGAAAGCCAACGGGACTTGGAAGCGAGAAAGGTTGACTTTATCTTTCTCTGGATATGATCATTTATATCAGTTGTGTTACGAATCATTTCTTATTTTCCAAGCTAGCCGGGTTGCCGTTTGAAACCATCTGTATGGTTGCAAACGTATAACCCGGCTTTTTTATTTGGCCGGTTGAAGAAAGGAGGTGTTTATTGGAGGTGAAACCGAAACCTATTGTCAACCTTTAACCAACGGAAGGAGAATGCCATGAAAACAAATACAATATCACGAGCGGTATATCTGGTCTTGGCGGTAGTCGTTTTTACTTTATACGGGTGCGGCGGGGGCGGCGGAGACGGAGGAGGTACTCCTACGGTCTCCGGAGTTGCATCGAGCGGAGCACCAATGAGCGGCTTGGCCTTTTTGAAGGATTCAGCAAATAATCCCGAAATGAGCACTTCGATCAATGCACAAAGCGGCGCGTTCTCGTTCAATGTCAGCGGTAAAACGGCTCCATACATGCTTAGGGCCGGCACGCTCTATTCAATTTGCAACGGACCGGGTACGGCTAACATTAACCCTCTGACGCACCTGATGGTGGCGGATGCAGCGCCCTTTGCCAACATGTCATCCATGAATTCCTTTTACAATAATCCGAATGGTACGCAGATGGGCACCATTTTTGGAAACATGAGCACGGCACGGCAGCATTTGCAACTAAAGATGCAACAGTTGCTGAACGCATATGGAGTTGCAACGGTAGACCCTATTACGGTGCCGATTGTAATCGGCCAGGGCATGGATAGGATGTTTGATGATGTGAAAATGTCTATCGATGCCAGCGGGAATGTATCCATGATGTATGTAAATGGTACTGCTGCTGGTACTGCCGTATATTCGGGAGCGATGGGGAATATGTCGGGCGGCACAATGGGAATTGTCGTGACGCCACCTACAACGCCACCGGTTAGCGGCATAACCATAACTCCGAGTCTCGTAAAAATGCAGGTAACTGGAACTCAACAACAACAGTTTACCGCAACTGGTATAAATACTCCCGTGACCTGGTCAGTGGTAACCGCAAACGGTGGGACTATTGATGCAACCAGCGGACTCTACACGGGACCAAATGCACAGGGGATGTTTCTCGTGAAAGCGACCAGTATTGCTGACCCGACTAAATCAGCAACAGCCACCGTACAGATGGGAAGCGGGGGGATGATGATGTAGCTGTTTCCCTCTGTTTTCAATTACAACAGGCAAAGTATACACAGATAGCCGCATCGAAAGATGTGGCTATCTGTCGTTTAGGGATGTGAATCTGGACAAAAAGTAAGTGTGTATACGGCCATGTTGACAGCTTAACAAACAGAAAAAAACAGCTATACTTTAATTTCAGTTCTAAATCCATACAGTCCATAAAAAGTGGCCAGTAATGAAAGGGGGCAAATTATGATTATTTTTAACGTCAACGGGAAGGAGCGGCAGGTAGATGTCAACCCAGATACGCCGCTATTATGGGTGCTGCGGGAAAAATTGGGATTGGTCGGCAGCAAGTTCGGGTGTGGCGAAGGACTGTGCGGCGCCTGCACGGTCCATATTAACGGCACGCCTCAGCGCTCGTGTATAACTCCGGTGGGGGACGTGCAGGGGAAAAGGGTGGTCACCATTGAGGGGATACCGGATAACCACCTGGTTAAAAAAGCCTGGCTGGCAGAGGAAGTATCACAATGCGGCTATTGCCAGCCGGGGCAGATCATGTCCGCTGTGGCGCTGCTGGAGAAGAAGCCGAAACCGACCGACGCCGATATCGACAGCGCCATGAGCGGCAACCTGTGCCGCTGCGGCACTTATGGACGCATACGACAGGCGATCCATGCCGTCAGTGGGAAACCGGCGAAGAAGGGAGGGAAAAAACCATGAGCGAGGGAACTAAAATGAGCCGGAGACAGTTCATGAAGAGCAGCGCCCTTGCCGGAGGCGGGCTGCTGCTGGCATGCCATCTCCCGTTCGGCATTCGTGATGCGGCCGCGGCCGGTGACGCAGTCTTCGCCCCCAATGCCTTTCTGCGCATCGGGACAGATGAGTCCGTGACGATCATTGTCAATAAATCCGAGATGGGGCAGGGGGTCTATACCTCGCTCCCGATGCTGTTGGCCGAGGAACTCTGCTGTGACTGGAAGCGGGTTACCTTTCAGGCCTCGCCGGTGGCCCCGGAGTACAACCATGCCCAGTTCGGGCCAATCATGGTCACCGGCG
>JAQUIG010000061.1 GCA_028683435.1 Desulfuromonadaceae bacterium | reverse complement strand
TAATTGAGCCAAGATTGCGCCCTGGTCTGACGGGAATAATAATATGCGGTATCTCAATGCCGAGAATTGTGATCGTACGGTCATCAACCCCCAGTCGATCATATTCATGCGACTCATCCCACTCCACTAGTTCCAGCAACAGATCCACTATTTTTTTATCACGGATCGCCGAGACTCCGTACAGATCCTTGATATTGATGATGCCGAGGCCACGAATCTCCATCAGATACTGAAGCGACTCCTCCGCCTGCCCAACCAGTACCGCCGGCATCTTCTTCTTTATGAAGACCATGTCGTCAGCAACCAGACGGTGACCACGTATCACAAGATCGAGGGCACATTCACTCTTGCCGATGCCGCTTTTGCCGGAGAGAAGAACTCCGACCCCCAGCACATCCATCAGTACACCATGCAGATGGGTGGTCGGCAACAGTCTTTCTTCAAGAAACTTGGTTATCAGCGATATAAAAGTTGAGGATTGATGAGCGGTTGCAAGCACCGGAATAGCGCGGGAGTCTGCCAGATCAAGCAGGAGCTGCGGTGGTAGCAACCCTTTGGTGACGATAAAGCAGGATATCGGAAAATTGCAGAGAGCAGCAAGATTATCCGCAGCAACCCGGCTGTCAATCTGCTGGAGGTAAGAAATCTCGGTATTCCCGAGCACCTGCAACCGTCCTGGATGCAGATGCTCGGTATAACCGGCCAGAGCCAACCCCGGCTTCTGGATACGCGAGCTGGATATTTTATGCGAAAGACCCTGCTCGCCAACCAGAAGTGACAAGCCGAGACCATACTCATTATCGTTCAGCAGGTCTTGTATCGAGAGTGAAATACCGTCCATAGTGGTTGCAACCAATCTAGGCGCGTTGCGGCTCAATCAAGCCGTAATTCCCATCCTTGCGACGATACAGCACATTAATGTCGCTGCTGTCGGCATCGGTGAACACGATGAAGTCCTTATGAAGAAGGTCCATCTGCATGACAGCCTCTTCTACCGACATCGGCTTGACGGTTTCAGTGGTTGTTTTGATAACGACCGAACCGGTACTGGCATCGATACTCTCGGCTTCAAAAATCTTTTTCGAAAGCTGCCGGCCATGTTCATCTCCGCTCGGCTTATGGGCTTTAATCTTTTCCTTGTAGCGGACGAGCTGACGTTCAATTTTATCGATGACAGCATCGACAGAAGCATACATATCGGGAGATGCATCGGAAGCCTTGGTGCTGATTCCCTTTGAATTAATAACAATTTCGACAATGTGGCGAATCTTTTTTTCTACAGAAAAGAAAACCTGCACATTGATCGGGCTGTCAATATACTTCGTTACCCTCTCGAGTTTTTCCTCAGCATATGCCTTTAAAGCATCGCTTTGATCCATGTGCCTGAATGTCATCGCTACCTGCATACAAACCTCCTGTTTGGTTGGTGTTGTGAAATGGACGGCTGCTGAATCAGCAGTCCGTCAAAAATGTCGTTTACGTTCGGAAGAGGACCCCAGATTAAGCATTTCGCGATACTTGGTCACTGTGCGGCGAGCTATATTTACCGTCTCTCCCGTCAGCAACTCGGCAATTTTCTGATCGGAAAGCGGTTTTTGTGGATTTTCTTTTTCGATAATTTCTTTGATCCTGTTTTTTACACTCTCAGAAGCGACAAAGTCCCCTTCGCTGGTCGAAAGACCACTGTTAAAAAAGTATTTCAGCTCCAGCAAACCCTGTGGCGTCTGCATGTATTTATTGGTGGTGACCCGGCTGATGGTTGACTCATGCATGCCGATATCTTCTGCAATATCCCTCAGCACCAGAGGACGGAGGTACTCAATGCCGCGATCAAAATATTCGCGCTGAAACCGGATTATGCTTTTTGCGACCTTATAAATGGTTCGCTGCCGTTGTTGAATACTCTTGATCAGCCAGGCTGCCGAACGCATCTTGTCGCTGATATAATGCTCGGTCTGTGAGTCGATAGTACCACTGCCGCGGGCATCTGTGTACTGGGTGCTGACTTTCAGGTTGGGCAATCCTTCCTCGTTCAGCATGACGACATAATCGTCACCAACCTTATGCACGAAAATATCGGGAGAAATATAATGCACATCATCAGTACTGAATGACGAACCGGGGCGAGGATCAAATCCGGAAATAATCCTGGAAGCCACCAGCACCTGATTAATATCAACCTTCAGTGACCTGGCGATCTGCTTGTAGTTCCGTTTTTCCAGGTCACCAAGATGATTCTGCAGGATACGTTCGACAATACTGCCCTTCATACCGAGATTCCAGGCCTGAATCAGCAAACATTCACGCAGGTCACGAGCCGCAACGCCAGGTGGATCAAATTCCTGGATACAATCAAGGACATCCTGGGCATCCTCTTCCGTCGCAGAACTTGCCGCAGCGATTTCCTGCAGAGATGCCCGCAGATAACCGTAATCATCAACATTGCCGATGATCACCTCACCCACACGAACATCCATCTCAGAGTACTGCCCCATATGAAGCTGCCACAACAGATGATCGATCAGGGTACCTTTTTTTGTCAGCAGGTTTTCAAAGGAGGGGCGTTCATCTTCGCCACCGTACTGCTGTTCTCCGGAACTGTAGTTGTAACCATCCAGATAGCTGTCCCAGTCCCGCAGCGTCTCCTCGCCGGCTTCCACCTCATGAAAATCGGCACCTTCCTGAGACGGTTCAAGCTCCTGTTCTGCCATCTCAAGCGCATCCGGCTCGGTGACGTCCTCCAGTCCGGTGGCCTCTTCCAGGAGCGGATTTTCCTCCAGCTCCTGGATGACCAGATCCTGAAGTTCCATACGTGTCAACTGAAGCAGCTTGATAGCCTGCTGCAACTGGGGAGTCATCACCAGTTGCTGTGACATTTTCAGTTGTTGGCGCATCTCCATTGCCATGAAACGTTGACCTCAAACCCGATAGGGGGATTCATGCATAAACAATAATAACAATTAGAGCCGGAAGTCTTTACCCAGATAAATATCCCGCGCTTTTTTACTTGTCGCAATCTCGTCCGGTGTACCGTGTTCCAGTACCACACCACTGCTCATGATGTATGCAGAATCACACACACCCAGGGTTTCCCGTACGTTGTGATCAGAAATCAATACGCCGATATTTTTATCTTTGAGAGAAATAATCAACCCCTGAATATCGGCAACTGCAATCGGATCAATCCCTGCGAACGGCTCGTCCAGCAGAATGAAGGAAGGATTTATTATCATTGCCCTGGCAATTTCAACCCGTCGCCGTTCACCACCTGAAAGCGCATATCCCTTGGATGAGGCAATGTGTGAAATGGAAAATTCCTCCAGCAATTGTTCCATCCTACGCCGACCACGGTGTTTATCAGGTTCGACAGTTTCGATAATAGCCATCAGATTATCTGCCACCGAGAGCTTGCGAAAAACAGAGGCTTCCTGCGGAAGATAGCTGATACCGCGTCGCGCCCGCTGATACATAGGGAGTCCTGTTATCTCTTCATCACCAAGAAAAACCTGGCCGCCATCCGGCTGTGCCAGACCGACCACCATGTAAAATGTCGTTGTTTTGCCGGCGCCGTTTGGCCCCAGCAGGCCGACAACCGATCCGGATGTGATCGATATATCAACACCGCCTACCACAAGTCGGCTGCCGTAGTTTTTTTCAAGAGATCTGGTCCAGAGCCTCGAGGGAGCGGCGACTTCCGGCATTATTTCTTCCTTGCTGGCGGAGTAATAACCGCCTCGACGCGTGCTTTCGGATCGCCGCCGCTTGTCACTTCACTCTTCTCGTCATCGACGTAATAGGTAATTACCTTTCCGCTGAGGCTGTCACTCCCCTGGACAACCCGGGGTGATCCGGTCAAAACGATACGACCATTGCGGCTATCGTAAATCGCCCGAGCGGCAAAACCGGTTCTGTTCTGCTGGACAATCCTGACATTTCCGAGCGCTTCGATCTTTTCTACGTCTCCGGCTTCATCCGCATAGAGGACGACAAGTTTATCGGAAAATATGGTGATATCACCCTGTTTCGCAACGACCTTACCGGAGAAGATCGCCGTTTTGCCTTTGTTGTCGGCGGTCATCTCGTTGGATTTAACGGTAATCGGCAGATTTGCACGGTCTTTATGGAGCGGAGTTGCGGCATAAACGGACGACGCCGACAACAGGCCACACGCAAAGATTAAAGCCATACAAATAATTTGTAATTTTATCATGTTATACCTGGCCCTGAAAAGTGCCTAAATCAGCTTCTAACTCACTAATTTTGAATAACTATCGCATCAACCGAGGAATAAAAACGGGCCCGCTGTGTTTTGACACTCAGATCCATTCCAACAGCGGTAAGCTGTATTCTTTGCTGCTGGAAGACCACCGGATCGGGAGTTGAAAATTGAGCGTTTACAGCCGTATACACAATCGAACCGGTTTTAAAACTGGCCCCATCTTCGGTTACGACGTGTACATGCCCGTTAAGCCGAACCGTTTTTGCCGAAGTGAGATACTCACCCCGATCTGCTGTAACGGTTATCGCCCCGTGCGACCCGCTACGCTGGAACTCCATCCGGATTTCCGAAAGGTATGCAGTTTCCCCACTCTTATCGTAATCAACCCGTTCTGCAATGAGTTCCCAGACAAGCAGGCCACCCTGAATTTCAGAAAAACGGGCCTTTTTCAGGGCAACATCAATGTTGTGGGGAAGCTGCTGACTTGCCGACCTGACCGGTGCTGATCCATCAGGACCATGCCGGAGAACTGCGACCGTGATGCCGGCAATCGCCGCGATCACTAAAAGTGCCAGTAACGGCTTGATATAAACTGGCATTACCATAATTGGAAGGAACTATACCATTGAGGAGGAGGAGTGTCCAGCAGAACGTAGCTGGTTTAATGCTTTTGGCACAGAGATTGTATCAGTTTTTGAAACCACTCAATTACAACTCATAACGGGCCGCAACCTCATCCCACAAGCCCCGTCCTTTGAGAATCAGATCGCACACTTCACGCACGGCACCACGGCCACCTGAGAGCGACGTCACATAGTCTGCTGCATTACAGGCTTCAATCAGTGCATCGGCAGGAGCCGCGGCAAAAGCTACGCGTTTCATGACCGGAACATCGATGACATCATCTCCCATATAAGCTATCTGACTGTCGCTAAGGCCGGTTTTCTGCTTCGCATCAAGGTAGCTCTCGAGTTTTTTCAGCGCCCCCTGATACACCAATCCGATCCCGAGCTCTCTGGCCCTGATATCAACAACCGGCGAGATACGACCGGTAATGATGCCGACTTCGATGCCATGGCGCTGCAGCATCTTGATGCCGTGCCCGTCCTTGACATTGAATACTTTTGTTTCCACTCCGTTGATGTCGTAAATAATTCCGCCGTCGGTCATCACACCATCGACATCGAGCAACAACAGTCGGATATCGGCTAATTTATCATTCATCAGGCGATACCTGCCCTGAGGATATCATGCAGATGAATGATGCCGCATGGAGCGGGGCTCCCATCGTTTTCAAAAACAAAGAGTGACGTGATGGCACGCTGCTCCATGATCTGCAGGGCCGCTGCAGCGAGCTCCGACCGCTTGATGCGCAACGGTCCATGTTTCATTATTTCCACCGCACGCTGGTTGAGGATATCAAAACCTTTCTCCAATGAGCGGCGCAGATCCCCATCGGTAATAACCCCTTTCAGAGCGCCGGTTGAATCACAGACACCCGTTACTCCAAGCCCCTTATCGGTGATCACAAACAGGGCCTCCTTCATCAAGGTATCTTCCTGCACCAGTGGAACCGCTGCTCCCTCATGCATCAGGTCCTCAACCCTCGTAATCAGTTTTTTTCCCAGAGCCCCCCCGGGGTGAAATATGGCAAAATCTTCCGCCTTGAAACCGCGACTGACCAGCAGTGCAACAGCCAGCGCGTCACCCATGGCCAGCGTCGCTGTTGTCGATGCGGTAGGGGCCAGGCCGAGCGGGCAAGCCTCCTCTGCCACTGAAACATCCAGAAAAACATCACATGAACGGGCCAGATTTGATGCCGGATTGCCGCTCATACCCACCATATGAGCCCCCAGACGTTTGATTGACGGGAGTATTTTCAGGATTTCTTCAGTTTCACCACTGTTTGAAATGGCAATCACAATATCACCCTTCATGATCATGCCCAAATCACCGTGGATACCTTCTGCCGGATGCAGGAAAAAAGCCGGGGTGCCGGTGGAAGCCATTGTGGAAGCGATCTTCTGCCCAACCAGACCGGACTTGCCCATTCCGCTTACAATCACCCGTCCCGGGCTTCTTAAGATCAGATCAACTGCACGCTCGAACGAAACGTCAATGCGTTCAGCCATGGCAGACAGAGCCTCCGCTTCAACCCGGATTACCCGGCGTGCCTCATCAATAATGTTCATGCCGCCGACCTCTGCTTAATAACAGCGTCGAGCGCTTTCAGAGTCTTCAGCAAAGCCGGGAGCTCGCTCAGGGGAATTGAATTGGGACCGTCACAGAGCGCCTTGTCGGGATCTTCATGCACCTCCATGAATATACCGTCAATTCCGGTAGCTACCGCCGCCCGTGACAGATATTCTACAAACTCACGCTGGCCGCCTGAACTGTCCCCCTGCCCTCCAGGGAGCTGCACGCTGTGAGTCGCGTCAAATACCACCGGATAGCCGGTAGCCCGCATGACCGGAAAACTGCGCATGTCCACCACTAAATTATTATAGCCAAACGAAGCCCCGCGTTCGGTCAGAATGATATTTTCATTGCCGCTGGCGGCAATTTTCCCGGCAACATTCTTCATATCCCAGGGGGCCAGAAACTGCCCTTTTTTGACGTTGATGATCCGCCCGCTCTTTGCGGCGGCCACCAGAAGATCGGTCTGCCGGCAGAGAAAAGCCGGAATCTGCAGGATGTCCAACACCTCGGCCGCAGGTGTAATCTGCTCGATCGAGTGCACATCAGAGATCACCGGTACACCCAGCGCTTCCTTGACCTTGCGCAGAATGGCAAGCCCCTCTTTCATCCCCGGCCCGCGGTACGCATGGATAGAGGTACGGTTGGCCTTGTCGTAGGAAGCCTTGAAAATCAAGGGAATGGAAAGGCCGTTGCAGATCGTCATCAACCGTTCGGCATGGCGCATGGTTGCAGTCTCATTCTCGATCACGCAGGGACCCGCGATCAGAACCAGGGGGCGATTGGCCCCAATCATCACATTTCCGGATATAATTTCGCGTGTCATGATCTACTCCTTGTTTCTCTGCGCCAGTGCGGCAGCAATAAAAGACTTGAACAGCGGATGCGGGACCAGCGGCTTGGACTTGAATTCCGGATGGAACTGGCATCCAAGAAACCAGGGATGGTCTGCAATTTCAACCACTTCTACCAGATCTTTATCCTTATACATACCCGACAGGATAAGACCTTTTTTCGTCAGCAGATCACGGTAGGCGTTATTGAACTCGTAACGGTGACGATGACGTTCCGAAATTTCGGTCTGGTTATAGGCGGTATGGGCAAGTGTTCCCTTGGCGATGGAACAGGGATAGGCCCCCAGACGCATGGTGCCCCCCTTTTTGCTGACCGTCTTTTGTTCCTCCATCAGGTGAATGAGCGGTTCACCACCGTCGATCCGGAACTCACGGGAGCAGGCGTCTTTCAAGCCGCAGATGTGGCGCGCATACTCTATCACCGCCATCTGCATCCCCAGACATATCCCGAAAAAAGGGATTTTATGTGTACGGGCGTAGGCGATTGCCATAACCTTCCCTTCGGTCCCCCGCTCACCGAAACCTCCTGGCACCAGTATCCCGTCAACATCGTCAAAATGGCCGTCGGCACCGTCCTGTTCAATTTTTTCCGCATCAAGATATTTCAGCGAAACCCCGCAATCGTTGCCGATACCGCCATGGGTCAGCGCTTCAGCGAGTGATTTATAGGACTCTGTCAAATCGACGTACTTGCCGACAATCGCGATATGAACCTCGCCGTTGCTGGGGTGACGCAGTTTTTCCACGACATCTTGCCATTTGGTCAGATCAGGCGCCTTGGTCCAGATATTCAGCTTTTCGACGACCTGATCGTCCAGATGCTCCTTGTTAAGCGCCTGTGGTACGGCATAAATATGTTCGGAATCGACAACCGGAATAACATCCTTTTCGCCTACATTACAGAAGAGGGCGATCTTCTTCTTCATATCTACCGGCAGATCGCGTTCGCAGCGGCAGAGAAGAATATCCGGCTGGATGCCGATTTTTCGCAGTTCCATAACCGAATGCTGGGTAGGCTTGGTCTTCAGCTCTCCGGCTGTGCGGATATAGGGCACCAGCGTAACATGGATATACAGTGCGTTCCCCAACCCCCGATCAAAACGGAACTGACGGATGGCTTCCAGAAACGGCAGTGACTCGATGTCGCCAACCGTACCGCCGACCTCGACAATCGCCACGTCGGCACCCTTGGCATTTTCGATGATCTTGAGCTTGATCTCGTCGGTGATGTGCGGAATAACCTGAACCGTTCCCCCAAGATAATCACCACGCCGTTCCTTGGTAATAACGGAGAAATAAACCTGACCGGTCGTAAAATTGCTCTTTCTGGAAAGAACAGCGCTCGTAAAACGTTCGTAATGCCCCAGGTCAAGATCGGTTTCAGCCCCATCATCGGTAACAAATACTTCGCCATGCTGAAAGGGTGACATCGTGCCGGGATCAACGTTGATATAGGGGTCAAGCTTCTGCAACGTAACCCTTAACCCGCGCGCCTCCAGCAGCGCCCCCAGTGAAGCGGCTGCGAGACCTTTGCCGATCGATGAAACGACGCCGCCGGTGATAAAAATAAACTTGGTTTTCATGGTATCTGCTCCTCTATATCAATCACTACTAAATTGTATCAAAAACCCCCTCCTTAGCAGGGAGGGGGCTGGGGTAGTCAGCCTTTAAGCTTGCGGTACTGTTCCTGCGCTTTAGCCAAATCATCGGGTGTATCGACACCGATCGACTCGAACTCCGTTTCAACCACCCTTATTTTAATGCCATTCTCTATTGCACGCAGCTGTTCAAGCTTCTCGGATATTTCCAGAAACGTCGCCGGCATGGCGGCAAATTTCAGCAGGAAATCACGGCGATAGACATACAATCCGACATGCTTGTAGCAGAGCAGTTTACCGCTGCAGAAAGATTCGTCCTTCAGATCTTTCCATTTATCGCGAAAAAACGGCAGCGGCGAGCGGGAAAAATAAAGAGCATCGCCACGGTTGTCGGTCACCACTTTGACCACATTGGGAGAAAGAAAGTCATGCAGGCATTTGATGCGTGTTTTGACGGTTCCCATCTGCAGACCAGGCTCCTCAAGAAAGGGCTGAATAGCAAGGTCGATCATGGCCGGATCGATCAGCGGTTCATCGCCCTGGACGTTGATTATTATGTCACAGTCGAGTCCGGCAACCACTTCAGCCAAACGGTCGGTACCGGTTTCGTGATCAGTGGAGGTCATGATCGCTTCTCCGCCTATGGTGCAGACCGCATCAGCTATACGGCGGTCATCGGTAGCAACAATAACCCGACTGGCCAGCTTTGACTGAGCGGTGCGTTCATAGACATGCTGGATCATCGGTCGACCGTCAATTTCCGCCAAAGCCTTGCCTGGAAAACGCGTCGATGCATAACGGGCAGGGATAACCGCTATAATTTTCATGCTTTAACAACCTTTTATGGTGGGAATAATGACGAAAACGTCGGGTGTCCTGTGGTAGGACGCGACAAGTTACCGCAAAAGCAGAGGGGTGTCAAGGCGCGAACAAGAAAACAGAAGCATCAAGCAGATGCCAATATCTGTTCATGGTTCCAAGCATACCATGTTCCTTCCTTTTTCCTTTGCCATATACATCGCTTCATCAGCCCGTTGCATGAGAATCTCATGAGTGTTGCCGGCTCTGTACCACCGGTTGATGCCGATACTGACGATCGTTTGCCATTATTGTTTTCCTCCATAATTGATTTATTCGGCCATCACAGATATCGATATTCATATTCATCAACCGGTCTTCTCATTCAACAACCTGCGCAATTCCCACATGTTGTATGGCTTATGCAAAAAACCGGCGCGTTCGTCCTTTGCGATAACATTTTCCACCGATTCTGCACCGTACCCGCTGCAGATTATAATCGGCACCGCCATATCGATCTTGCGCAGTTCATGGTACGCCTCAATGCCGTCCATCTCCGGCATAACCAGATCGAGCATGACCAGATCAATCCCCGAGCCGCGTAACCTGTACGTTTCAAGCGCTTCGCGACCATTGGTGGCGGTTATAACAACAAAACCAAGCGCCTCCAACAGGGCGGCTTCCATATTCAGCAGAGTATTCTCATCCTCAACCAATAAAATGGTAGTTTTTGCAGATAGTGCCGACTTAACAGCATCTTCTGGCGCTGCGGCTTCGAACTGTTCCTGAACAGCAGCCAGCGGGATGTATACCTTGAAAGTTGTGCCTACATCCGGAGTGCTTGCCAGCTGCAGCGCGCCGTTATGTGCTTTGACTATCCCGAGTATGGCAGACATACCGAGTCCGCGTCCGGTGAATTTGGTGGTGTAAAACGGTTCGAATATCCGCTGTTTGGTCTCTTCACTCATGCCGCAACCGCTATCGGAAACCTCCAGACAGGCGTAACTGCCGGGAAGTATCCTACTGCCGAAATAATCAGTTTCAGGATGGGTGGAGTCATCGATAAAGGTTTTTTTCAGACTCACGGCAATAGTTCCTTGATTATCGCCAATCGCTTCACCGGCATTTATGAGCAGGTTCATAATAACCTGCTGGATCTGGCTGCTGTCACCGACAATCATCGGGATATCGCGCTTCAAATCAAGCGTTATCGCTACATTCTTTTTGATGGCTGAGTTAAGCATTTTAACAACTTCATCCACCAGCAGCCAAAAGCTGAACTCTGTCTGAAGCAGCGGACTTTTCCCGGCATAGGTCAGCATCTGCCGGCAGAGATCGGCGGCACGGTTGCCGGCGGCCTCAATCTGCTGAACGTGGACTTTCGGATCGATGCCCGAATCGATATCATCCTTCAAGATATAGCAGTGCCCCAGAATTATTGTCAGGATGTTGTTAAAATCATGGGCGATGCCGCCTGACAAAACGCCGAGGCTTTCCATTTTCTGCGCATGCTGGAGCTGTTTTTCAAGGTTTTGGCGCTCTTCTTCGGCACGCTTGATCTCGGTGACATCGTGCATGACATGAACGCAGCCGGTCAACACTCCCTCTTCATCAAAAAGAGGCGCTGCCGTAACATTAAAATATCCGTCAAACCTCTTATCTTCGATTCTCGTACTATATGCCTTGCCGGTTTGTATCATTTTTGCGTGCGAACAATTGGCGTGAGGAGCGCATTTGCCGTCAATCACTTCGTAGCACTTCCGGCCAATCAGCTCTTGCGGAGGCAAACCACAACGGGCTGCCATGGCTCGATTGACACGGGTTATGGTGTGGCTGAGGTCGATGATGGAAATCAGGTCCGGAACGGCATCGAAGGTCAGCTCCCAATCCTTTTTCGCCTGAAAAACCGCAGCAGAAATCTCCCTGCGCGCCGTTTTCACTGCCCACGTCATTAAGGCAAGTTTGACAGTATCAGCCAGCTTCTCAAACGTTTCCGGTGATTTTACGATATAATCGTGAGCGCCGATCTTCATCGCCTCAACGGCAACCTGCTGACTGCCATGCGATGTCATTATGATAACCGGGTACAATCCGGCAGCGTCCAGAACCAACTCGCTGCCATCACCATCCGGCAATCGATAGTCAGTCAGAACAAGGCCGGGAGAGCGCTTTTGTGCAGCCGCCCCGGCAGCAGATACAGTGCCGAGGATTTCCAGGCGGTACTCTTCCGGTGCCTCTTCAAAAGAGCGCTGTATAAGCTCGGCATGGTTGGCGTCGTCTTCAACTATCAACAGCAGCGGTGCTGTGGGGTTATCTGTCAACATGAGAACATCCTTTTAAATCAAACCTTACCACGGCCTTTTATTCCAGGCCAGCCAGTAAAACCCCAGATCCCTCAGCAACCTGCTGAAGTCATCAAAAGTGACCGGTTTGGTCACATAACTGTTGGCATGATATTCGTAAGCCATTGCGATGTCACGCTCGGCAGCGGAGGTGGTAAGTATCACCACCGGCAGCGGCCGCAACGCTGCATCGCTCTTGACTTCCTTGAGCACATCGAGTCCGTCCACCTTGGGGAGGCGCAGGTCGAGCAGCATCAGGTGCGGCATCGGATACTGTTTCCGGTCGGCATAAATGCCTCGCCCATGCAGATAATCCAGCGCTGCTTCGCCATCCTCCAGATGGATGATAGTGTTGACCACATTAAAATCAGCCATATTGCGCATTACCAGTTCAGCGTGGTCTGGGTTGTCCTCTACCAGCAAAACTGTCAACGGTTCACCGCTCATATTATCGTCTCTCCTTTTTTATCCGACGGTAAAACAAAAACGGCTCCCCTTACCTATCCCGTCCGACTCTACCCAGACCCGCCCGCCATGCACTTCGACTATCCGCTTGACCAGCGCCAGACCGATACCTGTACCGCTGCTTTTGGCATCCAGCTTATTGAACAGGCCGAAGATATTCTGCTGATATTTCGGGTCAACACCGATGCCGTTATCCTGCACAAAAAATACTTTTACACCGGATTCCACCCGTACACCAAACAGTATTTTAGGGTCGGACTGATCACCCATATAATTAATGGCATTCTCAAACAGATTTTGCAGCACCTCGGCTATCCGCTTCCGGTCGCAGAACAGCTTTGGCAGATCAGGTTGAACGGTTACTTTAACGGCACTGTTTTTCAAAGGCCCGGCCAGCTGTGCCAGCACATCAGATGCCAGCAGATTCATATCCACCGCTTCCGATGTATTGACAACACGGCCAACCGTAGAGATTTGCAGCAAATCGTTCAACAGATCGCTCATCTTGTCGGCAGCGGCGCTGACCCGCTTCAGATCGCCCGTCATCCGCTCATAATTCCCTTTTAAAAGATCCTTTTCCAAAGCACCGGTAAATCCCTTTATAGTAATAATAGGACTTTTTAAATCATGTGAAACGGTGTAGGCAAAACGTTCCAATTCGGCATTTTTCATCTCCAGATCATCTTCACGCTTCTTGCGCTCCACAAGCTCTGCTTCAAGATTAGCGGTCTTTTCATTCACTATCATTTTCAGCCGTCTGTTAAAAAAGAACAGCATAAACATCGCGGCAACGCCAACGGAAAGAGAACAGGCCAAGGCAATTGCAGTTAATATCTCATCACCGATCGGCACCCTGATCGATTCAATCGCTCTGAATACACCGGTTTTTTCGTTAAAGCCACCCTGTCCCGGATACAGTGCCTGAAGCCCTTGCGGTGCATCCTCCCTTTTTCCATGACATCTTCACGCTTCTTGCGCTCCACAAGCTCTGCTTCAAGATTAGCGGTCTTTTCATTCACTATCATTTTCAGCCGTCTGTTAAAAAAGAACAGCATAAACATCGCGGCAACGCCAACGGAAAGAGA
>JAQUIG010000060.1 GCA_028683435.1 Desulfuromonadaceae bacterium | reverse complement strand
ATTCGCGGCTTTTGTAGTTGATGCGATTGAGGCGTTTCAGTTGGTCGCGCAGGATGGCTTCCAAGAGCACATTGCCGGTTTTGCCCTGGCGCTGTTTCATGACCTGTTCGGGTGGCAGGTATTCGTACCCCAGGTTGATGAGGAGTTGCAGGGCGGGGATCTGGGAAAGATATTTTTCGTTGATGTGGAAGGTGGTCATGGTTTTCTCCTGGCCTGGCTGCGGGTGCGGTAGAGGCGTTCGGTGAAGCCCCCCTCTTTTTCAAAAGCCGCCGCCTGAGCGGCGAGCTGGCGGTCGAGCAGGGAGCAGGCGACTGCCAGCAGGGTGAGGGCCGCGTTGGCGACGATTTCGGGGTAGGTGGGGGTTGGTGGGGTTGGTTTTGTGGGCTCAGGCGTTTTTATGGACGCTGTGGACATCATGGACGACGTGGACGTTGTGGACAGTCCATCAAGTCCATCAAGTCCATTACGTCCACTTGGTCCACCAAGTCCATGCTCTTGCCCGTGCACTTGCTTACACCAAGCCGCCACCTCATCCGCACTCCCGCACCGCCGCGCAACCAACCCCTTCCGGCGCGGGTCTTCCCGCTCCCAGAGCGGCAGCCCGTGCTGGCGCAAAAAGTCTTCATAATCCAGCTTCAGCTCTTCCAGACTGGCGCGGGCAACATTGGTCAGCTTCAGTTCGGTCTTTTTGGAGGTGCCGGAAGCCTGGCTTCCTTCGGCAATATTCTGAACGCCGCTCCGCGCCGCCTGCACCATCTGGTCGCGGGTGCGGCTGAAGCGGTCGATGTAGCGCTCGCAAAAGCGCACCGTGACATCAAAAACAAGCTGGGCAATCTGAAAGCTTTTCAGGTTGCGATACCCGCCATGCTTGGGAATCAACCCCTCACCACCACCCATAAAAACCCCCAAGCAAAAAGAAGTCCATCACGCCCACAAAGTCCACACTGTCCATAAAGTCCAAAACCAAACCCTACCTCACCCGCACCCGCCACTCCCCGGTCAACAGCCTCTGCATCAGCCCGCGCTTCTGCCTGCGGTAGGCGTTAGCCTGCTTTTTCAGCAGGTCGATTTCCTGCCGGGCGGTGGTGAGGATTGCGGCGATCTGTTTTTGTTCTTCGATTGGCGGCAGGGGAATCTTCACAGACATGAAATCCGGGATACTGATTTGCTTGCCATCTCGAATGCCAATTACGGCGATGCTAAGGTACTTTTCGATGAAAAGATACGACTTGAAGAAGTGCCGATAAAAATCAACATCAATTTCCAGTTTTGACCGGAGCACCGTATATGCCGGGCTTATGAGACCCTGATACCGTGAATATTCAATGCCGCCCTGGAAGGAACGAAGACTTATGGCGAAATCGCCCACCTTGATCAGCTTATACGTATCAGTGCCGCTTTCTGGTGACATTACCCGCCCTTCAAGCATGGTGCGGGGGATAACTCCGCGATCTTGTGTCACCGAAAGCAACTCTTCATGGTCATTTTGTTTTTCAGAAATATTTTTGAAGATTTTATCTGCGCGAAGATGTGCCCAACGGTCACATTTTTCAGCGATCATTGACATAACCAGCGAAGTAAACCGCTTCTCCTTGGCCACAATCAGCCGCTCAGTCTTTTCAATGGAAAGGTCCCAGGTGGAGAGCAGTGAGGCGATGGCTGTTTGTTCGGGGAGAGAAGGTAAAACTATAGGAATTTTTAGAGCATCTTCAACTTTCATGTGCTCAACCGTAGCGCCGAACGACATTTCATTGATATGTCGCTGAATTATAGGGGAAAGTAATGAGTGTAACAGGTACTCTGGACTCAGAACTGTTTTGTTTACTCTGTAGTGAAATAGTCTCTGGCCAAGAAATATTTTCTCATCTCCTTCAATCATTCCAACTTCGCCGACTGGAGCTTCGCGGGTTAAAATCACATCACCTTTTTGAGGAACCAGGCGCCTAGTCCAATTAAGATAGACCTCTTCAGTTACGCATTTGGTGCCATTCAAAGATATCCGCCCACCTCTTATATTCGATGTTCTTAACATCAAGTAAGGGGTTTCAGTTTCGACAGTGGGTGCTGTTTTGTTTACACAATCAATTGCATATTCACAGAGATTGGAAATTTCCTCTTTTTTCCAGCCTTTAGGTATCATTCCCCGCCCTCCACCATCTTCGGCAACTCAGTCCCCTTGATAAGCCGCTTTTCATCCGACTTCACCCGGCGCTCAAGCTTCTTCAAATCCTCCTCAGCAGGCAACTCCTCCGGCTTGATACCACGCTCTACCAGCATGGTACGAACGCTGCGGTTATTCTGAACATGCTCATCGGTTATGGAGGTTTCACCCTGCATGTCATGCTGATTTACATTGTGGTTGGTAATTTCCGCAGCAAGGTTTTTTGCGGCAATGGTTACGGTCGGCAAGAAATCGGCTAACGGGCGACTGTCAGGTATGCCAAGCTGACCCTTCATCGATTGCGTGTTATTACCGCCAAACAGTGCGTGGTCACCCTTGGAGCGGATACGCCCGAACCCTTGCTCATCAACACCTCGCTCATAAATGTTCCGGGACAATTCCGTTTCGGATTCACGCAGCTTCTGCCGTGCCTGAAGCCGCTCATGAAGTTGAATACGCTCTTCTATAATCTCTTGCTTGCGAGTCTGGAGGGCAAAGTAGCTTTGAGCGAAGGCGATTTGCTCTTTGCGTGGGTCACCATTCTGGGCAATCAGATAGCAGGCATAGCGGGTCAACATGATATCTTCGACGGGTCTTTCAGCTCCCGAACCGATGGGGACCATTTTCGTGACGTCACGAAAATGGTCGGAGACATTGACGCCTGCCGATTTGCAAGAGACGATAGCTTTATCTATGGCATTCTTGAAGTTCTCCCAACGGTCATAACCAAGAACTCCCTGCAAGTCACGGGCATACCAAAATTCAACCTCGGAATCCGGCCATGTGTTTGAAATTCCGTCGAACTGAGCATGTAATCGAATCATCAATTCTTTATTCATGTTGTTCCTCCAGAGTAGTTGTAAAGAAATTCTTTACAACTGAATTGCAGACCATTTTTCCCATCTGGAAAATATGGTTGGCACCATCTCGTGCTTATCCACGAAATGGTTGTCTATCGAACTATCAAGGATTACTTGACAGTTGACCTCAACCCAAAGTAACTACCGCTCAATCCCCTTCATCATCTCCGCCATCCTCGCCCTTACCGCCACCAGCTCACTCTCCAACTGCTCAATCTCCACCTGCACGGCATCGATATCAATCTCAACCTCTTCCTCAAAAGTATCCACATAACGCGGAATGTTGAGGTTAAAGTCGTTTTCCCTGATCTCCTCAAAGGCGGCGACGTGAGCATATTTATCCACATCCAGTCGGGCAGCGACGGTATCGACAATCTTGCGGATATGCTCGTCGGAAAGTGAGTTCTGGTTTTTGCCCGGCAGATAATCACGGCTAGCATCGACAAAAAGCACGTCCTTGCGCTCATGATTGGCTCCTCCCTTTTCACGGCTCCGGTCAAAAACCAGAATCGCCACCGGGATAGAAGTGGTTGTGAAGAGATTCCCAGGCAGGCCGATAACGGCATCAAGCAGGTTTTCCTCGATCATCTTCTGGCGGATGCGCCCTTCGGCAGCACCCCGGAACAACACACCGTGAGGGACAACGACGGATACTCGCCCTTCTTTTTCCAGAGCCGATTCCACCATGTGGCTGATAAAGGCCCAGTCAGCCTTGGACTTGGGCGGCACCCCGCGCCAAAAGCGGTTAAAGCGGTCGCTTTCGGCATTTTCGGCGCCCCACTTGTCGAGGGAAAAGGGCGGATTTGCCACCACCACATTGAACTTCATCAGGCGATCATTTTCCACCAGCGCCGGGCTGTTGAGGGTGTCGCACCATTCGATGCGGGCGCTGTCGGCGCCGTGCAGGAACATGTTCATCCGGGCCAGCGCCCAGGTGCTGCCGTTGGATTCCATGCCGAACAGGGCAAAGTTGCGGTCATTAACCTCACGCGCGGCCTCGATCAACAAACCGCCCGATCCGCACGTCGGGTCACAGATGCGGTCTCCTTGTTTTGGTCTCCCCAGCTTGGCCACCAGCGTCGAAATCTTGTGCGGAGTGTAAAACTCACCGGCCTTTTTGCCGGAGTCAGAGGCGAAGCGCTCAATCAGGTAGATGTAGGTATTGCCAATGACATCCTCGGAAACCTTGCCGGGACTCATGTCCAGCAGCGGCTTGTTGAAATCTTCCAGCAGTGTCTTCAGGCGACGGTTGCGGTCCTTGGTCTTGCCAAGATTGCCCTCGCTGTTGAAGTCGATATTTCTGAACACGCTTTCCAGCTTCGCTTTATTGGCTTCTTCAATGGCATCCAAAACAATGTTGATCAGCTCGCCGATATTGGCCGCGTTGCGGCGTTCATACAGACTGTAATAGTCGGCAAGAAAACGGTCTTCCACCTCACCGGTATCATGGTTTTTCAGCTCGGCAAAAGGGAGCACAAAGCGCTCACGCTCCAGTTTGCGCCTGATACGGGCATCGTCATCGCCGTATTGCTGACGGAATTCTTCGTAGTGACTACTCCAGGTATCTGAGATGTATTTCACGAACAGCATGGTCAGGATGTAATCCTTGTATTGTGCCGGATCAACAACGCCCCGGAAGGTATCGCACGCCGCCCAGGCTGCATTATTAATGTCTTTCTGATCTATCTGCACAGCCATAACAGTTATTCTCCTTGAGCCAAACGAAGTAAGGTTGATGAAATATAGTTGTTACGTTTTTCCGCCAGCGTTTTCAGAATACGCTGTTCTTCTGCTGCCAGTGATGCCATCTCGACAACCAGCCGTTGCCGGGCCATTGATGGCACAAATACCTCAAGGTTTTCCAGCGACTGCTTGCTGATCATCTTGAGCGCCGTCCCCTCAGCACAACTCGCCAGATATGACCGGGCGGGCAGTTGGCTGATGTACCAGTTCAGGTATTCCGGCAAAATTGAATTGTTGGTTATCCTGATGCGCAGCAGGGGAGCGGCAAGCACAGCTACGCCCGGATCATCCACAAGCAGCGCCGAGTTGCTGGTCAGCCCGCGCGAACGGAATATCAGGTCGCCCGGCCTTACCAAATGGTGCGCTTTCGGCATTTCCATATCTACACGCGCCAGATCATCACAGCAGACAAGATTGGCGTTTGTCAGATCTTTCATCTGGATGACCGCGACCGCACCGGTGCCCACTGATTCAAGCCGCGAACGGAACGAGTAACCGGCCTGCACCGTTGCAATGTTTTCTAGTGTGACCTTCATAAATCCCCATATTTGCAATAACAGAGTAACTGTAACATATGTGCGCTATCAGCATTTGTCAAGCATGTTATTGTGAAATAATTGCGTTACTGCGATTTACACAAACACAAAAGAAGCGGGGCACCCTTTGTCAGAGTGCCCCGCTTCTTTTGATCACAGCAGGAGGACATTTTAGTCAGACAAAATAAGCAGTGATATAGAGTCTTGGGGCCGCTACTCCCCAGCATCCCGCAGCAGCGCCATCAGATCATCCGCCGAGACCCGCGCCGATGTTTCGGCCCCCTCCAGCAGTGAATCGGCCAGATCGCGCTTCTGGTGGTGCAGGGCGACGATCTTCTCTTCAATGGTGTTGGCCGCCACGAGGCGATAGACCGTGACCGGACGATTCTGGCCGATGCGATGGGCGCGGTCCGAGGCTTGATCCTCCACCGCGGGATTCCACCAGGGGTCCATGTGGATGACGTAATCGGCGCCGGTCAGGTTGAGGCCGACGCCCCCCGCCTTGAGACTGATCAGGAACAGCTCCCCCTCGCCGGACTGGAAGGCGGCGACCCGCCCCTGCCGCTCTTTCTGCGGCGTTGAACCGTCGAGGTACTGATAGCTGATCCCTTCGTTATCCAGATCACGCCGCAGGATCGAGAGGTGATCGACGAACTGGCTGAAGACCAGCGCCCGGTGGCCACCTTCGCGCAGCTCGGCGACAATCTCATGGAATGCCGCCAGCTTGGCGCTCGGGATGTCGCTCCCCGGCATCACCAACTGCGGATGGCAGCAGGCGCGACGCAGACGCATGATTTCGGCGAGGATACGGATCTGTTTTTCTCCGGGAGGCGAGTTCTCCGTACCGGCAAGCTTCTCCACCGCCGTGCGCCGGAGTGCTTCGTAGAAGGCGTTCTCCTCGCGGGAGAGCTCGATCCGGTGGAGGATGTCGGTGCGGGGTGGCAGCTCATCCAGCACCTGGCTTTTAAGGCGACGGAGGATGAAGGGGCGGATCAGCCGTTTAAGCAGGGTGCGGGCGGCTTTGCTGCCATGCTTTTCGATCTGGATGGCGAAGCGGGTGCTGAAGCTGGTATGAGAGCCGAGCAGGCCGGGGTTGAGGAAGCGGAACAGGTTCCAGAGCTCATCGAGGCGGTTTTCCACCGGGGTGCCGCTCGTGGCGAGACGGAACCCGGCTTTGATCTGCATGGCGGCCTGGGAGCGCTTGGTGCTCATGTTCTTGATCGCCTGCGCCTCGTCGAGCACGGCGGTTTCCCACTGTACCCCGGTAAGCAGATCCGCTTCCTGCTGAAAGAGTGTGTAGCTGCAGATCACCAGGTCAAACGGGGCCAGCGAGTCGATGAATTCGGCGCGATTACCTCCCCCGAAAATGCGCGGGTTGAGGGTCGGCGCAAAACGGCGCGCCTCGCTCTCCCAGTTGAAGCAGACCGAAGTGGGGGCGAGCACGAGCGCCGGGCCGGCGCTCGCCCGCGTCAGCAGCAGCGCCAGCGCCTGCAGCGTTTTCCCCAGTCCCATGTCGTCAGCGAGGCATGCGCCGACTCCCCACTGTGCGAGGCGGCAGAGCCAATCGAAACCTTCCCGCTGATAGTCGCGCAGTTCGGCCTGCAGCGTCGGCGGGAGGACCGGGACAAGCTCCTGAGACGTCTTGAAGCGGGCCATATCGGCCTTCCACTGTTTATCACCCTTAACGAAGGCGGCGCCGTGCAGGGTCTCTTCCACCAGCGGCGCGATCAAAGGGGTGAAGCGGCCGTTCTTCTCCACGAGGCGCCGCAGATCCTGGAGCTTGCGGCGGAACTCTTCCGTCAGCGCGAGAAAGTCACCATCCGCCAGCCGGATGAAGCGCCCCGTTTCACCATCCACCAGCTCCATCAGCCGCTGCAGCGACATGACCTCGTCATCGGAAACGGCGACTTCACCGCTCAGGGTAAACCACTCCTTGCCGGAGCCCACCGACAGCTTCATCTTCGGCCACTCGGCCCGTCCCCGCAGTTTGAAGCTCTCCCCTTCCGGCCAGTTGATGCAGTAGCGCTCTGTCTGTCCGGCGACAACTGCTTTCAGCTCTTCAAGCAGCTCAAGGGATGATTCCGGATCTTCAAAGCGCCAGATCCCGTCCCGTATTTCAGATGTTTCCAGCGCCGGGCAGGCGTCCACAAGCTTGGCGAAGGACTCTTTTTCACTCGCCAGACCTCTGCTCGCCTGCAGCTTCCTCCCTTTCACATCGGCGATGACGATTGCGCCGCCGCGGCCGGGGATGAAACGGGGTCCCCCCTCGCCGAGCGGCAGCAGGACGATCTCCATCACCAGCCCGCCGCTGTTGGGGCGGAGCAGGATCTGCAGGCGGCTGTCCGGCTCGACGACATCGGCCGCCGCGTTCTCACCAGCCACATCGGAATGAATGGTAACGTGCGGCGAGATCGCCGTGATTGCCGCCATCACCTGTGCTTCGCCAGTCTGCGGCACGGTCAGTTTTGTGCCAATGATTCCGGCGATGCGCCGCTGGTCCGTTGTCGGCTCGAACAGCAGCAGACGGCTGTTCCCTTCCCAGCGGAAAAATGCGCTCTTCTCGACGTTGATCGTCGGCTTCAGCGTGATGCAGAGATTACCCTTGAGCCGCTTGACCTCTAGGGCAAACTCACCCTTCGCCACGCTGATCTGCCCATCATGATGCAGGGCGTTAAACACGAGCGGATGCCCGGCCATGGCCCTGATCGCGCGCACCGTGTCGAATTCGTAGACCTCCTTGCCGTAATAGCCATAGCCGCTCCGGTTCTTTTTTATGCACGCCACGATCTCCCGATCCTGGGGGGAAAGGAAATCGAGCTTGACGCCATCCTCTTTCAAACGCTTCAGCGCCGCATTGCGTCCGGTGCTCCACCCCTTGCCGCTCTGTTTCTGTTCGATCGGCTGGATATCGACGTACGTCTCATTACCGGAGAGCATCCAGATGATGCGGGTCGCCTTTGCCGTACCCTCTTTTGCCACCATCGGAGCGGCGCCCCCCACTGACATGAGCGCCTTGAGCGAGCGTTCCCAGTTGTCGGCGCTATCAGCCTTTTCGCTGATACTGACGAGTCCTTCATCTTGAAACAGCTGCACACCCCCGGCGGTCATGTCCCTGCCGTCCGGGTTGATCCTTTTGCAGAGGAAAGCCGCTTCTGCCGCAATCCAGAGATAGCCGCTTTTTGTCGCCCCGGCGCGGATACGCTCCAGCGCCTTCAGATGAGGCGGCACAACCGTTTCCGGCAGCCAGTGACCGATCAGCGAATGAAACAGCTGCGACATCGGCCCCAGGCTCTGTTCGCGGTTGCAGAGCTGGATAAGGTCCTGTTTCGCGCGGTTTTTACCCAGCTTTACCTCGGCGTATTGGGACAGCATCCAGATCACGAACTGCTGCGGGTGGTTCCGCTGTTTGACCACCCATTCAGCCAGCTCGACAACACTCTGCAGCTGCTGCGGCAGCCCCCTCCGAATCAACGCCAGCAGGTAGAACAGGCCGGAAAGGTCGCGGAAAAACACCTTGCGCTTGCCGCTCTCTTTTTTCAGCGCCGCCATGCCACTCTCAAAATGGGCGACAGCGAGATCATCATCCCCCTGCAGCACCGCCAGCCAACCGCGCAGCTCATGGAGCGGCAGCGTTTCACTGCTACTCAGGATCAGCGTTGCCTTGTTGATCTCCCCGCGCAGCAGCAGCTGTGTCAGGTAGAATTTCAAGGTATCGACAGAGAACTCCTTACGTGAGTTTATGAGCTCTTCGAGCAATCCGAAAGCGGTGTCGGACGGATGGAGCTTCAGCAATGATTGTTCGAGGTGAAAGATGAGAATATCGCTCTGGAGCGGTTCCGGCATCTCCTTGAGCCATTCGACATCGAGCGGTTCAGGGCATACCAGCGAAAAAGGATGATTATGACTGACTTCCCACGAATAGTTACTATGAGAGAGGGAAAGCAGTCTGGTGACGTCGGCATGATTGCCGCGATACAGGGCGATGCGAAGATCCTGGACAGCGTGCTCGAAAAAGCGGTAGGGAGTTGAACCGTACGATATGGTGGCTTTAATATGTTCCTGCACCGTCCGGGCAAAGCGTTCAAAAAGCCCGGCCTTTTGAGCCTGACGAGTAAGAGCATGTGACAACAGCGGATTGCAGCGATAGGTACCACTGACTTCAAAGGCAAGATTGCTGCCGACAAGTTTTTCGATGAGCGGAATGACAAGGGCTGGCTTCATGGTCTTGCCCTGCGTACTCTTTATGTCAGCGTTCTGCAGGCACTGGGCAAATGGGCTGCGGGCAACCGGGGCGTACATGACCGCCAGCAGGGTCAGCGCGGCACGCTCTGCCGGGTGAAGAGCGGTGATCGTATCAAGGAGCGATAGCAGATTCTCTGATTGGAAGGTTGACATGGGATGCCTTTGAGAGGGTGGTCGTGTGGGAAATCGAGGCGTTATTCTAGCAGTAAGCGGGGGCGATCTCAAGATGGAAGCGACGATTGCCCGACAAAGCTGTCAGCACGGTTTTACCGCCCACCATTTTTTTGCTGCAGAGCAGATTATGCTGTTTTATTATCAACGGCTATGGCACGGTTTCACGTTTTAATGTACTGTATCGACTCCCACTCCTGTAGCGGATCAGCCAGATCACGCTTCTGGCGGTGCAGGGGACCATCTGTTCTTCGATGAAGCCGCCGGTTGTAAAGCAAGAGCTGCAATATTATTATGTAAACATGATTTACAAAACAGCAAGGACAGGCAATGACTCAACCATCATCCCCACCCTCACCGCTCCTGCAAAAAAACAAGGGGGACAACCCCGGTGACATTCACGGTAAAGCGCCTAAGGCAGGCACCCCGAAATACCGGCTACTGCTGGAACAGAGCGGACATGGCAGCAGCATCCGCGGCACCATCAAGCGAGGAGATGAAGCGGTGTACGGCTGGACATCGAACGGCCTGCCGACCGATCTGGCCCGTTTTCTGGCGTCACACTATTTCTACGATTCTTCACGGCGTTATTTCGAAAAGTTCCAGCAGATAACCGGCGGAGCGTATCCGATTGTTTTTCGTGATGGGAATGGCCTTGAAACAGTCCTTGTCTACAAGGGGAATCAGCCCTGCATCGCCGGGATTACTTTTGACATTCGCGGCGATGAAGTCCACATCTCCCGCTCCTATGCGGATGGCGTCCCGCTTTCGGACAGCGCTTTTGTGCATGGGGAGATGCTGTTCGATGTTGCTGCCGCTGTTGTCCGGCCGGTGTCGGACAATGACGCCTGGCAAAGCTGGGAAGCTGTTTTCGAGGAACTGGACGGAGCGCAGGATAATTTTGACGATGATGAAGAATGGGATGATGAAGAGGAGTGGGACGAAGAATTTGATGATTCGTCACCCGCCACTCCTGGGCTCCACAGGCTCCGCCACAGCGTCATCGTGCCGCTGGAGCTCTTTAACCGCGCGGCCATCCGGGCTTCAGCGGATACGCTTAATGATCCCGGCAGGCATCGCTACTTCCTGCTGAATGGCGTTTCCTGTCACGAATATCCGGTCAGCGAACAGACCTATATGCTGGATATTCCTCTCGGCCTGACGGATACAACGGCATATCTGAAGCCGGTCAGCCAATACGAAAAGGAGACCTTTCCCTTTTCTCATTCATCATTCTGGCTGTTCAACCCGCATCACCGCCAAAAGCTCTCTAATCCGATGAAGACGAAGAAAAGAGTGCGGGCTGTCGTTGAGGCGGCCTTTGCGCTGCTGGACGAGACCAAAACCACTGCACGAAATGCCATTATCCGCTCTGTGACCGGCTCCTCCGATTTTTTAAAAAGGGACGTGAGGCGTGAGGCCAAACAACTCATCACCCTTCTGGCCGCTTCATGGGAAAAAGCGATGATTATCGCCATTGCTACCCCGGCCGGCTGGCGTTTTCTAAAGGATGACCAGCGCAGCCAGGCAAGGCTAATGCGGATTCTGTACGAAACCTTCGGGCTGGAATCGTTTATCGACAACGTCGTCTCGGTAAAGGTGGAAGTTGACACGGGCAAGCTGTTGAAGGTGCTGCCGCAGCTGACGGCTCGCCTGCAGGAAGAGGGTTTTGTGCTGCGCATTGGCAGCGAACCTTTGACAGAGGCGTCGTGGGAGTTTTCACTCGATGCCACCAGCAGCAGTCAGGACTGGTTCGAGCTGAAGCCGGAGATCCGTTGTAACGGCGAGATGCTGACGGAGGAGGAGCTGCGCGGCCTGATGAACGGCAGCGGCCTGCTCCGCCGGGACGGCAAACTGATGCTGCTGGATGACATCAGCGCACAGGTGCTGGCGATGTTTGCCGGGGCCATGCCGTCAGGCAAGAAAAAGAAAAAGGGGGAGCAGGATCTGGTGCGCGTGCCGCGCCTGCAGATCCTCGATTGGCTGCAACTGCGCAATCACGGAGTACAGGTCAGGCTGGCGCCGGACGATGGGCGGATTCTGGAGAGCCTGCTGAATTTTTCATCAATACCGGAGCGCCCCCTTCCGCAGGGGCTTAACGCCACCCTGCGCCATTACCAGATCGATGCCTGGCACTGGTTGGCCTTTCTGTACGAGCACCGGTTCGGCGCCTGCCTGGCCGACGATATGGGTTTGGGGAAGACCGTGCAGGGGATTACGCTGCTCGCCGGGGTCATGTCCGGTGAGCTTGCATCTGCCGCCCCACCGGGAGCCCCGCACCTGGTAGTTGCGCCGCCCTCCTTGCTGTTCAACTGGGAGGCGGAACTGGCCCGTTTTCTTCCGGGCGCCCGGGTCATGCTCTACAGCGGTGCCGGGCGCAGCAGTGCCGGATTTACCGATCACGATGTCATCATCACCAGCTACGGGGTTGTCCAACGTGATTGCGACCTGCTGGCCGACCACCGCTTCAATGTCATTATTTTCGACGAGACCCAGATGGTCAAAAATCTGCAAGCAGCCACAACAAACGCCGTCCGCAAGCTGAGGGGCGCTTTCACCCTGGCGCTGACCGGCACGCCGGTGGAAAACCATCTGGGGGAATACTTCGCCATCATGGATCTCTGCCTGCCGGGATTATTGGGGACGCGCGAGGAGTTCAGCCGTAAAATCAGCAAGGATGGCCCGGCCGGTACGGCACGGTTGATCGGGCGCACCCGCCCCTTTGTGCTGCGGCGGACAAAACAGCTGATTGCCAGTGAGCTGCCGCCAAAGATCGAGATGGACATCCCTTTGGAGCTGACGACAAAACAACGGGTCTTTTACCAGCGCACCGTGGAGGAGGTGCGCGGACAGGTCAAGGAAGCGTATGAAAGCCATGCCCCGGGACAGGCCCGCATCATCGCCCTCACCGCCATCCTCCGCCTGCGCCAGATCTGCCTCGCCCCCGCCCTCGCCTCACCAGGTGCGAGCGACGCCTCGCCGAAACTGGATTTTCTGGCGGAACAGCTGGCCGAACTGCGTGACGAAGGGCACAGCGTCCTGGTGTTCTCCCAGTTTACCGGCTACCTCGACATCATCGAGAAGGGGCTGCAGGAGCAGGGGTTCGCCTGCCTCCGCCTGGACGGCTCGACGCCGGTGCCGCAACGCAAGAAACTTGTTCAAAGCTTTCAGAATTCGGCTGAACCGTCGATCTTCCTGATCAGCCTTAAAGCAGGCGGCAAGGGACTCAATCTGACTCGCGCCACCTATGTGTACCATATGGATCCCTGGTGGAACCCGGCGGTTGAGAACCAGGCCTCAGACCGTGCCCACCGCATCGGCCAGACCGAACAGGTCACGATCACCCGCCTGATCATGCGCCATACCATTGAGGAGAAGATGATGGCGTTAAAGGAGCAGAAAACCAGGCTCTACAGGGCAATTCTGGAAGACGGAGAGAGTGGCGGGGGAGCGGGGCTGACGCGGGAAGACATGGAGTTTCTGCTGGCGTGAATATGCCAGACATCTTCACTGTTTGTTCGCGCCACTCTATCTGTGCCTGATGAAATAATTGCCAATCTTACATTCACTGCCACGTCAGCACGAAGGCCCGGAGTTTGCCGCCATGCTCATCACGGTAATACACGACCTTGATGTTGCTTGCAACACGGCCGCGCTGTATTTCGTACCCCTCCTTCTTTTCGGATGATTCGCTGCTGCGAACCGGGTTCTGCGCAACCTGGCTCAATACTCCCTTCAGAAATGATTCCGGCACACCCTGCCCGCCTCGATCAATCACCTGGATAGCCTTGATCGCCCCCCCCTCGCGCAGCACTTTGAATTCAGTCACCTGCCCTTTGTATAAT
>JAQUIG010000016.1 GCA_028683435.1 Desulfuromonadaceae bacterium | reverse complement strand
AAACAGTACCGCCGGAGCTGAAAAAACGGATTATGGCCGGCATGACCGCAAAGCTTGAAATCATGATCTACGAAAATCCGAATGCGCTGATGGTGCCGCTGTCCTCCGTCACAGAAGAGCAGGGAAAGCGCTTTGTGAGCAGAAAGAAAGCCGGTAGCGCCGCCCAAAAGGTTGAGGTAACGACCGGCTACACGACACAGGATGCGGTGGAGATCCTTAAAGGGCTTAAAGAGGGCGATGTCATCGAAGTTGTCGGCCTCTCCGGCAGCGGCGATATGAGCAGGGACGGGAAGCAATAACATGCTCAGACTCAGCGAAATAAAGAAATCCTATCATATCGGCCCCACCGAAGTGGACGTACTGAAAGGGGTGTCACTCAATGTGGACAAGGGCGAACTGATCTCCATCATGGGGCCGTCCGGCTGCGGCAAATCAACCCTCATGAACATCATCGGCCTGCTGGACAGACCGACTTCCGGAAGTTTCGAGCTTAACGACGCGGAGGTGCTTTACACCAATGACGATGCCCTGTCCGACATCAGAAACCGTAACATTGGCTTCGTCTTTCAGCAATATTTTCTCCTCTCCAAACTTTCCGCTCTTGAAAACGTCGAACTGCCGCTCATGTACCGGGATGATGCCGCTAAATTCACCCGCGAGCACAGCATGGAGCTGTTACGGCGGGTCGGCATGGCAGATCGCGCCGGCCACCGGCCATCGGAGCTTTCCGGAGGACAGCAGCAGCGGGTAGCGATCGCCCGTGCGCTGGTCTGCAACCCCGCCCTCATTCTGGCGGATGAACCGACCGGCGCCCTGGATACCAACGTCGGTGGAGAGATCATGGAGCTGTTCAAGGAACTCAACGCCGAAGAAGGGATAACCGTGGTCATTATTACCCATGATCCGGGAATCGCCCGCCAATGCCAGCGGGTGGCGGTCATGCGCAACGGAGTGATCGTGCCATGATCATCGGAGCTAACATAAAAGAAGCGGTGCGCAGCCTCTTGTCATCCAAGCAGCGTACCGTCCTGGCGTTGATCGGTATCGTCATCGGCATCGGCTCGGTTATCGCCATGGTCTCGATCGGCAAGATCGTCCAGGAAGAATCTTTGCGCCAGTTTAAAGAGATGGGAACGGACGTACTTACGATTGAAAGCCAATTTGGCGGCGGTGAGCCATCCACAGGGGGACGCATCACAAGATCTGCGCCTAAAAGCAAGATCAAGCTGGCTGACGTTCTCGCCATTCCGACCGAATGTCCCGGCATCAGCGCAGTGGCACCATCGGTACGCGGTAACGGCGAGGCGAGCTATGGCGGCAAAAAGCTGCAGAATGCCGGCATGATCGGGGTTACAGAATCATTTCTGGGGATCAATAAACTGAAGATCAGTCAAGGGCGTTTCATCTCCGACCTTGATGCCCATAACCAATTCTGTACCATCGGCAGCATGGTAGCTACCGAGATGCGCACGTTGGGGAGCGGTGACGTCATCGGCAAAAAGCTCCGTGTCGGGCAGAGCCTCTACACGGTTGTGGGGGTAACAGCAGAAGTTCTCGAAGGAGGGATGCGCCGCTTTCAGCCCAACGAAACGATTTATGTCCACATTACCTCCGCACTACGCAGCTCCCGTGAAGCCGAAATCTCCGAAATCATCGCCCGCGTCAGCACCGGAGTAACCAACACGGTCGCCCGTGATCAGGTGCTTGCCTATTTCAAGTCAAAAACAAAAAAATCGTCAGTCAGGGTGACCAGTCCGGAAGAGATCATCGCCCAGATGGAAAAACAGATGCAGATGTTCACGCTGCTGCTGGGGGCCATCGGCAGCATTTCCCTCATCGTCGGCGGTGTTGGCGTTATGAATGTCATGCTGGTGTCAGTCTCTGAGCGTCGCCGCGAAATCGGCATTCGACGCGCCTTGGGTGCCAAACGGGGTGACATCAGGGGACAATTTCTGATTGAATCCATCATTTTATCGCTCATCGGCGGAGTTTTGGGCATCCTCTTTGGCGTCGGCGCGTCCGTGATCATCTCCCATTTTGCCAAATGGCACTTTGTCCTGTCATCGGGCGCTATCCTCCTGGGTGTCGGTGTTTCAAATGCCGTAGGTATCTTCTTCGGTTATTATCCCGCCCGTCAAGCCTCACTGCTGGATCCGATTGTTGCGTTGAAGTCGGATTGATTTGCTTCTAAAAACATCGAAGCAGTAAAATGTTTCACCGTATTTCCCGGAATTCCAAAAGTTTCGGTTAGAAGAGCCAAGGAGAAAAATGAAATGAAGAAAAGTACAATGGTAATCGGAATGGTGGTGGTTTGTTTTATGATGATAGCTGGTGCAGCGTGGTGTGAAAATAAAGCTAACATACCACCTAACGGTACACTCACCGACACCAGCACCGGTCTGGTCTGGCTGCAAAACGCCAACTGTTTTGGCAAAAAAAAATGGAATGAGGCCTTGAGCGCCGCAGCAAGCCTGAAATCCGGCTCCTGCGGACTGTCGGATGGTTCCACTGCCGGTCAATGGCGTCTTCCCACCAGATATGAACTGATAGCCCGGCAGAGGAATCAGCAAGGATTCACCAACGTCCAGGCTTACTATTGGTCCTCTACTACCTACGCCAACGGCACAGACAGCGCCTGGTACGGGCTCATGGGCGGTGACGGCGTGAGCATCAACTATAAGACGTTCAACTACTATGTGTGGCCCGTGCGCGGCAGATAGTAGGTTCTTTGATTCTTTTTATCGCTTCCCTCGTCTACGTTCCCACGCATCGGAGTGGGAACGCAACCCGGAGATCATTCTCATGCAAGACATTCAGCTCAATCAACTATTCGACCGTTTGATCACGGTCGCCGAGGATCTTTCCAAGGGATGCTACGGCCAGCACAATGATATCTTTGAACTGACCAAAAGCGGCACCTACCCTCCCCTGATCGCCCGCTTTGCCGAGGCGTTCGGCACGGTGTTGGAGTGATGAATGTCATGCTGGTGTCAGTCTCGGAGCGTCGCCGCGAAATCGGCATCCGCCGTGCTCTCGGCGCAAAGCGGGGTGACATCAGGGGGCAGTTCCTGATTGAATCCATCATTTTATCGCTCATCGGCGGGGTTTTGGGCATCCTCTTTGGCGTCGGCGCGTCCGTGATCATCTCCCATTTTGCCAAATGGCAGTTTGCTCTGTCATCAGGCGCCATCCTCCTGGGGGTCGGGGTTTCCAACGCCGTCGGTATCTTCTTCGGCTATTACCCCGCCCGGCAAGCCTCGCTCCTGGATCCGATTGTGGCACTGAAATCGGATTGATCTGCTTATCTTAGCCGCCAACATTATTGGCGCCATCGGTCAAAAGTTATTAGCATCAAAACATCTAATATGCTGATATTTAAGATAGTTACTGTTGGCACGCATGGTGCTTTACAGTAAATAAATACAGAAAGAATTGACGGGGAAAGAAAATAAAACAAAAAAGTATTGTGGTAACCGGGATGATGCTTGGTCGTTTGATGATGTCAGCAGCACTCAGTCAGATTGCGGCTGACGCTTTTTTATAGAGGCCTGCTAATGGGCATAAACCGTCTCCGCAATTTTCTCAAAAGTACAGCAGTGTACAGCCGGACACATTTATTGCTCTTGAACATCACCATAATCAACCACCTGAAAAAGGAGTTTGCCATGAAACAACTACTAATTGCAGCAGCACTGATCACCATTACCGGAACAACCCTGCTGCCCGGAAGGGCAGCGGCGGCTAATCAGGAACATGTCGAGCGATTGTTAAAAAAAAATGCGTGTGTAAACTGTGACCTTCTAGGCGCGAACCTGCACGGGGCGAACCTGAGGGCGGCAGACCTAAGGGGGGCAGACCTAAGGGGGGCGAACCTGAGGGGGGCGGACCTGAGCTGGGCGTACCTGAGCGAGGCAAAACTGAGCGGGGCGAACCTAAGGGAGGCGGACCTGAGCTGGGCGGACCTGAGGGGGGCGAACCTGAACTGGGCAAACCTAAGCGGGGCGAACCTGAACGGGGCGTACCTGAACGGGGCGTACCTGAGCGAGACGATGTGGACAGATGGCAGATTATGTAAATCTGGCAGTATAGGAATGTGCAAGTAAACAGGGCGGATTGCCAGGAAAGTTTATCCTGATGCGAACTACTGGGTTCTCGGGAAATAAACACCATTCAAGTGCTGCCGGAGATCATTCTCATGAAAGACATTCAGCTCAATCAACTATTCAACCGTTTGATCACGGTTGCCGAAGATCTTTCCAAGGGATGCTACGGCCAGCACAATGATATCTTCGAGCTGACCAAAAGCGGCACCTACCCTCCGCTTATTGCCCGCTTTGCCGAGGCGTTCGGCATGATGGCGGTCAAGATAGAAGCCCGTGAGTTCCATCTGGAACAGATCATCGAGGATCTGAAACGGACAGAGGCCGAGTTGCGGACGGCACGAGAGCAGCTTGCCCGTGAGAATATCACCCTGAAAAAAAACCTGCGACGCTCGTTTCCTTTTTCCTCTATTCTCGGCACAACTACTCCGATCAGGGAACTAATCGCCAAGGCGGAGCGGATTGCCGACTCCCGTCTTTCGGTTATTATCAGCGGTGAAACCGGCACCGGCAAGGAGCTGTTTGCCAAGGCGATCCACTACAACAGCCCGCGCAGCGCCATGCCTTTCGTTGCGGTCAACTGCTCAGCCATTCCTGACAGCCTCTTCGAAAGCGAGATGTTCGGCATCGAAAAAGGGGTGGCCACCGGTGTCGATGCCCGTGTCGGCAAGATTGAGCATGCTCAGGGAGGAACCCTTTTTCTTGACGAGATTGGCGAGATACCTCTTCAGTTCCAGGCCAAGCTGCTGCGGGTGCTGGAAGAGCGTTCCCTTGAACGTGTCGGGAGCCGCACCACCATTCCTGTTGATCTGCGCATTATTACCGCCACCAACCGTGATCTGAAAAAAGAGATCGCCGCGGGAACTTTCCGCGAAGACCTGTTTTACCGCTTAAACGGCGTTGAGTTACGCATTCCACCCCTACGGGAGCGCCGCGATGACATCGACCTGATCGCCCGTCACTTTCTGGATAAATGGCGGCGCAATTGCGGCAGGCCGCCAATGCGTTTTGGCAAGGAGGTTGTGGAACAGTTGCGTCGCCACCCCTGGCCCGGCAATGTACGGGAACTGGAAAACGAGATTGAGCGGGCCGTTGCCCTGGCTTATGGTGATAGCATAAACGTCACCGACCTCTCTGAAACACTGCAACAACCTCTAAAACTGACCACCACTACTCCTCAGTCACTACTGAAGGATTCAGAAAAACAGTTGATTGAACAGGCACTGCGGGAGGCCAAAGGCAACAAGACCCAGACAGCAGAGCGGCTGGGGATGAGCCGCGAAGGGTTGCGTAAGAAGCTGAAAAGATTTGGGATGGATTAGTGCCAACTATATTTGCGGTTGCAGCCAGCAGTTGGCAGCAGCCAAACCGATCAATTTAAACAAAAACAGCATGTTTAAAAATGGCACGTTTGTTGATATATAGCTTAAGCGGACACGCAAAACGCGTGCAACAAAAAGGAGATGGTATGAAGGAAGCAAAAAGCTCTCGGCAAGCATAATAAGGTTCAGATAACTGGCCAATGAGGAATAGGGGTTGAAGGGAGGCTGTCGCTATGTGGTTAATTGCTGCAATAGCAAAATAACAAGCAATGTCCCTCTAGTACCCTTTAGAGGAATTAAGGAGACTGTCATGAAAAATCTGATTATCGCTGCATGGTTGACTGTACTCATCTCTCTTTCGGCGTCAACAGCACGCGCTGCCGACTGGACAAATGGCAAGTTTAGCTGCGATATAAATGTTGTTGAGACGTCTCACTGGCCTTTCACTTGGGGAACCTGGAAAAAGATTACGATGAGCTTTTCCCAAAATGGAAAGCCATATATTGTCTACGAATGTTCAGAAAATGGTTCTCTTTACTCCTTATTGTGTAAACATCAAAGCAATTCCGACCCAGACTACTGGAGACTCTTCAAGAGAGACGGATATATTTACATACGTCCAAACATCAGCAATTGGACCACATGCGATTATGCATTCGAAAAATTGCACCAGAAATAGTAAATAGTCAGTCAGTAGGTTAGGAAGAGTATCGTGAATCCCAACATACTGACTACTTAAGACTCCTGCAAAAAAAATTTCTCGTTGCAACGTGCTGCGTTGCGGTCATACGGCACAGCGCGCCGTGAAAAACAGTTGATTGAACAGACGCTGAAAAAAGCCGAAGGCAACAAGACCCAGGCAGCGGAACAGTTGGGGGATAAGCCGCGAAGGGCCGCGCAAGAAACTTAAGCGGTTGGGGATGGAGTAACCGCCTCCAAAGTTGGCGACGATGGTTGAATGTTGGCAGAATACTTAACGCAAGACATTGATATCACATACTATTATTTTTGGCACAGCCCGTGCTATATGTACGGCATACACATCACAACGGCAAAGGAGAGTACCCATGAAAAAGAATCCAGTTTCCAGCAATAAACCGACAGCATCAATCAATACACACAGTATTGCCGCAGCAGTTAAACAATCCATCATTATTTCAGTTGTTTTGTCAATTGTTGCCATAGGAGCCACACAGGCTCACGCATATTGTGTGTACAATTACACGTCATTACCCATAAGCGAGGTGCATGGAGAATATTGCAACCGCTGTTTGAGTAGCAATATTGCTAAAAACGGCAAAGCGTGTTGTCCAGGCGATAAGGAAGGGTGCCGAGGCAAAACATGGATAACCGTATCGGTTCCCAATACACCATGGCAAACGGGGATGCACTATGGCCATTGTGGAGAACGGGTTACCGCACACGGTTGGGTAAAGATATATGGAACAGGTCAGTTTTTTCGATGCGAGGTCTATGACGACAACGGACGGCTTATTTGGAATGATCAGTTAAAGGATGGGAAAAAATATTGAGCCAACCCACTCCTATCAGCGACGCCGTGCAAGTGGAGATCAAATATTGAAATACCAGTACGTTGCCACAGCTGACAGCAGGCAGTTATCTAGCAACAAAAGGAGCATACCATGCACAAGCAAACCGTCCTCGCAGCACTCACCACCCTGCTGGAAGACTATATCGTTACCGTGGACAACCGGGGCGGTGTCACCGTAACCTCAACCAAATAAGGAGGCAGGACATGAACGGAAAAAATCGGGTTAAAGCCATGCGCATCGCCATGGTAGTTTTATTGGCAACCCTCACATTTGGAGCCACGCAGGCCCATGCCTATTGTGTCTATAATAGGACCCAGGGATACATCAGTGAAGTCCACGGTGAGTATTGCGGCAGCTGCCTGTCTTCCGGCGCGCTTTCACCCGGCGGTAAAACGTGCTGTCCCGGCGATAAAAAAGGCTGTCGTGGTGATACATTGATAACGGTGTCGGTTCCCGGTCCAAAAATTGAATTTACACCGAAAATGCATTACGGACATTGTGGGAAAAAGGTTACCGCACACGGTTGGGTTAATATATATGGACAAAAAGGGTTGCCTGGTGAAATTTATTCATGCGAAGTCTATAACGATAAGGGAACCCTTATCTGGAAGGGTGCGTTAATAGAAGGGAGAGAATAAACAGGCATTACGTCTGTTTATTCATATCAACCCAGCCGTATTATGACTATCTAAGGAAACAAAGCCTATGCTGAAAAACATCTTCACCCGGGGAAGCATCCGGGCGCGCATTCTCAAGGCGCTGCTCGGCGTGGCATCGCTGTCGCTGATACTTTTTGCGATTATTTCTCTGGATGGCATGAGGCGACTGGGGGATTATTCCGTCAAATCCAGTACTGGGCTTGGACAGGATGCGCTGAAGATCAGCAAGTCGGCTCTGGAAACCCTGACTCAGGACGGCCTGCTGCGCATCACGACTGACCGCGCCAATCTTTGCAATGCCGAATTCAAGGAGGTTGAAGGGACGGTCAATGTCCTGGCCGACATTGCCGAGAAACTATGGCAGAACCCGTCATCCTATCCGAAGAACCGTTCCTATGCGCCTGCTGAAAAACCGCGCGATCCTTCACTCAGCTCGGTATACCAGTATCCCGCCGTGGTTGATTTCAAACGGATCAAAAATGATCTGGAGCTGTCGTCAGCCATGGATTCCTTTTTCAAACCGTTTATCGCCAACAACTCAAACATCAACGACTTTAACCTCGCCACGCCGGACGGCCTGTTCCGGCGCTTTCCGTGGGGAACGGTAGCACCTGATTATGATGTACGCAAACGGGACTGGTTCAAACGGGCGACAGACTCAGGAGTGCCGGGCTGGAGCGCACCATATATCGGAGTTATCGCCAAAAATCTGCGCATCAATTACTCCCGTCCGATTTACCGCCAGAAGAAGCTGGTAGCGGTGGTGGCGGTCAATGTACCGCTCCAGACGATCAACGAACGCATCATCAGCACCAGGCTCAACAACCTGGGCAGCGCCGTTCTGGTTGATCACAGCCTCAATATTATCGCACGCGAAGGGATGTCAACCAACGCCGAGAACTGGGCCGACCCCCAGAAGGTCGAGCGTTTCAACCTTGATGCGGCCTCCGGCAGTCAGAAAAAGTTTGAGGAAGAGCTGAAAATCGGCAAATCTGGGATCCACAAGGCCGCCTACAAGGGGAAGGATTGCTTCATCGCCCATGCGCCGGTGGAGAGTACCGGCTGGTCGGTGCTGTTCATCATGCCGGTCGAGGCGGTCTTTGCGCCCATCATACCGACCGAGAATGCCATTTTGAAACAGGCGGACACGGTCAAATCCCAGGTCATACGCAAGATCCGTTTTTCACTCTTTATTCTCACGGCTGTGTTCTTCATCATCATTGCCCTCGTCTACATGGTGGCCAGACGCACGGCAAAACTGGTCACGGACCCGATCATGGTGCTGGATGAAGGAGCGCGCTGCATCGGCAACGGCAACCTTGATCACCGGATAGAGATCCATTCGGGAGACGAGATTGAAGAGTTGGCACATACGTTCAACAAGATGACTGCCGACTTGAAGGATTATATCAGCAACCTGACCGAGACCACGGCAGCCAAGGAGCGGATCCAGAGCGAGCTCAATGTTGCCAGCGATATCCAGGCGAGCCTCCTTCCCCGCCTGTTTCCCGCGTTCCCGGATCGCCCCGAGTTCGATATCTTTGCCTCGATGGACCCGGCGAAAGAGGTCGGCGGTGACTTTTATGATTTCTTTTTTATCGACACCAACAATCTCTGTTTTCTGATTGCCGATGTCGCCGGCAAGGGTGTGCCTGCCGCCCTCTATATGATGGTGGCAAAAACCTTGTTGAAGTCAGAGGGACAACGGCTTGGCGAACCCGACCAGATACTTGGATATGTAAACAATATTCTTGCCGCAGACAATGACAGCTGCATGTTTGCCACAGTTTTCTGTGCCATTCTCGATATCAAAAGCGGAGAGGTGCGTTTTGCCAATGCCGGACATAACCCGCCACTGGTAATCGACTCAGCAGGGGTACGCTACCTTACCCTGAAACCGGGCTTTGTACTCGGGCCGATGGAGGATGTGGTTTATGAAACCGAGCGGATCACCATGAGCCCTGGCGACACGCTGTTCCTTTATACCGATGGCGTGACCGAGGCAACCAATCTGGCCGATGAGCTGTATGGAGAACCGCAACTCCTGGACGCCCTGCAGCGCGGACCGAAAGAAGAGCTTACTGACATGATTCACGGGATCCGTATTGAGGTCAGTCGGCATGCCGATGGGGCTCCGCAATCGGACGACGTCACCATGGTTGCGCTGAAGTATCGGGGAGCGGTGACACATGATTAAAACAGGCATGGTTATGCCATTGCTACTGCTGATTCTGCTGCTGGCGTTTCCATTCTCATCCTCACCTGTATGTGGTGCCGAACGTCAGGTCAAGCGCGTTGCCATGATTCTTTTCCGGGGGGAAACTCCTGCTGAAAAAGGTTTCCGCGACACCCTTGCCGCTTCAAAAGATTTCGATGTAAAAATAACGGTCTTTGACGCCAATCAAAGTAAGGACGGGCTGAAAAAGATCATTGCCGGCCTTGACCACTCTCAATTCGATCTTTTCTATGTGTTCGGGACGATGGCGGCCCAGATGGCGGTGGAAAAGATCAAAAACAAGCCGGTAATATTCAATGTTGTGCAGCGCCCCATTGAGGCAAACCTCGTTAAAAGCTGGGAAAGTTCAGGTAACAATGCAACGGGGGCATCGAACATCGTTGCGATGGAAAGTGCTTTCAGGACTCTCTCTCTGGTTATGAACATCCGCAAGCTTGCTTTCATTTATTACGAAAAAGACCCCGCACCGAAGTTTCAAAAGGCTGAAGTTGAAAGCGTACGTAAAAAATTCGGATTCAAGATGATCGACGTTCCGGTACGTGACATGGAAGCGATACCGGCGGCGCTAAAACAGATCGTCAGCGCACGGGTCGATGCCGTCATGTTCCCCTCCGACTCTTTCATAAAAGCCAACGCAAACCGGATCATGACGGTTCTCAACCAGCACCGGATACCTTCCGTGGTCATCATTCCTGAAATGGTCAAAGAGAATGGCGCATTGATATCGCTCGGCCCTGATTACCACAAACTCGGAGAACTGGCAGGTACGAGCGCGCTTGAAGTTTTGCTGGGAAAGCGGCCGACAGACATTCCGATCAAGCGGGTGCAGAGCCTGAACATCAGCGTAAACCTTAAAACTGCCGACAAACTTGGCATAAATTTGCCTATTCAGCTACTTTCTCTCTCCACCGTCATATATTGAAGGATGTTGCCTGATGCCGGAAAACGTTATATCGCTGGTTACCCCGCTTGAAATATTCATGATGCTGCGGAGCTTTATTCCCGCCGTCATGATTGTCGTCATCGGAATCTTCATTGGACGCTGGGATTCTTCCCGGCACCACCAAACGCTAAAGAAGCTGATCCATTACATCTTCTTACCCTGCCTGGCCTTTTCGGCGCTTCACAAACATACCTTTGATCCTGCGGAAATCATCCGTATCGCCCTTGCCGTGTTCATCATCATCACTGTCATGACTCTCTGTGCTGCTGCACTTTTACGTGAAAACATCAAGGGAGCTTCGAGAAACATTCTGGCGACGGTTTACATGAGCAGCGGCACACTGCTGCCACCGCTCGCTTTTTTACTCTTTGGCAACGAGGGACTCGCCAAAGCGGTTTATTTTCATCTTTTTATCATTTTTGCCTATCACACCGTCGGGGTCTGGATGGTGAACGGCAAGACCGAGCTGAAAGGTTTTTTCAAGACCCCCTTTATCTATCTTGTCGTTCTCGGAGTAGCGGCGCAGCTTTTTCCCTTTTCCCTATCTGAAATGGCCGAGGAGTTTGCGTGGCTCGGAGAAAAGGGGATCGATCTTACCGCTATGGGGGCGCTTCCACTCCTGCTTATCAGCTTCGGCTACCCTCTCGGGCGGCTCAAACTGTCTGACGCAAAGAACGGTTTAGCAGGTGGCCTGTTACGGATAGTCGCCGGGCCACTGGTGGCGCTTCTGGTGGTGTTCCTCTACCGGAAAACCGGCCTGACAAGTATGGAACGGGGCTATGACATACTGGGGTATCTGGATCAGCGGACTACCGAAGCGGTACTGGTTCTGGGGGCTGCCATGCCGACCTCAAATCTTGCCATGCGCCTGGTGGGGGATGAGGTAAAGGGTAACAAAGCAGAGACGGGAACACTTCTGGTCAGCGCCGCCGCCGGAATCATCTCGATTCCGGTGATTCTGTTGCTGATACTGATGTTTATTTTTACAAATTGAAGGCTGGTACAGAATGAACATCATGTCAGACGAAGCGCTTGTTATCATACGGGCCACACTTCCTTCCTTTACGATCGCACTTCTTGGTTTCATGCTCGGCAAAATCGACAGTAACCGGGAGATGAACCAGAAAACGATCTCCAACATGGTGTATTATTTCTTCACCCCGTGCCTGGTCTTTTCATCTCTCCACAAAAGAAGTTTCGATTTTCAGGAATTCGCCCTCATCGGCGGCGCAGCTTTTATGCTGATTGCCATAATGACGCCAGTAGCCTTCTTCTTTAAAAAGCGGTCCGGCACTGTGGAAAACGGCTATGTGCTGCCGGTTATATTTATGAATACCGGCAATATTTCCCTTCCTATAGCACTCCTGATGTTCGGCAATGAAGGATTGGCCAAAGCCATCCTGTTTCACCTGATGAACATAATGGTTCTTTACTCCTACGGCGTCTATCTCGTGAGCGGCAAGACCGATCTGATGCAGTTTTCCAAGATCCCTGCGCTCTGGGCAGCCATTCTTGGCGTCGTTGCGGCAACAGGCAATCCGGCTCCCCCGGGATTTTTCAGCGACGGCTATAACATCATCAACAAGGGCATCGATGTGCTGGCATTCGGTGCAATTCCGTTGCTGATAATCAACCTCGGGTATTCAATGAGCGACACAAAACTGTCTACGTTGAAGGAGGGTATGACCGGAGCAACATTACGCTTGTTCGGAGGACCACTCATGGCCTTCTTGCTGATCTACGGGTATCGGGTAATCGGCTGGTCACCGGCAACCGCCGGTATGGATCCTCTCGTTGCACTCGGATACCGGACAACCGAAGCTGTCATCATCCTGAATGCCGCCATGCCTGGACCGATCATGGCCTATCTGCTGAATGTAAAGTTCGACAACTGTCCCGAGAAAGCCGCCGCCATGGTGGCCGTTGGAACGCTGGGGGGGATTGTTACGATACCGATAATTTTGAGTATGATCAGTCGGTATATTATCGGATAGCTTCTAATATATTGAATTGGCCGGTTGTATCTGGTAACTGTAACCGTCAAGTTGCAAAGATTAAAGGAGAATAGTTGATGGAAGAGACACTAACATTCTGGCTCGACAACAAAATATGTTCGGGGTTCAAGGTAGCCGAGATCGACAAGCAGACCCTGGTGCTGTATCGCGACAAATATTATCTGGTTGTTGGCGGGGCGGCGGTGATGAAAGGGGTCAGACCGCTGCGCTACTCAAAGACATCAATGCCGCTGCTCTGGAAAAAGGCGATGAAAGGGATACTGCCGCCGCCGGTGGCCGCAGTTGAATATGCTGAAGACGAATTTCTTCCGGTGACTACTTCGACTAAAAGGGAGCGAACTGCCATGCAAAAAAACACCATTTCAGCAGCAGAGATGTCCGAAGATCAGCCGTATGCGCCAAAGCCGGCGCTGGCTGCGCCGAAAAGGTCTGCCGCAGCAAAATCTTCAGCTGAAACAAAGCCGATCAGAATTATTCAGGCCGTTGTTGAAGCCACGTGTCCCTACTGCCATCACAAACAGGATCTGCCATTTGAAAAGGGGAAAAACGGTAAGCCGTTTTTTGTGACGTGCTCCAGATGCAGTTCAGAGTTCGCCGTACGCTTTGTGCCGGTCACACTGTATCAGGCACAGATAGCGGCATTCAAATAATTCATAGCAACACATATTACTGGGGGGCGAAACAGATGAACAACAACGACGTATTACGCCGACTTCGCTACGCACTGGATATCAGCAATCCGACCATGATCGAAATTTTTCAGTTGTCCGGCTGCAGCATTGAACAGCCGACTCTGATCAAGCTTCTTAAAAAGGAAGAGGAAGACGACTTTATCGCCTGTAGTAATCCACTGCTGTCGTTTTTTCTGGATGGCTTGATCGTTCACAAAAGAGGGAGGCGGGATTCGGCTGACGGGCAACCACCTAAACCGGATACAGAACTGGGCAACAATTCAATCCTGAAAAAGCTGCGGATTGCCCTTGATTTAAAAGAGGACGATATGCTTGAGGTGATGGGACTGGCGGGTGTTAAAATTTCAAAGGCAGAGCTGAGCGCCCTGTTCAGAAATAAAGGACATAAGCATTACAAAGAGTGCGGCGATCAGTTCCTAAGGAACTTTCTGCAGGGACTGACTATCAGGAACAGAGGTATTGTCTTGAAGCAAAATGCCGAAGAATAATGGCCGACATGGCCATTCCGATTGACACATCCCCTTATCTATATTATTCTTCACAACCCGTAAATCCTTATCAATAAAGGGTTTAGCGGCATCAAACAAGCCTGCAGCGAGGACAATGCCATGCGTAGTGATATGATAACAGAAGGACTTGAGCGGACACCGCACCGCGCCCTGCTGAAAGGAACCGGTGTCCCGCAGAATCAGATGAATAAGCCGTTCATCGGTGTGGCAACCAGCTTTACCGACCTGATCCCGGGGCATGTCGGCATGCGTGACCTGGAGCGCTTTATTGAAAAGGGAGTTCACTCCGGCGGCGGCTATTCCTTTTTCTTCGGTATTCCCGGTGTATGCGACGGCATAGCGATGGGACACAAAGGGATGCATTACTCCCTCTCTACCCGCGAACTGATTGCCGATATGGTCGAGTCGGTGGCGGAAGCACATCGCCTGGACGGTCTGGTGCTGCTGACCAATTGCGACAAGATCACCCCCGGCATGCTGATGGCAGCTGCCCGGCTGAATATCCCCTGCATCGTCGTCACCGCCGGGCCAATGATGAGCGGCCGCGGCCAGTCAGGACGCAAATATTCCTTTGTCTCCGACACCTTTGAGGCGATGGCCCGCTACAAGGCCGGGGTCATCAACGATAAAGAGCTGCAGGTTTGTGAAGACAACGCCTGCCCCGGCATGGGGTCGTGCCAGGGGCTCTTCACCGCCAATACCATGGCCATCCTGACCGAGACTATGGGAATGAGTCTGCCGCGCTGCGGCACCGCGCTGGCCGTTTCGGCGCTCAAACGCCGCATCGCCTTTGCCTCCGGCGAAAAAATAGTTGAACTGGTACAAAATGACGTCAAACCCCGCGACATCCTTACCAGAGAGGCCTTTGAGAATGCGATCCGCGTCGATCTCGCCCTCGGTGGTTCCTCTAATACGGTGCTGCACCTGCTGGCAATTGCCAACGAAGCCGGTGTTGAACTGCCGCTTGAGCTGTTTGATGAACTAGGTAAAGACACACCGCAACTGGCCTCAATGAATCCGGCCGGTGAGCATTTCATGGAAGATTTAGACATCGCCGGCGGCGTCAGTGGTGTTCTCAAACAACTTGGAAATAAAATTCACGATACGCCCACACTGTTCGGCCTGACCACGCACCAACTGGCCGAGAGCATACAGAATGTGGACGAGGAGGTAATCCGCCCGCTTGGGAATCCGATAAAGAAGGAAGGTGGCATAGCCATACTTTCCGGAAATATCGCTCCCAAAGGGGCCGTCGTCAAGCAGAGTGGCGTTTCCGCCGCCATGATGAACTTTGAAGGTATCGCCCGTTGCTTCGATGCCGAAGAACAGGCAATGGCTGCCATCATGGAAGGAAAGATCAAGTCCGGAGACGTCGTCGTCATCCGCTATGAAGGGCCCAAGGGGGGCCCCGGCATGCGCGAGATGCTGGCTCCAACGGCTGCCATTATGGGAATGGGTCTGGGCGACAGCGTGGCGCTGATCACCGACGGCCGTTTTTCGGGCGGCACCCGTGGCCCCTGTATCGGCCATATCTCGCCAGAAGCTGCCGAGGGAGGGCCTATCGCCCTTGTTGAAGATGGTGACAGAATCCTGCTCGATATTCCGAACCGGCGACTGGAACTGCTTGTAGACGAAGCGACTCTGGCGACCCGCCGGGCAGGATGGACGGCGCCGGAACCGAAGATTAAAAGAGGCTGGCTGGCACGCTATGCCAAACTTGTTACTTCGGCCCATACCGGAGCGGTGTTGACAGCCAATTAAATTTACCTTTCCACCTCAACTTGAATGAGGTGCAGATTTCTGTGCACAGAGGTTATGTATGAAAATGAACGGCGCACGAATAATGCTTGAGTGTTTGAAAAAAGAGGGGGTTGATACCGTTTTCGGCTATCCCGGCGGCACCGTTATCAACCTGTATGACGAACTCTTTAATTTTAAAGAAATACACCATATCATGCCGCGGCATGAACAGGCCGGTACCCATGCGGCCGACGGCTATGCACGTGCCACCGGCAAAGTGGGAGTTGCAATCGCCACATCAGGTCCCGGTGCGACCAATACAATCACCGGCATCGCAACGGCGTATATGGATTCGATCCCGATGGTCATCATCACCGGTCAGGTGCCGACGGCACTTATCGGCAACGATGCCTTTCAGGAGGTCGATATTATCGGCATCACCCGCCCCTGCACGAAGCATAGCTTTCTGATTCGTAATGTCAAGGATATCGCTCTGACCATGAAAAAGGCTTTTTACATCGCCCGCAGCGGGCGGCCAGGGCCGGTTCTGGTTGATTTTCCCAAAGACATCCAGATGGCCCACGGTGAATTCCACTACCCTGAGACAGTCGATATCCGTGGTTACAAACCAAATCTCTCCGGACACCCGCGCCAGGTGGACAAAGCGGTCGCGATGATTCTCGACTCGCGCCGCCCGGTCATGTATGTCGGCGGCGGTGCGGTGCTGGGTGATGCGGCCGAACCATTGACCCTTCTGGCCCGCAAATTGTCACTGCCGGTGACGACCACCCTGATGGGTCTCGGATCGTTTCCGGAGAGCGACGAGTTGTCACTCGGCATGCTCGGCATGCACGGCGCCTATTGTGCCAACATGGCGATGAGCAACAGTGACCTGATTATTGCCATCGGCGCCCGTTTTGACGATCGTGTCACCGGTAAACTTTCGACATTTGCCCCGCACGCAAAAATCATTCATATCGATGTTGACCCGACATCGATCAAGAAAAACGTGCGCGTCGACCTCCCCATCGTGGGTGACGTCAAGGATGTTTTGGTCAAGATGATCAACCAGGCCGACAACAGCAATGACAAGCTGGCCGGGTTTACAGCAGCTCTGTCTCCATGGCATGCGGACATTACCGCCTGGAAGGAAAAGCATCCCCTTGACTACAAACAGAGCAGCACGGTAATCAAGCCGCAGTTTGTCATCCAGAAACTGCGCGAATTGTCCAATGAAGACGCCATTATCTCAACAGATGTAGGCCAGCACCAGATGTGGACGGCCCAGTTTTTTAAATTCAATAAACCCCGGACGCTTCTTACCTCTGGCGGTCTCGGCACAATGGGCTACGGCCTGCCGGCGGCTATGGGTGCTCAGGCCGCTTTTCCGAATCGTCAGGTCATTACGATCTGCGGTGACGGTGGTATCCAGATGAATATCCAGGAGATGGCGACACTGGTACAGAACCGTTTGCCGGTTAAAATTGTCATTCTCAACAATAATTTTCTCGGGATGGTGCGGCAGTGGCAGGAACTGTTTTTTGACAAGCGTTATTCCTCAACCTGCAACGAACTGCCGATCGACTATATAAAGCTGGCGGATGCCTATGGTGCCAAAGGATTTCTGGCGTCAAAACCGGGTGAAGTAGAGTCGGTTATCAAGCAGGGTTTCAAGGAGAATGGCCCGGTAATCATGGAGTTCAAGATTGCCCGTGAGGAAAAAGTGCTGCCGATGGTTCCTGCCGGAGCGTCACTTAATGAAATGGTATTGAACGCTTAAAGGAGAGTGAATAGCTATGCAACATACAATATCGGTTATAGTTGAAAACGATTTCGGAGTTCTATCCCGTGTCGCTACACTTTTCTCAGGACGCGGCTTCAATATCGAGTCCCTGTCGGTTGCACCTACCAACGAAGACGGACTCTCGCGCATGACGATTGTGACACGCGGCGACGAACAGATACTTGAACAGATCAACAAACAACTTAACAAACTCATCGATGTACTGAAGGTACTTGATTTCAGTGACGGCAGCGCCGTAGAGCGTGAACTGGCTCTGATAAAAGTCTCGGCTGAGGATACTGCCCGAGCCGAGGTATTGAGAATTGTAGATATCTTCCGTGCTAAAATCATCGATGTCACACCGAAATCCTATACGATTGAAGCGACCGGTAATCCGCTAAAAATCGATGCAATTCTAGAGTTGCTGAGGCCTTTGGGACTGAAGGAGGTTGTACGCACAGGTTCGGTTGCCATTGGTCGCGGCGCCAAGGGATGGAACGGGTAAAAAAACAGATTACGTTGACAGGTGCGGGTGAATGTAGTAATTATCCTAGCCATTTTACGTTTAAGATTGACCGGTTTGCCGGATATTTTAGTATGGAGGATTTACCAGCATGAACGTTTATTACGATCGTGATTGTGATCTTAAATTGATTAAGAAAAGAAAGGTTACCATTGTCGGCTATGGTTCCCAAGGCCATGCCCATGCCTGCAACCTGAAGGATTGCGGGGTTGATGTAACGGTGGCACTGCGAGAAGGGTCAACTTCCGCAGCCAAGGCTAAAAATGCCGGTCTCAAAGTGGCAACTGTTGCCAAAGCCGTTGCCTCCGCTGATCTAGTGATGATCCTGACGCCTGATGAGTTCCAGTCGGCCCTCTACCGCGACGAGATCGAACCTAAGCTCAAAAAAGGGGCCGCTCTTGCCTTTGCCCACGGCTTCGCCATCCACTATAAGCAGATCGTGCCGCGTGCCGACATCGACGTCATCATGATTGCCCCCAAGGCCCCCGGTCACACGGTTCGCTCCGAGTTTGTGAGAGGTGGCGGAATTCCTGACCTGATTGCTGTCTACCAGAATGCATCGGGCAAAGCCCGCGAAGTGGCGCTTTCCTATGCGAGTGCTATCGGTGGCGGCCGTACCGGTATCATTGAGACTACCTTCAAGGATGAGACCGAGACCGATCTGTTCGGCGAACAGGCAGTGCTCTGTGGCGGGGCGGTGGAGTTGGTGAAAGCAGGCTTTGAGACATTGGTTGCAGGCGGCTACGCTCCTGAAATGGCCTATTTCGAATGCCTGCATGAGCTTAAGCTTATTGTTGACTTGATGCATGAGGGCGGCATCGCCAACATGAACTACTCTATCTCCAATAATGCTGAATATGGCGAATATGTCACCGGACCAAAGGTGATTAACGACCAGAGTCGTGCGGCAATGAAAGAGTGTCTGGACAATATCCAGAATGGCAATTATGCCAAGCAGTTCATTCTCGAGGGGGCATCGAACTACCCCGAAATGACTGCACGTCGCCGCCTCAATGCGGCCCACCCTATCGAGGTGGTCGGTGAACAACTACGGGGCATGATGCCCTGGATCAAAAAAATAGTCGACAAGACAAAAAATTAATTCTACATTATGAACTCAGACACCCCTCTTCCGTCAGGAGAGGGGTGTCTTCGCATTTTAGTAAGTTAGAAATTATCCTGTTTAACAGGGCCAGGCAGGTTTATGAATAATTCATCCCCATTTGCCCGAGAAGGGTATCCGTTCATCGCTTATTCCGTAGGCTTAACCGTTCTGCTCTCTGTTGCAGCCTGGAGACTCAGTTCAGCGGTCCTGTTTGTCCCCGCCGGACTTTCCCTGCTGTTGATGCTGTTCGTACTCTATTTCTTTCGCGATCCGGAAAGGACCGCTCCAGCCGACAGCAGCACCGTGGTCTCTCCTGCTGACGGAACCATCGTTGTCGTCGAGCGGGTACCTGAAACGCCTCTTGGCGTTCCGGCCCTGAAAATCAGTATTTTCATGTCCGTCTTTAATGTTCATGTCAATCGTGTCCCTTTTAACGGAAAGGTTATTGACACGTTTCATCATCAGGGGAAATTCTTTGACGCCCGCGATGGGCGTGCTTCCTGCGAGAACGAGCGGAACGGCATCATACTTGAAATTGCAGGAGGAGTCCGGATCGCAGTTATTCAGATCGCCGGCCTGATAGCACGTCGTATCATCAGTTATCCCCGGATCGGAGATCTGTTGGTGCGTGGTGAACGATATGGTATGATCCGCTTCGGCTCAAGGCTTGACGTTTATCTGCCGCCTGAAGTTGAGCCTATGGTGAAGTTGGGTGATAAAACGGTGGCGGGCGAAACCGTGCTGGCCAGAATCACCTGAATAAGGAAACATACATGAGTGATGAAGTTATAATAACAGGCGTGAAAAAAGAAAGCATGAAACGGGGTATCTACATACTCCCCAATCTGGTAACGGCTGCAAGTCTGTTTGCCGGTTTTTACAGCATTGTGTCGTCCTTGGACGGCAACTACAGTACGGCGGCAATATGGATTTTTATCTCTGCGATATGTGATGGTCTTGATGGCAAGGTTGCCCGCTTGACCGGCACCTGCAGCAAGTTTGGTGTCGAGTTTGATTCCCTGGCCGATCTGGTTGCCTTTGGCGTTACTCCGGCGCTGTTAATGTATGCCTGGGCACTGAAACCGTTCGGCAGGCTGGGCTGGGTGGCGGCATTCCTGTTTCTTGTTTGCGGCGCACTGCGGCTTGCCCGTTTCAACGTACAGGTTGAAACCGTCGAAAGTAAACGTTTTGTCGGCCTCCCCATTCCGGCGGCGGCAAGCATGGTCGCCTCAACGGTGCTCCTTTTTTATCATTTCGGCTGGCCAAGTTCCTTTAAAAAACTCGCCATACTGGGACTGCTCTATCTGCTGGCATTCCTGATGGTTTCCAACTTCAGATACCATTCATTTAAAGATCCCGCCTTTATAAAACGGCAACCATTCGGCTTTTTACTGCTTGCTGTGGTGCTGTTAATAGTGATCGCCGCCGAACCGGTTATCATGATATTTGCGGTAATTCTCCTGTATGTACTTTCAGGCCCGATTGATTATGTTGTTACCTGGCCGAGGCGGCGCAGACTGGAGAAGGCGGTACACAAGGGGTGGGAGGCGTTAAACAGGGAAGGTGATTCTCAGCCCCGATGATCGTAGACACTAAATTATTTAACTAACCTATGTCGTAATGCCGCGAGGTTATGCTCTCCGGCGTAATGTCCAGCACAGCATAACTGCGGCGATTGGAGCTGTTTGTGAGTGAGCCGGGATTTATAAGCAGCAGCCCTGAAAGCCTTTCAAGCACAACGTGGTGAGTGTGGCCGAATAGAACAGCATCAGCCCCGATTTCTTCAGCTCTTTGCCGTAACCTTGCCAGACCGGACTTGACCTGATACGCATCGCCATGGGTCAACAGAATCCGTTTACCCTCACACTCCCACAGACGTTCACGCGGAGCATTTGATCCTGGGTCACAGTTGCCGGCGACGTTAATAACCGGGACCTCGAGTGCCTCTCGCAGTAAATCCGCATCGGCGCACCCATCTCCCAGATGTATGATTAAATCAACCGGTTCGGCAAGGGTATAAGCAGCAAAGGCGCGGTTAACGTTACCGTGGGTATCTGATATGACAAGAGCTTTCATAGTCAGAATGTAGCAGATGTGACCCTTTCTCTAAAGACAAAGTTTTGAGGTGTCTGTAAATGTCAAAAAAAATTGCCATAATCGCCGCTGCCGTAATGATTTCCCTTGCGGTGCTGTTTACAATTTCCGTAAAAATTGCTGCGACAATTTTCGGCAGCGAGGATACCGCCTTAACGAGTAAGGAGGGGGTCGGCCTGATTGAGGTAAAAGGGATGATTCTTGACTCCAAAGAAACGATCAGGCAGTTGAGATATTTCCTGAAACAGGATTCAGTCAAGGCCGTCGTGCTGCGTGTCGACTCTCCCGGCGGCATAGTCGCTCCGTCGCAGGAAATTTACGCTGAAGTTAAAAAGTTCGCCGCCAGGAAGAAAATTATAGTTTCAATGGGGAGCCTCGCCGCTTCCGGCGGCTATTATATCTCCGCACCGGCAACCATGATTTATGCGAACCCCGGCACCATCACCGCCAGCATCGGTGTCATCCTCAAGCTTTCCAACATCGAATCGTTGATGGATAAGATCGGGATTAAATCCCATACACTGAAAACCGGTAAATACAAGGACTCCGGATCGCCGTTTCGGAACTTTTCTGCCGAAGATCGAGCCATGCTGCAATCTGTGATCGACAACACCCACCAGCAATTTATCAAAGCTGTTGCTGAAGGGCGTAAGCTGCCGCTTGAAGATGTGCGTAAAATAGCGGACGGACGGATACTGTCAGGAGAGCAGGCAATGGGGTACAAGCTGGTTGACCGCCTGGGGACCCTGCAGGATGCAGTCGAAGAGGCTGGGAGGCTGGCCGGCATTTCTGGTGAACCGGAGTTGCTCTTACCACCGAAAAAGAAGATGCATTATATGGATCTGCTTGTTGAAGGGGCCGAGGGGACGTTCAACGGGCCGCTGGGGCGGGCGGCAGGCGGAATGAAGATGATGTACGGCGCCGAGTAGGGGCGGACGGCGTCCGCCCAGCCGGATATTATTTCCTGCTTTTCAACCTGTTGTGGGCACTGATCAGAATTTTTTCCGTCATATGCCAGTCAATACAGGCATCGGTTATTGAAACACCGTATTTCAACTGACTGATATCAAACGGGATTTTCTGACTACCAGCTTCAAGATTGCTTTCAATCATGACACCGGAGATGGAGCTGTTGCCAGCCAGCACCTGATCGACAACACATTCCAGGACTTCGGGCTGTTTCTTATAATCCTTGTTTGAGTTTCCATGACTGCAGTCAACCATTATGGTCGGCAGCAGACCGTTTTTGTTGAGTTGCTCCTCAGTATAGGCTATGTCCTCCGGATGGTAGTTGATTTTTTTAGATCCGCCCCGCAGGACGATATGCACATCCGGATTGCCGCTGGTATGAACAATGGAAGTCCTCCCCTCACGGTTGATACCAAGGAAGCTGTGCTGGTGCTGTGCAGCCTTTATTGCATCAATGGCAATCTGCAGGTTGCCGTCAGTACCGTTTTTAAAGCCGACCGGAAAAGAAAGACCGCTGGACATTTCGCGATGGGTCTGGGATTCGGTCGTACGGGCGCCAATGGCACCCCAGCTGATAAGATCAGCTACATATTCCGGGGTGATCGGATCAAGCATTTCGTTGGCAACCGGAACTTCCAGCGTCGTCATGCGGCTGAGGAGTCCGCGGGCGATACCGAGACCCTTGGAAATGAGGTGGGTGCCATTCATATCCGGATCGTTGATCAACCCCTTCCAGCCGACAGTGGTGCGTGGCTTTTCAAAGTAGACCCTCATAATCAGCAGGAGCTGATCACTAACCTTACGTGAAAGTTCTGCCAATCTTTCGGCATATTCGACGGCAGCTTCCGTATCGTGAATCGAGCAGGGACCGACTACCACCATCAGCCGCTTGTCCCTGCGCTGAATAATCTCTTTTATCTGTTCTCTGCTTCTGCTTATAAAGGCACGGTCTTTTTCTGATAAGGGGAAAACCTGGCGCAGGTCTGCCGGTGCAATTATTGGTGTGATGCCGGTAACTTTAAGATTATTGGTTTTTATCACGTAAGACATCTCCCTTATATGTTAATAAGTGGTGTTATAGTTGTTTCCTTATCAGGTTGTCAATGCTTCTCTGTATGAATTGCTTACTAAATCAGCAGGTTAAATATTACGAAACAATTGTTATGGAGGGTGTTGATGAAGCGCGCCGTATTTCTGGACCGGGATGGCACCATAAATATCGAAAAGGAGTATCTGTATCAGGCGGCAGATTTTGAATTTATTCCAGGAGCACCGGAAGCAATTCGCGTTCTGAACCAAGCCGGCTTCATGGTCGTTGTGGTTACCAATCAGTCCGGCGTTGCACGGGGTTATTACACGGAAGAAGACGTCGAAAACCTGCATCGCCATATTGACCGAAAGCTGGAAAGTTACGGGGCGCACATCGATGCCTGGCTATACTGTCCGCATCATCCCGCCGGCCGCGGCAGCTATGCCGTTTCGTGCAATTGCCGGAAACCGCTGCCGGGGATGCTTCAGGAAGCCGCAGCGCGCTATGACATCGACCTGGCACATTCTATCATGATCGGCGACAAACTGGCCGACATTGTCGCTGGGACGGCCGCAGGGTGCCGTACAATCTTAGTCCGTACCGGATACGGTACCGATGAAGAGCGGCAGGCTGGAACTGAAACCGTCGTATGCGACGATCTGCTGTCGGCGGTTGAATCTCTGCAGACGTGCATAGATCAGATTTGACACCGCTCCAGATAACATGTTACCTAAAAAGATACAAAATCAATGCGAGGAGCCAGTTATGTCCCAAGGGATAAAAAAAGGAATAATTCTGGCAGGAGGTGCCGGCAGCCGGCTCTTTCCTTTGACCCTGGTCGCCAGCAAGCAGCTGCAGCCGGTGTATGACAAGCCGATGATCTACTACCCGCTGGCGACATTGATGACAGCCGGCATCAAGGATATACTGCTGATTTCAACCCCGCACGACACACCTCGTTTCGAGTCGCTTCTGGGGGATGGCTCACGTTGGGGGGTAACAATTTCATACAAGGTACAACCGGAACCGAAGGGGATTGCCCAGGCATTTCTGGTTGGCGAGGAGTTTATTGACAACCAGCCGGTCTGCCTGATTCTGGGTGACAATATTTTCTACGGGAAAATGAACCTGGACAGGATAGTATCCGAATTTACGACCGGTGCCCGTGTTTTCGGCTATCAGGTCAAAGACCCGGAACGTTACGGTGTTGTTGCCTTTGATGCTGACGGTAAAGTGCTGAGCATTGAGGAAAAACCGCAGGTGCCGAAATCGAACTATGCAGTGCCGGGGCTTTATCTGTACGACAAGAATATTGTCGCAGTGGCTAAAGCTATAAAGCCATCGGCTCGTGGCGAACTCGAGATCACCGATATAAATCTGGAATATCTGCGACGCGGCGAATTAATGGTCGAGCGTCTTGGACGCGGCATCGCCTGGCTTGATACCGGCACTCATAAAAGCTTGCTCGAGGCCAGCAACTTTATTGAAACAATCGAATCGAGACAGGGGCTGAAAATTGCTTGTCTTGAAGAAATAGCACTGCGCCGTGCTTTTATCAATTGCCAGCAGATGAAATCAGTTATTGAAGCAACGCCCACATCTTCCTACAAGGAATATCTCCAGCGAGTTTACAATGAATCCGAATTGTGCGGGATCCGATAAAATTAGAACGAGACCAATTCCATGGATTTTTTAAAAAAATATATGTATCCGCTCTTAACCGGCATCGTCATCCTGGTTGCCCTGCTGTTTTTTTCACTGAATATTCCCCGCAATCGGGAGGCAAATGTCATTGAACGCTCGCTCCTCACTGTGTTGTCACCTCTTCTCCAGCCGGTTTCGTGGATAAGCTGTTTTGTCGAAGACACATGGGATAATTATATACGGCTGGTTGATACCCATCGTGACAACTTACGCTTGCGGGAAGACATTCGTGCTCTCAATCTGCGGGTGTTGGAATGCAACGAATCACTTTTGGCAAACCAGCGCCTTGAGCGGCTGCTGGATATGAAAAAGAAAGTTGAAGCACCAACCGTCGCTGCAACCGTTATTGGTGAGGACAGCACCTCATGGTTCAGGACTTTGGTAATTAATCGCGGCAGCTCAAGCGGCATTCGTGAAGGAATGGCGGTGATTTCAGCCGATGGCGTTGTCGGCCAGACTGTCAAGGTTTCCACATCAACCTCACGAGTCCTTTTGCTGACTGATCATACCAGCGGAATCTCTGCTGCAATTCAGCGGTCCCGCGCACGGGGAGTCGTTAAAGGCAAAGGAGAGATGCTCTGCACACTCGAATTTACGACCCGGGAAGAAGATGTTAAAGTCGGCGATACCGTTATAACGTCCGGAATCGGCGGACTCTTTCTGAAAGGGCTTCAGATTGGCGAGGTTACAATGGTCAAGCGAGGCGAATACGGCATCTTCCAAAGCGTCACGATTCGTCCGGCCGTCAATCTTACCCATCTGGAAGAAGTTCTGGTTGTACTGCGGGGTGGTTATGAGTAGACAAGCCACTTTGCTGTTTATTTGTCTCATAATCGCGTCGATTGTCATCCAGGTGTCACTGCTTCCCGTATTTATACGCCCCCCCTTCAAACCTGATCTGTTGCTCATCATCATGGTTTATATCTCTCTGCGCGGATCATTCGGGGCGGGGGCGACCATGGCCACGCTGCTCGGTATGATTAGCGATGTATTCAGTGGCCTGTACCTCGGCCTTAATGCCGCCACCTTTCTGATTTCATTTCTGGTTATCAGGAGTGTTTCAGACCGCTTGTATGCCGACAACGCTATTTTGTTCGTCCTGACAGTTGCCGGTGTTACACTTGCCGTATTCACCCTGAATCTACTGTTGTTGATCATGTTTACCACCTCTCCAGGAATCGCATATTCCATGCTTTCAGACATCTTTCCGCACCTTTTGGTCAATGCATTTGTAGCATCAATAGTATCAACATTCCCCGTATTTGACTGCCAATTGGAAGCGTCATGAAGGAGCGCCGCTTTGTCCGGGAATTGCTGGAGTCAAAAAAACGGATACTGGTTATTTCGTTTGTAGTCGGGGTCGCATTTTTGTTCCTGGTGATACGCTTATGGCATTTACAGATACTGAGCGCAGAGGATTACCTGGCCAAGTCGGAAAGCAACCGTCTCCGTTTCGTGCCTGTGGCCGCTTCCCGCGGCGCTATCTTGGACCGCAGCGGTACGCTGCTGGTCAGCAACCGCCCATCGTTCAGCCTTGCGGTCATCCAGCAGGAAGTTACGGACAAAGATGCACTTCTCACACTACTTTCCGATCTGTTGGGTCTTGACCGGGCGGATATGGCTGAAAGATGGGAAAAAAGCAAGGGGCGCGCCAAATACTACCCGATCGTACTGGCTTCGAATATATCCCGTGACCACGTCGAGATCGTTGAAGAAAACCGATTGCGGTTGCCCGGTATCGAAATCGAGATGAAGCCGGTGCGAGAATATACCAGCGGCCAGCTTGCTTCTCATCTGCTCGGGTATATTGGCGAAGTCTCCGAAAAAGAATTGAATTCAGCCGGGTTGGAAGATTATAACCCTGGCGATTACATCGGTAAAAACGGCATTGAACGTGCTCTGGAAAAAGAGTTGCACGGCGTCGACGGTGGCCGCCAGCTTGAAGTAGATGCCCGGGGAAGGATATTGCGGACCGTCTCCGAGAGCTATCCGACAGTCGGCAACAGTGTACTGCTGACGATTGACGCGAAGGTCCAGCAGCAGGCCGAACAATCCTTTGGCGAACAGGCCGGTGCAGCTGTTGTCATGGATGTTACCAATGGTGAAATTCTGGCTTTTGTCAGCAATCCCGGCTTTGACCCTTCACTCTTCAGCGGTAAAATGCCGGCAGACATATGGAAGGGGTATCTTGACGACAAGCGTCACCCACTTGAGAACAAGGCGCTCAGCGGCCAGTACCCACCCGGTTCCACCTTCAAAATGATTACCGCTCTTGCTGGCTTGCAAAATAATATGATCGACGAGTCAACAACGGTTAATTGCAGCGGCAGCTACAAACTGGGAACCTCTACATTCAACTGCTGGAACAAAAAAGGGCACGGTACCACCAATCTGCACAAAGCTTTACGTGAATCATGCGATGTATATTTTTACCAGCTGGGTGAAAAGCTGGGAGTGGATAAAATTGCCGCCACCGCTCATTCCTTCAAGCTGGGAACACCTCTCGGCGTTGAACTGCTGAACGAACGGAGCGGGCTCATTCCGACAGCGGCATGGAAGCAGGAGCGCTTCGGCAAACGGTGGTATCGTGGCGAAACACTCTCGGTCTCAATCGGACAGGGAGCTGTCGTTTTAACTCCGATCCAGCTCGCTTCGATGACGGCAACTATTGCCAATGAAGGCACGATATACCGCCCCCACCTTGTCAAACGAATCGTTGATGCCGATGGCAAGACACTCAAGGAAGCGAGAACCGAAATCATCGGCAGCGCTTCTTTTTCCAAAGAGTCCTTCCGGCTTGTCAAGGAGGGGATGCTGGCCGTAGTAAATGAACCGGGAGGCACCGGGGCCCTGGCCAGACTGTATGATGTTAAAGTGGCCGGAAAAACCGGCACGTCGCAGGTTGTCAAGCTGAGCAGCAGCAAAAAGAGCACCCCATACCAATACCGTGACCATGCGCTGTTTGTCGCTTTTGCACCTTTCGAAAAGCCTGAAATAGCGATTGCTGTCGTCGTTGAACATGGTGAACATGGTGGCTCGGCCGCCGCTTCCATTGCCGGGAAAATACTGCGGACATATTTTGACGGTAAAAAACCACCCCGAAGGGAGACAGGCAAACCGTTACGAGGAGATGCTGGAAATGAAGATCCTGATGAAAACGGGGGAGAGGCTGTCGTAAAAGAGCCCCCCATCGACGGAGATACCACGCATGATTGATCGTCGCCTTCTAACCAACATTGACTGGATTCTGGCCGGACTGGTCATAACAGTCTGCCTGCTCGGTATAATGAATATCTACAGCGCAACAGCAGCCTACAAAATCGTCGGGACGTCCTACTACATCAAGCAGCTTTACTGGATGCTGGCGGGATTCATCATTTCATTGGTTGTTTGCAGCGTTGATTATCATATTTTTGAAGATCTATCCTATTGGTTTTACGGAGTAATAATACTTCTATTGATTGCGGTGCTTGCTGTCGGCAAGAGTTCAATGGGGGCTACACGCTGGCTGAACCTCGGTTTTTTTAATATCCAGCCATCAGAACTCATGAAAATAGTTATAATCGTGACATTCGCCCGTTTTTTTAACAATTTCCAGACGGTCGGCGGACTTGCAGTCAGAGAAGTACTTGTTCCACTGGGCCTTCTTGTTCTTCCTGCAGCGTTGATTATGAAACAGCCGGATTTAGGGACAGCTACTCTGATCGTTTTGATCGCCCTATCCATGATCATGTACGTCGGTTTGCGCTGGTCGGCGATTGTGACATTTATCAGCGTCACGATTCCGATGGTCTGGGTAGGTTGGGCATTCCTGTTACGCCCGTACCAAAAAAACCGGGTTCTTGATTTCCTTAACCCTGAAAGATCACGACTCGGGAGCGGCTACCACATCATCCAAAGTAAAATTGCCGTCGGGTCAGGGGGCTTCTCCGGCAAGGGTTTTATCAAAGGAACTCAGTCGCAGCTCCGTTTTCTCCCCGAACAGCATACCGACTTCGCCTTCTCCGTCTTTGCCGAGGAGTGGGGTTTTATCGGCTGCCTGCTGTTGATTATCCTTTACCTTTCACTGGTGCTGTGGGGCCTCAACATCGCCAGGCGCTGCAATGACCGTTTCGGCGCACTGCTTGCGGTAGGCGTCACGGCCATGCTCTTCTGGCATATCGTCATCAACATGGGAATGGTGATCGGCCTGTTTCCGGTGGTCGGTGTACCGCTGCCGTTCTTTTCCTACGGCGGCACATCAATGATCACCTCCATGGTCGGAATCGGTCTGCTGCAGAGCATCAGCATGAGGCGCTTTATGTTCTGATGATGGTAAATTGAACTTCTGTATATCCAGGCGGTATCGGAGAATATATGCCCATTGATTTTTCACCTTTGGAGAAAGCCATAAACCGCCTGAAACGGGCACTTGCCAGGGCGACTGCTGCATCTGGTGATGAAGAACTTCGTGATGCCTGCATTCAGCGGTTTGAATATACGTTTGAACTCTGCTGGAAAATGCTCAAACGCCAACTGGAACGGGAGCTTCCCAATCCTTCCGAGGTTGATGGCTTCAGCTACCGACATCTTTTCCGTATTGGTGCGGAACGAGGGTTGGTTCAGGATGTTGAAGCGTGGTTTGATTATCGTGAGCGGCACAATATTACTTCACACACCTACGATGAAGTGAAAGCGGCCAAAGTATTTGAGGCGTTGCCCGCATTTGCCGGACATGCCGAAGAGCTGCTCGCCAGCCTGAAAGAAAGTAGCCGTAAAAACTGATGGATCTCAAGCCGGAACACCGCAATATGGTATGTGATATACTTGCCAATCATATCCCCGGACGCGAAGTACGAATCTTCGGCTCCCGCGCCAACGGCACAGCCAAACCATATTCAGATATAGACCTTGTCATAATGGGGAATGAACCGCTTCCGGTTACAACCATGAGGATCCTGCGCGATGCCTTTGATGACAGCGATCTCCCGTTTCAGGTTGACCTTGTCGAGTGGGCGGAGACGAGTGAGGAGTTCAGGGTGGTGATTGAAAAAAGTGCTATACCACTAGAACTTGCTGATTCAGCCAACTAAAGGATGAAAAACGGATATGTATGAGCGTGCCGCTTCGATAGTCAGAGAAGCAGAAGTTTTTATCATTACAGCCGGAGCGGGTATGGGAGTTGATTCGGGTCTGCCGGATTTTCGCGGTGACCATGGCTTCTGGAAGGCATATCCAGCGTATGACCGGCTGGGGCTTTCTTTTGCCGAGTGCGCTACCCCAATGCATTTTATCAACGATCCCCACTTTGCCTGGGGCTTCTACGGACACCGTACCAATCTGTATCGGGACACCATTCCCCATGAAGGGTTCCATATCATCAAAAAGTGGGTTGAACGCAACAACGCCGATTACTTTGTTGTCACATCCAATGTGGACGGCCAGTTCCAGAAAGCCGGATATGACGAAGAGCGAATCTGTGAAGTTCATGGTTCGATTCACTGGTTGCAATGTCAGGCGCGCTGCAACAACAAAATCTGGCGAAATGAAGAGACCTTCCGGATTGATGAAACCGCCATGAGAGCAAGTGATCCGCTGCCACGGTGTATTGTCTGCGGTACAGTTTGCCGCCCGAATATTCTCATGTTTGATGACTATGCGTGGCTGCAAGAGCGGACTCTCGCTCAGAATCATGCATTTGATCATTTTTTGAAAGAGAACTCCGGCCGCAATATTGCAGTTATCGAGATGGGTGCAGGAAAAGCCATTCCCACTATCCGCAAGGCATCTGAACGTATCGGACAAAATTTCAAGCATGCCACAGTTATTCGCATCAATCCTCGCGAGCCAGGCATTAGTTCACCCCACATCTCGCTGACAAGTGGTGCAGTTGAAGGATTGAAACACATTGATTGGTTATTGTAATGTTTTTCCCTTGAGTGGAATCAGTACATTTTGATCTGAACTCTGGACGAGAAATGGCCGCAGATTTCACTGCGGCCATTTGAGTAACGTGTAACTTTGTTTTTTACCAGCCCAAAAACGGCTCTCTCCCCCTACCCTTTTCCCATTAATCCGCGAATGGCTGCCGGCAGATCGGACGGCAGTATCACCAGCTTGGCGTTCGGCGATGTAGCAATCTTCTGCAGTGTATTGATATAGCGGTCGCCCAGCAGGAATACCGCAGGAAGATCATTATCCTTGATCGCTTCGCTGATATCGCCGATAGCCTTGGCAGATGCCTCTGCCAGACGAATCTGGGCTTCCGCTTCGCGTTTTGCCGCCTCCAGCCTTCCCTCGGCCTCACGAATGGTCGCCTCGCGCTTTCCTTCCGCTTCCAGAATCGTGGCCTGTTTGAAACGATCGGCGCTGGCCTGCTGCTCCATCGCCTTCTGCATCGATTCGGACGGTTTGATATCCTGGATCTCTACCGATTGGACGTAAATTCCCCACGCTGCGACTTCCTTGGAGATGTTCTCCTGCAAGCGGGCCTTGATGTGCTCCCGTTCGGAGAGTGCCCTATTGAGATCCATCTGCCCGATGATGGCGCGCAACGAGGTCATGACCAGATTTTGAATGGCATATTCATAGTTCTGGATTTCATATACGGCACGGGTTGGATCGGTAACCTTGATAAAGGCGATCGCGTTGGTGATGATGACGGCATTATCCTTTGTGATAACTTCCTGGGCACCGATCGAGAGGACATCACCCTTGGTCGAAACCCGGTAGGCTATGATGTCGATATAGGGAATGATGAAATTGAGGCCGGGTTTGAGCGTAACATGATATTTGCCCAGACGCTCGACAACCCACTCCTGCCCCTGAGGAACAGTCTTTACACCGGCAAAGACCGTTGCTGCCACCAGCACAAAAAGAATTGCAAAAATAACAATGACCGGCATGGTATCCCTCCCTTTGTTTCGCATCCGGAACTTCCGGATAGACGCTAAATAATTTCTACTTTTAAAATTTGCCCTTCAATGTCAACGACCCGGACACGGTCCCCTACATGCAGTACCTCACTGGAAAAACAACCCCACTCATCGGCTCCGAGGACAGAAATACGAAATTTGACGATCCCTCGTCCATAACTATCATCGGTGCCACGGATAATAATGCCGCTTTCTCCAACAATCCCCTCTTTCGACATCCCGGCATGCGTCCGGTCACCCTTGGGTTTCAAATATTTAAACCACATTATCGTAAAAGAGATCGAGGCCGCCGACCAGAGTGCAACCTGACCCGCAAGAGGAAAGCCTGGCCATAATCCGCTGACCGCGCCGACGACCAGCGCCCCCAGGCCGAACCAGATGATCGTAAATGAAGGGATAACCAACTCCAGCCCGATCAGACAAAAGCCGGCAATTATCCAGTACCACCATTCAATTTGCATTTGTAACCTCGTCAGCGGCATGATCTTTTTTGGCAAGTATACCAGCTTTTACAGACTATGGGCATTTACACGTTAGATGCAAACATCAGGTTCCACTGACCATTCAGATACATATTGAATCAGGACCTACCCCGGAGGCCAGCTGAATTCACGTCCCGCCAGCAGATGAAAGTGAATATGAAAAACCGACTGTCCCGCCCCCGCCCCGTTATTCTGCACAATCCGGAAGCCGGACTCGGCATAACCCTTGGCACGGGCTATTTCGCCCCCCTTCCGAAAGGCATAACCGACCAGTGCATCCTCCTGGGAGGTCATATCGAGGCAGTTGACGAAATGTTTTTTCGGCAGCAGCAGCAGATGCAGCGGCGCCTGCGGATTAACATCTTCGATCACGAGCAGCTGTTCGTCCTCGAACACTTTTTTTGACGGTATGTCGCCACTGATTATTTTACAAAAAATACAATTTTCCACATTAGCCTCCTTCCGGTAATTGCAACAGTATCAGAAACTCACGGTTGCCGTCAGCCCCGGTAATGGGGGATTCACACAGCCCGGTGACCGTGAGCCCCAACTCGAGAGCGGTCCGGCGGACATCCTCAATAACTTTTTCATGGGCTGCGGGGTCGCGGACGATCCCCCCCTTCCCCACTTCACCCTTACCGACCTCAAACTGCGGCTTGATCAGGGCAATGATCCGACCACCCGCCTTCAATAAAGCAACCGTTGCAGGAAGCACCTTGGCCAGCGGAATGAACGAGGCGTCAATAGTCGCCAGCACCGGCTCATCATCGAGCTGATCCGGCGTGACCGTACGGATATTGGTCCTCTCCATGCTGATGACACGCGGATCCTGCTGCAGCTTCCAGGCTAACTGACTATAGCCGACATCAATGGCAAAGACTTTGGCCGCCCCCGCCTGGAGCAGACAATCGGTGAAGCCGCCGGTAGAGGACCCGACATCGACGGCGACCAGACCGGTCACATCGACGCCAAACTCATCGAGCGCCTTGCGCAGCTTGAGGCCGCCACGACTGACGTAAAGGAGTTGTTCTCCCTTGAGACGAATGTCCGCATCAAGCATTACCAGCTGACCGGCCTTGTCAACGGTGTGGTCACCTACGACGACCTGTCCGGCCATGATCAAGGCTCTGGCCTTCTCGATTGAAATTGCCAGACCGCGTTCCAGAATCAGAGTATCAAGGCGTTTTTTGGTCATAACGTACTATATCCAGTTTAAAAAAGTCCCGCTGCACCCAGCGGGACTTTTCATGATTTCCTATTCGCCAACCAACTGGCTCTTGGTAAAGAGCGATCTCAGCCAGTACCCTTCCGCCTCGATATTTTCGCGGCCACCCTCTTCGCGATCAACCAGCGTCACGATACCGAGTACCACCAGACCCTCTTCTTCTGCCCGGCGCACCGCCTTCATTGACGAGCCGCCGGTGGTAACGACGTCTTCAACGATGATGACTCTGGTTCCGGCAGGAAGGTTTTTGCGTCCTTCCAGCCACTGGCCGGTGCCGTGACCTTTCGGCTCCTTGCGGATAATGAAGGCATGCATGTTCCTGCCGGCCAGATGAGCGGCAATTGATGTCGCCGTGGCGATAGGATCGGCACCCAGCGTAATGCCGCCAACCGCCTGAACCCCTTCAACATCCTTGATGGCATCATAAAACAGCTTGCCGACCAGAAAGCCCCCTTCAGCATGCAGCGTGGTCTGCTTGCCGTCGAAATAAAAATCACTCTGACGACCGGAAGCCAGTGTCACCATGCGTTTTTCGTACGACAGCTCCAGTATGATCTTCTTCAGTTGTTCGCGTTCACTCATGTTCCGAATGCTCCTCTTCGAATAATCCCATCTGCGGAACATCCACAGGTTTGGGGAATGCAACCGGATATTTTCCGGCAAAACAGGCTTTGCAATAGCGGTTGTCGCCGTGGCCGATCGAGGCGACCAAACCTTCTTCGGACAGATACCCCAAAGAATCGGCGGTAACATAGCGACAGATCTCGTCGATCGTATGCGATGAGGAAATAAGCTCCTTGCGGTTCGGCGTATCGATACCGTAGTAGCACGGGAAGCTGGTAGGTGGCGATGAAATCCTCAAATGGACCTCTTTTGCACCCGCTTGCCGTACCATTTTAACGATCTTGCGCGACGTGGTGCCGCGCACGATCGAGTCATCAATCACGACGACCCGCTTCCCGCGGAGAAGTTCGCGCACCGGATTGAGCTTTATTTTAACACCAAAGTGACGAATAGCCTGGGCCGGCTCTATGAACGTCCTGCCGACATAGTGGTTGCGGATCAGACCGAGCTCGAACGGTATGCCGGACTCCTCCGCGTATCCCATGGCGGCAGGAACGCCGGAATCTGGCACCGCTATGACAACATCGGCATCCACCGGATATTCACGCGCCAGCTGGCGACCCAGCTCTTTCCGGGCCAGGTAGACATTCCTGCCGAATATGTACGAATCGGGACGAGCAAAATAAACGAATTCAAAGATGCATGGGGTCGGTTCGATCTTTTTGAACGGAAAGAGTGACTTGATACCGCCATCTTTGGTGCAGACAACCATTTCACCAGGTTCGATCTCGCGAACAAAGTCGGCTTCGATCAGATCAAGAGCACAGCTTTCAGATGCGACAACCCAGGCGTTACCCAGTTTACCGAGGCACAAAGGCCGGAAGCCGTTCGGGTCACGCACCGCGATCATGCGGCTCTCGGTCAGGAAAAGCAGGCAGTATGCACCCTGGACGCGCTTCAAGGAATCAGAAATACGGTCAACAAGCGAGTTTGTCTTGTACGCGGCAATAAGATGAATAATTATTTCCGTATCCATCGTCGTCTGGAAAATCGAACCGTAGGCCTCCAGCTCCGACTTCAGCAGCTGCGCATTGACCAGGTTGCCGTTGTGGGCGACCGCGATTGAGCCACGCGAATAGTCAACCATGATCGGCTGCACGTTTTTTTCCACCGAAGCCCCGGCAGTCGAATAGCGAACATGCCCGATAGCCGATTTGCCCGGCAGTTTTTTGAAGACATCCGGATTGCTGAAAACATCCGCAACCAGTCCCATCCGCTTGTGAGCGTACAGCGATTCACCGTCTGAGGAGACAATGCCGCAGCTTTCCTGGCCGCGATGCTGCAAGGCGTAGAGACCGAGATAGGTCAGATTAGATGCTTCAGAATGATTGTAAATACCAAAAACACCGCATTCTTCTTGAGGACGGGATAACTTCATAGTAAAGGCTCCACTTTGATTGTGAATCAGATTAGATTCTTTCCAACATACTCGGCAGCATTTTTGTAGAAGATCAGACCGTCCCCCTCTTCCGGCAGATTTTCTCTGGTCCAGCGAGGGTGCTGGGTGTAATGGACAAAAGCCTCGGGATGCGGCATAAGCCCCATCAAGCGACCGGTCGGGTCGCACAGGGCCGCAATGGCGGCCGTTGAGCCGTTCGGGTTGGCGGGAAACTCCATCGTTGCTTCTTTGTACCCGGCATCGCTGTAACGCAACACCGCCAGATGTTCGCCTTCGATCCGCGCCAACATGGCATCGGAATCACACAAAAACTTTCCTTCACCGTGGCGCACCGGCAGATACAACCCCCTGTCAATGCCACGGGTAAAGATGCTGGGAGATGATGAATCGGTCTTCAGGTATGTCCAGCGATCCTGAAAGCGGCCACAGTCGTTGTGAGTCAGTGTGACCGTCTGGTGCAGATATTCGCCGTCGAAACCGGGCAACATCCCCATCTTGACCATCAACTGAAAACCGTTGCAGACACCAAGGATCAACTTGCCGTCGGCGATAAAGCGGGTAAACTGGTCGACAAGCTTTTCTTGGCCGCCGGCCACCGCTGCATTCTTCAGGCGATTGGCCTGGGCCTTGGCGCTCCCCAGGTCGTCACCGTCGAGAAATCCGCCAGTCAGATTGAGAAAATGAAAGTCGTCCAGCCGGATCTCTCCGGAGAGGATCTCGGCGATATGGGCTATAACGGTTTCATCAAAACCGCCCAGGCGGCAGGCGTGGGCCGCTTCCATCTCGCAGTTGGTACCGTTGCCGGTTATGACGATTGCGCGTGTTGGTTTCATTAATTACCATTCTCCTTACCATATGAGGAAATTACATCCATAAAGGCCTTGCCATACTGACGCAGCTTGTGTTCTCCCACGCCGCTGACCTGTAACATTTCGCGTGAATGGGTCGGTCTGCTGCGCGCCATTTCTGCCAGGGTTGCGTCGGAAAACACCACAAAGGGTGGTACACCGGCTTCATCGGCAATGTTTTTACGTGTTGCCCGCAGCGCATCAAACAGCGCCTGATCATAATCTTTTCGGCCACCGGCGCGCTTCTTACCCTTCGCCACCGTCTCCACCGCGTCACGCGGCCTGCCGAGAATTACCTGAGTTTCCCCCTTTAAAACCGGACGTGCTGCCGGCGTCAGCTTCAGGACACCAAAACGGGTGAAGTCCTGCGCCAGAAACCCTAGATGAATCAGTTGACGGATGATATTTTCCCATTCTGTAGCCGACGTATCACTGCCGATGCCGTAGGTTGAAAGCTGATTGTGTCTAAAGTCGAGGACCCGCTGATTTTTACTGCCACGCAGTACCTCAATGACATGCATCATACCAAAACGTTCGCCAACGCGATAGACGCAGGAAAGCGCTTTTTTTGCCTGTTCGGAAGCATCGAATCGTTTGGGAGGGTCGGTGCAGATATCGCAGTTATCACAATCATGTTCGCGCAAATCGCCAAAATAGGACAGCAGTGCCCGGCGGCGACAGGTCAACGCCTCGGCATAGCCAACCATGGCGTTCAGCTTCTGGATTTCAATCTTGACCCGCTCGGCATTGTCGCTATTCTCAATCAACTTGCGGGCGGTCATGACATCACCCATACCGAACAGCATCAGCGCCTCGGATGGCAGTCCGTCACGCCCTGCCCTGCCGGTCTCCTGATAATAGCTCTCAACACTCTTCGGCATATCGTAATGCACCACGAAACGCACATTCGGCTTGTCGATCCCCATGCCGAAAGCCACTGTCGCCACAACGATGCGGATATCGTCCTTGCGAAAGGCGTCCTGCACCCGCTTGCGCTCATAATCAGGCAGACCGGCATGGTAGGCTGCCGCCGAAAAACCGGCCTGCTGCAACCGTTCGGCCACCTGTTCCACACGCTTGCGGCTCAGCGCATAGACAATGCCGGCTTCGTCTCGCCTGCCACTCAAGAATGCAGCCATCTGCACCAGCGGTTTCTGTTTGGGAATAACCGTGTAGGTGATGTTGGGACGATCAAACCCGGCAACAAAGACCGCCGCATCAGCCAACCCCAACTGGCCGAGGATATCCTTGCGCGTTTCCGGATCGGCAGTGGCGGTCATCGCAACAATCGGCACATCCGGAAAAAGCGTCCGCAGCCGTCCAAGCTGCGTATATTCAGGGCGGAAGTCATGCCCCCACTGCGAAATGCAGTGCGCCTCATCGATGGCAAACAGTGACAGTTTCAAAAGCCTAAGCCGCGCCAGAAATTCCGGCATCATCAACCGTTCCGGAGCGACATACAACAGATCAAGCGCAGCGGTATCCATCTGTTGAAAAACACGTCCAACCTCAGAGGCGGAGAGGGATGAATTGAGGCATGTAGCCCGAACGCCGTTGGCTATCAGCGCATCAACCTGGTCCTTCATCAGGGCGATCAACGGCGAAACGACAATTGCCACCCCATCCCGGTGAAGAGCCGGTATCTGGAAACAGAGCGACTTCCCCCCGCCGGTCGGCATAACGAGAAAAACATCCTCGCCAGCCACCACCCGCTCGATAACATCCTGCTGGGGGGCGCGGAAGTCGTGGTAACCGAAGATTGTTTTGAGAGTGTGATGGATTGTTCCGGAAATGGCTACAGCTCCCGCAACGTCTGCTGCCACGCCTCTTTCAGCTCTGCCAGATCGGCTTTGACAACGGTGGCACCGTTCAGTCCGGTAACAGAAAACTGCTGACCTTCCGTCACAACTCCGACAGACGCAAAGCAGGTGCCACCCATGAGCGCCTCGAACTGGGCACGTTTTTCCGGGTGAACAGTTACCAGGTGACGGGATGCTGATTCGGAGAAGAGCAGCACTAAATCGCTTTTTCCGGCAATATCACCTTTCCAGAGCACGCGGGAGAGGTCAAGTGTCATGCCGAACCCTCCGGCAAAAGCTGATTCTGCCGCAGCAACCGCCAAACCGCCGTCGGAGAGATCATGGCAGGAAGCCACTGTCCCCTGATTGACCGCTCCGTGATACGCCTGGTAGCGCACATAAGCCTCGGCAGTGTCAACCTTCGGAATTTTGTTGCCGACAGATCCTAAGAGCGCCAGATATTCGGAGCCACCCAGTTCGTCCGCCGTTGTGCCGAGAAGATATACGATATCGCCCGGCCGCTTGACGTCCATCGTGACCGCTTTTCTCGCATCATCGATCTTGCCGATAACCGAAAAGAGAAGTGTCGGCGGGATGGATATTTTGGTCGTGCCGTCGTAAAAGTCGTTCTTCATGGAGTCCTTGCCGGAGATCAGCGGCAGGTTGTAATCCATGCAGACGTCGTACAGCGCCTGGTTGGAGCGTACCAGCTGGGCCATTTTGTAAGCACCGTCCGGGGTCTTCTCCGATTGGACCGGATCGCACCAGCAGAAGTTGTCGAGACCGGCAACAAGATCAAGAGAGCCACCGACCGCCACATAGTTGCGCAGCGCTTCATCAACGGCGTTGGCCGTCATATGATAGGTATCGATATCCGAGAAGCGGGGGCAGATGCCGTGGGCTGTGACCACCCCTTCAAATGAATCGAGCAACGGCCTGACAACCGCCGCATCGGATGGGCCGTCGTTGGCCACACCGGTGAAAGGCTTGACGACAGAACCTCCCTGTACTTCGTGGTCATAGCGGCGAACTACCGACTCCTTGGAACAGATGTTCAGCGCAGCCAGCAGCTGCTGCAGGTCCCCGGTATAATCCGCTTTTTCTTTCAGAACCGGTTCCTCATGCTGCGGAGGGGTCCACTTGGCGGGCAGCTGCATCGGGGGGAGCCCTTCATGCATGAACTCCATCGGCAGCCAGGCGACCGTCTCCTCGCCGTAGAGCATGTGGAAGACGCCGTTATCGGTAAACTCACCGAGAACGGTCGCCTCCACCCCAAAGCGCAGAGCCATGGCAAGGAATTCGTCAATCTGCTCGGGCGGAACGGCCAAAGACATCCGCTCCTGGGCTTCTGAAATCAGTATTTCCCATGGATTGAGACCGGGATATTTGAGCGGAGCCTTGGCAAGATCCATCCGGCAACCGCCGCATTCGCCAGCCATCTCGCCGATGGAGGACGACAAACCACCGGCGCCGTTATCGGTGATGAAGCGATAAAGTCCCTTGTCGCGTGCCCGAATCAGAAAGTCGAACATCCGCTTCTGGGTGATCGGATCGCCGATCTGCACCGCAGTTACCGGCGAGTTTTCGTTCAGCTCTTCGGATGAGAACGTGGCGCCATGTATGCCATCCTTGCCGATCCGTCCGCCGGTCATGACAATGAGGTCACCCGGTTTTATCGACTTTTCATGCCCCGGGAGGCCATTGACAACAGCCGGCATAAAACCGGCGGTGCCGCAGAAAACCAGCGGCTTGCCGGCAAAACGGTCATCGAACACCAGCGAACCGTTGACGGTCGGGATGCCGCTCTTGTTGCCGCCATGCTCGACTCCTTCAATAACTCCTTCATAGATCCGGCGCGGGTGCAGTAAACGACTGGGCAGCGCTTTAGCATAAAACGGGTCGGCGAAACAGAAGACATCCGTGTTGAAGATCAGTTTTGCTCCGATGCCGGTTCCGAACGGGTCACGGTTGACGCCGACGATGCCGGTCAGCGCTCCGCCGTATGGATCCAGTGCCGATGGGGAGTTGTGGGTTTCAACCTTGAAAACGAGGGAGTGTTTGTCGTTGAATTTAATGACGCCGGCGTTATCCTTGAATACGGAGAGACAGAAATCTTTCTCACCCATCCGTTCGCGGACATCCTTCGTCGTCCGTTGGATGAACGATTTGAACAGAGATTTGATCTCCTGCGTGTTGCCCTGTTCATCTTCATACTGCACGGTTCCGGCAAAAATCTTATGCTTGCAATGCTCCGACCAGGTCTGTGCCAGGCATTCCAACTCCACGTCGGTCGGCTTTGCGCCGAGGCCGAACGCCTGACGCCCTGCCAGAACTTTCGGATCGCGGTACTGCGACTGAATAATTTTCATCTCATCGAGGGTCAGAGCGAGTACACCATCCTTGCTGATCCGCATCAGTTCTTCATCCGATACTTCCAGATCTATTTCCCGCACCTCGGCTTTTGTCTCACCGCTAACCTTCGGCACAGAGGCGGGAAAACCGCCTTTTTCAGTGAAGTCAGGAGCTGCAAGAATACTATAACGCTGAATGAGGGTATTGCAGAGGAGGCCAGTGGTAATTTTTTCAATGTCTGCCAAGGAGAGGTGCCCTTTGAGAAGGTATTGCACCGAGTAATACACACCTTCTCCGGCAGCAGAGGGACGACCGGTGAGGTAGGCAACAGCCTCGCGGGCGGTACGACCGACATTGTCGGTAACGCCGGGACGAAAGCCGACTTCAACGGCAAAATCGAAACCGGCGGCAAGCGGCCGATCGATGCTCCAGATCTGAATCACCGGGTCACTGAAAGGACCGCTCGCAGCCAGTTCCAGCTCATCTTTGGTAATATCAGCATCAACCGTGTAGACGTCAACGGTACGTACCTCTTCAACCTCAAGATGCAGGAAATGTTCGATCTCCCGCTTGATCCGCTCGCCTCTGGCATCGCGCACACCATCTCTTAATGCTGTTTCTATTCTGTTGGCCATGTCAGTCTGTTCCTTTTTGCATTTTCACCGTTCTGATTGGAAATGGAATCTCTATTGAGTGTTCGCCGAACCTTTTGATAATAAGCGAGTTGACTTTATCCGTGGTGGCAAATAACTCACTGTACTCTTCAACCCAGAAAAAAAGCGCCATATTGAGAGCAGAGTCACCAAAAGTTACAAAATATGCTTCTGGGAGAGGATCAGCCAGGACATCATCAACTTCGGCGGCGGTTGCCACCAACAGCTGCTTTACCTGATCGACATCGCTGTCATACGCCACACCGATATTGATGCGCCCCCTGACCCGGCTGTTCGGGAAAGCCAGGTTTGTCAGCATCGTATTACAGAGGTCTGAATTGGGAATAATCAGCAACTGGTTATCAAAGGTCTTGATCTTGGTGCTCCGCAGACCGATATCAGCCACATCTCCGATCTGGCCGTCTACCAGCTGAATACGATCTCCGATGCGAAACGGGCGATCCAGCATGATGGTAAAGCCGGATATCATATTGGCCAGCGTATCTTTTGCCGCCAGTCCGATAGCCAGCGAGCCGATGCCAAGGGCGGTAACGAGCGAAAAAACATCATAATTGAAATGTCTAAGTATCACTATCAGAGCCGAACCTACCAGAAAAAGGAAAACAATCTTTTCGGCCATCGGCACCATCTGGCGCGACATGACGGTCCCGACGGTTTCATCTTGGCCGGCGACATACCATTTGGTCAGCTCACCAAGGAGATGGTAGATCAGAGTAGAGACGATCACCACCATGATAACATAAATAACGCCAGAAGAGATCAGCACCAGCTTGTCATTCAGCGGCAGCGAGCGGATGGCCAGGTAGACGCCCAGCACCACGAACAGTCGTGTAACGTACGGGATAACCCGTTGCAAGACACGATCGTCGAGATCGGTTGAGGAGAAGGATGTCACGCGCCTCACCCATCTGTCCAGCACCAGAACGACCAGTTGCGACAAAAGCCAGAACAGGGCCAGGATCAGCAGCGCCCCCAGAATCTCTTTGGCCCAGAACAGCAGAAAAAAATCTTCTTCCTGGGACTGGAGCAACCCTTGTATGAAACCTAAAAAACTATTCACCGAACACGCGCTTGAAAATTGTATTAACATGCTTCAGATGGTAATTCAGGTCAAATGCCTCGCGGATTTTGGCCTCACCCAGCGCCCCGGCAACTTCCTGATCGGCAAGCAGTTCCGTCTGAAAGTCCGCACCCTGCTCCCAGACCTTCATGGCGTTGCGCTGCACCAGACGGTAGGAATCTTCGCGTGAGACGCCTGCCTGGGTCAGATCGAGCAGAATTTTCTGTGAGAAAACAAGCCCCTTCATCTGGTTCAGGTTTTTCGACATGGTTTCAGGATAAACCACCAGGTTCTTGATCAGGCCGCTCAGGCGACGCAGGGAAAAGTCGAGCGCAACGGTGGCATCGGGTGCGATATAGCGTTCAACCGAACTGTGGGAAATATCCCGTTCATGCCACAACGCCACGTTTTCAAGGGCTGGGATGCAGAGCGAGCGAATATAGCGGGCCTGCCCGGTCAGGTTTTCGGACAGAATCGGATTCCGTTTGTGCGGCATGGCCGAAGAGCCTTTCTGACCCTTGCTGAAAAATTCTTCCGCTTCCAGCACCTCGGTGCGTTGCAGATGGCGGATCTCGATGGCAATCCGCTCCATGGAGGAGGCGATAATTGCCATTGTGCAGAAAAGCTCCGCGTGACGGTCACGCGGGATAACCTGAGTTGAGACAGGTTCCGGCTTCAGTCCCATTTTTGCACAGACGTACTCTTCAACGTATGGGTCTATATTGGCAAAAGTGCCGACCGCTCCCGAGATTGCGCCGGTGGCTATGTTTTCGCGAGCTGCTGCCAGGCGGACCCGATTCCGCCCCATCTCGGCATAAAAAGAGGCCAGTACCAGTCCAAAGGTCACCGGCTCGGCATGAATTCCGTGGGAACGGCCGATGCAGACCGTATCTTTGTGTTCAAAAGCGCGTGCTTTGAGCGATTCCAGTACCATATCCAGATCGGTCAGCAGTTCGTCAGCAGCCTGTACGAGCTGCACCGACAGGCACGTATCAAGGACATCGGAGGAGGTCATCCCCTGGTGGATAAAACGCGCTTCCGGACCGACATGTTCGGACACGGAGGTCAGAAAAGCGATCACATCGTGCTTGACTTCAGCCTCAATGATGTCAATGCGGGCAATGTCGAAATCACCTTTGGCACGAATAACCGGCACAACCTCTTTGGGGATAACCCCCAGCTCCGCCTGAGCTTCACAGGCGAGAGTTTCGATTTCAAGCCAGATGCGAAAACGGTTTTCAGCGGCCCATATATGGGCCATTTCGGGGCGGGAATAGCGTTCGATCATGAAAAACTCCTCGGTATATTTTTACGTAGTTTTAAATTTCCATAACCGCGCTGGCGCGGTACTGATCTCCGATGACAATGTGCGGCGCACAGATGTTCTGGTCGCTCAAAAAAGCCCGGGTAGTCCGCACCACATGCTCAGGGTGGTTGTTCACCTCGGACAGATGCGCCATGACCAGGACTTCCAGCCCTTCATGCGCAAGTTCGTGCAGCAGTTCCAGCGACTCCTCATTGGAGATATGCCCGTGACGTGACTTGATCCGCTGTTTCAGCGCCCACGGATAGGGGCCGTTCATCAGCATATCAATATCGTGATTTGACTCCAGATTTATAAAACGGCATCCGCGCAGTTTTTCGGTAACGAGGCGTGTGACGATCCCCAGATCAGTAACGGAAGCAGAACGCCCTTCGCGGGATTCAATAACGAAGCCGACCGGATCGCAACAGTCATGAGTAATCGGTACCGGATCGATCTGAACATCTCTGAAGGTGAGGGTTGAACCGGATTCGAACAGGCAGACCTGCGTCTTCTTGAAATATTTGTCGGCATTGGCGTGGACCAGATGGCTCGCAAAAACCGGCACATTGAATTTACGCGCAAAAGAACCGGCGCTCCGGATATGGTCAATATGCTCATGCGTAACCAGTATCGCATGGATGTCTGAGGGATTGATGCCGACCTCTTCCATACGGAGCAGGGTCTCACGCAACGACAGGCCGGCATCTATCAGAACACGTGTCTCCCCGGTTTCAAGATAGAGACAGTTGCCCTTGCTGCCGCTCGCCAGCGAACAAATTTTCACGCAGTCTCCAGGAAATTCAGATAATGATGCGCCAACAGAGAATGTTACTATTTAAAAAAGGATTACAATGAGTTATATTCAAGCATCGAGATGTTCTTACCAGCATAAAGGCAAGCGGTATTTATACACCCAAGCATACAAGAGTTTCAAGATTTATCGTCGTGAAGCGAAGAAGCAGACCTCATATTTCGGAGATATCCGACCCTGTTATCTCCACATCAGGCCAATCCTCGTAGATCCAATTTTCCACCCGCTCCAGCGCCTGGCGAGGAATCTGTTTATCCGGGCTGACGGTAACAAACGCAAGGACCGCCACCGCAGCATTATCCTGCCGGTCAACCTCGGCACACGCCAAGTTGAAGCGGTTTCTGGCCCGTCCAAGAATGCTCTTGACAATGCCGCGTTTCTCTTTAAGCGAATGCGACGGCAGTGAGAGATGAATTTCGAGACAAAAAATAAACATGTGCAATCCCATCCCGTATTTTTTATTTTTCTCTGTTATACAGCCACTGGAAGTAACCTCAACAGAAAAATAGCCACGAGCCTCTCCCCGCCTTACTCCAGCCCTGCGGCAAGCTCCCGCCAGTAGACGATGTCCAGCCGTCTGCAGGCACGGGTAACGCAGACATAGAGCAGATTACGGTCCAGGGCGGATTTTCTGAAGTCCTTCGCATTCGGGTCGTACAGGATCACGTTGGCGAATTCCACCCCCTTAACCTGATGGGCAATCGTGACAAGAGCTCCCGGCTCGAAGGTCAGCTCACCCTGTGGATGGAGCCCGTTTATACCGGTTAATGCAGTGTGGAGCATCTTCTCGTCCGATTTTTTCTTGCAGATGACAGCGGTCAGGCTGCCCGGGTCTTCAGCCACCAGCTTTTCCACCAGCTGGCGCAACAGAACCAGAGCGCCCTCCTCATCCGCTCCCCTGTGGTACTCAAGGGCGCCGGAATGTCTGCCGACCTGCTCACTCTCCCGGTTGCTGATCCGTGACGCGAGCGCCATGATCTCCTTGGGGCAGCGGTAGGAAACAGACAGGGTCTCGTTGCTCACCCCGACCTCCTTCAGATTGCCGCGAAAAATATCGAAGTCGGCCGCATCGACCCACGACAGGATCTTCTGTTTGCTGTCGGCGCTGAGCGTGATGCTGTTCCGCTTGTCCGTTGCCGCGAGAATCGCCTCAAGCTCCAAGAGCGAAAGATCCTGCCCTTCATCGACAATGATGTGGGCGTACCAACCGAGGGCATCGCGGACCGGGCCGTCCTTTTCGCGCAGCTGGCAGAGCCGGAGCAGCACGCTCAGATCGGCAAACGACACAGCCTGGCTTTTGACCGAGTACCGCCGGCGCAAGTCGGCCAGAAACTCCTCCCTCACTTTACCATCGGCACACAGGGCATCCAGAACGTACGGCTGGCCGTAAAAGCGCCAGAGGTCCTGAAGCGGTTCTCCCTCCTGTACTTCCGTTACATAGCGTGCCAACAGGCCGGAGAGCAGCGACGATTTCTTCTGCGCCGTCAGGGTATCGCCCACAACCGGCTTGATGACCTTGCCGGTCAGGGCGGTGATGGCGCTCAACGCCCAAGCGCTGAACGTGTCCACCCGCGTGCTGCCGAGCAGATCGGAGGAGGTCTGCCTGACGTAGTTGCGGAGCACCTTGTTGAACATGAGGACCAGGCAGCGGTCAGGCGAGAACCGCTCCGGATCGTTGAACTGCAGGCAGGAGAGCCGGTGAAGGCTCACCACCGTCTTGCCGCTGCCGGCGCCGCCGGTGATCAGGGTGCAGCCGTCGGTCGCTTCCGAGGTAATCATGTGGAACTGGTCAGGGGATATCAAGGAAACGATATCCACCATGCGATGATCCTGGTTCGCCACCTTGGTGTCGGTGGTCGTATGAAACTGTTTGGCGTTTTTCACCCACGTGTAGCCGGACAGCTCGTACAGCTCTTCGCCGCATTCCATGCGCCGGAGGGAGCGCTTAACAATTTCCACCGTGTCACGCCGGGTTATCACCCCCTCCCGCTCTCTCCCCTGAATGGTTTCGAAGTATTCATCGCCCGGGTCGAAGTCATAAAAGAAGCGGGAGATCGGTGCTTTTCGCCAGTCCACGACCAGAGCCCGGTTGTCGTGGGATATGAACCCCTGCTTGCCGATGAGATATTCCCTGGCGCCGATCTTCCTGTCGCTGTCATTGATGCCGACAACCCCGAAGTATGGGGTATCGGTCATCTGGAAGGAGGTGAGATATCTGGCGGGATCAAACTTGTCGTTCTCGATCAGCTTCTCCGTCAACGAGTTCTTCTCATGCCAGTTGACCGACTCAAGGCGTTCTTTCTCCAGTTCGGTCGTGTAGGCGTGATGATGGGCGATCTTCGCCCGATTCTGCCGGGCCGTTTCCTCGATAGAGGTGAGCACGTCGGAGAGGCGCTGCTGTTCGTGCATGACTATGTCAAATTGGGGGGTTTCATTCATATGCAGTCGAAGCCGATCCTGTTGTGTATTGAAGTAGTGGCTGCCCTGGCGGGCAAAGCGAAAGGCCCTGGATTTATCGGGGGTGTAACCCCTTTACCAGAGCCTCGGAATAGAAAGAATGTACTCTTTTCAGGTCTTTTTATATACGCCATATCCGGTTGTTCTGTCAATGTGTCAACACCGGCCTGCCGGTTGGTTGCACCGCTACCGATACGAACTGCGCCCGCCCGGTTGCCAGCGTATCGCCGGGCAGGCGCTGAAGCGTCTCTGGTGTTCGGAACAGAATACCTGGCCGTTGAAACGCCCGGAATTTGCGAGACAGAAATGGCGTTCTTCCTCGCTGACTGTTTGCCCGCAGAGAGCACATGTCGGTTCTTTTTTGTCACTCATGATCGATATCCTCCCCCATTCACTTATACCCTTCAGCGCATTCAGTCGTTCCTGAGCAATCTTGGCGTTTGGCGAGCCAACTCTTCATCGCTCATGTTTATGAAGATGACGATTTGAGACATCACAAGTGCCACTGTCACAGACATGTCTTTTGGGCAGACAAGGACGAATACGGGCAAACCCTTTGTACAGAAGACGCGCGACAGGATTTATCAACGGCATATGTATGATGGCTCCCATGATACCAAACAGCGTTGAAGCTGGAAATGCCTGCCAGATGGCCCAAAAGGATTCAACGCCACGATATATTCTGCCACTTCGGTCAATGACATGCAGTTCGTACATAAAAGCATTCCGGCTGATGTGATACAGCTCCGGATTGAAGTCCGGCGAATGTATATCAACAACGACAAGTCTCCCGCCGTGATCCTGGCGCAGATAGCGTTCAATCTCCGCGGCACAGACAGAGCACGAGCCGTCATAAAATATCTGGATGGGGAAATCTGGTTGTTTTGACATGGTAAACCTCGCTATGTAACGTTCAGGAATATCCGTGTAATATCTGGAAACTATCAGATCAGGTGCATCAGCACAAAAAGACCGATCATGGCGATGCCGATGGCAAGTTTGCCCGCCACTCCGATAGCCAGGCCCACCACGGTACCAAAACCGGCCCGGCTTGCCTGGTCCAGGCTCCGCTGCAGCGATAACTCTCCGATGACCGCACCCACGAACGGTCCAAACAGGATGCCGGGAATCCCGAGAGAAATCCCCACGATCCCACCCAGCACCGCACCCACCATGGCCCGGCGTGAGCCGCCGAACTTCCTGACTCCCAGAATGGAGGCGGCAAACTCCACGACATACGTCAGTCCGGCCATTCCTCCTAGCATCAGTAGCGTCCAGATTCCAACATAGCGGAAATCCTCCGCCCAGGCCCCAAGAACCAGCCCCAGAAACAGAATCGGCGCACCCGGCACAACCGGCAGCAGCAGCCCTGACAGGCCGGTTATGGTGCATATTGCGCTAAAGATCCAGAGTATCAATGAGTGATCAGACATAATTTTTCCTTGTCCTGTTCAACTTCTGATGGCAGCTTATACCTTCCAAGTATTCGTTAGTCAGGCAGAGAAATCAAGGGGTTTGAGTGAGAGCGTACCGGGGGGAGTCACGAGGCATATATTGTCTTGAGCTGTTTCACTTTTGCGGGCGCATGTCCCCGGATAACAGGTCACGCAAAGGGATAAACACTGATTGTCAGTTGTTGGCACAAAGCTCATATGCTACCATCGCAGCAGATCAGATGCGTACATCAACCTTGAGCACAAAACAGTGACTGGACAGAAACCTCTATGTGCCTGATTGCCTTTGCCATTAACAGCCATCCAAAATACCGCCTCATACTGACGGCCAACCGTGACGAGTACCGGAGCCGCGAGGCCGATCCGGCCGGCTACTGGAGCGCTGCCCCCCATCTGCTGGCGGGAATGGATCGGCAGGCGGGCGGTACCTGGATCGGCGTTACGACCGGGGGTAAACTGGCGGCGATAACCAACTATCGAGACGCGAGACAACATGCCATCAATCCCCCCTCCCGTGGCTCGCTTGTGGCCGACTATCTTTCTGACAACGCCATGACTCCAGACGATCTGCGGGCATACCTGGTAAAAAACGGCGACAACTATGACGGCTTCAACCTTCTTTATGGCAGCTGCAGCGAACTGCACTATTTTACCAACCGGGGAGGTTCTTCCGGCCCGGTGCAGCCAGGCATCCATGCCCTGTCAAACCATCTTCTCGACACCCACTGGCCAAAGGTTGTCGTCGCAAAGGAGCGATTGAATCGCCTTCTGCAGCAGCCTGAACCTTCGGGCGAAGAACTGCTCTCGCTGCTCTCGGACCCGCAGCCATTTGCCCACGAATTGCTCCCTGATACCGGTATCGGCCCTGAGCGGGAAAGACTCCTCTCTCCCCTCTTCATCGACGGCGACACCTATGGCACCCGCTCGACGACTGCCATCATGGTGGGCATTGATGACCAGGTCACCTTTCTGGAGCAGGGGCATGACATTCCGCGGCCACAGCTCCAAAAGTTCACGTTCCGGCTTTCTCCGGGAGGGCGCAGATGAACTTCCTGTTCCATATGCTGCTTTCCGGTGGAGATGACCAGCTCATGGTTGGTAATTTCATGGGGGATTTTGTTAAAGGACCGCTTCAGGAGCGCTTTTCGCCAACTGTCCGTCAGGGGGTGGCGCTGCACCGACGCATAGATTCGTATGCCGAGCGTCATCCGCTTTTCCGCCAGAGCCGGCAACGCATATCACAGGAGTATGGCCTCTATCGCGGCGTGATGGTGGATATCTTCTACGACTATTATCTGATCAACGAGTGGGATGATTGGTGCGACGAACCTCTGGAAGACTTTCTGATCAGGACGCGCACCGTTGTCGAGAACAACATGAGTTCTCTGCCGACGGATATGCACCGGCTTGTGCCGGTTATTTTTGAAGAGCTGCTGCCGTCATACGGCACGGTGGAAGGCATCGCGACAGCCCTCAGCCGTCTCTCCCGCCGCGTCAAACGCTCCAACCCTTTAAGCGGCGGTGAAAAAGAGCTGCTCCTTCATCATGAGGCCCTGCGCGGTGATTTCCGCGGTTTTACGCCGGAGGTATTGCGTTTTGTCGGCCAAGTTATTACTCCAGCCCCCCTCCTGGTGACGAAGAAGCAACACCCATATTTTTAAGTCATCTATCCACATCTGCCGCTGAAGAGAAACTTTAGAAATTCAGGTGGGTTGTGACGACCTCACAGATTAGAATAAGACCTTCGTTATCTGATTTTGTAAGTATCTATTTCTTCAGGTTATCCACACTCTCACGACCTCATCACACACACTGACACGCATCATCTTCAAACTTTATTTCACATACATCAAAATAACTATTGACACGTTATATCAGATAGTTACGCGCGCTGGTTATTCATTGTGCAAACAGACAAAGACCCCAATAATACGTAACATTTTATGGAGTCAACAACCTCTTTCAACAGGTTATCCACAGGCTCTGTGGAGAGCGGTCATACTAATTAATTTATCACAACAATTCACATTAATACTGATGCCGCCGTGGGTTATCCCCTGCCATCCCTGGAAGACCTCGTTTATCCGTACCCGGGTTTCCGCCCGGCGACGCTCGGGGTCTATCGTAAACTCTGCCTTGAAGCCGATGTGGTTGTCCTTGCCGCAGATGAAACAGCGGTTGTCGTCACGTACCTGCACAGTGTTCCCCCTCTTCATGTT
>JAQUIG010000015.1 GCA_028683435.1 Desulfuromonadaceae bacterium | reverse complement strand
ACGGGAGCACGGTACGGTGGAACATCTGCTGGTGATGCCGGTTACCCCCTTCGAGATCATGGCGGCCAAGGTGTGGGCCATGGCGCTGGTGGTGCTCGTCGCCTCGGCCTGCGCGCTGGTATTCGTTATCCAGTGGTGGCTCTCGGTGCCGATCGAAGGCTCCATCGCCCTGTTCTTGATCGGCACCGCGCTGCACCTGTTCGCCACCACGTCGCTGGGCATTTTTATCGGCACCATCGCGCGCTCAATGCCCCAGTTCGGTCTGCTGCTGATGCTGATTCTGCTGCCGCTGCAGATCCTCTCGGGTAGCGTTACACCGCGCGAAAGCATGCCGGAGTTCATCCAGTACGTGATGCTGGCGGCGCCGAATACCCATTTCGTCATGCTGGCCCAGGCCATCCTGTACCGGGGGGCGGGGATTGTCGTTGTCTGGCCACAATTTATCTTCCTCGCCCTGATCGGGACAGTCTTGTTTGCTTTGTCATTGTCCCGCTTCCGCAAAACCATCGGAACGATGACATGAAACTGCACGATTTAACTCATTCAAATTCAAGTTCTTCTTTGCTTTTTCAAATCATTGATGTATATTTTTTTCTTACTTTTACCGCATTAAAAGGATTCCCGTGGTTCAGGCACTCGGACATACAACGATTGTAATCGTACGCGATCTGGGGCGAACAGGGTGGTTCCTGCTCTATTCGCTCTACATGATCGTCCGGAGCCCGGGGAGCCTGGTGCACGTCCTGAAACAGATACGTTTCATCGGCACCAAATCGCTGTTCGTGATTGTGCTGACCGCCGCTTTTACCGGTATGGTTCTCGGTCTGCAGGGGTTTTACACTCTGACCAAATTCGGTTCCGAGGGGATGCTGGGAACGGCGGTGGCACTCTCCCTGATTCGTGAACTCGGACCGGTGCTGACAGCCCTGATGGTGACCGGCCGGGCCGGCAGCGCCATCACCGCCGAAATCGGTATCATGCGGATCACCGAGCAGATCGACGCGCTCGAAACCATGGCACTTGATCCCTTCAAATATCTGGTTACCCCTAAATTCATCGCCGCGATGATCTCGCTCCCGCTGCTGTGTGCCATCTTCGATGTGATCGGCATCTACGGCGGCTGGCTGGTCGGCGTCAAGCTGCTGGGGGTTAACCCCGGTGCCTATTTCTATGAAATGGAAAATTCGGTCGTCTGGCGCGACGTTTACTCCGGGTTTGTAAAATCATTTTCCTTCGGCCTGATCATCGCATGGATCGGCTGCTACAAAGGGTACTACGCCGGACATGGCGCCGAGGGGGTCTCCAAGGCGACGACCGAGTCGGTCGTGTTGACTTCGGTTATCATACTGGTCTGGGACTATTTCCTCACCTCGGTGCTGCTCTGATATGATCAGAATGCGAAATGTACATAAGTCATTCGGCGCGCAAAAGGTACTTGACGGGCTTGATCTTGATATTCCGGCCGGCAAGATTACCGCAATCATCGGCCCCAGCGGCGAAGGGAAGAGTGTTCTGCTGAAGCACCTGATCGGCCTGCTGCAGCCCGACAGCGGCACTGTCGAGGTAGACGGCGAAAGCATTGTCGATCTCCGCCGCTCTGAGTTGAACCGGATTCGCGAAAAGTTCGGCATGCTGTTCCAGAACGTGGCACTCTTCGATTCGATGACGGTTTTTGAAAATGTCGCCTTCCCGCTGGAGGAAAAAACCTCCCTGTCAAAGGAGAAGATCCGGGGTAAGGTGCTCTTGGCTCTGGAAGATGTCGGGCTGAAGAATATTGAGCATAAATTCCCGGATGAGCTTTCCGGCGGCATGAAAAAGCGGGTCGGTCTGGCACGGGCGGTAGTGCTCAATCCGAAGATCATCCTGTTCGATGAACCGACCACCGGCCTCGACCCGATCATCAAGCGGGCGATCCACCAGCTCATCAAGGAGACCCACGCCAAGTTCGGCTTTACGGCGGTGATTGTGACGCACGAAATACCGGACATTTTCGATGTTGCCCAGAATGTGGCGATGCTTTTCCGCGGAAAGATCCTCCAGCACGGCACACCTGACGATATTATCAATTCAACAGATCCGGCGATCAGGCAGTTCATCAGCGGCAGCCTGGACGGCCCGATCCAGATGGTATAAGAGGTACAATATGAAAATGGTGAAACTGGAACTGATGGTAGGTACCTTTATGCTGATCGGCATTCTCTGTCTGGGGTATGTTTCAATCAAACTGGGTAAAGTAGAACTTTTCGGCGGGGACTTCTATTCTGTATCAGCCCGCTTTGATTCTGTTTCAGGGCTGAAACCGGGGGCGAGGGTCGAAGTGGCCGGAGTCGAGGTCGGGAAGGTTGACCGGATTGCGCTTGATCCGAAAAGCGGCGACCAGGCACTGGCCTACCTTAAAATCAATTCCGGGGTGAAGATCACCGATGATGTCATTGCCTCAGTCAGGACGAGCGGCATCATCGGCGACAAATTCATCAAGCTCCGCCCTGGCGGCTCTGATAAAATGCTGAAGAACAATGATATGATCCGTGAAACCGAGTCGGCCATCGATATCGAAGAGCTGGTCAGTAAATTTATCCACGGCAATGTTGACTAACAAAGGAATTCAGCGATGAAAACTATTTTTAGCACCTGCATAACTGCCTGTGCGTTTTTAGCCGTCACATGTACGGTTTTTGCGGCCGAGAGTACGCCAGCGCCCCTTGTTCTGACTCTCGATGACTGTATCCGCATGGCCCTGAAAGCTCCCCCTGAACTGGGCGAGGCGCAGAGCGACATCGCGCTCGCGACCAGCAAGCTGGATGAAGCAAAGGCGTACCGTTATCCGCAGCTGCAGCTGACGACGCTGGTCGGACCGGCACCGACCGCATACCGCTCCGATGTTTACCCTGATGTCAAGACCGACAGGGAGTTCAGTTTCAATGCGCTTACCTGGTTTGCGAGTGCCGATGCCACCATCATCCAGCCGCTCTACACGTTCGGCAAAATATCAGAGAACATGAAGGCCGCCACTCACGGTATCGAAGTTGACCGCTCCCGCAAGGAGCAGCGGGCCAACGAAATAGTGCAGAAAGTTCATGAATACTATTACGGCCTGCTGCTGGCACGGGAGATGAAGGAACTGGTGCTTGAAGTCCAGGAAATCCTGGTCAGGGCCCGTGACAAAGCCAGGAAGCTGCTCGATCAGGGGTCGGATACCGTCGATGAGATGGATCTCTATAAGCTGGACGCCTTCTCCGGGGTCGCCGCAAAATATCTTGAAGAAGCAAAGAAGGGTGAGGCTCTCGCCCTGGCCGCCCTGAGGGCCCGCATGGGTCTGCCGATCGACGCGCAGCTCGAAACCGGGACCGAGAGGCTTGTGATTGTTGATGTTGAAATCCCTCCGCTTGAGTCGTACATAGAAAACGCGCGCCTGCGGCGCCCCGAATTCCGCCAGATTGACGAAGGGCTCAAGGCCCGTGCGGCACTGGTTGAAGCTGCCAAGGCCAACTATTACCCTGATATTTTTCTGGGAGGCTTATTCTCCTGGGCATATGCTGACGAGCGTGAAAGGGTTCAGAACCCGTATATCAACGACCAGTTCAATCATCTGAACGCCGGGGTTGCTCTCGGGGCGCGCTGGAAACTCGATTTCGGCATCACCGGTGCCAAAGTGGCCGGTGAGCGCGCACAGTACAACCGCCTGCTCAGTACCAGGGAATTTGCTGATGCCAACGTTCCGCTTCAGGTAAAAAAGTATTACCTGGATCTGATGGAGGCCAAGAACAGCGCGGCGGCAACGCGAGGGGCCTATCTGAACGCCAAAAAATGGGCCGTCACCGCAGTAGCCAACTTTGACTTCGGCCTCGGCCCCGCCAAGGATATCTTTGAGGCGCTGCAGGCCTATTCCAGCATGCGTGCCGATTTTTTCAAATCAATCTACAATTATCGCATTGCGGCCGCCAATCTGGACTATGCGACAAACGAACCGCTCCGCATTCCTGAAAAATAATATGGAGGAGAAATCATGCTGAAACGAATCCTGCTGCTGCTGACTGTTGCGCTATTCACATCTTCGGTTGCATTTGCAACCCCTACCGATGATTTGAAAAGGACCGTCGATGAAGTTGTGCGTATTGTCGCCGACAAGGAAATGAAGAAAAATGAGGTTAAACGTCGGCACGCGTTAAAAAGAGCCATCAGCACCATATTTGACTACTCTGAAATGGCTAAACGCTCGATGGGAAAACATTGGAACCAGCGTACAGCCGCCGAGAAGAAGCATTTTACAGAACTTTTTGCGACGCTGCTTGAGAACTCTTACGCCGGCAAGATCGAATCATACAACAACGAGAAGATTGTCTACATCCGGGAGACCGTTGATGGTGATTACTCCGAGATAAAGTCGAAGGTCGTCACCGCAGCCCGCGACGAGTTCACGCTTGATTACCGCCTGTTCAAGCAGAACGGCAAGTGGATGGTGTATGATGTTGTTATCGAGGGGGTGAGTCTCGTCTCGAACTATCGCAGCCAGTTCAACAAGATTATCACCGCCAACGGCTACGACAGGCTTGTTAAAAAACTGCAGAGTAAAAATGACGAATTGAAGATGCCATAAGAGGACTCAGTCTGAATTCCAGCCCGTTTACAAATGGATACTAATTGGCGTGAATTATCTTGACACCCGCTTTGCGGCTGTGATACACGACTCGGGCTCGCAGTTTCGGAAGTTTTTGCAGAACGTTGCAAGTAGCACGTTTGGCCAGGCTTTGCGCTTTTCCTGCATCAGACTCCAGAAACTTTAGCGGTAACCAAATGTTCCGGCGCAGGGCCGGACAAAAAAGGAGGCAGGAAATGGCACAGGGCAAAGTTAAATGGTTTAACGACACAAAAGGTTTCGGCTTCATCGAGCAGGAAGGGGGAGAGGATGTTTTTGTTCATTTCTCCGCAATTGGCGGTGACGGCTTCAAATCGCTTGCAGAGGGCGATGAAGTAACCTTTGAAATCACCCAGGGTCCGAAAGGGCTGCAGGCCGCTAACGTAGTCAAGAGGTAATTTTCGGCCTGACATCTGATGATATTTTTAAAGCCCGCTGGCAACAGCGGGCTTTTTGTGTGTTTGTCCTCAATCGATCTCCAAAAGGCTACATAACGTTTGCAACCGCTTCGGAAACATGAGCCGCATATTTTTTGAAATTTTCTTTAAACATCCCTACCAGTCTGGCTGCGGTTTCATCGTATTTTGACTTGTCACTCCAGGTATTGCGAGGATTGAGGACCTCTTTCGGCACATTTGGGCACGTGGTGGGAATATCAAGACCGAAGTAGCTTTCTTTTTCAAATGAACCGGCATCAAGCGTACCTTCCAAGGCAGCATTAACCAATGCACGAGAATACGCGATCTTCATACGCGAGCCGACGCCGTATGCTCCGCCGCTCCAACCGGTGTTTACCAGCCAGCAGGTGACGTTGTGCTCGGCTATCTTGCTGCGCAGCAATTGGCCATACACGGCCGGGTCCAGAGCCATGAACGGGCCGCCGAAACAGGTGGAAAAGGTAGCGGACGGCTCGGTTATGCCGGCCTCCGTGCCGGCCACCTTGGCGGTATAACCGGACAGGAAGTGATACATGGCCTGCTCCGGCGTGAGGCGGGAGATCGGCGGCAGCACGCCGAAAGCATCACAGGTCAGCATGATGATAGTGGTCGGATGACCGCTGCAGCCGCTCTTCACTATATTGGGAATGTGGGTTAACGGGTAGGATGCGCGGGTGTTTTCGGTGAAGGATGCGTCATCAAGGTCAACCCTTCGGCTATGGGTATCGATCGCCACGTTTTCCAGTATGGTACCAAAACGGCGGGTGGTTTCATAGATCTCCGGCTCTGCTTCTTTGGAAAGCTTGATGATCTTGGCATAGCAGCCGCCTTCAAAGTTAAATACACCCTTATCATCCCAGCCGTGTTCATCATCACCGATCAGGGAACGGTTTGCATCGGCCGAGAGGGTAGTTTTACCGGTGCCGGACAGGCCGAAAAATACGGCGGTATCACCTTTAGGGCCGACATTTGCCGAGCAATGCATCGGCATAATGCCCTTTTCTACCGGCAGGAGGTAGTTGAGAGTAGTAAAGATCGCCTTCTTGATTTCTCCGGCATAGCTGGTGCCGCCGATAATAATCATTTTACGGGCAAAATTTATGATAATGAAGGTTTCAGAGTTGGTGCCGTCCTTGGCCGGATCGGCATGGAAGCTCGGCAGATCGACAAGGGTAAACTGGGGAATATGGGGTTCCAGCTCGTCGGCCGTTGCCGAAACAAACATGTTGCGGGCAAAAAGGGAATGCCACGACTTCTCGGTAATAACACGAATAGGGAGACGGTGCTCCTTATCCGCGCCGGCAAAACAGTCCTGAACAAACAGGTCACGGCCATGCATGAAGGCGCACATCCGGTCGTACAGCGCATCGAATTTAGCAGGTTCGAACGGACGGTTGACATTCCCCCAGGCGATATTGTCATGGCAGCCCGGTTCATCAACTATGAACTTCTCGTTTGCCGCACGCCCCGTGTAATGCCCGGTTTTGACCGCAACCGCACCCATGTGGGAAATCAACCCTTCACAGCGTTTTACGATCTGCTCATAGAGAGCTGCTGTTGGCGGTGTCCAATAGATAAGATTCGCGTTTGTAATGTTGTGCCCTTCAAGTCCGGTACCCCTGCTGATATCATTAAGTTTCATAGTATCCTCCGTTGTCTCGTGTTATGCCCTTTCGGGCAGCGAAAAGTATTCACGGACTTCCCTGCAATTTGCCATGTCTCATGAATAGTACGCGTGGTTATCGCGTCCGCTTGACCCCTGAACCAGCTGCGCCCAAAAGAAGCCCGGCATCTTCCTCCCGCCCCAGCTCCTTCAATGCCTCCAGCACCTTGCCCCGCTCCGTCGGCAGGTGCCAGAGCAGCAGAGATTTCTGCAGCCCCTTTTCACGATCGCTTGTTGCCACATACACCGGCTTTCCGCTCATCGGATCAATTCCACTGTGAAACATGCAGGTGGCAATGGTGCCGGGGGTGGGGGTAAAGTCCTGGACCTGCTCCACCTTCATCCCCGTTTTTTTGAGGATCAGTGCCAGTTCAAGCATGTCGGCCAGCGTACAGCCGGGATGCCCCGAGATAAGGTACGGCACGATATGCTGACGTTTGCCAAGCCGGTCGCTTTCCTCCCGGAACCGTGCCAGGAACGTTTCAAACGCTTTCTTCCCCGGTTTGCGCATGATCGCCGTTACGCCGTCAACCAGATGCTCGGGAGCGATTTTAAGCAGGCCGCTGACGTGATGGCCGATCAGCTCGCTGAAATAGGCTGGCTGCCTCTCCAGCAGATCATAACGCACCCCGGAGGAGATCGCCGTATGCTTTACGCCATCCAGAGAGCGGGCAGCCTGCAGCAGCCTGGCCGCCGCACTGTCATCGGTACGGAGGTTTGGACAGATAGCGGGAAAAAGGCAGCTTTCGCGCTGGCATTGTTTCATGGCATCCTTGTTGCCGCAGCCGAGACCGTACATATTGGCGGTCGGTCCGCCGATATCGCTGACGCTGCCGCGAAACCATGATTTACGGGTCATAGCCGATATCTCCGCGAGGATGGAGGCTTTGCTGCGGGACTGGATCGTTTTGCCCTGATGCATGGTGATGGCACAGAACGCGCAGCCGCCGAAACAGCCGCGATGGGTGGTAATGGAGCTTTTGATCTGTTCCCAGGCCGGAATTGTTTCGAGGTACGACGGATGCGGGCCCTTTTCAAACGGCAGGGCATAAATTGCATCCATCTCGGCTTCCGTCAGCGGGAGTGCCGGAGGATTGCAGACAAGCAGCCGATTCCCGTGCCTCTGGCTCACGATCCGGGCAGACCAGGGATTCTGCTGGAGGTACGCCAGGCGAAAGGCTTCGGCAAATTTTTCCTTTGAGGCAGACACCTCCTCATAGGAAGGTATGTCGATACCTTGAGTTTCACCGGAGCCGCTGCAACGGTATGCCGTGCCCCGCAGGTCGCGGATCTCACCGAGCGTTTCCCCGTCCCGCATCCGCTCTGCCACCTCGAGAATCGCCCTCTCGCCCATGCCGTAGATCAGCAGATCCGCTTTGGCATCGAACAAGATCGAGCGGCGCACCTTGTTCTCCCAGAAGTCGTAGTGGGCAAAGCGGCGCAGTGACGCTTCGATGCCGCCAATCACGACCGGAACATCCTTGAACGCTTCCTTCAGGCGCGATGTATAGACGGTCGTGGCGCGATTGGGGCGGGCGCCGTGACGGTTGCCGGGAGTGTAGGCATCATCATGCCGCAGTTTGCGGGCGGGAGTGTAGTGGGCCACCATCGAGTCCATGGCGCCGGCCGCAACGGCGAAGAAGAGCCGGGGGCGGCCAAGCGCCATGAACGGTTCTTTCGAGCGCCAGTCAGGCTGGGCGATGATGCCGACCCGAAAGCCGCGGGATTCAAGCCAGCGCCCCAGCAGCGGCACGCCGAACGCGGGATGATCAATATAGGCGTCGCCGCTGACGAAGATGACGTCAAGCTCGCTCCACCCCCGCTTCTGTACTTCTTCCGGTGATGTCGGGATAAATGGCATAGGTCAGGGAAAAATTGCCAGGGCTTCCAGCCCGGACGTTTCAGGGAATCCGCAGAGCAGATTCATATTCTGCACCGCCTGGCCGGAAGCCCCTTTTACGAGGTTATCGATGGCCGAGACGAGTACGATCCGTCCGGTGCGGGAGTCAACAGTCGCGGCGATGTCACAGAAGTTGGAGCCGCGGACATACGCCGTGGAGGGGAGGGTGCCGTTTGGGAGAATCCGCACGAACGGCTCGCCGGCATAGAATTCCCGGTACAGTGTCGCGAGCGTTTCGTTGCTGAGCGTCTTTTCCGCTGAGGCGTAGACCGTAGAAAGGATGCCTCTGTCCATCGGCACCAGATGAGGGGTGAAGGTGATTTTCAATGGTTCCCCTGCAAGGAGGGAAAGTTCCTGTTCAATTTCCGGGATATGCCGATGGGCTCCGCCAATGGCGTACGCCCTGAACCCCTCATTTACCTCGCAGTACAGGCTGTCAACCTTGGCAGAGCGGCCTGCACCGGTAGCGCCGGAAGCTGAATCGGCAATAATGCTCGACGGGTCGATCAACCCGTACTTCAGCAGCGGCGCCAAAGCGAGGATGATGCTTGTCGGATAGCAGCCAGGGTTTGCGACCAGCTGTGCACCCTTGATCATCTCCCGCCTGATCTCCGGCAGTCCGTAGACAGCCTTCTTGAGGTTTTCTGGATTAAGATGCGGCATGTACCATTCGCCGTACACCGCCGGATCGGAAAGACGGTAATCGGCGGAGAGATCGATGATCTTTTTACCCAGTTTGAGAAAGGTCGGCACAACCTCCATAGCCGCTTTATGGGGGAGAGCGGTGAAGATTATATCCGCCTTTTCGGCAACCCGCACCGGTTCAAGATTCTCCAGAACGATATCACAGCGCCCCCTCAGGGTCGGAAACACCTCGGAAATACGCTTGCCGGCGCTCTGCTCGGAGGTGAGGCAGGTCACCGCCACCTCCGGATGACGATGGAGGATACGAATCAACTCCAACCCGGTGTAGCCGCTGGCACCTACAATAGCGATCTTCAACATCGATATGACTCCTTTAAGTGAGAATGAAAAAGGAAAGGCCGGCTAACGACAGCCGACCTTACATCAACTGTTTCAAGATAGACCCTGGCAACAAAAATAACAACAGATATCACCCTGATAAACGGCAGAAGTCGGCGGCTTCCTATGCTGCGGGCAACGGTTTCCGGCACACAAGTACCATTTTGTTTTGCGGCTTGAAAAACGGGGCATTCAAGCTAATAACGGAAAAACCGACTTTCTCGACGAGCTGAATCAGCTGACGAAGCGTGAACAGCTGTTTGTGCCGGAACGGTTGCGAAGAATATATGGATTCAAAAATGGAGCGGCTTGAGCCGCTGCTGAAGCGATAAGACCATTCACCCATCTTGTAAAAAAACGAATCTCTTCGGGGAGTATCGAGAAAGAGCCACCCCCCCTCCTTGGTCACGTTATAGATCTGAGCCAGCATCTCTGCAGGGAAGTTGACATGTTCAAGGACGTCCCAGAGGGTGATGACATCAAAAAAGCCGTCAAAGCCTTGCTGCCAATAGCCGTCGTCTACCGTCTCCCTGGTTAACGTGATGCCGTATTTTTTCAGGGCAAACTCGCGAAAGATTTTTTGTGGTTCAATCCCCTGTACCAAGGCCCCCTCTTCGGCCATAAGGTGACTGAACAGTCCGGCACCGGTGCCGACGTCAAGGCAGTGTGACTGATGCAACGGGTGATATTGCTTGACGAGACGCAGATTTTTTGCAAGCTGGATTCCGTTTGCGATGAGCTTCCCTTCAATATAATCATATGATTTCTGGTCGAGCAGTCGGTCCTCTCCGCCCGGGTTGTCGGGAGGCATTATGTCGAGGTGGTTGATAAAATGAAACCCGCATGCTGCACACACATAAATAGTTGTGTTTTTCAGCTTGTAAGTCGGTACGGCGGTTTTTTTTGCGCAGAGCTTGCAGCGGTTGAAATCGTACACCTTTTTCTCCTTGCCAGTCGCACAACCAAACCATAGCGCCAGCAACTGCGGTACATGAAGAACTGGTCGTGAATGAAATTCATGTAAATCTTGTTTTCTCTCTCAGGCTCGGTAACTCTTCCCCGGCCGTTTTCAACCAGCTTCATGGTCCGGGGCTATTTTCAGCAAGGCGGAGCTGCTCTTTGTTATTGCCATTATCGCCGCGGCATAACTTATGCTTTGCGACCAGTTATGATGCCGGAACCGTTAGGAAGCTCCAGCACAACTCTTTGTACTTCACATAATCCTGCTTCGGCCATCATGGCAACCAGCTCTCGTTCAGCATAAGACTGCCCTGCTTCGGTTCCGAGCAACATGTTGAGTGAAAAAAGAGCGGGGAATGGCGGGCCGTCTTTGGCGTCATTCAGTATAAATTCCTGCAGCATCAGAATACCGCCGGGATTAAGGGCAGCAACAGCCTTGCGCAGAAGCGAGGAGCATGCCTCAGTGCCGTCACTATGGAGGACATGGGAAAGCCAGACGGCATCAAAACCGGTCGGCACCGGGTCACTATGGTAGTTGCCGGGAGTAAAGCTGATCCTCGCCGTCAGGTCGAAGCGGGCGATGGTATTTTCGGCAAACGTCCGGGTCGTGGGGAGATCGTAGACAACGGCAGTCAACTCAGGATTGGCGATGCAAAAATAGATCGCATACGTTCCGGGGCCACCCCCCAAATCGAGAAGTGTGCGGCAGCCTGACAGGTTTGCTGCCTGGGCGATACAGGGGGCCTGCAGAGTGGCCAGATTAAACATTCCCATCAGAAAACTTTCTCTTACGATGCCGTTATCGCTGTGTGAATTGTTTTCACGGATCGGGCCGCCGGATGTCACGGCCTCATCCAGCCTGGCCCAGCCAGGCATAAGGTGGTGATGGTGCATGATGATATGTCCCAGATATCCGGGAGATGTCTTTGAAAGATGGTTAGCTGCAAACGGTGTGGCGATGTATGTATCATCACGTTTTTCCAGCAGAGCGAGGGCTGAAAGTGCGTCCAGCAGCATGCCGGTTGCCCGTGGGTCGGTCTGCCGCAGTTGCGCAATCTCCACCGCGGACCGGGCGGTGCCGACAAGAGCATCAAATACCTCCAGTTTAACAGCGGCGTGGAGGGCACAGGTACCCCAATACCCACCAGATAACTGCAGCAGATCGGGAATCGTCCATTCTGTGGTTTCCATGTACGTACTTACCTCCGTAATATCATATCGTCATTCTTGACATCTGCTGTCCCATGAAAGTGATCATTGTCGAGAAGAAGAAAGCGAACAGGATTGCAATGAGTATGCTTATGATGACACCCATGGAGATGACCCACTTATTTACCCCACCCATTTCCTCCAGCACCGGATAAAAGTTCTCTGCTGATTGCGTTGCTCGTATCTCAATAATCTTCCCTTTTACCTGCCTGTAGTACAGATAGTTGCCGATCATTCCAATGCCGATATGCAGGAGAATATTGACTCCCGGTATCCAGAAGATGACAAAAGTGACAAGAGCTGCCGCATACATCTTCCTGTACAACATCCAGAGGAAAGTGAAACCAAAACAGGACCAGTTCCAGGTAACGCAGAATTTCTCTACCCCTGTAATGGTAAACTTCGAGAAACTTTGGATGTAGTAGCCGGCATTATTACCGACAAACGCGCGTATTTCATCACTACTGATCGTGTCAATGTTTATGGTATTTGCCGGATCGAGATTGATCATTGAACCGCAATAGCGGCATTTGATCGCACCATCCTGAACAGTTTCTTTGCAGTAAGGACAGATCATCTGTAGAGAACTCCTTGTGGTCACTATGACAGCGTGGGTAACAGCCGCAAAGCCTGATTTTGATTCTGACGGTAAAAGTACCCCCACTGTTAATTTTAATCTATGCTCTTTATTATCTGTGAGATAAAAATATGATATCATTCGCGGCTACTTCACCGGTGAAGGAGATCAAGCCAGTTCCCTATTTCCATTATTTATTGCAGGAGTCAAGTCTTTTCTCATGACAAACCAGGTACGAATACATCACCACGGCGGCAATCTGCGCCGTCTCAGTCAGGCTGCAGGACTGCCTGCGGAAGAGTTGCTCGACTTCTCCGCCAATATCAATCCGCTGGGGCCGCCTGAGTGGCTGCGACCGCTGATCAGCAGCGTGGTCAGTGACCTGGTCCACTACCCTGACCCGGATGCAACCGAACTGACCGAGGCATTGGCTGACCTTCACCGGATAACTGCCGATCAGATCCTGGTTGGCAACGGCGCTACCGAGCTGCTACAGCTCCTGCCACTGGCGCTTGGCTGTTCTTCACTGCTGCTGCCGGTACCCAGTTATGCCGATTATGAGGGGCCGGCCAGACTTTCCGGTCTGAGCATCAAGCGGCTTCCTCTTTCCCCGACAAATGGTTTTGTACTCGATCCAGGCAGGCTTGTCCCGCATTTGAAGCCTGGTCAACTGGTGCTTGTGGGGCAGCCCAACAACCCCACCGGACGAACCTTCCCTGCAGCCATCCTCCGCCGGATAGCGGCGGAACATCCTGCTACCCGGTTTGTGGTGGATGAGTCGTTCATCGGCTTTACGGGCGGCAGCGAGAGCCTGCAGCAGAACCGCCCCGACAACCTGCTGGTGCTCACCTCCATGACCAAATTGTATGCTATTCCCGGTTTACGGCTCGGCTATCTAACCGGATCAGCGGATCAGATCCGGAAGGTACGGGCCTATCTCCCCCACTGGTCGGTCAACAGCATTGCCCAGGCCGTCGGTGTGCGGGCGGTGCAGGATGCCGACTATCTGCTGCGCACCCGTGTCTTTGTTGACCAACAGCGGGAATCTCTTGCCGCTGCGCTGTCGGGCCTCCCCGATCTGACGGTCTATCCTGGCGAGGCAAACTTCCTGCTGCTGCGGCTTGACCGTCCGGGCCTTGCCGCACGGCGGCTCGCCGATCAGGCTCTGCAGCAGGGGATTGCCCTGCGGGTCTGTGACAATTTTCCCGCTCTTGACAAGCGCTATTTCCGGGTTGCAGTACGGACCGGACCTGAACAGCAACGGCTCTGCCGGGTACTGGGCAGCATTCTTGCCCCGGCGGCACTCAAAACAGTCCAGCGGAAAACCCCGGCGATCATGTTTCAGGGTACCGGCTCTAATGCGGGCAAGAGCATCCTCACGGCGGCGCTCTGCCGGATTTTACGGCAGGACGGCTATGATGTGGCGCCGTTCAAAGCCCAGAACATGTCGCTGAACTCCTTTGTCACCCGCCAGGGGGGAGAGATGGGGAGGGCCCAAGTGCTACAGGCCCAGGCATGCCGACTTGACCCGGAGGTGCGGATGAATCCGGTGCTGTTGAAGCCCAACAGCGAGACCGGCTCCCAAGTGATCCTCTGCGGCAAGGCTGTCGGAACGACCCACTTCAGGGGGTATGCAGAGCAGCGCGCCGAAATTTTCAAGACCGTGCAGCGCTGTTATGACGAACTTGCCGGTGAGCATCAGGTCATGGTGCTGGAAGGGGCGGGCAGTCCGGCAGAAGTCAACCTGAAGGTCAATGATATCGTCAACATGAACATGGCTCGCTATGCCGAGGCTCCGGTGCTGTTAGTAGGGGATATCGACCGAGGCGGCCTGTTCGCCTCCTTTGTGGGTACCATGGAGGTCTTAAGCGAGGCAGAACGAGCGATGGTGGCAGGGTTTGTGATCAACCGCTTCCGGGGAGATGCCACCCTGCTGGGGGATGCGCTGGAGTACACCCGTTTGCACACCGGCAAGCCGGTGCTGGGTACGGTGCCCTATCTGCAAAACCTGGGGCTGCCGGAGGAAGACTCGGTCTCCTTCAAACAAGGGCTGCTGCCGGCTGGTGTAAAGGATGCGGAACTGCTTGATATTGCGGTGCTGGACCTCCCCCACATCTCCAACTTTACCGACCTGGACCCGTTGGGGCTGGATCCTGATGTCAGCCTGCGGGTTGTCCGTACGCCGGCAGAGCTCGGGCGGCCCGATGCCCTGATCATCCCCGGCAGCAAGAATACCCTTCTTGACCTGCAATGGCTCCGGCAGAACGGCCTGGCGGAGGGGATTCTTGATCTGGCTGTTGCTGGACACTGCGAGATCATCGGCATCTGCGGCGGCTTTCAGATGCTGGGGCAGCGGATCAGTGATCCACACGGCATTGAGTCAGGCGCAGGGGAGCAGGACGGCTTGGGACTGCTGGAAGCCAGCACGGTGCTGGCAGAACTGAAGAGTACCCTGCAGAGCCGTTGCCGCCATATCCCTTCCGGCTGTGAGTTGACAGGGTATGAGATCCACCACGGCATCACCTCGGCAGCCGGACTGGAGCCGCTGATCACCAGCAGTGACGGGATCATGATCGGCGCCGGCAGTCCAAATGGTCTGGTTTGGGGCACCTACCTGCACGGAATCTTTGATGCTGATCCATTCCGTCGCTGGCTGATTGACCGGCTGCGTCAGCGCAAAGGATGGCAGGCTGACGGGATAATCCGCAGTTGCTACGATCTGGAGCCGGCTCTGGACCGGCTGGCAGCTGCGGTGCGCAGCAGTCTGGATATGGGGCAGATCTACCGGCTGCTCCGGCTATGATCCCTACATATCTACAAATACTGCTGGCAATCCTGCTGGACCTGCTGCTTGGTGATCCCCGCCGGCTGCCGCATCCGGTGCAGGGGATCGGCTGGCTTGCCCTTCGAATTGAGGCGCCGTTGCTCCGTATGTTCTCAAATCGGCGCCTGGCCGGTGTCATCGCCGTACTGGTGGTGGTGGGCAGTACCGTGCTGGTAGGCTCTGCCCTGATAACAGGGGCAACCGCCATCCATCCCCTGGCCGGAAATGCCGTCTCCATCCTGATCATCTACAGCTGCCTGGCAACCCGCTCCCTGCATGACCATGCCCTGGCTGTATACCGGCAGCTGGTTAGCGGAAATCTTGCTGAGGCCAGATGGCGTGTAAGCTGGCTGGTAGGGCGGGACACGGAAGAACTGGATGAGGGGGAGATTACCCGCGCGACGGTGGAGTCGGTAGCTGAAAATACGGTGGACGGCTGCACAGCGCCGCTGCTCTTTGCCTGCCTTGGCGGGCCGCTGGGGGCCCTGGCCTACAAGGCGATCAGCACCCTTGATTCAACCTTCGGCTACAAAAACGAGCGTTATTTTCAGTTCGGCTGGGGCTCGGCCCGACTGGATGATCTGGTCAACCTGATCCCGGCTCGCCTGACCGCTCTGCTGGTTTCGCCTGCAGCAGCGCTGCTGGGGCTTGACTGGAAACAGGCATGGGAAATATTCAGGCGGGATCGCCACAACCACCCCAGCCCCAACGGGGGCCAGATTGAGTCGGCTGTAGCTGGTGCTCTGGGGGTACGGCTGGGAGGGATAAACAGTTACTCCGGCACACCAGGCATCCGCCCTTTTATGGGTAATCAGCTGCAACCGTTGGCGGCATACCACATACTGCAGGCGGTGCGACTGATGTGGCTCACCTATGGGGGGGCGGCACTGATCGGAGTGGGGTGCAGGCTGTTTCTCACTTAGCCGGAGAATGCGGCCTGACTTCTGCTCCGAACAGCAGATGCGCTTTAGCGCCTGCCCGGCAATGAGCTGGCAACCGGGCAGGCAATAACCGGTGAAACATTTATGTCAGGGAACATGTCCGATGGTGATGTGGTTGCGGTATAATTCAGCCGCGAACCCGTTTTTTCAATCCACCTGTGACCGTTGTCAATTGGCGCTGGAAATTGGTTAAAGATGACAAGATGTCAATAAAATGCTATTTACAGTGCATAACATGAGAAAAGAAAGGGAGGATAAATCGATGAACGCAACGATAGTTCACAAAACAAACGTTACGAGTGGAGTACTGGATGATTTGGCCAAGGAGTTGCCTGGTATCCTCGCCGATGAGCTGGAGGTGCCGGGTGGGAATCTGGCAATACTCAAGCCTGAACAAGTTTCATTGGAGTTTTCCCAGGCGAGCCCACGCGATGTCGGTTCTGACATAAAGATCATGGTATTTGCCAAGGGAATCTTTCCACGGTTATCAAACGAAAAAGAGCTGGCAAATAAAATACTTGAAAAGGTTGTTTTATTGATCACAAAGTCCGGCGGGGAATACTCGGTTGATATCCGCCTCTATTTCATGGAGATTGGGGTGGCTGAACACTCACTGAGACTATAGGCTACCAACATGATTGCTTCTGAAACACTCGCCAGGTTAGAATTCGACAGACTTCTGGCTGAAATTGCCCGCCATGCCCACAGTTCCTGCACCGTTGAGCGTATCGGAAACATCAGGCCGATGGCTGATCTTCAGGAAATCCGGACGACATCGGGGCGGATCGGAGAGGTCCGCGCCCTTGACCGATCCGGGGTTTCGCTTGCTCTGGGGAGTTTTGAGGATATACGCCCCTGCCTTGAGCTGCTGCGGCCGGCCGGGGCGACCCTGGCGCCGCTCGAGCTGCTCCTGTTTGTTCCGGTACTGCGACTGTATGCCGATCTGGCGCGCCAGTTTGCGTACCGGGAAGATATCTCGCTGCTGAGATCAATTGAGCCTCAGCCACGTGGCTTTCCCGATATTCTTGAACCGCTGGTGGCCTCAATCGATGGCGATGGCAGCATCATGGATTCCGCCTCGACGCTGCTCAGGGAGATCCGCCGCGCCAAACGTGGTCTGGCGGGCCGCATCCGCAAGAAGATTGAGGAGATTATCCGGGACAGCGGCATCGAGAAATTTTTGCAGGACGATTTCATCACGCAGCGCTCCGGACGCTGGGTCATTCCGGTGCGGATGGATTCAAAGGGAATGGTCAAGGGGGTGGTGCATGATGTTTCCTCTTCGGGTGAAACCGCGTTCATGGAACCACTGGAGATTATTCCCTTCGTCAATGAGCTGGAAAATCTGACCGCCGAGGAGAAGGCCGAGGAGATCCGTATTCTGCGGCAGCTCTCAGGCTGGATCCGCGAAGATGCCGAGCAGATTGCAGCCTGTTTTGAAACGCTGCTCGAGATTGATAGATTGAACAGTATGGCGCGCTTTGCGAGTGAATTTGACCTGGAGCCGGCCACGCTTAATGAACGGGGTGAGTTGCGTCTGGTGGATGCCCGTCACCCGCTGCTGCTGATGATGCAGAAGCGGGGTGTGGTGAAGCGAGTTGAGCCGCTCGGGCTGGAACTGGGTGGTTCTGCTCCGGACGCCGATTCGGTCATGGTGATCACCGGCCCCAACGCCGGCGGCAAGACCATTGCCCTCAAAACGGCCGGGATGCTGGCGCTGATGGCGCTCTCCGCTCTGCCGGTGCCTGCCGGGCCGCGCTCGACCTTTCCGCTGTTTGATTCGCTCCTCGTCGATATTGGTGATGAACAGTCGATCGAACAGAGCCATTCAACCTTTTCGGCCCATGCTGCACGGATTACGGCAATTATCCGGCAGGGCGGCCCTCGCACCCTCGTGCTGCTGGACGAGCTGGGAGCCGGTACCGAACCGCTGCAGGGAGCGGCAATCGCCTGCGGGGTGCTGCATGAGCTGCAGCAGCAGGGGAGCATGGTGATTGCAACCACGCACTTGAGCGATATCATCGGTTTTGTCCACCGCACGCCCGGCATGATCAACGCCGGGATGGAGTTTGATGATGCGAGCTTTACCCCGCTCTACCGCCTGATCGTCGGCGAGCCGGGGCAGTCCCACGCCGTGGAGATCGCCCGTCGCTTCGGGATGCCGGAGCGGGTGATCGCCTTTGCCCGTCAGATGCTCGGCAACGCCGGCAGCGAATTCGCCGGGCTGTTAACCGAACTGCGCCAGCGGCGCAAAGAGTTTGAGGATCTTCGTACCTCCCTTCGTGATCGTGAACGGTCGCTTGATCAGCGGAGCGCAGAGCTTGATGCGCGGGCTGACCAGGTGCTCCAGATTCGCAAAGAGGCCGCCGAAAAGGGGTGGAATGATGCCAAGGAGCTGATCGCCGCGACGAGGCGGCGTACCAACGCACTGCTGGACGAATTGAAGCGCGAGAAGCGGAGTGAGATCGTCGACCAGTTGCGCCGCGTTGAAACAGAGCTGACGGAACAGCTGAAGCCGCAGGAAGGGCGCTTGGAGCTGCTGCCGCTGAAAGCGGTCAAGCCGGGAGATACGGTTCATATCCGCTCGCTCGGGTGTGATGGCGCTGTCCTCTCTTTTGATGTGCGGAGCGGCAAAGCCCGCGTCAGGGCGGGCCGGATGGAACTGGAGGTACACCTTGCGGAGTTGGCCACGTCGCAGGCAAAGGGAGGTAGGGTGAAAGGTAAGCCCCCCGTCGCTTCGTGGAAAACGGATGTCGAAGTGAGTGAACAGCGCGAATTGAAACTGATCGGCATGCGGGTGGATGCGGCGCTGGCGGAGCTGGGGCCGTTCATTGACCACGCCCAAGCCGCCGGACTGCCGGAGGTGCGGATCATCCACGGCATGGGCACCGGTCGGCTGCGGGATGCCGTGCGGGAAGAGTTGGGGCGCCACCCGCTCGTTGAGGGATTCAGGTCGGGAGAACCGCACGAAGGGCGCGACGGCGCGACGGTGGTGGCTTTAAAAAGGTGAAAGTAATTTGTTGTATATGACTCGCTGCCTTTACTTATATTGGTGCCGATTACAATTCAGGCTGCGTTGAGCTTACCCCGGTGATGTACACAGTCATATTACCACTCGGCTTACGGACTGTTACCTCATCATCAAGCTTTTTGTGCAGCAGCGCCTGACCAACCGGTGAATCGATACTGATCCTGCCGATACTGACATCGATTTCATCCGGGCCGACCAGTTGATAGCAGCGCGTATCTCCTGTTTCTTCTTCGTAGGTAACCCAGCAGCCGAACGTAATCTGCACGGGGTTCATCGGCACTGTTGCCACCTTCAGAACTTTCAGGCGCAACGTGAGGTGTTTCAGTTTGCTGTCAATCTCACGCAGCCTTTTTTTCCCGTATATGTATTCGGCATTCTCGGAACGGTCACCTTCTGCAGCCGCGTCAGAAACACCCCGTACGACCTTGGGGCGCTCCACTTTCCAGAGGTAGTCATATTCATCACACAGCTTTTTCAACCCTTCAGCAGAAATCAGATTCGTCATTCAATTGCTCCGGTACCGTAGAAAAAAACAGCCCGCACAGGCGGGCTGTCTCATAAAAGTATGTGCGGTTAAACTATTTAGCTACGTCGAGCAGCTCTACATCGAACAGCAGGGTAGCGTTCGGCGGGATGACTCCACCGGCTCCACGTGCGCCATAGCCGAGCCTGGCAGGGATGATCAGCTTGCGTTTGCCGCCGACTTTCATCGTCATGACGCCTTGATCCCACCCCGGAATAACCTGGCCAACTCCGATAGTAAACGAAAACGGTTCGTTGCGGTCAACCGAGCTGTCAAATTTCTTGCCGCTTTCAAGTGTCCCGGTGTAATGCACCTTGACCTGTTTACCGGCAGTCGGTGACGCTCCCTTGCCGATGACGACATCGATGTATTTGAGGCCGGAGGCGGTTGTCACGATTTTCCCGCCATCCTTTTTTGCCTCTTGTGCAGCAAAGGCCGGGACGACAAGCAGCGCCGCCATAACAACTGATACTGCAAATTTGATCACACTCTTCATTCTTGTAAACCTCCCGATCTGATTACCTGCTGTGATGCATCAAGATAAATGGTTTTTCCCTAACTGGCAACAGAGATATTGCCTACTTCCCCGAGAAAAAGCTACCGAGATCCCGGCCCATCTGCCTGAACGCGGCACCGGTCTTTTTGCCGGCATCCCGAAACCACTCACCGATAGACCGGCCAGCTTTCTTCGCCTCTTTCTCCGTTTCCTTACCCGCCTCCTTAAATCCTTGGCCGACCTCTTTGCCCCCCTCTTTAAAGGCGTGGCCGACCTCTTTCCCTTTTTCCTTGATTGAGGTGTCGGCCAAGACAGGGGAGACAAGTAACATAACCATAAAAAAGCCAATCAATGTTTTTTGCATATAGTAGCCTCCTTCAAGCTCTTTCACATCGTGGAGATATTAGGGGCATCCATGAGAAATTTTGTCAAGGAGTAAACGATTGGCCATATATCGTCCCACATTCCACACACATGGATGGCTGTTAGTTGTTCGTATTACGTCCATATTCCATTCAAGTTTTGATGATTCCATGAAAGTGTCACAAAAACAGCACCACAGAGCTTATTCGTTGCTACATAAAGCAATACCCCGTAATATAAGTAGCACTAAATTCAGCATCATTTCCGATTGTAGGGAATCGAGCTACTGAAAGAGAGGGTAGTTTTGGACCGTTTCTCTGGCTTTTTAAATAATGCAGCATTGATGTTAATTCTTTGCGTCATTTATGACACATTTAGCATTTATTCAATTTCAAACAAAAGAATGAGAGACGGGCTGACAGGTCTCTTGGTTGGACTTATCAGCATCGCAGTGATGCTGAGCCCGTGGTCTCTACAACCCGGCGTGTTTTTCGATACCAGGTGGGTTCTTATCAGCCTGTGCGGGCTATTCTTCGGGCTCATTCCAACGACGGTTGCGGTAATTATTGCCGGAGCGTTTCGGCTCTACCAGGGCGGCGCCGGGGGAATAGCCGGTACTCTTGTGATCGTAGTGACCGCATGTGTGGGCCTCATCTGGAAATATTGGAAAGATAAACACGGCAAACCTCTTAACTGGATGCAACTTTACACTTTCGGTGTTGTCGTCCAATTGGCAATGCTCTCCTGCATGTTTTTCATGCCTGCTGATTTGCGTTTACCCATCCTCAAGAAGATCATTTTGCCGATCCTGCTCATTTACCCTGTTCTCACTACGATTATAGGCCTCATTTTGAAGAAGCAAGAAGATCGTAGAGCGACTGATAAGGCACTTGTCTACTCCACCTCTCTGGCCACAGCAGCACTTGAATCTACGCCTGATGGCGTCTTGATTGTTGATAGTGAGGGAAAGATCACCCGCTGGAACCAGAAATATATCGATCTCTGGCAGGTTCCGGCAGAACTCCTCAAGCCACCTTTTGAAGAGGCTCCGGTACTCACGCATATTGTTGCGCAGATGGACAGCCCAGAAAAGTTTTTGGCCAAAGTCACCGAACTGTACAAGCGCCCGGAAGAATCAAGTGCCGACACGCTCTATCTTGCTGATGGACGAATTTTCGACCGTTACTCCCAGCCGCAGAAAATCGGCGATGAGATTGTAGGGCGCTTCTGGTCATTTCGTGACATCACTGAGCGCAAGAAAGATGAAGACAATCTCCGTGAGACCAACGCCTACCTCGACAACCTTTTCGACTATGCCAATGCTCCGATCATAGTCTGGGATATCCGTTTCAAGATTACCCGTTTCAACAAAGCCTTCGAGACACTAACAGGTCGGATTCCTGATGAAGTTATAGGTTGCGACATCTCTATGCTGTTTCCCGCTTTCCAAATTGATAATCCCATGGCACTTATCAAAGAGACACTTAGTGGAGACCGTTGGGAGGGTGTAGAAATACCAATCCTCCATTTAAATGGTACGGTCAGTATCGTTCTCTGGAATTCTGCAACCATATATGCGATAGACGGTACGACTCCTGTATCCATAATTGCTCAAGGGCAAGACATTACCGAACGCAAGCTGGCAGAAATAGAATTATCTCAACAAAAGGCTTTGTTTGAAGCAATCTTCAAGTGTATTCCGGACGCCATTGTCTACACCAAAGTCGATCGTGAAGTGGTCGGCGTTAATCCCGCATTTACTTCAGTATTCGGATTCGCTATTGATGAACTAGCGGGAAAGAAGACATCGTTCTTTTATGAAAGTCTGGAGGAATATGAGCGCCAAGGCAGAATCCGATTTAATCTGACGGCTGCCGAACACTCTCTACCTTACGAGGTCTGTTATCGCAAGAAGGATGGTTCGATATTCCCCGGAGAGACCTTGGGAACCGTGATTACAAGTGCTAACGATACAATAATGGGATACATCGGAGTTATTCGTGACATTACCGAACGCAAACGTGCGGAAGATGAACGGACCAATCTTGAGAGGCAAATTCTCCATACCCAAAAACTGGAGAGCCTGGGAGTGCTGGCCGGCGGCATTGCCCATGACTTTAATAACATCCTTACAGCCGTAATCGGGAATGCCGACCTGGCGCTTATGCGGATCAATCCGGAATCTCCCGCTGTTGATAATCTGCACAACATTGAGAAAGCAGCCGCCCGCGCCGCCGACCTGGCCAAGCAGATGCTAGCTTATTCCGGTAAAGGCAAATTTGTCATAAGCAACCACGACATTAACGGCTTGCTGGAGGAGATGCTCCATATACTTCAGGTCTCAATCTCCAAAAAAGCGGTCTTGCGCCTTAACCGTACCCGCCCCCTGCCATCCGTTGAGGCCGATGCCACTCAGATTCGCCAGATTATCATGAATCTGGTCATAAACGCATCGGAAGCCGTAGGCGACAAAAGCGGTGTAATTGCTATCACCACCGGCTGTATGGATTGTGACAGTAACTATTTGAAAGATGTCTGGCTTGATGAGAACATTGGCAATGGTCTCTATGTATTTATCGAAATAGCCGACACCGGCTGCGGCATGGACAAAGAAACCATGGCAAAGTTATTCGACCCGTTCTTTACAACCAAGTTCACCGGAAGGGGCCTCGGAATGGCCGCTGTCCTCGGGATTATTCGTGGTCATAAGGGTGCTATCAAAGTGTATAGTGAGCCGGGCAAAGGAAGTACCTTCAAGATTCTTCTCCCAGCGAGCGGCAAGCCTGCCGAGATTTTCAACATCGATACCAGGAATGATAATTGGAAGGGAAGCGGCACGGTGCTTCTGGTTGATGATGAAGAGACAATTAGAGGAATAGGCGTCGAAATGCTCAAGGAACTTGGCTTCAATGTTGTCACTGCAAATGATGGTCGAGAGGCTATACAAGCATATAAAGCCAGGATAGATATAAGCTTTGTCATCCTTGACCTTACCATGCCGCATATGGATGGCGAACAGTGCTTCCGGGAACTGCGAATGTTGAATCCAGAGGTGAAAGTAATCATGAGCAGCGGGTTCAGTGAACTGGAAGTAACCCAGAAGTTTGTTGGCAAAGGATTGGCTGGATTTATTCAGAAACCATACAAATTTTCGGTGTTGCGTGAGGGCGTAATGGCATTATATCCCGTGAACAAATCACCAAACGAACGAGATATTTTAGAATAGACCGATAAAACCTATTTACACAATCGGGTTGACCTGTCCACAAAACGGCCTTGCAGAGATGCCGGCATATCATGTATCTTAATCTGCTGAATCTTCACAGAAAGGATCACCCATGCTTGAAGCACATTTGATAAAGGAACTGACGACTATAGTCGGCGCCGACAATATAGCGACCAGCAAACATGATATGATCTGCTACGGCTATGACGCTACTCAGATGGAGTTTCTCCCCGATGCGGTCGTTCACCCGGCCAATGCCGAGGAGGTCTCTGCCGTTCTTAAATTGGCAAACCTGGAGGGTTTTCCGGTTTTCCCGCGCGGCGCCGGCAGCGGCTTTACCGGGGGCTCTCTTCCGAAGGGGGGCGGGGTCGTGCTGGTGACGACCCGCATGAACCGTATCCTGCGAATCGATACCGAAAACCTGATTGCCGAGGTCGAACCCGGTGTCGTAACGGAGCAGTTCCAGATAGCGGTCGAAAAGCTCGGCTTCTTCTATCCTCCTGACCCCGCTTCGCTCAAGTTTTCAACCCTGGGGGGCAATGTCGCCGAAAACGCCGGGGGGCCGCGCTGTGTCAAGTACGGTGTCACCCGTGACTTTGTCATGGGACTCGAAGTCGTGCTGCCGACCGGCGAAATTATCCGCACCGGCGGAGAAACCTACAAGGCGGTGGTCGGTTACGACATGACCCGTCTCCTCTGCGGCAGCGAAGGTACACTGGGGGTCATCACCAAGATCATCTTCAAGATTCTCCCCTTTCCGGATGCCAAGAAAACGATGCTGACGATTTTCGACTCGATCGACGGTGCCGCCAAGGCGGTCTCGACGATCATCGGCAACAAGATCATTCCGACTACGCTCGAATTCATGGACTATGCCACCCTGCAATGCGTCGAGCGGCGCTTCAATCTGGGGGTTCCGCCGGAGGGGAGGGCGGTGCTGCTGATCGAGGTGGACGGTGACCGTGATCTGATCGAAAAACAGGCGGCGCGGATCCATGAACTGATCAAGCCGCTGGGGCTCGTGCAGTTCCGGGCGGCGAGGGATGCGGCCGAATCGGAAGAGCTGTGGCGGGTGCGGCGGCTGGTTTCGCCATCACTGCGGGATATCAACCCGACCAAATATAATGAGGATGTCGTCGTGCCGCGCAGCAAGGTGCCCGACATCATCCGCGCCATCGAAAAAATTCAGGCCAGGTATGACATCCCGATCGTCAACTTCGGCCATGCCGGTGACGGCAATATCCATGTCAATATCATGGTAGACAAGGATATTCCCGGCATGGATGAAAAGGCGCACCTGGCGATCCGGGATGTGTTCCAGGCTGCGCTGGATCTGAACGGCACCATGTCGGGTGAACATGGGGTCGGGCTCTCCAAGGCGCCCTATATCGAGCTGGAACTGTCTCCCGACCAGATCGCCGCCATGAAAGCGATCAAAGCTGCCCTTGATCCGAAAAATATACTAAATCCAGGTAAAATGTTTCCCTGGGAGGAAAAATCAGATGCCGCATGACCCGCAAAAAGAGATTCAGAAAGCGTCGCTGATAGGGCGTATCCTGTCGATAGAAGCATTTCTGCTGCTGATGGGTATCGCCTCACTGGTCTATGGGATAGCCAACGGTACCACCATGAATATTTTCTGGGGATGCGTTATCATTCCCGGGGTGTTTGTGCTCTATATGGTCCGCAAGAAGGACTGGACAAAGCACTGGCAGGAGATGGAAGCCGAGCATAAAGCGCTTGAAGAGCGTGAAACGCGACGCAAGAGCGCCGCTGACGAGGCGCGGAAAGATGCTGCTGATGGGAAATAACGGTGATACGATAATTCTGGCGTCGGCCTCGCCCCGCCGCACCGAACTGATGGCGCTGGCCGGCATTCAGTTCACTGTTGTACCGGCTGATATCTGTGAAGATGTCCTGCCGGGGGAAGCGCCACCCGACCATGTCATGCGCCTTTCACGCGAAAAGGCCGATGCGGTGGCGGCGACAAACGCCGGCCGTTTCTTCATCGGGGCCGACACGATTGTTGCACTGGATGGCGCCATTCTCGGCAAACCGGCCGATGCAGCCGATGCGATGCGGATGCTGTCCGGTCTCTCCGGCAGGGATCATGAGGTCATCACCGGTTTTACGGTTTTTGACAAGGTCAGCGGGGTCCACATCAGCCGCAGCGTTTGCACGGAAGTGACTTTCAAAACCTTGGAAGAAAAAGAAATTGCTGCGTATATCGCCACCGGCTGTCCGATGGACAAGGCCGGGGCCTATGCGATCCAGGGTGGCGCGGTGCATTTTGTCCGCTCGATCAGCGGTTCATACACCAATGTGATCGGCCTGCCGATGACGGAACTGTATGAAGTATTGCAGACCATGAAGGCCATGGAGCAGATCGTCCCATGACGATCTGCGGCAATCTTGCCCGGATCAATGAGCGCATCCGTGCCGCGGCTGAAGCGGCCGGTCGCGACCCTGCCTCCGTCCGTCTCGTCGCGGTGTCAAAGACCCGTCCGGCGGCAGATGTCATCGCCGCATTCGGTGCCGGGCAGACGCTTTTCGGCGAGAATTATATCCAGGAGCTGGTGACGAAACTGGCGGAGGTGCATGAATCCGTCCAGTGGCATGTTATCGGCCATCTGCAGAGCAACAAGGTCAAATACATCGCCGGTCAGGTGGCGATGATCCATTCTGTTGACCGCATTTCCCTTGCACAGGAGATCGACCGGCAGTGGGGCAGAGTCGGCAGGAGCTGCGACGTGCTGATTCAGGTAAACCTTTCCGGCGAAACCACCAAGTCCGGTACGACTGAAAACGCGACGGTTCAACTGGTGCGTGAATGCGCCCTGTTGCCTAACCTCAAAGTAAAGGGGCTGATGACGATGCCCCCCTTCTTTGATGACCCGGAAGCCGCGCGTCCATATTTTGCCGAGCTCAGGCGGCTGGCCGAAGCAATTGCCGCGCAGCAGATTGCCGGTGTTGAGATGGCTGAGCTTTCCATGGGGATGTCGGGCGATTTTGAAGCGGCTATCCAGGAAGGTGCCACTCTGGTACGGGTCGGGACCGCGATCTTCGGGACGCGCTAAACGGCTAAAAATCAGGGATTGATGTGGTGATCGGTGCGGTGCCCTGGCGGTCCATCTCTTCAAGATATTTCAGCACAAAACGCTGGGCAGCTTCAGCGGCCTGCGGGATGTCCCACTTTTTCAGATCACGCTCTTCCACCATGTTGCTGATCCCGCGGATTTCCAGGCAGTCGACGCCACAGCGCAGACAAACCTGCGCCACCGCCGCCCCTTCCATGCTTTCAACAAGCGCATTCCAGCGACCGGACAGCACTGCACCGTACCGGCTTGTGCCACTGCAGGTTGAAACGGTGCTAAAGCGGCCGCGCATGAGTAAAACCCCGCAATAATCTGCCAGCTGCATCGCTTTTTCCGCCGCGTGTCGGGAAAGCGGTAACAGGTTATAAGTGTTTCCTCCCCCATTTACTACGGAGGGGAGATCCATGTAGCGGAGATCTTTCCAGCCATCCGCAGTCGCTACACCGTCATCTGCGAGAACTTCCTCGCTTGCTACGACCAGATTGCCGACGTTAAGACCGCTGCCGATATACGCTCCCGCACAGCCGATGTTAATGACAAGCTGTGGCTGATAGCGATCGATCATGACGGCGGTCGCTGCCGCCGCATTAACTTTTCCAACCCCACCGGTACAGACAACAGCACGGAGATTACCGATAGTACCCTCGACATACTCAAAACCGCCGGTTTTTACACGACGAGAATGCTCAAGCGCTTTTTCCAGCAGCTCGACCTCCCGTGGCACGGCGGCGATGATAACGATTGGTTGCATCAAACTTTCCTTGCGAGTGTCAATCTGCTCCGCTCCTGAAAGGCAAGCAGATCTTCGAGTGTGTCGATATCCTGCCATTCCGGCAGCAGGGATACAGTCAGCCCTGACCCCTGTGCCACAGCCAGGCTCTGTTCAAGTACATCAGCCGTACTCCAGGGGATGTTCACAAAAAGCTGCGGCCAGACCTGATGAAGCCCAAGCAGATAATAGCCGCCATCGAGACACGGTCCAAGCACGACATTGCTCTGCTGCGTCGAGAGCAGCATATACGCGTCCTGAATGTATGATGACGGCAGATCGGGAGCATCGCTGCCGATAATGCAGCAGAGTCCGTAACCGTTCTTAAACATCTCCTCAAACGCCCACTGCATGCGCTGTCCGAGGTCTCCCAGGCTCTGGCGGCGGGAGCTGCAACAGTACTTGTCTGACAGAACGGGTAACGATTCTTCTTCACAATCCCAGAAAACAACGGCATCGACATCGCTCAGTTGGCTGGCGGTTTTCAGCACATCCTGCAGCATGGTTTCGTAAAGCTCTGCGGCGGCATGATTACCGATGTCCGCCGCAAGGCGCGTTTTCACCTGCCCCGGCATCGGCTCACGGGCGAAGACAATCAGCCCTTTTTTCATCGACGATCAAGCTCCACCGCCGCGTAGGCCGAATGGTTGTGGATGGATTCAAAATTCTCCGCCTCGACCGAAAACCAGGTGATGTTGGGGAGCGCCGCCAGGCGGGAATGGGCCTCTCGCACCATATCCTCCACAAAGCGCGGGTTTTCATAGGCCTGTTCGGTGACGAACTTTTCATCGGCACGTTTAAGGAGTGAATAGAGAGGACTGGAGCCGCACTGCTCGATCAGTTCTACGAGATCTTCGATCCAGATGAAGTCCCGGTAGCGCACCCGCACGGTCATAATGCTGCGCTGGTTGTGGGCACCAAAGCGGGACAGCTCGCGGCTGCAGGGGCAGAGCGAGGTGAGCGGTACCTTGATGCCGAGTACGAAATCAAGGGTGCTCGTCATGGAGGCGCTGAATTCACAGGTATACTCCATCAGGCTCTTGGCGCCCGAAACCGGCGCAGCCTTGTCGATGAAATAGGGAAACTGGATCTCGAGATGGGCGCTCTCCGAGCCGAGTTTTGATTTCATCTCTTCAAGAATCGTCTCAAGTTTGTCAAGGGCGATCTGCTCGCGATACTTGTTGAGAATTTCCACAAAGCGGCTCATGTGGGTACCCTTGAACTGATGCGGCAGATCGACGTACATGTTGATCTTCGCGACCGTATGCTGCAGGGTACGGTTCTTGTCCATCACCACGATCGGGTAGGTGATGTCCTTGACTCCGACCTTGGCAATCGGAATACGGCGGCTGTCCGGGCGTTTCTGCATATCCGGCATGGGAGCCTGGACAGAAGGTAAGGGGGCTTTTTTCATAATTTTACTTCCGGCTTCAGATTGACTTCCAGCACTTTTCCGATCTCGTCCCAGATGCCGTTTCGCCCCTCTTTGGAGAGAGCCGAGAAAGGGAGCAACATCCCCTTGTCACGTTTGATCGCTGCAGCGATAATCCCCCTCTGCTTGGCCTGTTCATTTTTCGACAGCTTGTCGCACTTGGTCACTACCAGAATGGGAGGGATATTGTACATTTCCAGCCAGCGCAGCATCTGCAGGTCACCATCAGACGGTTCCCGGCGGATGTCGAGAATCAGCACGACCGCCTTGAGCGATTCCCGGATGGAAAGGTATGACTCGATCATCGGCCCCCACTGTTTGCGCAGTGCCGGCGGCGCCTTGGCATAACCGTAACCGGGAAGGTCAACCAGGGTCAGGATGCCGTTGATGTCAAAAAAATTGATCAGCTGTGTCCGGCCGGGAGTTGAACTGGTTCGCACCAGCCCCTTACGTCCGGCCAGCACGTTGATCAGCGATGATTTGCCGACGTTGGAACGCCCGACAAAGGCCACCTCCGGCAGCCCCGGTGGTGGATAATCTTTCGGTTTTGCGGCACTTTTTATGAAATCAGCCTGAAATACATTCATCGATATGCTCTCCTTGGAGGGTGCATTATAGTAGCCGTGAGCGCTATGATTCAAGCGCTTAATTTGAACTGGAGCTTTTCATCCGCCCGGTCATGATTTAGCCAGTAGTTTTTACGAATGTTGTATGGTATATGGTGGAACAGTGTTATTGCTTTGGTGGTTTTGTCCGGTTTAGTGAGAGTATTGTCCACAAGCGCAGTTAGCCCCTGTTTGTTATTCATACTCAAAGGAGGAATCACAGATGGAAAGCGTGAATGAGAAAGACCGTCATGGCCACACCCCGCTGATCAGTGCATCCAAGGAGGGGCTCAAGGACTTTGTCAGGGACCTGCTGCACCGTGGTGCCAGCGTTAATGCCGGCAGCGACAAAGGCAAAACCCCCCTTCACTATGCTGCCGCCAACGGGCATACCGAGATTGTCAGGATGCTGCTGGAAAAAGGGGCTGATGTTGATGCTCGCGATCGGGAAGAGCATACACCGCTGATGTTGGCAGCCATCTACGGCTGTAACCAGACGGTGCAGGCGCTGCTAGACGGTGGCGCAAACCCGGCACTTAAAACGCCGCCCGGCACGACTGCCAGCATGTATGCAGAAAACAACAACCATCCGCTTGCGACTGCACTGCTGAAGAAGGCTGAGCGGTCTAAAACGGGTAAAGCCTGATCGAACTCAGGTATATTATGAGCAAAGAACAGGCGGAAAACCAAGGTTTTTCGCCTGTTCTTTGCTCTTTTCCGCTTCTGACATCACCCCTTATAATCTAACCTGCTAATGCACGCATTTCAGTTTAGACTGTCCCCCTTCTTCCTTGCGCGTCGGCAGCATATGATTCTGCTCATCCACGAACACAAGTTTGGGCTCATATTTTACCGCCTCGGCATTTTCCATGTTGACGAAACTGGCGATGATCACAAGATCCTTGGGGGCTACCAAGCGTGCCGCGGCACCGTTCAGGCAGATTACCCCTGAACCGCGTTGTCCTTCAATGGCGTAGGTTTCCAGGCGGCTGCCATTGGTTACATTCCAAACCGCTACCTTCTCGTAGGAAACGATATCAGCGGCATCCATAAGGTCGCGATCGATGGTAACGCTCCCTTCGTAGTGCAGGTCGGCACCGGTGACGGTGGCACGGTGGATTTTGCTCTTCAACATAATTCTCTGCATGATTACAACTCCTCTCCAAATACGGTATTGTCGATCAATCGGGTCTGTCCTATCTTCACTGCCAGCGCCAGCAGGGTGCTGCTCTCTGCAACTTCCAGCTCATGTAATGTCGCGCCATCACGGATCTCAACGTAGTCAACCGCGGCAGCAGCTTCCTGTTCAATAACAGCCCTCGTTTCGCGGGTCAGGACAGCGACTGAGCGTTCTCCAGCTGCAAAAAGTTCGCGTGCACGGGTTACGGCGCGAAACAGGCAGAGTGCACTCTGCCGCTCAGACGGGGACAGATAGGCGTTCCGCGAACTCATCGCCAGTCCGTCCGCCTCGCGTACAATCGGCATACCAACGATCTCAATCGGCATGTTCAGATCCGCCGTCATGCGGCGTATAACCGCCAGTTGCTGATAATCCTTGCAGCCGAAGAGCGCCACGTCAGGACGGACAATATTGAACAGCTTGGTGACAACCGTTGCGACGCCGTCAAAGTGCCCCGGACGACTCGTGCCGCAGAGCGGCAGGGCAATATCTCGCACGGTCACTCCGGTTTGAAAACCATCCGGGTACATCTCAGCTGCGGTCGGGATGAAGACGATGTCAACACCGCACGCTTCGGCAATCCGGCAGTCCTGCTCCATGTTTTTCGGATAACTGTCCAGATCTTCATTTTTCCCGAATTGGATCGGGTTGACAAAGATCGAGAGTACCAGCAGATCTCCCCGCTTGCGCCCCTCCCTCAGCAAGGAGGCGTGCCCCTCGTGGAGATACCCCATGGTGGGGACAAAAGATATGCGCCCCGCACCACGTTCGGGGGAGACCGCAATCGCCTGCATGCACATTATACTGTTTACTATCTTCATATAATTCCTCAGCTGAATGAATACTCTTCTGTTGGAAATTCGCCGTTCCGTACTTCGGCGACATACTGTTCGACTGCAGCGGAGATCAGCGGTGCCAGATCGGCATAACGCTTGACGAACTTGGGGGAATATTTTTCGCAGAGTCCGAGGATGTCGTGGATCACCAGCACTTGGCCGTCACAGGAGGGACCGGCACCGATGCCGATCGTCGGGATGGTCAGCCCGGCACTGATCTCTGCCGCCAGCGATGACGGTATCCCCTCCAGCACAACGGCAAAGGCACCGGCATCCTGTACCGCAAAGGCATCATCCTTAATCCGCTCGGCCTGGTCGTTTCTCCCTTGGACCTTGTACCCACCCATACGATGAACCGACTGCGGAGTCAAGCCGATGTGCGCCATAACCGGGATATCAATGGCTGAAACGGCCCGAATGACATGGGCCATATTGCTGCCGCCTTCAATCTTTACCGCCTCGGCGCCCCCCTCTTTGATCATCCTGCCGCAATTGCGGCAGGCATCCTCGATGCCGGTCTGGTACGACATGAAGGGCATATCGACAACGAGTAGAGCCTTGGGTCCGGCACGTTTCACCGCGCTCAGATGATAGAGCATCTCATCCATGGTGACCGGCAGGGTCGTATCGTGCCCGGCCACAACAACACCGGCTGAATCGCCCACCAGTATGATATCCACTCCGCCGCCATCGACAAGACGTGCGAAGGGGAAATCGTAGGCGGTCAGAGCCGTAATGAGCTGGCGGTTCTGTTTCATTTTTAATATTTCTGGTATCGTAATTTTCTTTCGCATGGAACATTCTCCCGAAAAACAAAAAACGCGCCGGAGGGCGCGTCGTGAACGGTCAGATCGGTATAATGCTGAAACAACTGATCTGTGGGGGCCACCCCAGCCGTCCCGGTTCGCTTCCGAATCCGTGCGGTATGTAACTGTCAAAATCTGCCAGCAGTAGATCAGCTCCCGGATGGGTAGCCGTCGTGGCAGATGTACAAAATATCAGAGCTGAATATTTAAATCCAGATATTTATTTTCCTCTATATGTCTGTTCACTATCGTCAAAGCGGAGAGGTCTGACTTTTCATCTGCTCCAGTTCCTTGACAACTTCCGCACTCTGTGCCCTGCGCATCTCCATATTGTCGAACAGTTCAGCCACCATGCTGCTGACTGATTCCACGTTGCTGCGAATCAACTTGCCATCATCGACCTGACGCGATGTGGAGTTGACCATTTCATGGGTCATGTCCTTGATTGCTTCAATCGCTCTGGCAATGCTCCTCGTCGCTTTAGCCTGGTCAGTCGATGCCGTGAAAATCTGGGAGGTCATGGAGCTGATCTCTTCCATTGAGCGCGCTACCAGCTGGACGCTGACCACCTGCTCCTGCGTCGCCTGCTTGATCTGTTTCGTCATTTCGAGGGAACAGCTGGAGCTGTCAAAAATCGCCTTGAGCGATTCCCCTGTGGTATGTCCCAATTCAACGCCGCGGTGCACCAGATCCTTGCTTGTGCTGATATTATTGGCGGCAGTTTTTGACTCGCTCATGATTTCTTCGATGATGGAGGTAATTTCGCCGGTTGAATGGCCGGTCTGGAGTGATAGATTACGGATCTCATCGGCCACAACGCCAAAGCTCTTCCCGTATTCACCCGCCTGGGCGGCAATGATGGAAGCGTTCAGTGCCAGCAGATTGGTGCGCTTCGTAATGTCGTTAATAACATTGACGATATTTTCAATGCGGGTGCTGTTCGCGGCCAGACGCTGAATAGCGTCAAAAGAAAGACCGACCGAATGCTTGATTTCGTCGAGTGCATTGATCGTTTCCGTAACCACGGCCAGACTCTCTTCAGCCCGCTCTTTTACCTGCTGCGAAACTTCGTGCGAAAGGGCCGCATTCTGTTCAACATTGCCGATGGTGCTGTGGATCTGCTCCATCGCCGATGCCGACTGGTGGACAACTCCTGCCAGATGGTCCAGATTGCGGGTAACCTGTTCAATGGCAACTGAAATCTCGTTGACCGCAGAACTGGTCTCGTCAATCGAGGCCATCACACCTTCGGAAGCGGACGCGATAATTGAAGTACCGTCGGCAACTGAGTCTACTCTGTCCCTTAGGTCGGCTACATTTCGCGAATAGGTGCCACGACTCGCCAGCAGAAATTTGAACGAACTCTCCAGCTCCGATGTAAGAGTGTCAATAGAGGTCAACAGGTTGATGCGGGTGATTGCGGATGCCACCTGGTCAGCGAAAAGCAGAATCGTATCGACATCGGAGTCATTAAGGGCGCGGTGACTGTTCTTGTTGTCGATCCCGAAAACCCCGATCGAATCGTTCTTGACGACGATCGGGCAGAGTATGAAGCTTTTTGAACGGAGAGGCGCCAGGTTATTGTGGGGTGGCTTCAAATGGTAATCTTCGGGATAGCGGGAAATGTCATCAATCAGATACACTTTACGGTCGTTGAAACATTTCGCGATGACACCGATGCTTTCATCTATCGGCATGAAGACGTCAGCCGGGTCAAACCCCTCCGTCCCGACAGCGGCAAAGAAGCGGAGCCTTTTCCCCTCTTCAGCCATTAAGATGTTGACGCGTTCGTAACCGAGAACATCGTGCAGTCCCTCGGCGCAGAGGAGCAGGACTTCATCGAGATTGAGCGATTTCTGTATCTTGCTGCTGATTTGATGAAAGTTTTTGATGTTCCTGTCCAGCACTTTATAGCGGTTTTCAAAGATTTCCTTCTGCTCACCAACCTCTTTGTGCAGGATGTCAAGTTCTGTCGCCCTTTTATGCAGTTCATCACCGTTTCTGCCTATCATGTACCCAAGAACCGCAAGAACGACCGCCGTGCCGCCGCCGATATAGCTGTAAATCGCCAGATGCTCGCTGTCCTTCATGATATCATGGAATATCTGCTCGAAGAGACCAAGCCCGGAATCGTAATAAAAAATCAGCCGGATCAGGATCCAGCCGACAGGGGCGGAAATACCAAGCAGGAAACCGCCGGCAGAAAACAGAGTTGAACGCTTTTTCATGGTGCCTTCCTCAAGCTCGTGCCCCTATATTCATTTCTCGGCAGCAAATTTTTCGTCGATTGAATGGCCGATCTCTTCCATGACTTTTTCTGCATCGTCAATATTATAGGCGATAATATTTTTGAGATGCGTGTATGAATCAAGATCCATCTTTTCGAAGGTAAATCCGACGCCATTTTCAGCAATACGTGTGACAATACCTTTGAAATTTACTGCAATTTCCGGAATGGTACCCGTAAGAATAATTGTGATATCTGCGGTTTCACCTCCGGCAAGCTTCTCGTTAGTCACCAGAAACATGCCGGCCATGCTGAGGTTTTCTACTGCGCCCTGAAACTGCCGATCGGCGGCCATGACGGTCGCTCCGACATTAAACGGAACTCGAGAAAATTTACGGGTACTCATTCACCACCTCCTGCGGTAACACGCTGCGGCGTCATAAATCAGGCTTTGCCGGCCGAACCGAGAACGGTTTCGTTCTTGTGCTTTACCAGTTTAACCAGCTCCTTGCGCGCCTCACCCAGATATTTGCGCGGATCGAATTCCTTGGGATCCTTGGCAAAGTACTCACGAATCTTGGCGGTTACCGCCAGCCTGCCGTCTGAATCGATATTGATCTTGCAGACAGCACTTGCCGCCGCCTGGCGCAGCTGCTCCTCAGGGACACCAAGCGCCCCCTCAAGATTGCCGCCATACTGGTTGATCAATGAAACGTATTCCTGGACGACTGACGAGGCGCCATGAAGCACAATCGGAAAACCGGGAATTCGCTTTTCACACTCTTCCAGAATATCGAAGCGGAGCGGGGGGACCGGTTGGCCGGCCTTGAATTTGTAGGCCCCGTGGCTCGTGCCGATGGAGATCGCCAACGAGTCAACGCCGCTCTGTTTCACAAACGCCTCAACCTCTTCCGGCTTTGTATAGGTGGAGTGCTCCGCCGAGACTTCATCCTCAATGCCGGCCAGAACTCCCAGCTCTGCTTCAACCGAAACATCAAACTGGTGGGCATACTCGACGACTTTTTTGGCAAGCGCCACATTCTCTTCGAACGGGAGATGCGAGCCGTCAATCATGACAGATGAAAAGCCGCTATCAATACAGGATTTGCAGAGCTCAAAACTGTCGCCATGATCTAGGTGCAGGCAGATCGGAATATTGGAACCTGCTTCACGCGCTATCTGCACGGCTCCCATAGCCATATAGCGGAGCATGGTCTCGTTTGCGTAGCTGCGGGCACCCTTGGAAACCTGAATGATGACGGGCGAGCTGGTCTCGACGCAGGCGGTTATAATCGCCTGAAGCTGTTCGAGGTTGTTGAAATTATAGGCGGGAATGGCATATTTACCGGCCATCGCCTTGTCGAACATCTCTTTCGTGTTGGACAACCCTAATTCACGATAATGAACCTGCCGCTTTTCCATTTCGTCCCCCTCGGGTGCTTTATTTTGTGGAAACTCATACTACTTAAGGCGTATGCGAATGATACAAATACCATGCAACTACCGTATAATCAAGGTGTAAACTCTGACGGCTGCTGCTGCCGGAAACCGGCGATGTATCGCACTGCGGAGTGGGAATCGGATCCTTTAAGTACAATCAGACCACCAACTCTCCCCCATGAGCGGGAAGCCGCAGCAGATCGAAATGGGTGACGCCCCACTGAAGGATGTCGCTGCAGGAATATCCGGCAAGATCCGGCGGGGGATTTAAGCCGAGGAAACGGAGGGATGCCAGAAGCAACGTCTGCTCCCTGCCGGCAAGATTGCCGACTCCATGTGAAATCAGATGGTCGCGTTTACTCAGCTTTGTGCCATCAATCCCGGTCACCAGCGGCAGATGGCAATACTCCGGCTGCGGAAAGCCGAGAAGCCGCTGCAGATAAATTTGCCGCGGCGTTGAGGCGAGCAGATCCTCTCCACGCACCACCTGGTTCACCCCTGCTGCATAATCATCGACAACAACCGCCAGTTGATAGGCAAACTCCCCGTCGCTGCGTCTCACGATGAAATCGCCGGAGACAAGTGGGAGTTTTTGACAGAAGCGCCCCTTGCGCAGGTCGGAAAAGCAGACCTCCTCTTCCGATACCCTGACTCGCCAGGAACGTATGGGCGAATCTCGCTTCCCTCCCCCCCGGCAGCTGCCTGGGTACGGTACACCATCATCGCCGGGATGGGGCGCTGAAGCGCTGCGGGCAATCTCCTTGCGAGAGCAGCGGCAGGGATAGGTCATACCATCACGTTGCAGCGTTTCAAAAGTGCTCAGATACTCTCCCCGATTCCTGCTTTGACACGCGACCTCTCCGTCCCAGAGCAGGCCGAATGACTCCAGAACGCGCATGATGTCATCATCCATTCCGGGGAGTTGGCGTTGTGTATCGAGATCGTCAAGGCGCAGCAGCCACCGTCCCTCCGCCTGTTTCGCCATCAGATAACTCCCGACGGCCGCTACCAGAGAGCCGGTATGCAGTGCGCCGGTCGGAGAGGGTGCAAAGCGGCCGACAACCAGATGATCAGAATTACTACCCATAAAGCTCCCGACTGTCAGCTGACATAGGAACAGCAATAATCAGTTGGGACCGCAACCTTCATCAGAAAGACGGAATCAGCCGGTACGCTAAACGCTTCACCCTCTACCACTTTCCTCCACTGTTTCCCCCCCTTCAACTGCCACTCCAACTCTCCCGAGAGAATCTCCATGATTTCAGCGGCCCCGGTGGAGAATTCATACTCTCCCGACTGCATGACGCCGAGCGTTTTTTTGCTGCCGTCGGCAAAAATTACCGAATGGCTGGCAACCTGGCCGCCAAAATAGATATTGGCCTTCTTGACAACGGTGACGTTATTGAACTCTGACATTGCTCCTCCCAAGTGTTAATATTCTGCGGCACCTTATACCTGTTTCGGGCGGTGTGAGGCAAATAAAAAACCTGCAGGATTTCTCCGGCAGGTTTTATTGCTGTTGCAGCTCCTGTACGTGCGATCAGTTGAAGGTGCCTCGTAGCAGATCGGCTCTCCAGGCGATCGTACTCCGTCCTGATCCAGGCACGGTGACCAGCTCGGGGGTAATCGTCGGAAGCGCAATTTTAACGCGGCCGTTTTCGACTTCGGCAAATGCACGGGCTGATTTGGCCAACCCGTAGGCTGTGCCGACCAGAACGCCCGATGCGGCGCCATATGCTATATAATTGAGGTGGTCGAGCGGCTTCGACCTGAAAACCAGAAGGGCACCGCCAACGAGTCCACCGATGGCGGCACCGTAAAATGCATCCGTGAAAACTTCACTGATCGTATCGTCTGCGGCGAATGCCGAAGAAGTTGTCGTTAAAAGAACCGCCAGGGTCATGATCGCAACGAGTTTTTTAAGCTGATTCATAGTGCCTCATTCTCATAGCAATTATTGGATTTCCAAGTTCCTTACTAGCATGCAGCAGCGCATTCCGTCAAGCCGGTTTTTTGTAACATGCCGGCTTTGTTGGTATTGCTGTTTTATTGGTTGTGGTCATGAATCATGGCTCGTACCAAACCCTCTTCTTCATCCCGGCTGCCGGTTTCACCATCAAGCCGCGCCTGCAGCAGCCGCTCCTTGACGCGTCCGAACAGCGGACCGGGCTCCAGGCCGAGCCCAAGCAGGTCGTCGCCGTCCAAAAATGGGGCAACAGCACGCAGCCTTGTCAGATAAAGCGACACGAAGCGTCTGACCTGTTCGCTGCTGGCCCGGGCCGCCATGTACAGCAGCATCTCCAGCGTGAAGACGCTGAACCAGAGATACAGCTGACTGTTAGGTACTTCAGGCGTCTGTTTCAGGTGCCGCTTGATCGCATTCAGAATGGTGGATACCAGGTGGCGCTGGCTGCAGAGCCGGGCGGCAAGACGGCCTGGCATGGCAAGACGGCTGCAGGCATCGCGGAACTCATCCGGTTTCAGGCCGTCGCATAACGCCAGGAAGTATACCTGCCACGGTTCACAACGGTCCTCCAGGTAGAGCAGTCGGAACCAGGCCATCACCTGTCCCGTTTCCTGCAGCACCCGCTCCGTATCCGGCAGCAGTTTGAGCGCGGGGTGAATGAACGGAAGAAGCCCCAGGGAAGACATACGTCCAATGGCCGCTGACGGCTCTTTTTCACGCATGATCTGCACCAGTTCGCTCAGCAGGCGCTCCCCCCCCAGTTTGTCAAGCAGATGCATTCGTACCGCGCTTCGCATGAGGTTTTCGGTATGCGGGGCGATGTGAAAGCCGAGACGCTGTTCAAAACGAATCGCCCGGAACACGCGGGTCGGATCCTCGACAAACGACAGGTTGTGCAGCACTCTGACGACCTTTTCCTGGAGGTCCTGCTGGCCGCCGAAATGATCGGTCAGAGAGCCGAATCGATCGCTGTTGATGCAGAGCGCCAGCGTGTTGACCGTAAAATCACGCCGGTAGAGGTCATGCCGGAGCGAAGCCCGCTCGACCGTTGGCAGGGCGCCGGGGGATTCGTAATATTCGAGGCGGGTACTGGCCACGTCGATCTTGCGCCCATCGGGGAGAACCAGCACCGCCGTGCCGAATTTTCTGTGGCTGCGCACCCTGCCGCCAAAGCGCTCGGCAAAACATTCCGCAAAGAAAACGCCATCCCCTTCGACGGTTACATCTATATCCAGGTTATCGATCCCCAGCAGCAGGTCGCGCACAAAACCGCCGACAACATAGACAGAGAGGCTCAAACAATCCCCGATTGTTCCCAGATTGTGCAGGATCTCGCTGATTTCCGCCGGCAGTTTTTTCACCAGCAGTTCTGCCACCGAACGGGTTCGAGTCGGAACCTCCAGCGAGTCAAGGTCGTAGAATGCTCCGCTCTGGCCGCGTCGTCCACCGTAGATGTGACGCATCAGGTCGGTCCGGGTCACCGCTCCGGCAAGCTCCGTTCCTTTAAAAACCGGTACGAAACGGCGATTGCTGGTTACCATGTAGGCCTGGATATCGGTTATGGGGGTTTCAGCGGTTGCAGAGAGGTATTCGGTATGCATGAAGTCCGTCACCGGTGATTCACCCAAGCCGTGGTGCAGCGCCTTCTCGACGGTCTTGCGCGAGATGACGCCGACTATCGCCCCACCGCTCATAACAGGCATGGCGTTGCAATTGTAGCGGGTCAGCAGTTCGCGGGCTTCGGCAATACTGACCGAGTCCGGCATCGTCTTGACCGGGGCCGACATGATGCTTCCCGCAGTCGCCTCTCCCTTGATCGAAAGATGCAGCAGGCCGTCAAGGGTCACCAGTACCTGTTTCAGCGAACGGTCATGCACGACAGCCGAAGCGGCAGTGGCATGCCCCCCCCCCTGAAACCCCTTCATGATTTGGCCGGCATTTATTTCGGGGATATGGCTGCGGGCGACGAGGTAGACGTTGTCTTCCATCGCTACCGCAATAAACAGTGCGTCCATGTTTTCCATGTCACGCATCAGGTGGGCCAGTGAAGCGATATCCCCGATGTAATGATCGCAGGACGCGTATGCTACCGATATGGCGATCCCATTCACCGAACTGGTCTTGAGGGTCGTCAGCAGCTGTTTCAAAAGCCCCATCTGTGCCTTTGTCAGCTCCGGCGTCAGCGCATCGCTGACGATGTTGAGCCGGGCCCCCTCTCCGAGAAGCCAACCCGCCACGCGGTAATCCTCGGCTGTTGCCGACGTAAACAGCAGCCGTCCGGTGTCTTCATGAATGCCGAGCATGACCAGGGTGGCCTCCTCGGGAGTCAGTCTGACTCCCCCTTCCATCAACCTTGCCCCGAGGAGGGTTGAGGCGGAGCCGCAGACGGCGATTTTTCCGCTGGTCGGCAGGATGCTCTCCTCCGTTACCGGGTGGTGGTCGTAGATGTGAATTTCCAGGGCGGGGCGGTCCAGAATCTCGGCGAAGCGGCCGATGCGGGCTGCCTGCTGGCAATCGACGATGATCAGGCGGGTGATTGATTCGAGGTTGATCTCTTTGGCGCGGGTAAAATGCGGCAGGTAGTCAGGATGGCGCTGTATGAAATCGCGCAGCCCCTTCTCCTGCGAACCGGGGAAAGAGAGCAGTGCGCCGGGATAGAGCCGGAGAGCCGCCGTCATGGCGCCCAGACAGTCGAAGTCCGCATTCGTATGGGTAGTGATAACGTCCATGACCATCCGTGTGGCGCGGAAAATAGTGGTGGTTTACCTTTTCAGAAAACGAACCTGGTTTCGCTGCCGCATTTTTGATGCGGATGTATACAGACGGGGATTGTAACAATGCAGCGCCATGATTTGCAATCATAACATAAATGACGCCTTTATTTGCCTTTGGTCCGGTGTTTTCTCTGTGGTAGAATACGGCCCCTGTTAGCTGCTTTTATGTATGACCAGACAGATTTCTGAATGAAGGGGGAAAACATGGAGACGTCAACAATGTTCAAGGCGCTGGTAGTAGAGAAAACGGATGATGGACAGTTCGTGCGGCAAATTCGGGCGCGAAGCATAGACGACCTGCCGCCGGGTGACCTTCTGGTGCGGGTCCGCTACTCCTCCCTCAACTACAAGGATGCGCTCTCGGCCACGGGGCACCCGGGGGTAACCCGGCAGTTTCCGCATACACCCGGCATAGACGCGGCGGGCGAGGTCGTTTCATGCGAAAGCGGCACCTTTGCCGTTGGAGACAACGTCATCATCACCGGTTACGACCTCGGGATGGAAACTGACGGCGGCTGGGGGGAGTACATCCGCATCCCGTCTGAGTGGGCGGTTCGCCTTCCTGCCGGGCTGACGCTGCGGGAAGGAATGGCCTTCGGCACAGCCGGCTTCACGGCGGCGCTCTCGGTGCTGGGACTGGTACAGGCCGGGGTTGAGCCGTCAGGCGGCGAGGTCCTTGTCACCGGGGCGACGGGAGGGGTTGGTGCCATCGCCGTGGCGATTCTGGCCCGGAGGGGATACCGGGTGGTGGCCTCCACCGGGAAGAGTGCCGACGAAACGTTTCTTCGCACTCTCGGAGCAGCGGAGATTATATCGCGCGACGGGGTGACCGAAGGCTCGGAGCGTCCGATGATGAAGGAGCGGTGGAGCGGCTGCGTGGATGTCGTCGGAGGCAGCACCCTGGCGGCCGCCATCAAGTCGACCCGTTACGGCGGGGCTGTCACCTGCTGCGGCCTGGTCGGCTCCACAGAACTCCCCCTGAATGTCTTCCCCTTCATACTGCGGGGGGTGAGGCTCATCGGCATCGATTCTGTTAAATGTCCGTCCGGCACGAGAATGCAGGTATGGGAAAAACTTGCCGGAGAGTGGAGGCTGGAGCAGCTGCAGGATATGGTAACGGAGGTCCACCTGGAAGGGTTGGAAGAAAAGATACAGGCGATGCTCCGGGGTGGAGCCCATGGACGGGTAGTAGTGAAACATTCGTAGGAGGGGTGTCACCGCCAGTAGTCATATGTCAACCGGGTAAAACGGCTGGGATCAGTCACTGAGTACTGCACTCAAAGGCTGATCCCAGCGGCTTACACAACGGCTTCCTCCCCTTTTTTATCACAGATCGACATCGCCTTCAGGTGCCAGATTTCATCGTTATAGTTGCCGATCGTCCGGTCGGTGGAAAACTTGCCGCTCCGGGCGGTGTTGATGATGCTCATGCGGATCCAGCGCTCTCGATCCTGATAGGCCGCCGCCACGCGCCGCTGGGCATCGACGAAGCTGCGGAAATCGGCAGCAACCATCCACGGATCCTCTGGTGAACAGATCGCGTTGATGATCGGGTCGAAGAGTCCGGCGTCAAACAGGTTGAAGTGCCCGGAGCGGAGAAGATTCATGACCCTCTGCAGATCATCGTCGTGGCTGATGGTCCCCTGTGGGTCGTAGTTCCAGCGCAATTGATCCACCTCTTCGCTCGTCAGGCCGAATACGAAGAAGTTCTCCTCCCCGACCTCCTCGCGGATTTCAATATTCGCACCATCAAGAGTACCGATCGTTACTGCGCCGTTCATCATGAACTTCATGTTACCGGTCCCGGAAGCCTCCTTGCCCGCCGTCGACAGCTGTTCCGACAGGTCGCTGCCGGGGCAGATGACCTCCATCGCAGTCACGCTGTAGTTGGGCAGAAATGCTACCTTGAGCTGGTCACCGACGGCCGGATCGGCATTGACCACCTGGGCGACATTATTTATCAGCTTGATAATCAGCTTAGCCATCGCATAACCGGGCGCGGCTTTCCCTCCGATCAGCACACAGCGGTCTGTCCACCCTGCCGTATCACCGCGCTTGATCCGGTCATAGAGATGGATGACATGCAGTATGTTGAGGAGTTGGCGTTTATACTCATGGATCCGCTTCACCTGGACATCAAACATTCCTTCAGGGTTGAACGTAACATCGCATTGGGCCTGAACGAGAGCTGACAGGCGAGCCTTGTTACCCTGCTTGACTTCATGCCAGCGTCGCCGGAATTCATGATCGTCTGCAACTTCGGCAATCCTGCTGATCTGCTGCAGGTCGGCCACCCACTCGTCACCGATTTTTTCGCTCACCAGCCGGCTTAACTCCGGGTTACAGCGGGCGATCCAGCGCCGTGGCGTCACCCCGTTGGTCTTGTTGTTGAATTTGTGCGGCCAGAGTTCAAAGAACTCACGGAACAGCCCCTGGACCAGCAGCTGCGAATGCAGGGCTGCAACGCCGTTAACGGAGAAACTCCCGACAATGGCCAGATAAGCCATCCGCACCTGGGGGACAGCACCCTCCTCAATGATGGACATGCGTCTCATCCGCTCATTATTTCCCGGCCAGCGGCTGGATACTTCCCTCAGGAAGCGGGCATTGATCTCCAGGATGATCTCGAGGATCCGGGGAAGAAGCTGGCCGAACAGCGGCAGCGGCCATTTTTCCAGCGCTTCCGGAAGCAGGGTATGGTTTGTATATGCCATGGTGCTGCAGGTAATCCCCCAGGCACGATCCCACGTCATTCCCTGCTCATCTATCAATATTCGCATCAGTTCAGGTACGGCACAGCTTGGATGGGTGTCGTTCAGCTGGAAACAGTTATTGGCGGCAAATTCACTGAAGTCTCCATGGCGCACCATCACCCAGCGCTCTACGATGTCCTGAAGGGAGGCCGAGGCGAGAAAATACTGCTGGCGCAATCTGAGCACCTTGCCGTTTTCACTGGCATCGTTCGGATAGAGCACCATCGTGATGTTTTCGGCTTCATTCTTGGTGGCAACAGATTCGGCGTAGTCTCCGGCGTTGAATTCACCGAGGTCAAATACATCGGTGGCGGCCGCTTTCCAGAGCCTCAAGGTGTTGACAGTGCCGTTGCGATATCCGGGAATCGGTATATCGTAAGGGACGGCGAGCACATCCCGGCTGTCTACCCAGCGGACCCGCTGCTCACCTGTTTCGGCGCGATAGTGTTCACTGCGCCCTTCGAAACGGACGCGCTGGGTAAATTCCGGCCGTTCCTGTTCCCAGGGGTTGCCGTCACGCAACCAGTGATCAGGCTCCTCAATCTGGCGTCCATCTTCGATACGCTGGCGGAACATGCCGTATTCATAGCGGATGCCGTACCCCATGACCGGCAGCTGCAGCGTGGCACAGCTGTCCAGGAAGCAGGCGGCCAGTCGCCCGAGGCCGCCGTTGCCGAGCCCGGCATCGATCTCGGCATCGGCCAACTCTTCCATTTTGATGCCGAGCCGCTGCATCGCTTCCGCAGCGGCATCGGCGATTCCCAGATTCAGCATGGCATTACCAAGCGTCCGTCCCATCAGAAACTCCAGCGAGAGGTAATAACCCTGCTTGCAGCGAGAGTCTACGTAGGTGTAACGGGTCTTCTTCCACCGCTCCATCAAGCGATCGCGAACGGTCAGCGCCAGCGCCTTGTAAAAATATTTGACCGAATGGCAGTATTTGTTCTGGCCAAGAGTATAGGTGAAGTATCTCCGGTAATCGTGTATCAGGGCGGAAGCATCGAGCGGCAGCGGCGGGAGTTCCGTCAAGCCGGGGGAGGTGATTGTCGTGCGTTTCTTTTTTTGAACCATTCCTTTTTCCTCCCCTGGTACATCCATCGTCGTGGTCCAGGTAAATTGATTCGATTCAGCAGATCGCCGCATCCCGGGAATCGTACCCGGTTTCAGTCTTCGGAAGACAGCCCGGCTTTAAAACATCACGTCATCAGGCAGTTCGTTGGTGTCGTCCGCATCTTTTGGGAAATGCTCCTTGAGGACATCGCCCAGCTTTTCAATGACGGTGCAAAGCCCGTCAAAAGCGCGATTTTCCCTGATCCTGCCCGCCAGTTCCCCCGCAAGTGTCTGCCAGAACTGCGGGTCAATCCGCTGGTTTATGCCGCGATCACCCAGGATCCAAACCTTGTGTTCAAGGATGGAGATAAAGACCAGGATGCCGGTTTCTCCCCTGGTGCGGTAAAGTCCTTTCTCGAAAAAAGCGCGAATCGCTCTTTCCCGAACCGCCTCCTTCAGCCGTTTTCTCCCCGCCAGCGTGAGTTTGAAACGCGGAAAGCCGCGCACTAAATAAAGTGCCGGGGCCCAAAAAACGATAACAGCCGGAATATATGACCATATTGTCACATGGTGCAGCGAAACGGCGGCAGCCATGGCGATGAAAGCCGACAGCATGAGAGCGCCCAGAATTTCGGCCTCCCGGTAACTGTCACTGCCCTCCACAACCATAACGGCAATCTCGCCGGACGTTTCGCGTTCGGCCTTTTTGACCAGGATGTTGATCTGCTGCTTTTCAGATTCACTGAAAAAATTATCGGCCTTTTTACCTGTCATCTACCAATCTCCTGATGCTCCACCGCCGCCGAAGCCTCCTCCACCGCCGGAAAAACCGTCAAAACCACCTCCGCCCTGCGAACCGCCTCCAAATCCTCCGCCGATAAACGGCCCGCCGAATCCTCCTCCACCGCCGCCAAACAGAAATGAGACCACAAGGCCGAGGAGAAAGCCTGCGGCGCCAAGAAGCGCCAGAATAACAATCCCGAGACCCGGAAAGGTTAAAAAGCCGATCAAGGCAACTCCTGCCGCACCGGCGGCAGCACCCAGGTATTTTGAAAACGATCCGAGGAAAACAACCGCTACCAGAAGAAACACAAGCAGGGTAAAAACCGGTTCTGCACTCTTCTTACCCTGCTTCAGATCGCGCGGCTGCGCCTGATACTCCCCCCTGACAACCTGCATGATAGAAGTAACACCGGCTGTGATGCCTGCATCATAATCATTTTTCTTGAAGTATGGAGCAATATCTCCCCGGATAATCCTTCCTGATGTCAGGTCGGTCAGTACCCCTTCCAAGCCTTGCCCCACTTCGATCCTGATCTTGTGTTCCTGCTTTGCAATCAGCAGGATTGCGCCGTTATCCAGCTTTGTCTGCCCGATGCGCCACGCCTCTGCAACCTTGATGGAGTATTCCTCCAAATTTTCACCTTCCAGAGAATTTACCGTAAGCACGACTATCTGGGTAGAGTCGCTGTTCTCAAAAGCGGCAAGCGCCTGTTCCAGTCGCTCTGCCGCCGCGGGAGAAAGCATGTTCGCATAGTCGTTCACGCGGCCGCGGAGCTGCGGCACTTCAAGCGAAAAAGCCAACTGCGGCAGCAATATCAGCATTAATATGATGCAAAATGATTTCATGGCAACCCTTGTCTGCACGGATGCAGCCGGTTCTAAAACTTCACTTTCGGTGCTGTCTTTGAACCTTCATCGGCCTTGAAAGGCTCTTTGCGTACCAGATGCAGCAGCAATGAATTGGTCAGGCTGTTGGGGAATGATCTGATGCTGGTGTTGAACTCCTGTACAGATTTGTTATAGCGCACCCGCGCCACGTTGATCCTGTTCTCTGTCCCCTCAAGCTGATTTTGCAGATCCAAAAAATTCTGATTGGCCTTGAGGTCGGGGTAGCGCTCCACCACGACCATCAGACGGGACAGGGAGCCGGACAGCTGTCCCTGAGCCTCCTGGAATTTTGCCATCGCCTCCGGACTATTCACCATGTCCTTTGAGACCTGCATCGAACCGACCTTGGCGCGCGCCTCGGTAACGGCCTTCAGTGTCTCTGCCTCATGTGCCGCATACCCCTTGACCACCTCCACCAGATTCGGGATCAGGTCGGCGCGTCTCTGGTACGAAGCCTCGACATCTCCCCAGGCGGCAAATACCGCTTCTTCACTCGCCTGCATACTGTTGTAGCCGCAACCGGTAATACTTAAAACCAGAACCAGACCAAACAATAAAAAAATATTCCTTTTCATAGCCCCTCCTCAAGATTTCTTGGATCTAACTATACGTGCTTCCGTCTGTTTGTCACGTCATATCGGTAATATTTTTTTTATCACTGAACAGTGACGTGTGCACAATAATCCTCATTCCGCTTCTCCATCAAACAAAAAAATGGGAAATATCAATTTCAAATATACCAAAAAAATCATACCCCGCACGTACAATATTCCCCTTCAAAATCCATATTTTATATTGACACATCCCTTGACCACCGGTATAAGTTCCCTTACTGTGGAAAAAAGTGGAATATTGTGGAACATATTGCCAGAGAGACGACCATGTTCAGGGGCATTTTCGAGACAACCATAGACGCCAAGGGGCGTACCAGCCTGCCGGCCAGATTCCGCGAGATCCTCGTCGGCACCCATGGTGACGAGCGGTTTTTCCTGACCAATTCTGTCCCGGTTGATCTGGGTGGCGGTCTGCACAGCTCCGGCCTGCTGATTTTTCCCTACAATGAGTGGTTTGTCTTTGAAGAAAACTTTCGCGTCAGCAAGGGGTTTACCTCCGAACAGCGCAAGAGCATCCTGCGCACGATTATTTCACCGGCTCAGGAGTGCTGCGCTGACAAGCTCGGGCGTTTTCTGATCCCGCCGACTTTTCGCAAGGCGGCATCCCTCGATCGGGAGCTCCAGTTCGTCGGTACGATGGACAAGATTGAAATCTGGAGCATGAGCGAATGGGACAAGGTCCGCGCCCAGGATGTGAAAAATTTCCCGAGCGGCACTGAAGCGGCTGCAGAGCTAGGTCTCTGATGGCAGCGTTCCACCATCTCTCGGTTTTGCCTGATGAGGTTGTTCATTATCTGGCCCTGAAACCTGGCGGTATCTATCTGGACGGAACGCTGGGTGGGGGGGGGCATGCCGCATTGATCCTTGAAAAGGCCCCCGAAGCGCTGCTGATCGGCATCGACCGGGATCAGGCAGCTTTGGCCGCCGCAGGAGCGCGGCTGTCCGCGCACGGTGACCGGGTAAGGCTGGTTCACGGAGACTTTGCCGCCGTTGCCGAACACCTGGGTAACCTGGGCGTAGCAGCGCTGGACGGTTTCATCCTCGATCTGGGGGTTTCATCGCACCAGCTGGATACGAGGGAGCGCGGCTTCAGCTTTCAACAGGATGCCCCGCTGGATATGAGGATGGACACCAGCAGCGGTGAGACAGCCGCCGATCTGGTGAACGGGCTCCCGGAACAGGAGCTGGAACGGATCATCGCTGAGTATGGCGAGGAGCGCTGGGCAAAGAGGATAGCGTCATTCATCGTCAAGGAACGAGCCGAGAGCCTGATTACCTCCACCTTCCGGCTGGTGGATATCATCAAGGGAGCGGTTCCCAAGGCAAAATGGGACGAACGGATCCATCCGGCCACCCGCACTTTTCAGGCTCTCCGCATTGCGGTCAACAGCGAGCTGGAAAGCCTGGAACGGGGGATGCGCTCGGCCCTTGACGTGCTGAAGCCGGGGGGGCGGGGAGTTATTATCTCATTCCATTCGCTGGAAGACCGGATTGTCAAGCACATCTTCCGTGAATATGCTGAAGGGTGCACCTGTCCGCGACACCTGCCGGTATGTGCCTGCGGTAAACAGCCGCGGGTGAAGGTCCTGACCAGTCGGCCGGTGACGGCCGCAGAAGCGGAGATAAACGACAACCCACGGGCGCGCAGCGCCAAACTGCGGGCGGTAGAAAAATTGTAAACCAACCCCTCCCAGCCTCCCCTTATCAGGGGAGGAGTAAAAGCTTCCCCCCTGATAAGGGGGGATTGAGGGGGGTTAGAATTGGAGGCAATTACCATGGCACAGGCAAGAACCGATTTTACCAAAGTAGCCGCACCGCGCGCCCTTGGCGGGATAGAAATAACGCCGCACCGGATTGACATATTCAAATATCTTATGGTCTGCATGATCGTATTTACGATCGTCTCCGTGTTTCACGTATGGTCACGCGTCAAGCTGGTTGACCTCAATCTGGAGATAACCGAAATCAGCCGTCAGCTGAATGCAGCGGGGCAGGAGCAGAAGCGTCTGAAGCTTGAAGCCGCCTCACTGAAAGCCCCGGCCCGCATTGAAGCTATCGCCATGAATGAGCTGGGGATGGCGCTGCCGACCGAGCAGCAGATAATTCACGTCAAATGAAAGACGAACGGGAAAAATGGGCGAGGGTCCGGATCGTCGTGATCGGGACTGTTTTCGGCCTCCTGTTCCTGAATATAGTTGGCCGCGCGTTCTATCTGCAAATCCTCCAGCATGAAAACCTCGTTAAAAAAGCTGACAGGCAGCATCAGCACAAAATTGACCTCACCACGGGGCGCGGCAGCATCCTTGACCGCAACGGCACCACACTGGCCGAATCCATTCACATGGATTCCTGTTATGCCGAACCGCGACGCATCAAGGATGTTGATGGCACCGCTGGATTGCTGGCCCCGATACTGGGCATCCCGAAGCATGAACTGGTCGCTAAGCTGTCACTTAACAGATCTTTCACCTGGATTGAGCGCTGGATGGCACCAGAAGCCGCGACCCGCATCAGGAACATGAGGCTGCCCGGCATCGGATTTGCGCCTGAATCCAAGCGGTTTTACCCCAACATGGAGATTGCCGCACATGTCGTCGGCTTCACCGGGCACGATCCTAACGGACTGGAGGGGATCGAGCTCAAATACGACAGTACCATTCTGGGCAATACCGGCTACATGATCATGGAGCGGGACGCTCTCGGCAGGAATATCTCCGTTATGAACACGGTCATCAAGGATTCATCTCCCGGTAAAAGCGTGGTTCTGACCCTTGACAAGACCATTCAGTTTATTGCCGAAAAAGAGCTGGCAAAAGCCGTGACGGAAAGCAACGCCAAGGGGGGTATGGCTCTGGTGATGGAAGCGGATACCGGCAAGGTGCTTGCCCTGGCGAACTATCCCACTTTCAACCCGAATGCGTATTCACGCTACTCACTCGCCCAATTGCGCAATCATGCGGTGGTAGACAGCTTTGAGCCCGGTTCGACTTTCAAGGTTTTTACCATCGCCTCAGCCATTGATTCAGGGAGTATCCGGTCATCGGATCTGTATAACTGCGAAAACGGCACCTACCGGATTGCCGACCGGATCATACATGATGATCATCCCCACTCGCGGCTGACCGTCTCGGAAATAATAAAATATTCAAGCAATATCGGCGCGGCAAAGATCGCTTTCAAGATGGGTGAGGATAAATTGTCACCCTATCTGCGCAACTTTGGTTTTGGTGAACGCACCGGCATTGATCTGCCGGGTGAATCACCCGGGAGCCTGAAGCGCCACTGGTACGGTGTGGATCTTGCCACCATTTCCTTTGGACAGGGTGTCTCCCTGTCTACGGTGCAACTTGTTTCGGCGCTTTCAGCCATTGCCAATGGCGGGAATCTGATGAGACCATACGTGGTGGAGCAGATCCTCAACGACAGCGGCGAGGTGACGCAAAAATTTGAACCGCAGGTCGTACGGCGTGTCATTTCGCCGGAAACTGCCCGGATAATTACCAAAATGATGGAGACTGTCACGGGCGAGGGGGGTACCGGTACGAATGCGGCGCTCGACGGCTACCGCGTGGCGGGAAAAACAGGGACGGCGCAGAAAGTCGATCCGGTCACCCGCACCTACTCCCCCTCCAAGCGCATCGGCTCATTTGTCGGCTTTGTCCAGGACGACAAACCGAAGCTGACGATCGCGGTGATTATTGATGAACCGCAGGGGGTCAAATACGGCGGTGTTGTCGCACCCGCATTTCGGGGAATCGCACAAAATACCTTGGCG
>JAQUIG010000059.1 GCA_028683435.1 Desulfuromonadaceae bacterium | reverse complement strand
ATATTATCCATCAGCGATATTGCTGCCAAGATCAAGGATGTCGAGGGCAGGCTCGGCAATGAAGGGCGTGTGCTGATCCGTTACTCCGGCACCGAACCGCTGCTCAGGGTCATGATCGAGGGGCAGGACAAATACGAGATAACAACCTGGGCCAATGAGATCTGTGATCTGGTGAAGAAACATATTGGAGAGAAATAATGGCAAAACTGGGACTTAACGTTGATCATATCGCCACCGTCCGTCAGGCGCGTGGCGGTGTTGAACCTGATCCGGTGACAGCCGCCGCGATAGGCGAGATGGCTGGTGCCGAAGGGATAACCATTCACCTGCGTGAGGACCGGCGCCATATCCAGGACCGCGACCTGGAAATACTGCGGAGTACCGTAAAGAGCAAGCTTAATCTTGAGATGGCCGCCACTCAGGAAATGGTGCGGATAGCTCTCACCGTCAAGCCGGAACAGGTGACGCTGGTGCCGGAAAAGCGGCAGGAACTGACCACTGAGGGGGGGCTGGATGTTATCGTCAATATCAAGCAGATCACCGATACGATAAAGCGTCTGAAAGATGGCGGGATAGTTGTAAGCCTGTTTGTCGATCCTAATCAGGAGCAGATCAAGGCGTCTAAAAAAACAGGTACCGATTACATCGAGATCCACACCGGCGCATATGCCGGGGCGGTCATGTGGGACGAACAGCAGCATGAACTTGAGAACATCGATACGGCTGTCAAGCTGGCACGCAAGGTGGGAATGGGAGTTAATGCCGGTCACGGACTTAATTACGTTAATATCAAGGCCGTAGCCGCTCTCGGCGGGATAGAAGAGTACAACATCGGTCACTCCATCATTGCCCGCGCCATGCTGGTCGGATTGGACCGGGCGGTGCGCGACATGGTTGAACTGCTCAAATACGCATGATCTTCGGAATCGGCACCGACATCGTTGCCATAGAGCGTTTCCAGCGTTTTATGGATAGCGGCAATTCAGCCATTCTTGAACGCCTCTTTACGCCGGTCGAACGCTCCCGGTGCGACAGCAGAAAAGATGGGGCCTCCTGTCTGGCTGCACGGTTTGCCGCCAAGGAAGCTTTTTTGAAGGCTCTCGGAACAGGCTTGCGTGACGGCATTTCCTGGCTGGAGATGGAAGTGTCGAATAACGAACTAGGAAAACCGGAGCTAATGCTTTCCGGAAAAGCGGCAGAGCAGTTTAAGGTTAATGACCTGGCCGGCATACATCTGTCGTTGTCTCACGATGGCGGCAGTGCCATTGCCATGGTGCTCTTGGAGTCAAGATGAAAGTCATTACTGTACATACGATGCAGGAGATTGACAAGCGGGCCATCAAAGAGTGCGGAATTCCGGGCCTTCAGCTGATGGAAAATGCCGGGCGGCGCTGCGTTGAAGAGATCATCGCCGAGTTCGGCTTGACAGGGCGCGTTGTAATCATGGCCGGAAGAGGCAACAATGGAGGAGATGGCTATGCCATTGCGCGCCTGCTGATCCAGAAGGGGTGGAATGTCACGGTTATCATTCTGGTGGAGCGTGAGCAGATCAGCGGGGATGCTGCGGTGAATCTGGAAAGGCTTCCAGGCTCAGTTGTCAATTATTGTACCGGTGAGGGTAAATTGTCTGCCCTGTATATGGAAGTGATCTTTGAGGCTGATGTGATTGTTGACGCTCTGATCGGTACCGGGTTGAGCAGTAATGTCAGCGGCGTGTACCTCGAAGCGGTCGACCTGATAAATGCATCCGGTCGCCCGGTCGTTTCAGTCGATATCCCGTCCGGAGTTCACGGCACGAACGGGCGGGTGCTGGGAGACGCCGTCAGGGCATATATGACCGTTACGTTCGCTTTTGCCAAGCTTGGGCATGTGCTTTACCCCGGCGCGGAACATACCGGACGACTGGTTGTGGCCGATATCGGGATACCGCCTGAAGTGATGGAGTCGGCGGCCGGTTACGATTTTCTTGACGAGGCGGCAGTGTGCCCCATGCTGAATCGAAGAGGGCGTCAAGCCCATAAGGGAACTTTCGGCCATTGCCTGGTCATTGCCGGTTCCACCGGAAAATCGGGAGCTGCAGCCCTTTCGGCCAACAGTGCCGTGAGAGCCGGTTCGGGAATGGTAACACTGGCAGCGGCAGAAAAGATCCACAATATTCTTGAAATAAAAACAACCGAGGCGATGACCGTTCCACTCCCTTATTCCGGTAACGGCCACCTGACAAACGACGCCTTCCCGGCAATTGAAAAGTTGATCCCCGGCAAGGATGCTGTTGCGATCGGTCCCGGTCTTGGCCGTCTTCCAGGAACATATGCTCTGGTACAGCATCTCGTGGAGACAATTACATTGCCGCTGGTGATCGATGCGGACGGCCTGAATGCTCTGGCAGAAGACATAACAATTTTGCAACGGAAAAAATCCGGACAGGTCATTCTTACCCCCCATCCGGGAGAAATGTCACGACTGCTGGGCACTTCAATTCCTGATGTGGAGGCGATCCGTATTTCAGTCGCTCAGGAATTTGCCACCAAATACGGCGTATTTCTGATCCTCAAGGGGGCACGCACGATTATTGCGTCTCCCGCCGGAACTGTCGCTATTAACGGCAGCGGCAACCCGGGTATGGCTACCGGCGGCATGGGGGATGTGCTGACCGGCATCATTGTATCTCTGCTCGGTCAAGGTTATACCGCCTGGGACGCCTGCCGGCTGGGGGTATTCCTTCACGGTCTTGCAGCAGACATGGTTGTTGAGGAGAAGGGTGAGATCGGCATAAACGCCTCTGATGTCCTTGAAAAACTGCCGTACGCGTATACCAGATTGTCAAATAACACCATGCTGCCTAACTTGAAGAAGTTTGGTGAGCTTTAGCTAAAGGAGAATTTCATGCTGACAGTTGCAGATATTATGACCAGAGAAGTCGTTTCAATAAAAGGGAGCACCACCGTACGTGAAATGGCGGCTATTTTTGACGCAAAGCGTTTTGGAACGCTTCCGATAATTGATGACGCCGGGAATTTGACCGGGATCGTCACCGCATCAGACCTGGTTGAGCAGGACCGCCCTCTGCATATTCCGACGGTTATATCACTTTTTGACTGGGTCATACCGCTGGAGGGGGAAAGTTCCCTGCAGCGGGAGCTGGACAAGATTACCGCACAAACAGCTTCAGAACTGGCATCAGCAGACGTGGTTACCGTCACGCCTGCCGATCCTGTCAGCAGCGCCGCCGAAATCATGAGCAGCAAAAAGTTACATGCACTTCCTGTTGTGGAGGGTAATAAGCTGGTCGGCATGGTGTCGCGGATTGATATCATCCGCTCAATGAACCGGTAGTGCCACGGCTGCAGATCACAACCTGCTCGCCTGCCGAAACTGAAAAGCTGGGTGTCTGCGTCGGTTCGCTACTCCAGCCCGGTTCATTTCTGGCTCTGCGAGGCGGTCTCGGCGGCGGGAAAACCTGTCTGACACGAGGGGTGGTGGCTGTTGTTGCCCCGGAGAGCAGCGGTTTGGTGGCAAGCCCGACGTACGCTATCATGAATTGCTATCCCGGCAGCACCCCGGTCTATCATTTCGATTTCTATCGCCTGACGTGTGATGACGACATCGTTGAGCTCGGATTTGAAGATTACTTTTACGGTGACGGTGTCTGTGTTGTCGAATGGTCTGAACGCCTCACAGAGTTGATGCCTCCGGATGTTCTGACACTGCTGTTCGAATATGGGGGTGATGAGCGGCGCCTGATTACCATAAGCAGTTCAGGACAAAAATCAGACAATATCCTTGTACGGCTTGCAGATCTGCTGCAAATGCAAAAAAAACTTTGACCAGAAAGCAGGTTATCTGCTATAGAGCTGAATCTTTAGTTAGTTAGAGGCTGTTTTATTCGTTTTTATGCAGGAAACAGCTTCGCTAACGCACTTATCCTGTTTTATAGGGCCGGTTTATTTTTAAACCATCCCCCGCAAGGAGAGCAGTATGGCACTAGTAGTACAGAAATATGGCGGCACCTCGGTTGGTACACCTGACCGCATCAAAAACGTTGCCAAACGGATCATCAAAACGTATGACGCCGGCAACGATGTGATTGTCGTAGTTTCCGCCATGTCGGGTGAAACTAACAAGCTGGTGGCGCTTGCCAACGAAATGTGTGAGATTCCTGACGGCCGCGAATATGACGTGCTGGTCGCAACCGGCGAACAGGTTACAATCGGGCTTCTCTCGATGTATCTCAAATCGCAGGGGTACAAGGCCAAATCGTATCAGGGGTGGCAGGTTCCGATCGTTACCGATTCGACCGCTACGAAAGCCCGGATTGAAACTATCAGCGACAAAAACATCCGTGCCGATCTCAAAGAGGGCACAATTATTGTCCTGGCCGGTTTTCAGGGCGTTGATGCCGCCGGCAATGTAACTACACTGGGGCGCGGCGGTTCCGATACTTCGGCTGTTGCTATAGCTGCCGCACTCAAAGCGGATGTCTGCGAGATTTACACTGACGTTGACGGTGTCTACACCACCGATCCGAACGTCTGTAAAGAGGCGCGCAAGATCGAAAAGATATCGTATGACGAGATGCTGGAACTGGCTAGTTTGGGAGCCAAGGTGCTCCAGATCCGATCGGTTGAGTTCGCTAAAAAATATAACGTGGACGTGCATGTCCGCTCAAGTCTCAATGAAAATACCGGTACGATGGTTACCAGGGAGGACAAGGATATGGAAGGAATACTCGTTTCAGGAGTTGCGTACGACAAAAATGAGGCCAAGATTGCCGTCAAGGGAGTACCAGACAGGCCCGGCATCGCCGCAAAAATTCTGACTCCGCTCTCCGATGCCGCCATTTCGGTAGACATGATTGTTCAGAATGTTAGCGACAACGGCTTGACTGACTTCACCTTTACCGTGACGAAGGCCGATCTGAAGCAGGCCCTGTTGATCACGAGCACAGTCGCCAAAGAAATTAAGGCTAAAGAGGTGCTTTCCGACGAAAATATCAGCAAAATATCGATCGTTGGTCTCGGAATGCGGAGTCATGCCGGCGTAGCGACGCAGATGTTCAGTGCTCTCTCCCAGAACGGCATAAATATCCAGATGATCTCTACCTCGGAAATTAAAATCTCGGTCATCATCGATGAAAAATATACCGAACTGGCTGTGCGAGTCATGCACGAAACATTCATTATCGAAAGCTGATTGTTTTACACTCTAAGCGGAATCTATACGGGGGGAGGGGAGACGAGTCGTTTTCCCTCCCTTTATTTATTGACAGTGCGTCCTTTTCCTTTACGCATTCGCAATTCAGCAAAGAAGTTGCTCAACATGCGGGAGCAGTCGCTTTCGAGAATACCAGGCAAAAGTTCGACACGGTGATTCAGGAGGGGATTACTGGAAAGGTCGTAGATTGAACCGGCCGCTCCCCCCTTCGGGTCATAACAGCCGAATACCACTGTGGGTATACGAGCCAGTATGACAGCCCCCATACACATCGTACATGGTTCCAGCGTAACATACAGGACAGTATCAAGGAGCCGCCAGGAACCGAGTTTCCGTGCGGCTTTTCTGATAGCGATCAACTCGGCATGTCCCGCAGGATCCTGACTCGTTTCACGCAGGTTATGACCACGGGCGATGATTTTACCGCCCTTTACGATGACACAGCCGATCGGCACTTCATCTTTGGCCTGTGCCTTGCCCGCTTCGGCGATGGCACGGCGCATCCAGTATTCGTGGCTGCGGGGGAGGGCGGGTTTGATGGGGGGAGCAGAGAGCAAAATAAGCGAAGTCCCTTTGGTGCTGAGGTTTGTAGTTGTGCTCTGCGAGCGTTAGCAGTCTGGATACTTGAAATAAGCCTCATTAGGTATCCGCTTGTCAAGTGTGAATGTCAGCTTTCCCTTATACATGAATTCAACCAATTCCTGAAAACTGCGATAACCACACTGCTTGGAACCACCTCCGCGGTGCTCCCTGATCTTCCCGCACCCCTTTTCCCCTTTACTTTCACGCCATCTTTATTTATTCTTCACAGTCCTATTTATTTGAGTACGAAGGAATTCATGGAAATCAGCAGAATCCGCAACTTCTCCATCATCGCTCACATCGACCACGGTAAATCGACCCTGGCAGACCGTCTTCTTGAGTATACCGGCGCAGTTTCCGATAGGGACAAGCAGAACCAGTTCCTTGATAAAATGGATCTGGAACGGGAACGGGGCATTACCATCAAGGCCCAGACCGTGCGGCTTAATTACCGCTCCGATGCCGGAGTCGACTATGTCCTCAATCTGATTGACACTCCCGGTCATGTAGACTTTACCTATGAGGTATCGCGCTCTCTCGCCGCTTGTGAAGGGGGGCTACTGGTAGTTGACGCTTCTCAGGGGGTCGAGGCTCAGACACTGGCTAACGTCTATCTTGCTCTGGATATTAATCTCGAGGTTTTTCCAGTATTGAACAAGATCGATCTGCCGGCTGCCGATCCTGAACGGGTCAAGCAGGAGATCGAGGACATCATCGGTATTGACGCTCATGATGCTGTTCTGGCCAGTGCCAAAGCGGGGATCGGTACTCACGAGATCCTTGAGCAGATTATTAAGAAAATTCCGCCCCCGGTCGGAAACCCGGAAGCTCCGCTCAAGGCGCTGCTGTTTGACTCTTGGTATGATCAGTATCAGGGGGTCATCATCTTGGTGCGTATCTTTGACGGCACGCTCAAAAAGGGTGACAAGATCCAGTTGATGTCTACTAACTGCGCTTTTGAAGCGCTCAAGATCGGTGTCTTTTCGCCAACGATGGTTGAGGTACCGGAGTTGGCTGCAGGGGACGTCGGTTTCATTATCGCCGGTATCAAGGACGTTGCCGATGCAAAGGTCGGTGATACGGTAACTCTGCTGCATCGGCAGTGTGAGGTCCCGCTGGATGGTTTCAAAGAGGTCACGCCGATGGTTTTCTCCGGCCTGTACCCGATCGATACCGTTCAGTACGAACAGTTACGGGACGCACTGGCCAAACTGAAATTGAACGATTCATCGTTCTCTTTCGATCCTGAGACGTCACTGGCGCTCGGTTTTGGTTTCCGTTGCGGTTTTCTCGGCCTGCTGCATATGGAGATCATTCAGGAGCGGCTGGAGCGGGAATTTGGGCTCGACCTGATTACTACCGCTCCGACGGTTGTCTATCGGGTGCATAAAATGAACGGCGAAGTGTACTCCATTCAAAGCGCCAACCAGATGCCGGAATTGCAAAGCATGGAGTATTTGGAAGAGCCCTTTATTCTGGCCCATATCCACGTACCGAATGAATTTGTCGGCGGTGTGCTGGCGCTTTGTGAAGACAAGCGCGGCGTACAGCGCGAGATCAAGTACCTGACGCCGACGCGCGTCATGATTATTTATGAACTGCCGTTGAATGAAATTGTCCTTGATTTTTACGACCGCCTCAAGTCGATCACCAAGGGATATGCCTCCCTCGATTATGAACACCTGGAGTACCGGCGGAGTGATCTGGTGCGGATGAATGTCATGATCAACGGAGAGGTCGTTGATGCCCTGTCACTGATCCTGCACCGCGAAAAAGCATATTTCCGCGGTCGTGATCTGGTAGCAAAGATGAAGGAGCTGATCTCACGGCAGATGTTTGAGGTGGCCATTCAGGCGGCTATCGGTAACAAGATTATTGCCCGCGAGACGGTCAAGGCTATGCGCAAGGATGTTCTGGCGAAATGTTACGGCGGGGATATCACCCGTAAGCGAAAGTTGCTGGAGAAACAGAAAGAGGGCAAGAAACGGATGAAAAATGTCGGGAATGTAGAGTTGCCGCAGGAAGCGTTTCTGGCGATTCTGAAGGTTGACTGACAGACTAACTTTATAAAAGGAATTCGCATGGAAGAACAGCAGACACCAAAACAGACAGAAATTTCTTCATTACAGTCGGAACCGCTCAAAAAGAAGGGGTTGATCCGCGAGTACGCCGAGTCGATTGCAATAGCGGTACTGCTGGCGCTAGTAATCCGCAGCTATCTTGTCCAGGCTTTCAAAATACCGTCCGGATCTATGGAGGACACGTTGGCGATCGGTGACCATCTGCTGGTCAGCAAGTTTATCTACGGCACTAAAATCCCTTTTGTCGATAAACGGGTCCTGACAATTCGTGACCCGCACCAGGGGGATGTGATCGTTTTTGAGTATCCGGAAGATCCCAGCAAGGATTTTATCAAGCGTGTGGTGGGTGTCCCGGGTGATGTCGTCGAAGGGAAAGAGAAGAAGGTCTACGTCAATGGCAAACAATACGAAAATCCGCATGAAGTGCATAAGGAAAAGGATGTAATCCCGAAAGAAATGAATCCGCGCGATACATTTGGCCCGGTTACCGTGCCGGCAGGCTCGTATTTCGTGATGGGAGATAATCGTGACCGTTCTTATGACAGTCGCTTCTGGAACTTTGTCCGGCGTGATCAGATCAAGGGATTGGCATTTATAAAGTACTGGTCTTGGGACCGTGAAAAGCACATGCCGCGTTTTGGTAATATTGGACGATTTATAAACTAAACGTTTTAACTTTAAATACAGCGGAGGTTATTATGGATTTTCTTGGAAATTGGAAACGGACACAGTACTGTGGTGATTTGCGGGCTGCCGATATTGGAAGTGAAGTGATACTGATGGGGTGGGCATTGCGCCGCCGCGATCATGGTGGACTCATCTTTATCGATCTGCGCGATCGGGAGGGGATAGCCCAGATCGTGTTTGATCCGGAAGTCAACCCGTCCGGGCATGCCGTTGCCGAATCAGTTCGCAGTGAATTTGTACTGGCGGTCAGGGGTACGGTCATTCCGCGTCCAGGTGGTACTGTCAACCCGAACATGAAGACCGGCGAAGTGGAGATTCAGGTGCTTGAATGCAAACTGCTCAATCGCTCCAAACCGCTGCCGTTCATGCTTGACGAACATAGCGAAATCAACGAAAACATCCGGCTGAAGTACCGCTATCTTGATCTTCGTCGCCCCCAGTTGCAGTATAACCTGATCCTCCGTTCGAAGGTTGCACAGTTGACCCGTTCATACCTTACCGACAACGGTTTTATCGAACTGGAAACCCCCTTTCTTACCAAATCCACACCGGAAGGAGCGCGTGACTTTCTGGTGCCGTCACGTATCAACCAAGGTCAATTTTATGCACTGCCTCAGTCTCCCCAGATATTTAAACAGATCCTGATGATTTCCGGATTTGACAAATATTTCCAGGTGGTGCGCTGTTTCCGTGATGAAGATCTGCGTGCCGATCGCCAGCCGGAGTTCACTCAGATTGACTGCGAGATGTCTTTCATTGATCAGGAGGATATCATCACGGTTATGGAGGGGCTGATTGCCCGTATTTTCACCGAAGCGAAAGGTGTTACGGTTCAGCTGCCGGTGGAGCGTCTTACCTATGCCGAGGCGATCCGTCGTTTCGGTGTTGACAATCCGGACCTCCGCTTCGGCATGGAACTCTGCGATCTGACCGACATTGTCAAAGCCTCCGGTTTTAAGGTCTTTGCTGATGTCGCCTCCAAGGGGGGGATCATCAAAGGCATCAATGCCAAGGGATGCGCGAAGTTCTCCCGCAAGGATATCGACGAGCTGACAGAATTCGTCAAGATATACGGTGCAAAGGGATTGGCCTATGTCAAGATTGAAAATGGTGAATGGCATTCTCCGATTGCCAAGTTCTTTACAGCGGAAGATATTGCCACGATGAACGGCTCCTTTGGTGCCGAAGAGGGGGATCTGCTCTTCTTCGTGGCTGATAAACCCAAGGTTGTCAACGATTCACTTGGCAGGCTGCGTAACCACCTGGCGAACCTCCTCAAGTTGACCCGCAAGGATGATTACCGCTTTGTATGGATAACCGAATTTCCGCTGCTGGAGTGGGATGAAGATGACAAACGGTGGTCTGCGGTACATCATCCTTTCACCGCACCGATGGATGAGGATCTGGACTTTGTCGAATCGGACCCGGGGCGCTGCCGCGCCAAGGCATATGATCTGGTGCTGAATGGCAGCGAGATCGGCGGCGGTTCAATCAGGATTCATCAGGAGCATGTCCAGTCTTTGATGTTCAAGCTCCTCGGGATGTCAGTCGAGGATGCCCGCAGCAAGTTTGGCTTCCTGCTTGATGCTCTTGAATTTGGAACCCCACCGCATGGCGGGATTGCATTTGGTATGGATAGGTTAATCATGCTGTTGACCGGCAGCGACTCAATCCGTGACGTTATCGCCTTCCCCAAAACCCAGAAGGGCACCTGTATGATGTCTGAGGCTCCTTCGCCGGTTGATACCAAGCAGCTCCGTGAACTGGGTATCCGTCTTGCCGAAAAACAGGCCTGATCGTGTTAGCAGCGTGCCGCCAGGCTGTTTGCGTGCTGATGTTGGGGGTGATCCTGGCGGCCTGCTCTGCACCGGTTCCTTCCTGGAGGAGCAAGACAACTCCTCTGGTTGAAGAGCTTGGCAGTCGGGAAGCTCCGGCACTGTTCCCCCATGAGTACCGGAGTTTACTGGAAACGTTTGAGCATGGTGAAGCACTTTACCATGTGCGTGAAGATGATAAGGGCGCAGACCTGTATTATCAGCTGGCATTTCAGAAGGCAGAGATGCTGCAGTCAAAGATCCTGCAGACAAAGAAACGGCTTGCAGCCGAGGAACAGCGGCGTGTTGCTGAGCTCGCCGTAAAGGCTGAGGAAGAACGGATGATGCGGGCTGCCGCAGAAGCGGAGATGCGGCTGAGAGCCCAACAGCTGGCCAGAGCGGCAGAGGCGGAACGATTAGCGCAGAAAAAACCCAAAGAACACCAAAAAGCGTTACCAACCTACTATACTGTCCGCCGTGGAGAAACGTTACCGCAGATTTCTGCGCGGGCTGAAATTTATAATGACTCGACTCTCTGGCCGATTATCTATCGTGCCAATCGCGACCAGATTCGTGACCCCAAAAGGCTCTGGCCTGGCCAGGTGTTCGTGATACCTCGTAATTTCAGCCATGATGAAGCTGTTGAGGCGCGCCGCTATTCTAATAAAAATAACTAACCGGAGGAGTATTCTCAATCGCCATAGCCTTCCGGCTAAAACCGATTTTACCTTGACAGCTAAAGGGGCTTTGTATACTGTATACAAAAATTTTATCATGGCTGTAAAGTATCGCTATATACATATAGTTTTATTAAAAACCATGTTTTTTAAATCTAACCACAATTAAAAAATTATGTACAAAATTTTCTATGATTTTACATTGGCTTATCCTCTTGTAAGTTGCAGCACAGTCTTTACCGGGCTTTTGGCATCTAATTTTAAAACAAGGAGAGATACATGACAACGGAAACAGCAAAGATTATCTGGACAGGAATTGATGAAGCACCAGCACTGGCGACGTTCTCGCTTCTTCCCATCGTCAATGCCTTTACAAAGGCTGCAGGAGTTATTGTTGAAACAAGAGATATTTCTCTTGCCGGAAGAATTATTGCAAATTTCCCGGAAAATCTGACGGAAAGCCAGAAATGTCCGGATGAACTTGCCTATCTTGGTGCTCTGACACAGAAACCGGAAGCAAATATTATCAAACTGCCTAATGTCAGCGCTTCAATCCCTCAGTTGATCGCTGCAGTCAAAGAATTACAGAGTCAGGGTTACAATCTTCCGGATTATCCAGAAGAGCCGAAAACTGATGCTGAAAAAGCGGTTCATGCAAAATATGCCAAGTGCCTGGGAAGTGCCGTAAATCCAGTTTTGAGAGAAGGAAATTCTGATAGAAGGTCGGCCGCAGCGGTAAAAGAGTACGCAAGAAAGAATCCGGTTAAACTGGGTGCCTGGAGTCCGGAATCGAAGACACATGTGTCGCATATGGATGCTGGTGATTTTTACCATCATGAAAAATCTGTTACGATGAATAAGGCTGGAAATGTCAGGTTTGAGCTAGTTGGTAAAGATGGAAAGGTCACGGTTCTAAAAGAAAAGTTGTCTCTTCTTGAGGGAGAGATTCTTGATGGAACCTATATGAGTTGCAAAGCTCTGCGCACATTCATTGAAGAGCAGATAGAAGACGCAAAGAAGAAAGGTGTATTGTTTTCCGTGCATCTCAAAGCTACCATGATGAAGATATCCGATCCGATCATGTTTGGTCATTTTGTTTCGGTTTTTTATAAAGACGTTTTTGAAAAACACGCTGCTACCTTTAAAGAGTTGGGTGTTAATCCTGATCTTGGTATGGGTGATCTCTATCTAAAAATCAAGAAGTTGCCGGAAGCCAAACAAGCCGAGATAGAAGCGGATATCCAGGCAGTATATAAGATGAGACCTGAACTTGCGATGGTGGATTCAGCTAAAGGGATCACCAATCTGCATGCCAGCAATGACATCATCATCGATGCATCCATGCCGGTTGTTATGCGTGATTCAGGTGGGATGTGGGGTCCTGACGGAAAACTTCATGATGTAAAATGCGTAATACCTGATACCTGCTATTCGGAATGGTATCAGGAATGCATTGATTTTATTAAGAAAAACGGTCAGTTTGATCCTACAACGATGGGGAGTGTGGCAAACGTTGGTCTGATGGCACAAAAGGCGGAGGAATACGGGTCACACGATAAGACTTTCAAGATCCCGGCTGATGGCACGGTACGTGTTGTTGACGAGTCTGGAACGGTGTTGTTTCAGCACGAAGTTGAAGAGGGCGATATCTGGCGCGGTTGCCAGGCAAAAGATCTGCCGATTCGGGACTGGGTTAAGCTGGCTGTTAACAGGGCACGGGCAACCGGAGCACCGGCTATTTTCTGGTTGGACAAAAATCGGGCGCATGATGCCCAGATGATCGAAAAGGTAAACCTTTACTTAAAAGATCACGATACAAACGGTCTTGATATACGAATCATGCCTCCGGTAGAAGCGATGCAGTTCGCCATGCAGCGGGCAAAAGATGGTAAAGATACGATTACAGTAGCCGGAAATGCTTTGAGGGATTACCTGACCGATCTGTTCCCGATTCTTGAATTGGGTACGAGTTCAAAAATGCTGTCAATCGTGCCGCTTTTGGCCGGTGGCGGACTTTTTGAGACAGGAGCCGGCGGTTCGGCACCCAAGCATGTGCAACAGTTTGTTCAGGAAGGGTACTTGAGGTGGGATTCACTCGGCGAGTTTTTGGCTCTGGCTGAAGCATTGAGGCACCTGGCTACTACATTTAATAATGAAAAAGCTAAGCTTCTTGCAGATACACTTGACCTTGCAAATGCCAAGTTTCTGGAAAATAACAGAAACCCTGCCAGAAAAGTAGGTCAGATTGATAACAGGGGCAGTCACTTCTATCTCGCAATGTATTGGGCTGAAGCAATAGCTGGACAGGGTAAAGACAAGGAACTACAGGCACGTTTTGCCAAAGTTGCCAAACAGCTCGAAGAAAATGAGGCAAAGATTAATGAAGAGTTGATCGGAGCCCAAGGAAAGCCTCAGGATATAGGCGGATATTATCACCCCAATTTTGAAAAAACATCGAAAGCAATGCGCCCGAGTGCAACATTAAACGCAATAATTGACTCGATCTAGGAACCTGATCATTTATATTGTTGTTAGCAGGGGCTGGGATGCAACTCCCTACCTTATTTTACAAAATCAAAAGAGGAGGTAACAGTATGGCTCGTAAAAAGATTTCACTTATCGGTGGCGGACAGATTGGTGGCGTTCTCGCTCAGCTTTGTGCATTGCGTGAACTTGGTGATGTTGT
>JAQUIG010000014.1 GCA_028683435.1 Desulfuromonadaceae bacterium | reverse complement strand
TTGACCTTGTTATTACTGATCAGGCCATGCCAAACCTGAACGGCCTTCAACTGGCAGAAGAAATTGCGGCTTTACGGCCTGACCTGCCGATTATCCTCTGTACCGGCTTCGACCCCACCTCCAGCTACGGTACTGATGAGAATGGACAGATTGCAGAATTTATCACTGAAGTGGCCATCAAGCCGCTTGATCGGCCTGAATTGGCGCAGACCGTCCGACGAGCCCTTGATGCAGCCGCACCGCCTCCATGAACACCTCTGCTGCCGGCGAGAAACTCCTCCCCCGACGCCAGGCGAGATAAAAGCTGCGGCTTATTTCTATACCGGCAATATCCACTGTCTTAAGCGTGCCGTCTGCCAATTCTCTTCCGACCGCCATGGACGACAGAAAGGCGCAGCCTGCCCCACTCAACACGGCGCGCCGGAGCGCCTCGCTGCTGCCAAGCTGGGCGACCACCCGCAGGCAGCGCAGGTCAAGACCACCCTTTTGTAATGCGCCATCCACCGCCAGCCGGGTACCCGATCCCGGTTCTCTCATCAACAACGGCATTTCCTGCAATTGCTGAATGGCCACCACCGCTTCAGAGAACACTCCAGGCTGTGCAACCAGCACGATCCGCTCGGCGCCCACCTCTTCGTAACAGATCGTATCGGCATCAAACCGCCCCCCCACCACGGCAAGTTCAACGGCTTCATCCTGCAGCAGGCGAATCACCTCACGGGTATCCCCCTGCAGCACCTCCAGCCGCACCCCGGGACGGGCGGCACTGAAACTGCCGAGCAGATCAGGAATCAGACAGGCAGCCGGAATGGTGCTTGCCCCAACCCGCAGAGTCGCCTGCTCAAGCCCCTGAAAGCGCTTGATCGCAGTGATAGCCTCTCCACACTGGCCGCAGATCCGGGCAGCATGTTCGTAAAACAACCGACCGGCTTCAGTCAGGGTGACACGACTGGCAGAGCGGTCAAACAGTCGTGCCCCAAACTCATCCTCAAGGGCATGAATATGCTGACTTGCCGTGGACTGGGCGAGGCTGACGGCCTCGCCACCTTTTGAGAAACTGCCGGTATCGGCAATCGCCATAAAAACCTGCAACTGTTTCAACGTCATGGCGCCTCCATCGTATTTTTCAATAGCATGCAACGCATTTCTACCAGATTATCTATTTGCCAGACAAGCAATCAATTGCTATAAAATACATTCAATTTTTTGCATATAAAAGGAGAAACAACATGTTGAAAAGAATAACCATGACCCTGGCCCTGACCCTGCTGTCCGCAACCGCTGCACTGGCGGCAAACTACATCGAACCGCAGGAGCTGAAGGAACTGCTGGACAAGAAGAGCGACGTCATTCTGGTCGATATCCAGCCTGCTGCCGATTTTGAAAAACAGCACCTCCCCGGCTCCATTGAGACCAACGCCTTCCCTGCCGCAAAGGATGAAGAGAAAGCCCGCCTTGACAGTGCGCTGACCGCCATCAAGGCATCCAAGGCCCCGGTGGTGGTAGTCTGCCCACGCGGTAAAACCGGCGCTAAAAACAGCTACAATTACCTTGAATCAAAAGGGGTATCTGAAGAGCGCATGCAGATTCTGGAAGATGGCATCGCCGGGTGGCCCTACAAGGAACTGTTCGTAACAGGGCGATAGCCGAAACTCTATGAGTGAAACCAGCACCATCCGGGCGATCATGCCCAACATGGCCGCCCGGTGTACATCGTGCGGCGAATGCGTACGCCCCTGCTCTTTTTTGCAGGTGGAAGGAACGCCGGCGGCGGTTGCACGGCGGGGTGACACAGATAACAATCTGCTTGTCGCGTATCGCTGTTCCCTCTGCGGTCTCTGTGATGCGGTCTGCCCGGAACTCCTGTCACCATCGGACATGTTCCGCGCCATGCGGCAGGAAGCGGCCAAACGCCATGTTATAGACCTGAAGCCATACTCCCCCTGGCTCACCTACGAAAAACTTGGCGGTTCCCCCCCGTTCCGTCGCGACGCTATCCCTGAAGGCTGCACTACCGTTTTCTTCCCCGGCTGTTCCTTTCCCGGCACCAGACCGGACGGCGTGATTATCCTGCTGCAGAAGCTGCGCACAATCGACCCGAACATCGGACTGGTTCTGGACTGCTGCGGCAAGATTTCCCACGACCTTGGCCTGACAGAGCGGTTTGAAGCTATCTTCAATAAGCTCTCTGACCGGCTGAAAGCAAGGGGAATCACCCGCATCCTCACCTCCTGCCCCGGCTGCAGCAAGATCCTGCGGGAGTACGGCGAGGAGTTTGAGACAACCAGTGTCTATGAAATATTGGCCGAAGCGGAACCGGTCGTTGTTCCCAGCCCCGATGCGCCGACCGTCACCGTACACGATCCCTGCCCTGCCCGCTTTGATGATGCCCAGCAGCAGGCTGTCCGGCAGATGGTGCATTCATGCGGTTACCGGGTCGAGGAGTTGCCGGAGCATGGCCGCACCACCCGCTGCTGTGGTCAAGGAGGTATGGTCGAGGGATGCATGCCGGGCAGCGTAACGCGTGAGGCCGTGAAGATTGCAGCCGAAGCGGACGGCCGCATGGCGATCAGTTCCTGTGCCGCCTGTATTGACACCCTAGGCACCCATACAGCTGCGTTACACCTTGTTGATCTGATAGGCAGCCAGGGAAACATGCCGGTCCCACCCACGCCTCCCTCATCTCCTCGACGCTGGATGAACCGCCTGCTCCTTCGGTTTCGCCCACTGATGATCACCATTTTCCTGCTGGCAGCGATGGTGCAGGGAGCAAATGCGCAGGATCTGCCGGTAAGCAATTTTACGGCAGATGGGTTAAGGGGATGGGAAATCAAGAGATTTAAAGGCTCTACCGACTACCGGATTATCCATGAAAATGGCCACGCCGTGCTGAAATCCCATGCCAAGGGGGCGGCATCCGGCCTGACAAAAAAAATTAAATTCAGTCCGGCGGTATACCGTTATCTGAAATGGAGCTGGAAGATTGCAGGCACCGTAGCGAACGGCAATGAAAGCACACAACAGGGGGATGACTACGCGGCGCGACTCTACGTGATTTTCCCCGGCCGGTTCTTCTGGCAGATGCGCGCCCTCAACTACATCTGGGCCAACAAGCTGCCCAAAGGTGAATTCATCGCCAACGCCTACACCGGAAACGCAAAAATGCTGGCGGTAGAATCCGGATCATCGAAAGTCGGCCAGTGGGTCAGCGAAGAACGGGACATCCTGGCCGACTACCGCCGCGTCTTTGGAGAAGAGCCGCCAATGGCGGGTGGCGTGGCGATTATGACCGACACCGACAACACCGGCGCCGAGGCAACCGCCTGGTACGGCGACATCACCCTCTCGACAGCACGCTGAATTTCAGGTATATTACCCCCATGAGCTTTGACCCAACCCGATGGATCCGCCTGTCCGCTGCTAACACCGCTGTATGGCTCTGCCCTGATCGTCCTTCCTGGTTTGTACCTACCGCCGCCGGAGACCGGCTGTTGCAGAAGCTGACAGCCGGCAGAGACGATACGTCCTTTGAAATTGCCAGCTTCCTGCAACGCCTCCCTGATCCACCTGAAGAGAGCTATCCGGGGCGTGACGCCCTGCTTCCCGGCACACCACCCCTGAGAGAGCTTTGGCTGCATATCACCGACCGCTGTAATCTGGCCTGCTCCCATTGCCTGTTCAGTTCCGGCCCGGATGCCGGACGTGAATTATCTTTTACACAACTCGTGCAGCATCTCGATGACGCGGCGGCACAAGGGTGCCGCACCTTTGCCCTCACAGGTGGCGAGCCGCTGGTTCATCCCGACTTCATCCCGCTGATCGACCATATCCTGGCCATAGCGGAGAGCCGTATCGCTATCCTGACAAACGGACTTTTGCTGGAAACGCGCCTCCAACCGGAATGGCCCCGTAAGCGCGTCCATCTGCAGATCAGTCTTGATGGCACGCAGGAACATCACGACCAGGTGCGAGGAACTGGCAGTTTTAAGAGATTGGAACAGCAACTGATATGGCTGAGAAAAAATAACTGGCGGTTTACGTTAAGCTGCTGTGTCACCCGCGAGAATGCTGAGGATCTGACCTGGCTGGTGGATTACGCCGCTGATCAGGGGGCCGCTGCGGTCCACCTGATGTGGCACTTCATCAGTGGCAGGGGTACCTCTGACCAGCACATAGCCCCGCTGCAACTGCTTGAACCGATGCTGGCGGCCATGCAGAGGGCCGAAGTGCGGGGAATTACCATCGATAATGTAGAGAGTTTGAAAGGGCAGATTTTTTCTTCCCCCGGCACGGTGCATGACGGCTCCAGCGCAGGGTGGGAGGCGGCCGCCATCGGCCCGGACAACCGTCTCTATCCTTCTGCCGCCACGGTCGGGATTGACCGGCTGGCCACACCGCTTGAGTGCGGGCTGGTCACCGGGTGGCAGGAGAGCCCGGTATTGTCCCTCATCCGCCAGACCAGCACTGCAACCCTTGCCGATCCCTGGCGCTATCTGCTTGGAGGAGGCGACCTTGATCACAGCTACCATCACGGCGCCACCTTCATCGGACACGACCCCTATCAGCCGTTGATTGAGCAGCTGGCGCTACAGCTGATTGCACAGGCGGCTGCCCGTCTTCCTGAACCGTCCGGGCCTGCCGTACGGTTAAAGATGGGTGAGCTGCTGGTCAGCTGTGGCAGCCACGGCCCGGTATCCATCTGCCACACCAACTGTCTGCTGTCGCTGGACGGATCAACCGACAGCCGGGATGAAGTAGGTGCCTATTATGCCACTGCCGCCGGAGACAAACGGAGCGAAATCCTGAACCCTGTTCACTATGATGGTGACCTGATCGAACATATTCCGGCAGCGTACCGTTTCCGTGGTTATGGCTGCGGCAGCCCGGTGATGGATGCGGGGATAATGCCGGGTGAACGGGTGGTAGACCTTGGGTGCGGCAGCGGCGTGGAATGTTTTATCGCGGCCCGGATGGTTGGGGCTCAGGGGATCGTCACCGGCATAGACATGCTGGAGCCGATGCTGGATCTGGCCCGCAAGGGGGCGCGGGAGGTCAGCCAGTCATTGGGATACGACAACCTTTGCTTCCAGAAAGGTTATCTGGAAGAGCTGCCGCTGCCCGATAACGATGCAGACCTGATAGTTTCCAACTGCGTACTGAACCTGTCAAGCGACAAACGCCTCACCTTCGCCGAGATCCTGCGGGTATTGGCCCCCGGCGGGCGTCTGGTAGCGGCTGATGTCGTCTGCGAAACCGAGCCGGATGCAGCCATCCTGAATGACGAAACGCTGCGAGGTGAGTGCATCAGCGGCGCCATGACCCAGAAAGATCTGTTGGGGATGCTGGAGGAGAGCGGCTTTACCGGTTTCAGGATACTGAAACGGCTCCCTTACAGGATAGTGAACGGCCATCCCTTCTTCTCCCTGACCTTTGCCGTCAACAAACCGGAACTCCTCCTCCCTGAGAAGATCAGGGTTTTTTACCCCGGCCCGGCCAAAGGGCTGCTAACCCCCGGCGGACAGTGGCTGCGCCCCGGGCAAAGCGTCATGGTTACGCAAAGGGATGCCGACCTGTTGGCCGAACAGCTCTGGCAGCTTGACAGCCAAGGCTTTGTCACGAACGTAGCCATTGCTGCCAGCGCCAACTGTGGCATCCCCCCCGAGCCCCAAGGAGTGCCGCTTTCATCGCCGAAAACACTCCATGATGAAGGCTGTCTCGTCTGCGGCGCGGCGTTGGTGTACCACGCTACCGAGCAGGAAACCGCCTGCCACTTCTGCGGCAAAATCCTGCCGGCCAATGCCTGCTGCCTGCAGGGGCACTTTGTCTGCGACAGCTGCCACACCGGCGATACCCTGGAGCTGATCGAACATCTCTGCGGAGCAACGGCTGAAACTGACCCGATCACCCTTTTTCAGGAGATCCGGAGGCACCCTTACATTCCGCTGCATGGTCCACAATACCATGCCTTGGTGCCGGGGGTACTGCTGGCCTGCCTGCGTAACGCCGGGCAACCGGTTACCGGGAAGATGCTGCACGCCGCCATTCACCGTGGCGGTGAGGTCAGCGGCGGCAGTTGCGGTTTCATGGGTATTTGTGGCGCAGCGACAGGAGTTGGCATAACCTTCAGCGTACTGCTGGAGGCGACGCCGCTTACGGCGGCAGCCCGGCAGACCGTGCAGAACGTTGTCCAACAAGTGTTGGCGGAGATTGCCGGGCATAAAGCCGCCCGCTGCTGCCAGCGGGATTGCTGGATAGCCCTGAGGAGCGGGATACGGCTTGCACGCGATCTGTTTGCGCTGGATTTGTCCGGGGTTGAACCGTTTGCCTGCAGCCAGATGGCACGCAACAAGGAATGTCTTGGGGTGGAATGCCCGTTGTGGCCGTAGCACTCACCGGCAGCTGACGAAGCAGATATGCCCTGGCATGATTAAAACTTTTCCGGAGGAATAATGGCAAAATATCTTATTATTGGCGGAGTTGCCGCAGGAATGTCTGCGGCTGCACGCCTGAGACGTCTTGATGAAACAACCGAAATTATCGTTCTTGAACGTGGCGAGTATGTTTCTTATGCCAACTGCGGACTTCCCTATTATATCGGAAACGAGATAACTGACCGGGACGAGCTCCTGCTGCAGACACCCCAATCATTCAAGCGGCGCTTTAATGCCGATGTAAGAATACATAACGAAGCCGTTGCCGTACATCCGGAGAGGAAAACGGTCACGGTGAACAACCTTCGCACCGGGGAGCAGTACGAAGAGAGCTACGACTCGCTGCTGCTGACTCCCGGCGGGTCACCGGTCAAACCTGCCATCCCCGGTAGCCGGCATCCGGCCATAAAAACCCTCTGGACCATACCTGACACAGACGCAATAAAGGCGATAGTTGACAATGGCAGCGTCAGGAAAGCCCTGGTCGTGGGTGGCGGTTTTATCGGGCTGGAGATGGCTGAAAACATCCGCCTGCGCGGGATAGAGGTGACGGTTGTTGAAATGGCGCCACAGGTGATGAATGCCATCGACCCGGAAATGGCTGCCATTGTGCATGGTGAACTGCGTAAGAACGGCATCGAACTGTTTTTAAACGAAACGGTGACCGTTTTTGAGCCGCTCCCTGGAGGGGGTGTTCTGGCGCGACTCGGGAGCGGGGCACGCCTTGAGGCGGAGCTGGTTCTTCTCTCCATCGGTGTCGCGCCGAATACCGGATTTCTTGCCGATTCCGGCATTGAGCTTGGCGCGCGCGGGCACATCATCGTAGACCAGCATCTCCGGACAAACCAGCCCGACATCTATGCTGCCGGTGATGCCATCGAAGTCATAAACCCTTTTAGCGGCAAGAGGGGTGCCGTACCGCTGGCCGGGCCTGCCAACAAGCAGGGACGAATCGCCGCAGACACGATCCACGGGATAATGACGCGCTGCTATACCGGCACCATGGGAACGTCCATTGCGAAGGTCTTTGATCTTGCCGTCGGCATAACCGGCGCAACTGAAAAGTTCTGCAGAGCCGAAAGCATCCCGTATCGCAGCGTCATAAACCATTCCGGGCACCATGCAGAGTATTACCCCGGCGCAACCATGCTCTCATTCAAGCTCACCTTTTGCCCCGAAACCAGGCGCGTACTCGGCGCGCAAGTCGTCGGCTACGAAGGGGTCGACAAGCGGATCGACGTGATTGCGACGGCGATAAAGGGGGGCATGACGGTAGATGACCTGACTGAAATAGAGCACGCCTACGCGCCACCTTACTCATCCGCGAAGGATCCGGTCAATATGATCGGATTTATCGCGCAGAACATTCTTGATGGACTCGTGCAAAGCATAAGCTACGATGCTGTTGCGCCTGCCGTTGCTGAAGGCGCATACCTCCTTGACGTGCGCTCACTCGGTGAGTTCCTGGCGGGCACGATCGCAGGGGCGGTCAATATCCCGGTAGACATGCTGCGCCGCAAGCTTTCAAAGCTGCCGAAGGACAGACCTATTCTGATTTTCTGCAAGGTTGGCGTGCGCGGATACATAGCCAGCCGTATCCTCACAGCACACGGCTTTACCAACTGCTTCAATCTCTCCGGAGGAATTGACACATACAATGCCGCTAGTACCATGTGACTATTAATCTTTCACACCAAACCCACTCTAAGTCTCCCCTCTCTTTTTACTTGACTAAATCTGTTGTTAATTTATATTGCTAACCATAATTGTACGCAAACAAACTGCGTATGATAACGATAATACTAAACTGCCTGCGAAGGTAGGACGGAAAGCCTACAGGGTCTCATTGAGACAGCCGGGTCGCCGAAATATCACACCGATATTGGGCGTCCGGCTGTTTTGCGTTTGTAGCAGATACGACTCATGAAAGGAGGGTGCCGACGATCTGACCAAACCACTAAACTCTGTAGCATCGCCAGGTATTGACAACGAACCTCCTTCTCTGTGTAGTCAAATGCCATCCAAAGAGCCAACCGGCTTTCGTTTACTACCGCGGTAGCCCCGCAAGGAGAAAATGATGACGAAACTGCCTGCACTGTTTTTGTTTCTATGTGTCTTCGCCATCACGGCGATTGCCTCTGCCGACACACTGACCGTCAGCACCGACAAGAGCAGCTATTCCCCAGGGCAAGTAATTAAGATCACCGCCCTGTACAAGAACAAGTATGGCAAACCGATTACTTCGCCCCGAACCCGTGAAGTCCGCATCAAAAACTCTTCCGGCAGTGAATTGGTACAGACCAGCATGAAGAACGCCGGCAACGGCGTTTACAGCTACGCCTACACGCTCTCCCGTTCCGCCAAAACGGGTAAGTACGAGGTCCGCGGCAGCTTTAAGTATAAGGACAATGAGACCAAGGCATACAGCTATCCACAGGTTGTCACGACTACCACTGCCGACGCCACCCCACCGGTAACGGCTGTTTCCCCTGTTTCCGGAACACATTCAATGCCGGTCAGCGTCACCCTGACTGTCAACGAGAGCGCCACCATTTACTACACTCTCAACGGCACTACTCCGACAACTTCTTCAACCCGCTACAGCGCCCCGATCTCTCTGACCGCTACCACAACATTGAAGTTCTTCGCCCGCGACGCCGCCGGTAACAACGAAGCGGTGAAGACAGCCACCTTCACCGCCGGTACAACGACGCAGCCCCCAGCCGGCAATCATGCCAACCTGACCTATACCGACGGCACCATGTGCCTCCAGTGCCACGCCACCCAGGCCGCAGGAATGGCCGGCAGCACGCACTACAAATGGGAAGGGCCAAACAGCCAGATCAGCAACAAACCGGGCGTCACCGGCGGCAAACTAAACACCGCCATTAACGCCTACTGCATCAACACCTTGGGTAACTGGAACGGTTGCGGTGGCTGCCATATTGGTGCAGGCGCAAAACCTGGTACCGTTGCCGACGCCACCAGGAATATCGACTGCTTGATCTGTCACCAGAAAGAGTATAAAAGGGCCCGCAACTCCAGCACCGGCCTATTCGAACCTGACATGACCAAGATGACCATCACCATGGATGCCGCCGTACAGACCGTCCACAAACCGGTCAAGTCCAGCTGCCTACAGTGCCACGCCAAGGGTGGCGGCGGCGATGCACTTAAGCGCGGCGACCTGGCTCTGATCAACGGAACGACCAATGATCGCAACTATGATGTCCATATGGCTACGACCGGAGCAAACTTGTCCTGCCAGCAGTGCCACACCTTCACCAACCACCACGTGGCCGGCCGCGGTTCAGATCTGCGCCCCACCGATAGCACCGTTGGTGTCAACTGTTCAACATCTGCCTGCCACAGCAGCAAAGCGGCACTTACATCCGGCCATGCAACCGCTGCTATTAACTCACATATGAAACGAGTCGCCTGCCAAACCTGTCACATCCCGACGTACGGCAAGATGGCTGCCGATGCGGTGGTTGATCAACTCACCGGCTTTGGCGACCAAGCAACCGAAACAACCCGTACCTGGGTCACTCCTGAGTGGTCTGTTGCCAACAACCGCTGGGAACCTACCGTAATTAAAGCAAATAATCTGAAACCGCTCTACGCCTTCTTCGATGGCACTTCCTGGGTGTCCGATCTTAACGACGTCGCCGTAATTGACCCTGCAACAGGCGCCTACAAGATCAGCCGGCCAAACGGCGACATCAACGGCGCTAACAGTAAATTAACGCCGTTCAAGTACAAAACATCCCTGCAGCCGAGACATGCAGCATCCGGCAAGCTTATTGCTCTGAATACCTCTTTGTACTTCAAAAATGGTGACCTTGTTGGAGCAGTACAGTCCGGCCTGACCAACATGGGCCTGAATGCAGGAGATGCGTACACTATGGTGAAGGCCGACGAGTACCAGATGCTGAACCATACCGTCTCACCAAAAACAGCTGCGCTGCAGTGCACTTCCTGCCACGGGACCACGACTGCACCGGCACCCCAGATGAACCTGAAGAGTATGGGTTATTCGTTAAAGGCGGCGCAATCAACCGTATGCACCCAGTGTCACGGCAACGAGGATATGCCAAGCTTTACTTCTCTGCACAGCAAGCACGTGACCAGTGAGAAGATCGACTGTTCCATGTGCCACAGCTTCACCCGCGCTTCCGAGCGTGGTCTTACGGTGGGCATTAAAAAGTAATTGGCCTCTCCGATGACTCCATCAACCCCGCCGGAAAACCGGCGGGGCTTTTTTGCGAGAAAATTAGATAATTCCGGGGACATCCATGATAAGTTTTGTTATGCTCATGCACCCGGTGATCGCATTGTACTGGAATTAATCCGTGACACTCCGAGAGAAAAGGGATTTTACGGGAGGAGAGCAGATGAAAGCCGCTATTCTGACGTTGAGTGACAAGGGTTCGCGTGGCGAGCGGGTTGATAAAAGTGGCCCGGCGCTGGCGGCGTGGCTTGCAGAGCGCGGGGTACAGACGGTTGTGTCCCGCATCATTGCCGATGAATTCGAGCAGATTGTGGCGGTGCTGACGGAATGGGCCGATACCGATGCGGCCGACCTGATCCTGACGACCGGCGGCACCGGCGTTTCCCCCCGCGACGTGACTCCCGAGGCGACGTTGCAGGTCGTCGAGCGAGCCATCCCCGGTCTCGGCGAACTGATGCGCCTCCGAAGCCTGGAGAAGACCCCAATGGCTTCCCTGTCCCGGGCTACCGCCGGCATTCGCAAGCAGACGCTGATCATCAATCTCCCCGGAAGCCCCCGTGGTGCCCTGGAAAACCTGGAGGCGGTCTGGCCGACAATCGGTCACGCCGTTGAAAAGATCCGCGGCGGACAGGAAGATTGCGGCAACAGGTTTGCAAAATAAAGAGTGGAGAAGCATGTGAGTTCAAAGGATACGGCAAGAATCGTTGGCCCCGAAACGGTCAGAATGCTGGAGTTGGGGCACCCCTGGGTTGTCGCTGATGCATATACCCGGAAATGGCCGGCCGGCACCTCCGGGCAGAGCGTAGAGCTGTGCGACTCCGAGGGGCGCTTCCTGGCCACGGCCCTGCTTGATCCGGGGGAACGGATCGTGGCGCGGGTACTGGAGCGGAGGCGGATACAGCTTGATCGCTCCTGGCTGACCGGGCGTCTGAAGCGAGCGATAGAGCTGCGGAGCCTCCATGCCGATCTGAACGATTCCACCGCCTATCGCCTCGTGAACGCCGAAGGGGACGGCCTGCCGGGGCTGACGGTGGATCGCTATGCCGACTACCTGATGCTGCAGATATACTGCGCCGCCTGGCGGCCGCACCTGAAGCTGGTAACCCAGATTTTGCAGGAGCTGCTGTCGCCGCTCGGGATTTACGAGAAGAGCCGTCCGCAGAAGACCCGCGAGCTGGAAGCGGTCAGTGACAGCAAGAATTACGGGCGGCTTCTGGCCGGAAAAGCAGCGCCGCAGCGCCTGGAAGCCCGGGAGAACGGCCTCACCTTTCTGGTGACCCTGGAACAGGGGCTGAACAGCGGACTGTTCCTCGATCAGCGACGCAACCGCCGCGACCTGATGGGGCGTGTCAAAGGAAAACGGCTGCTCAACCTCTTCTCCTACACCGGCGCGTTTTCGGTGGCGGCAGCCGCTGCCGGCGCAGCAGAGGTGACGAGTGTCGACGCCTCGGCCGGCTACACCGACTGGGCCAGAGACAACTTCTCCGCCAACCGGATCAACCCCAAACAGCATGAATTCATCGTCGGCGACTGCCTGGCGGTATTGGGGAAACTGGCGCAGGGGGGGAAACGCTACGATATTATCCTGATGGACCCCCCCTCTTTTTCCACCACCGCCAAGAGCCGCTTTACGACCCGCGGCGGCACCTCCGACCTGGTAGCTGCGGCCCTCCCGCTGCTGACCGACAACGGGCTGTTGATCGCATCGTCCAATCACCAGAAGGTTGATGTCGCCGAATACCTCAAAGAGTTGCGCCGGGGAGCACTCCAGGCAGCGTGTGACCTGCGGGTGATCTCCCTGCTCGGGCAGCCGGAAGATTTCCCCTATCCGGTCACCTTCCCGGAAGGGCGCTATCTCAAATATGCGATCTGTGTGAAGTCCGGCTGTGTAGCGGAAAGGTGTAACCGATGAAGAAACTGCTATCCTGGGGGGGCGTCGGCCTATTAACGACGGCTCTGCTCGATCCGCTCCTTTATTCGATGCTGGAAAAACCGATCCCGTGGGGACGCGACCTGCTGATGGCGGCTGCTGGAGTCGGCTGTTTCTACCTGCTGGTAAAGTTTAGAGACAGTTTTTAAAACTGGAGGAGGCCGAAGCATTGATAGAAATACGCGAATCAGACATAAAGATCGAGTTCTACCGCGGCTCCGGCCCGGGCGGGCAACATCGCAACACGACTGATTCGGCCGTACGCATCCGTCATCTCCCGACCGGGATCGTTGCCCAGGCCTCGGAAAACCGCAGTCAATTTCAAAACCGCGAGGTTGCCATGGAGCGCCTGCGTGCCGCACTGGAACGGCGCGAGCGGAAGGTCAAGAAGCGGATCTCCACCCGTGTGCCGAGGCGGGCCAAAGAAAACCGCCTGGCCGGTAAAAAAATCACTTCTGAAAAAAAACGTCTGCGCACAACACTGGATTAGTACGTTAGTCTCTACCTGCCGCCATCATCGCTGAATTTGTTTGACTCACCTGCGATAACACTGTAATTTATATAAGTTTATATTTGGAGTTCATGATGATTCGCGCGTATCTCTATCTGGCAGCGTTTATTCCGCTGACATTTCTTTTTTCAGTCAGCGCCATTATCTCGACGTTGTTTGATTCAAGCGGCCGGGCCTACGCCTGGCACGCCAGACTCTGGGCACGACTGGGACTGGCGCTGAATGGTGTTACCCTGACGCTTGCCGGGACGGAGCACCTTCCTGACGGCCCGGTTATTTTCATGAGTAATCACCAGAGTAATTTTGATATTTTGGCCCTGCTGGCCGCCATGCCGCGCCAGATCCATTGGATCGCAAAAAAAGAACTCTTTGAAATTCCGTTTTTTGGCCCCTCCATGCGGCGCGGCGGTTATATCCCGCTTGATCGCAGTGATGGACGCAAGGCATTGCAGAGTGTGGATGAGGCTGCAGCGACGATTCATCAAGGCAAAAGTGTCGTCCTGTTCCCCGAAGGAACCCGCTCGACTGACGGCAACCTGCTCCCCTTCAAACGGGGCGGCTTTATCCTAGCCCGCAAGGCGGCTGTGCCGGTGGTTCCGGTCACGATCAACGGCAGCGGCGGCATCAATCCGGCAGGGGAGATCAGGCTGTATAGCGGCAATATCCGCATCACCTTGCATCCTCCGCTTGTCGCTCCGCCTGAACTCCGGCGCAGCGAGGCCGAAACCTGGATGATGGAAGCCGTGCGGGGAGAGATTGAATCCGGGCTGGAGCGTTAGATGAACATCGGCTACCGGTACATAGCGCTTATTGTCGCGGGTCTGGCAGGGATGGCCTGGGGTTTGCCGGCTGCGCACCGCCTGAAGAGCCCGTTTGATATCGCTGCTGCAGCCGCGGTGCTCTGCGGAGTGATCATTTTTGCACTGGGTCTCCTTTTGGCCTTTGTCCCCGGTTTTTTTAAATGAACGAACAGGCAAAAAGCGCCATAGCCAACGGTATCGTTATCATCCTGATCAGTCTGCTGATGCTTTTTGCGAGCACCTGGTGGCGGATGAACAGTCAATTCAGCCAGGGGGAAGCGGCTCTCCGCAGGGGAGATTTTACCGGCGCTGTTGCCGGATACGAATCGGCCCTGCATATGTTTATCCCCTATCACCCGACAATCGGAAAAGCGGCCGAAAGGTTATGGCAGCTCGGCGAAAGCAACGAACGTCAGGGAGATATCAATCGCGCCCTGATTGCGTATCGTTCCCTGCGGAGTTCGTTCTACGCCGATCACTGGCTCGTTACTCCCGGCACGATCTGGATCGAAAAATGTGACAGTAAGATAGCAGCACTGATACCGCTGCAAAGAGAGAGATAGCTATGGAAGGTTTAGAATCACATTCAGCATTGCAGATCGTCGCCCTGGGTGGCTTGGGCGAAATCGGCATGAACATGACTGTTTACCAGCACGGCGAAGACATCCTGATTGTCGATTGCGGCATGATGTTTCCTACCCCTGAAATGCTCGGCATCGACTACGTAATCCCCGACATCAGCTGGCTGCGCGAGAGATCCGATCAGGTGCGCGGCATCTGCCTGACCCACGGCCACGAGGATCATATCGGTGCGCTCCCCTTCGTGCTGCAGGAGCTGAATGTCCCGGTGTACGGCACCGCCCTGACGCTGGGGCTGTTGAATGCCAAACTGGAAGAGTACAAACTGGATGATGCCGCCACGCTGGTGACGGTCAAACCACGCGACACGGTCGCCGTCGGCTGTTTCCGGGTAGAATTCCTGCGGGTGGCACACTCGATTGTCGATGGCTGCGCCCTCGCCATCACGTCACCGGAAGGGGTCATTATCCATACCGGAGACTTCAAAATTGACCAGACCCCGGTCGACGGCCAACTGACCGACCTGGCCAGCCTGTCGCGCTACGGCGAAGCGGGGGTGCTGGCACTCCTTTCGGATTCGACCAACGTGGAACGCGAGGGGTACACCCTCTCCGAAAAATACGTTGCCGGAGCACTGGGTGAAATTTTTCCCCCCTGCTCCGGGCGGATTATCGTGGCCACCTTCTCCAGCAGTATCCACCGCGTACAGCAGGTCGCCGATGCCGCCATTAACTCTGGCCGCAAGATCCTGCTTAATGGCCGCTCGATGCTCAAAAACGTCCAGATCGCGCGCGACCTCGGCTACCTGACCATTGCAGATGAACATCTGATGGATATAAGAGAGTTGCCGCACCTGCCACCCGAGCAGATCTGCATCATCTCCACCGGCAGCCAGGGGGAGCCGATGAGCGCCCTGACCCGCATCGCCATGGACGATCATAAACAGATCAAGCTGGAAAAGGGTGATACCGTCATCCTCTCCTCGCGCGTCATTCCCGGCAATGAGCGAACCATTTCGGAACTGATCAACCACCTCTATCGTCGCGGCGCGGAGGTCTTCCACGAAAAAGTCTCCGAGGTGCATGTTTCCGGCCATGCCAGCCAGGAAGAGCTGAAGCTGATGATCAACATCGTACAGCCGCGCTTTTTCATCCCGATCCACGGAGAATATCGTCATCTGATCAATCACGTCAAGCTGGCCCGTAAGGTCGGTATCCCCGAAGAACGCTGCATCCTGGCGGTCAACGGCGAAGTCGTTTCCTTCTATTCCGATACGGCGGCAATAGTTGAACGGATTGAATCAGGCAGGGTCTTCGTTGACGGCAAAGGTGTGGGTGACGTCGGCAGGATCGTCCTGCGGGATCGCAAGCACCTCTCCGAGGACGGCATGATCGTCGTGATCATCGGCATCAACAAATCCAGCGGCGAGGTCATCTACGGACCGGACATCGTATCACGCGGTTTTGTCTTTGAAGATGAAAACCAGGAATATCTGACCGAAGCCAGGGGTGTCGTGATTGCCGCGCTGGATGAATTGAACAAGGAGATGCGCTGCGAGAACGAAGAGGTTGAAACCGCGGTCCGCCAGGCGTTACGGCGTTTCTGCAAAAAAACCATCGAGCGCAGACCGGTGATCCTGCCGGTGATTATGGAGATGTAAACAGATTTTCAATACTCTTCACACAAAGAGGTACAGGCGATCATACCGGTACCTCTTTGTTATTTCAAAGTTTCAAAACGCCTATCAGTGCCGCGATATTTCTTCAAGATTGCTGGCAATAACTGTCGCCGTCGCCGCCTGTTCCTCCGAGGCGGTGGCAATCTGGGCGATCATGTTCTTGATCTCTTCAACGGACTGCACGATGGAGTTCAGCGATTCTTCCGCCTTGTGAGAAAGTGCCTCCCCCTTTTCCGCTTCGGTCTTGCCCCGTTCGATCGACTCAACCGCCAGCTTGGTACCGTTCTGTATTTCGGCCACCATGGAGCTGATCTGCTTGGTTGAGGTCATGGTACGCTCCGCCAGGCGGCGCACCTCATCGGCTACCACCGCAAATCCGCGCCCCATTTCACCGGCTCTGGCCGCTTCGATAGCAGCATTCAGGGCCAGCAGGTTGGTCTGATCGGCAATTTCGTTGATGACATTAACAAACTCACCGATTTTTTCCGATGTCGCCCCCAGATTGCCGACAATAACCGCCGAGGATCTGACGACTTCGGCGACCTTCTGCATCTCCTTGACCGCCTGGTTGACAACTTTTTGCCCTTCGAGGGCGTTGTCCGACACCTGGGAAGCCGAATCAGAGGCGTTATTGGTATTGCCGGCCACCTCGTTGACGGTCATGCTCATCTCTTCCATCGCGGTCGCTATCTGGTGGATCCGCTCTTCAAGATAGTTTTTCCGCTCTATCTGCTGATACTGCTGCTCCTTCACGAGCTTTTCAGAAGTAATATCACTCCAGCAGGCCATAAAGCAGAGCACCTTGCTGCCGTCGCTGCTGTCCCAGATCGGATACGCGGTGGTCTTGAGGGTAATGGCACCGATAGGAATTTCGGCCGTATGCGGCAGATTGGTGCGTGGGTTTGAAAAAAGCCGTCTTACTCGATCGGGATCCTTATGATACTGGTGTATGGAGTTGCTGAACGCGTTGCCGGCATCAGCCCCCCGCAAACCGGCGTTCAACTCGGAGCGGTGCTGCTGCATCAGCGCTTTCGCCCGGGTGTTCATGTAAAATATTTTGTTATCAGGGGTGGTATCACAGAGCATGACAATATTATCCACATTGTCAACCATTTGCATCAGCTTCTTGATTTCTGCATCCTTCTCGATCAGCTCCGCTTTGCTGTTGTTGCCAAAAAAACCCATGAGTATTCTCCCCCTGATAGATTATTGAGTATTGTTAGTATCACAACTGTATATTATTGCAAGGATCCCTACACCCCTCTGATCGTAAAAAGCGACAGATGTCAACCCGTCATGGTTCGGCAAAGCGCTCCCCGATCATGAGCACTCCCGGCAGGATCGTCATAAAATGTTCCACCAGCTCCGGGTCAAAATGGCTGCCGCTCTGCTTCCGCAACTCCTCGACCGCTTCAGCAACGGACCAGGCCTTTTTGTAAGGGCGCTCGGAGGTAAGGGCGTCAAAGACATCAACAATCGCGGCGATACGTCCCTCCAGCGGAATCGCCTCGCCGGCCAGCTTGCATGGATAGCCGCTGCCGTCCCATTTTTCGTGGTGAGTCAGGGCGATGATGCGGGCAGTTTCAAGAAGTTCATTATTCGAACCGGACAGAATGTTGGCGCCGATCGTCGTGTGCGTCTCCATGATCGCCCGCTCCTCCGGCGTCAAGCGCGCCGGCTTCAGCAGAATAGAATCCGAAATGCCGATCTTCCCCAGATCATGCATCGGGCTCGTGTTCAGCATCAGGTCGCAGCGTTTATCACTCCAGCCGATCTGCCTGGCCAGCAGTGCCGCACTGTGACTCATGCGAAAGAGATGCCGACCGGTTTCATTATCACGATACTCCGAGGCGCTCCCCAGACGCTGCAAAATTTCCAGGCGGGACTGAACCACCTCGGCGGTGCGTTTGCACACCAACTCCTCCAGAACCCCCTTCTGGTCATACGTAAGTCGCAGTGCCAGGTGGGCATCCAGCAGATTCCTGACCCTTGCGAGCAGTTCATAACGGTCGAATGGTTTGCTGAGAAAATCCCGCGCCCCTTCGTTGAGAGCCCGCATCAAAAATTCCCTTCCGTTCTGGGCGGTCAGTACCAGAATAGGTGGGAGCAGCGGGTCGTTCAGCGCCTTCAGCTGCGCCATCACCTGATAGCCGTCCAGGTGCGGCATATTGATATCCAGCAGGATCAAGGCTGTCGGTTCGGCACGATAGGCCTCACGCACCTGACGTGGGTCGGATATCAGCACCAGATTTAAGAACCCTTCCGCTTTAAGCATCTTCTCCAGCAGCTTGAGGTTGGCCGGTTCGTCATCAACGATCAGTATCCTGCTGTTTTGGGCGGTTTCAATCGGCTCAATCATCGGTTTTCTCCGGGAACGGGTCTCTCCAGCAACGTATTAACGACAGCAGCGAAACGCTGCAGGTTGATCGGCTTGGTCAGGCAGTCATCAAATCCGGCCGCTCTTATTCTCTTCACCTGGTCCGACATGGCGCTGGCCGTCACCGCAACGACCGGGATGTCCCGTGTCTGCAGATTCCCACGCAGGCGCTCAAGCGCCTCGAAGCCGTCCATTCCCGGCAGGTTGATATCCATCAGAATCAGATGGGGAACGGTGCTGCACAGCAATTCGAGCCCCGCTTCAGCAGATTCGGCGCCGAGCAGACGTACCCCCTCGAGGCCGGATATGATTTTCTTCACCAGCCGCATATTGGCAGGATTATCTTCTATGTACAGCACCTGCCGTTCGCGGACGGACGGGACATGCAGAGGAACCGCCGCGGCAACCTGACCGGCTTCAAATGCCTCCATTTGCCCGGCCTGGGGAAGATCCACCCAAAACAGGGAGCCGTTGCCGAGGGTCGTTTCAACCCCGATAGCTCCTCCCATCGCCTCAGTCAGACGCTTCGCCAGGACCAGGCCGATGCCGGTCCCTTCAATAAGGCCATCGACGGAGGCGGCACGTTCAAAGGGGAGAAACATGCGGGGGAGAAATTCCGGGTCGATGCCGGGGCCGGAGTCACGCACCGAGATTCGCAGCATCTTCTCCGGCAGCAGCTCGAAGCCGACGGCAACGGTCCCACCTTCAGGATCGTACTTGATGGCGTTAGAGATCAGGTTGATCAGCACCTGGCGCAGTCTGGTCCGATCGGCGACGACCCGGCCGGACACTGCCGGGGCAACGGTAACCGTTATGCCGCGCTCAGCCGCCAGGTGTCTTAGCAGGGAAACGCATTCAAAGCAGATATCAGCGGGCTCCAAAGGTTCGAGGGAAAGGGATAACCGGCCATTCTCTATCCGGGCAAGATCCAGTATTTCATTGATCAATTCAAGTAGGTGACTTCCCGCCTTGCTGATCTCATGGAGACTGTCCTGCTGGTCATCGGAAAGCGGGTTGTTCCGGTCATCCTCCAGCAGTTGCGCAAAACCGATGATGGCGTTCATCGGGGTCCGCAGCTCATGGCTCATGCGCGACAAGAATTCGCTCTTGGCCCGGTTGGCAGATTCGGCCTGCTCTCTCGCTTCCCTGAACCGGCGGTTCGATTCAATAAGCAACTGTTCGGCCCGCTTCCGTTCCGTGATGTCCTGGATCATCCAGATCGTACCATTTTCGGGAGTTGCCGCATTCACAGCCCGCCCCACCATACTGCACCAGATCAGAGCACCGTCCTTCCTTTTCATGGTCGTCTCTACGGTATGGGTCCGGCCTGCGGCAATCTCCTGGTACGCCGCTTTTCCTACACGCAGGTATGTTTCGCTGTCCGGATATAACCCGACGCTACTCATCCCCAGCGTACCGCCGATTTCATACCCCAATATTTTATCGAAGGCCGCGTTGGCCACCTGTATTTTGCGCTCCTTGAGAAAGGCTGCGCCTATCGGCATCGTGCTTAAGATAAACTGCTGTTCGCTTGTCAACAGCTCGACCTGCAGCGTCCGCTGTTCCAGCGAATCATTCACCAGCTTGCGCTCGGTGATGTCCTGCAGCATGCCGAAAGAATGAATGATTTTGCCTGAAGCATCTCTCGTATGTTCGCACTTTTCGTACACATAGCGGATGTCACCGTTCTGCTTGCGCACAACCCGGTGCTCGATTTCGTAGCCTTCTTTACCCTCCTGGACCGAGGTTGAATATGCTGAATTGACTAGATCGCGATCATCCGCATGCACATAATCAAGAAACGCATCATAGGTAGGGGTGAATTCCTGCGGAATCAGTCCAAAGATGCGATACACCTCATTCGACCAAATCAGCTCCCCCGTTTGATGGTTTAATTCCCAGCTTCCAAGATGGGCGAGTTCCTGGGTCTTGTTCAATCGAGCTTCAACCGCCAGTAACGCCTGGCAGGAGCTGTCCGCAACGGCCGTTTCAGCAGGTTGTGTATCGTTGTTGGTCATTGCGGCGGCCTCCCTCAACTATGCTGACACCGTCAGCGGCAATTCCAGCCAGAAGTCGCTCCCTTTGCCGAGGGTGCTTGACGCACCGACCGCCCCTCCCATCGCCTCAATAAGCTGCTTGGTAATGGCAAGGCCGATACCGGTCCCCTCCACCTCACCCAGTTCCTGCCCGAGGCGGTGAAACGGCTGAAACAGCTCCGACAAAAGCTCCGGCGCAATACCGGCGCCGCCATCATGCACGTGGATGCGGATACTCTGTACGTCCGGCATCTCATATTCCAGACGCACCTCGCCGCCCGAACGGTTATACTTGACGGCGTTACTGAGCAGGTTAACCAGCGCCTGTTTAAGGCGGGTGCGGTCGGCATGAAGTACACATCCGGAAACCGCCGGAAGGACAAAACTGATTCCACGATGTGCGGCCTGTGTGGCCGTCAGAGAGAGGCATTCATCCACCAGTTCATCCACGGCAATCGGCCCGAGTGCAAGTTCCTGCCGTCCGGATTCGATCCTGGCCAGATCGAGCACCTCGTTCACCAGCTCGAGCAGGTGACTGCCGGCACTGGTTATCTCCTGTACCGAATCGAGCTGGTCCGGATTCAGTGCCGGGTCCCCCTCCAGCAGCTGACCAAAGCCGAGGATGGCGTTCAGCGGGGTGCGCAGTTCATGGCTCATGTTGGAAAGAAACAGTGACTTTGCCTGATTGGCGGCCTGCGCCTCGTCCCGTGCGGTGATCAGGCCCGCTTCCATGGCCTTGCGCCGGGTCAGATCGCGAAAAGCAGCTACAACGCCACAGCCAGAGCCGTCGTCACTGCAACCGATCGGGTTCACGGAGAGGCTGACCGGCAGAAGGGTGCCATCCTTGCGAAAAAGATGGTTATCATCCGTTCTGCGGGATATGCCGTCCTTCAGGGTATCGCAGACGGGACATTCTCCTTCCGGCACCTGAGAAATGAGAGTCACTGAACCATGAAAAAGCAGGTGAGCGTTTTTCCCCAGCACTTCATCCTGCTCATAGCCGAGCATGGCCAGGGCGGCCGGGTTGATAAAGGTGCATATCCCCAGAGGATCAACACCGAAGACCCCCTCCCCGAGCGCTTCAAGCAAGGCATGGGTCCGCCCCAGCTCCAGTTCCAGCAGTTCGTGGGCCTGTTTGAATCCGGTAATATCGGTGCGGATCGAGATATAGCGCCACGGGAGTCCATGTTCGTCCAGAATCGGCACGATGGTGGCTTCGACCCAATAGTAACCGCCATCCTTCTTGCGGTTACAGACGGTACCCTGCCAGACATTTCCACTCGTGATCGTGGCCCACATATCCCGATACAGTGAGTCGGGGTGGACCCCGGACTTGACAATACGGTGGTTCTGACCGATCAGTTCACGGCGGCTGTAACCACAGATGGCACAGAACCTGTCATTAACCTCGACAATAGTGCCGTTCTCATCGGTGGCACTGACAATCGCATGCTGATTAATAGCATGGCGCAACTGGTCGTAACGGCTAACGTTCAGACGCAGATCGCAGACCTGATGCCCCTGCAAAGTGCCGTTCATATTTTTATGCATCAACGTGCCTTTCCAATATTTCTGTCTTGACGGAGTATGTATTCAGAGGAGGAAATGTTTTTTACAGAGCGTAACAAGACTGATAGCGTCCTATATAGTCATAGTCACTAGCGGAGATCAACAAAAAACACACTAATTAATGAGGCTTTCGCTTAATAGACAAATCAAGCCTGTTTAAAACCAGAAAGCGGGACCGACAATGTGCCGATCCCGCTTTCTGGTTTATATGCGCTAAAGCCCCTATGAAACCATAATCCTTGCAAAGCGGCGCTTGCCGATCTGGACGATATGTTCACCGACGGAGGTCAACTCCTGATTCGTGTCGCTGACCTTCTCGCCATTCAGCTTCACACCTCCCTGGTCGATCGCCCGCCGCCCTTCGCCGTTGGACTTGGTGAGGCCGGCTTCGGTCATCGCTTTGGCCAACAGCACCGCACCGTCGACCAGCACGTAGCTTACCTGCGGCATATCCTCCGGGATCTCGTTATCCTTGAAACGTTTGACGAAGTTCTCTTCCGCTGTTTCTCCGGCGCCGGCACCGTGAAAACGGGCAACAATTTCGCGCCCCAATCGTTTTTTTGCAGCCATCGGGTGCAGAGTGTGGTCCTTAAGCTCGCACTTCAGCACCTCTAGCTCGGCCAGCGTCAGGTCGGAGAGGAGTTCGTAGTAACGGAGCATCAGGTCATCGGAGATCGACATGATCTTGCCGAAGATCTCATCGGCCGGTTCGCTGATGCCGATATAGTTGCCGAGCGACTTGGACATCTTGTTGACGCCATCCAACCCCTCCAGGAGCGGCATCGTCAGAACGCACTGCGGGGATTGCCCCCACTCGCGCTGCAGCTCGCGCCCCATCAGCAGGTTGAATTTCTGGTCGGTTCCCCCCAGTTCGACATCGGCCTTCATGGCCACGGAATCATACCCCTGAATCAGCGGGTAGAGGAATTCATGGATGGCAATCGGCTGCTGGGTCGTATATCGTTTATGGAAGTCATCCCGCTCAAGCATTCTGGCAACGGTGTATTTTGAAGCCAGAGCGATCAAGCCACCGCAGCCGAGCTCGTTCAGCCAGGTAGAGTTGAAGACGACTTTGGTCTTACCCGGATCGAGTATCTTAAAGACCTGTTCCTTGTACGTTTCCGCATTCCTCAGCACATCCTCGCGGGTCAGCACCTTCCGGGTCTCGGACTTGCCGGTCGGGTCGCCGATCATGCCGGTAAAATCGCCGATCAGAAAATTGACTTCGTGCCCCAACTGCTGGAACTGGCGCAGCTTCTGGATCAGCACGGTGTGCCCCAGATGCAGGTCGGGAGCGGTCGGGTCGAAGCCCGCCTTTATTACCAATGGGACACCGCTGGAAATGGACGTTGCGAGCTTTTCCTCCAGCTCCTTCTCAACCAGGATCTCAACGGTGCCGCGTTTGATGACGGCCATCTGTTCGGCTACGGACATATAAATAGCTCCTAAAATCTAATAAATCAGCAGGCCATATTTATTCGTTCAATACTGACAGCCTTGCCGCTTGTCTCATCAATACCGATCACAACGCCATTAAGGCGGATGTCCTTCTTGGCAACTTCAAACTTGGCCGGCAACTGGGTCAGAAAGCGGTAAATAGTTTCTTCCTTCCCCATGCCGATGACCGAGTCAAAGCTGCCGGTCATGCCGGCATCAGTCAAAAAGGCTGTCCCCATCGGCAGAATCCGCTCATCTGCGGTCTGCACGTGGGTATGCGTGCCGATCAGGGCACTGATCTGTCCATCCAGATACCATCCTAACGCCGATTTTTCCGAGGTGGCCTCGGCGTGAAAATCGACAAGGATAATCGGCGTCTCCTTTTGAAGGCGTTTGACCTCACGGTCGGCAACCAGAAAAGGGCACTCCAGGCTTTTCATAAAAACCCGCCCTTCCAGATTAAGAACCCCGACCTTCACTCCCCCCGGCGTTGTCAGGACCGTACTTCCGACTCCTGGCGCTCCGGCCGGATAGTTGGCGGGACGGATAATGCGCGGATCAGCCAGAATCATCTGAACCTGTTCTTTCTTGTCCCAGATGTGGTTGCCGCCGGTCAGCAGGTGAACGCCCTGATTGAACAGCTCTTTGGCAACCTCGACCGTCAGTCCGAATCCGCCGGCGGAATTTTCACCATTAGCAATAACGATATCAACCGTGTGCCGGTCCACGAGGCGATGCAGCTCACGCGACAGCGCCTGGCGACCCGGCTTACCGATGATATCACCCACAAATAATATTTTAACGGGCATATTCTATTGATCTTGTTTCGCGGATCACGTTGACTTTAATCTGCCCCGGATAGGTCATTTCTGCCTCGATTTTCTTGGCAATGTCACGAGCCATGACCACCGATTGATCATCGCTGACATGCTCGCTCGAAACCATGACGCGGATCTCGCGACCGGCCTGGATCGCAAATGACGACTGCACACCGCTGAACGATGTTGCAATGCGCTCCAGATCGCCCAAGCGCTTGACGTAGGTTTCCATCATCTCACGCCGTGCGCCGGGGCGGGCACCGGATAGTGCGTCGGCAGCCTGAACCAGAATCGCCAGCACTGAATTCGGCTTCTCATCTTCGTGATGCGCCATAATGGCATGGACAATCTTCGGTGTTTCGCCGTATTTACGGGCCAACTCGGCGCCGATGACCGCGTGCGAACCCTCAACTTCGTGGTCAACCGCCTTGCCCAGGTCATGCAGCAGCCCGGCACGTTTGGCCTGTTTGACGTTGATTCCGAGTTCGGCGGCCATGATCCCGCAGAGAAACGCGACTTCCAGCGAGTGGAGGTAGACGTTCTGGGTGTAGGAGGTACGGTATTTGAGGCGTCCGATCAATTTGAGCAGTTCCGGGTGGATACCGTGGACACCCAGGTCAAAGGCGGCCTGTTCACCCGCTTCTTTGATTGAAAGTTCCACTTCTTCGGTTGACTTTGCCACGACTTCTTCGATGCGACCCGGATGGATGCGACCATCGGCGAGGAGTTTTTCAAGAGATAAACGTGCCACTTCGCGGCGTACCGGATTAAAACCGGACAGAATTACCGCTTCGGGGGTATCGTCAATAATCAGGTCGATGCCGGTGGCCGCCTCCAGCGCGCGAATATTGCGCCCCTCGCGGCCAATAATACGCCCCTTCATCTCATCAGAGGGGAGCGGCACAACGGAAACGGTACGTTCGGCAACGTATTCACCAGCATAGCGCTGAATGGCAAGCGCCATGATTTCCTTGGCTTTCTTGTCACCAGTTTCACGGGCCTCATCTTCAATAGCCCTGATGATCTTGGCGGCATCATGCTTGGCCTCGGTTTCCATCGCGTTCATCAACTCTTTTTTTGCTTCCCCTGCCGACATGCCGGAAATCTGTTCGAGCCGTGCATTTTGAACATCTGACGCTTTTTTCAGTTCTTCTTCACGCTGGAGAAGAACCTGATCTTTTTGCGAAACCGCCTGCTCTTTTTTGAGAATATCCATCTCTTTCTGGTCGATCAGGCCAGCTTTTTTGTCGAGATTTTCTTCCTTCTGAACAAGTCTTTTTTCCAGTGCCTGGAGATCCTTGTTTTTTTCGGTTGTTTTGCGGTCATGCTCTTCCTTGGCCTGAATAGCCAGGTCCTTGGCCTTAAGTTCCGCCTCTTTCTTGATAGTATCCGATTCACGGCGGGCATCTTCGAGTACCTTGGCGGCAAGCTCTTCGGCCTGTTTCAGAATCGATCCCGTATCCTTCTTGTTGAGCTTGTTACCGGCAAAATAAGCTCCGGCAGCGACAATCAGAGTAATGATAACGCTAATTACGACTTCCATACTATCAACCTCCTGTATATAAATCCGGGCCGCCTGGCGAACTCCGGTTACTTCTTCAACATGATCGTTGGATACGAATAATTCGTTTATCAGAAATGATAATTTCCATCGGAATATCGTGGATATCCGCCTGAATAGCGCAGCCAGTCACCTGAAAATCATGGCACAGTCCGACGAGATGTGCCCTGCGGCCTGGGTGCTGCAGGAAACGGTCATAGAATCCTTTGCCGTAGCCGATCCGGTGCCCCGACAGGTCAAAAGCGACCCCTGGGACAACGATCAGATCAGCTTCATCGGCCTGATGGTCAACCCCGGTCGGACATGGTTCAAGGATACCAAACGTCCCTTCCTGCAACTCCTCAACCTGTTCGACACGGCGAAACACCATCTGATGGCCGCAGACAGCCGGATACAGCACCCGTTTCCCCGCCTGGAAGGCAGCGGCCAGGATCAGCCCTGTATCTGTTTCGTTATGGGCAGCTGCATACAGCGCCACGCATTCAGCCCGGCCATACTCATCAAGAGAGAGCAGATTGAGCTGTGCGGCGCGACTGGATGCCAGCCACGTATCATGGCTGAGCGCCCGGCGCTGTGCCAGCAACTGCGAACGGATAGAGCGCTTGGGCATACTGACTGCTTTCGATACGCATGTGCGGAGTGGCCCCGAAGTGAAATCGGGAATGTCGACCAGGGAGGCTGAAAGGGAGAAAAAGTCTTGAGTGCCGTCAGGTAAACGCGCGGATTACGCTTTTGCAACTCAGAAGCGACTTTTCCCTTCCAGTGAGGATATATTCAACGGGCGTTACATTATTTCAATCAAACAGGTAAATCACAATGTTTGACGCACCCGACCGGCAGAACAATTATGCGAATATATGATCAAGTCTCCCTGAGAGACCATGTAAAATCAGGCCGTTTCCAGCGTTGCAATGGCGGCAGCAATTCTGCCGTCGACAGCAGCATCCTTTTCTCGCTGAGCGCGAAGTTCAAGCAGCTCTTCCGAGGTATTCAGCAGAGCCAGCGTCAGCACCAGTTGGGCGTCACCATTTCTAAGAGCTGCGCCGATATCTTGAAGCTTTCCATTGACGAAGGTTTCTACCGCCCTTACTTTCGCCTCGGGAGCAGAACTCCGCACCGAAAGTTCGCGGCCAAGGATTGTCACCGCATGGCTTATTTTCATACAATGACCACGCTCGCGCCCTAAATTCCGTCGAGCCTGCCAAGAATGGCATCAACACGGTGCTTGAAACCCTCCCGGTCGTTTGAGAGCCGCTCAATTTCTTCATGCAGGCGAGCGTTTTCCTCTTTGAGGGCGCTATACTTTTCGACAACGTCGCCGATTTTCTTTTCAAGTACTTCCAGTAGTTCCTGATTCATGAGTTCTATTTCCTTTCGAAGTGGCACACTATACGAAGCGGCTTGCGCAAAGTCAAGCCCTAATTGATTGATATCGCAGAGTTCCGTGACATCCTTACCCGCGCCGCGCCTTGTTTTTTCAGGCCTGGAAAAGGGCATCGGTGAACTCTTGCGGATCGAAGTCGCGCAGATCTTCAATTGATTCGCCGACACCGATATAACGGACCGGCAGGGCAAATTCATGGCTGACCGCCACCAGAATCCCCCCCTTGGCGGTACCGTCCAACTTGGTCAGAACCAGCCCGGTGACACCGGCCGCCTCCTTGAAGAGGCGGGCCTGCGAGGTCGCATTCTGGCCGGTTGCGGCATCCAGCACCAGCAGCGTTTCGTGAGGAGCCCCGGGGATCTCCCGGTCAATAACGCGGCGAATCTTCTTCATCTCCTCCATCAGGTTCACCTTGGTATGCAGACGGCCGGCGGTATCAACGATCAGAATATCAACGCCGCGCGCAACTGCCGCCTTGCAGGCATCAAAGACGACCGCAGACGGGTCGGCACCCTCCTTATGGCGGATGACATCCACACCGGAGCGATCCCCCCAGGCCACCAGCTGTTCGGCCGCGGCGGCCCGAAAGGTATCGGCCGCCGCCAGCAGCACCTTACTGCCGGAGGCGGAAAAACGCGAGGCCAGCTTACCGACCGTCGTCGTCTTGCCGACGCCGTTGACACCGATTACCAGCATTACGAACGGCTTACCGCTGCCGAAATCGAGCGGACGGTGATGAGCGGTCAGACGGGCCAGGATTTCCTCCTTCAAGGCGCCCCTGAGCGCCTCGCCATCCTTCAACTCGTTGCGCCCCAGACGCCCTTCCAGGGTCCGGATCAACTCCACCGTGGTCTTGACACCGATATCAGAGGTAATCAGGATCTCTTCAAGCTCCTCGAGGGTATCGGCATCGATCGTCTTTTTGCCCAGCACCAGGGCATCGATCCGCCCCACCAGACCATCCTTGGTCTTCTTCAGACCGGACTTCAGCCTTTCAAAAAAACTCGGCTTTGCCTGTGTTTCCTCCTCTTTTGGTGTCTCGGCCGGAGTTGATTGCAGGAGCGGTGTTTCCAAAGTCAGAGGCGGCGCTTCTGCCGGTTCCGAACCGGCAATCTTGTCGATAAGCCCACGGAAAAAGCCCTTCTTCTCTTGAGGATTCATCAGACCTCCCTTTTCAGCGCGGTGATTGCAAGGCGAAAATGGTACAGCGCCAGCGCCACCGGACAGTTGTGCTCAATTTTCATAACAAGTGAATAATACTGATCAATACAGCCGATGATCAGATGCCCCCGGCTGGAGGTGACAACGACATCCTCCACCTCACCAACCTGTGCAGCACCCTGCATCTCCTTGAGGCGCGCCAGGATAATCCCCTTGTGAGCGGCAATAAAACGGATGTCATATGGATCACAGCTGCAATGTTCCATGACCGCCTCACCTTCCCAATCAACCAGGATGGCACCGACCGTCTGCGGCACCCGATTCACCAGATCCTCTAGTATCACCTCGAATGACATGACAAACTCCTTATTAACAGCTTACGGATGGTACGTATATCATAGGTTGGCTACAAAATGTGAGCAGCAAAAAGAGTAGTTAAGGGTATGAAAGGAAACTTTTATCAGAGTATTATAAACGAATGGAGTAAAAAAGTGACACCGGAGATTATATGAAAACTGTTTACAGCGCTTCAACCATATCGATTGTGAGCATATTTCAGAACATCCTGGAAGGACACGGGATCAGCTGCTGGATCAAAAATGAATTCATTTCTGCCGGAATCGGTCACATCCCGCCGATTGAATGCTGGCCCCAACTATGCGTTGACGATGGTGATTTTTCAGAAGCGCAACGGATTGTAGCAGAGGCACTTGCAGTAAAAGAGAGTGCCGCCTGGGTTTGTGGTTCATGCGGCGAGGAAATCGAGGGGCAATTCACCGAGTGCTGGAAATGCGGAAGCAGCCGACCGTCTGTTGATTAATGCAGCCGCACCGACACCACCCGCGATGCCCCCGGTTCTTCCATCGTGATGCCGTAAAGGGTGTCGGCCACCTGCATCGTGGCCTTGTTGTGGGTAATGATGATGAATTGCGAAATATCGCTCATCTCCCTGACCATTTCGTTGAAGCGGCCGATATTGGCGTCGTCGAGCGGCGCATCTACCTCATCCAACAGACAGAACGGGGTCGGCTTGATCAGGAAGATCGAGAAGATCAGTGCCACGGCGGTTAGCGCCTTTTCCCCCCCCGAGAGGAGCGTCACGTTCTGCAGTTTCTTTCCGGGGGGCTGTACGATGATGTCGATGCCGGTCTCCAGCAGGTCCGCTTCGTCGGTCAGGCGCAACTCGGCCCGCCCACCGCAGAAAAGGCGCGGAAAGACCTCCTGGAATTTGGCGTTGATCAGGTTGTAGGTCTCCAGGAAACGCTGGCGGGTAGTGCGGTTGATGCGCTGGATAGCCTGCTGCAGACCGCGCAGCGACTCCTCCAGATCATCCCGCTGACCGGTAAGAAAAGTGAACCGTTCCTCCATCCCGGCACACTCCTCGATCGCCATCAGGTTTACCTCGCCCATCTCGTCCAGAAGCCGCTGCAGTTCTGCCTGCCGCAGTCGGCGGGACGCTTCGTCAAATTCGGTTGACTCCAGCTTTGCGACCGCTTCCGACATGGCGATGCGGCTCCGTTCCTGCAGAGCCCGCTCCAGGTGCTCAGCGTGCATAGTCAGTGTTGAAAAGCGAAGGTTAAGGTCGGCCTGTGCCTGCCTGGCAGCGTCCCCCTCTTCGCGAGCCTTCTTGAGCTGAACGTCAAGCAGATTCAGGACAGCACCGGCATCCTCAAAACGTCCCCGCAGTACGATCAACCCTCCTTCAGCATCCGCCTGTTCCCGGACGAGACCTTCCAGCCGCTCGGTCGCGGCAGATATCTCCCTCTGGAGCTGCACTCTGGCGGCATCACCGGATTCAATTTCCTCCCGGTCGGCAGCCATGCGCCGCAGGACCTCTTCCGTACGCTGCTCCAGCTCGGAGAGTGCACGCAGAGAGGCATCATGCTGCTCCTTGACCGTAGCGTTTTGCACCCGGATGGCGGTCACCTTTTCGCGAACAACGGCCAGCTGCGCGCGGCGGGTATCAAGTTCACCCTTCAAGCGGGACGTTTCCCCCTCCAGCCCCTTTGAGGCGGCGCCGGTCCGGGCTAACTGTTCCCCGGCAAACTTAAGTTCACCCTCCAGTGCGGCCTGTTCCTCATTGAGATCTTCAGACTCCAGGGACTGGACCTCCAGCCGCTCATCAATGCGGGCTCCTTCATCGCGAGCCTGCTGGCGATCCTTGAGCAGCCCGGTCAGTTTCAGCTCTGCCTGGTGCAATGTTGCCCCCCCCCCCTTAATCCCCTCGGCCACCTCCTGACTACAGCGCCGCAGATCATCGCGCTGCGTGCCGAGGGAGACGACCTCCCCCCCCAGTCGGGCCACGGCCAGCTCCAGCTCCCTGATTTCACGCTTCTTGTGGATCAGTCCCTTCCCCACCTGCTCACCCGAACCACCGCTGATGATCCCCCCATGGGCGACCATGTCGCCGGCGCGGGTGACAAAGGTCAGCCCGGGGTGCTGCCGTGCAAGCCCGAGCGCTGTGCTGACATCATCAACCAGCATGACAGATGCCAGCAGATTCAGGATCAATCCGGCAAACGGGCCGACGACCTCCACCTGCCCCGCCAGCGGAACGGCTCCCGTCACCGTCGGGGGGGCACCGGCCATCTGCTCCAGCGGCAGGGCGATTCCGGCCCTCCCGCCATTGTTTGTTTTCAGAAATTCTACCGCCCCAAGAGCATCGTGATCATCGGAGCAGAGGATGCACTGCAGGCGCTCCGCCAGGGCCGTCTCAAGCGCCGCCTCCAGTTCGGCGGGAGCTTGAATGGCATCAGCCAGCACGCCGCTGAAACGGGAGCGGAGGGTAGCATCCTTCATCAGCGTACGGGTTCCCTGGCCGAACCCGGCAAACTGGGCTTCCAGCTCTTTAAGCGAAAGGAGACGCGAAGAACTGCGATTCAAGCCATCCCGTGCGGAGTGCCACCCATTTTCAACCTCGGGGAGCCGCAGTTTCAGCTCGTCCTCCCGGCCGCGCAGCGAGGACAATTGGGCTTGCAGCGTTTCCTGTTCCAACTGGCTGGTGGCGATTTCCTTCTCCAGCGCATCCGCCCGCTGGCGCAGTTGCAGGTGGCGTTCACCCAGCTGCATCGCTTCGCGGGCATGGCGGTCGAGCCGTTCGCGAAGCGCTCCCAACCTTTTCTGGGCGTTTTCAAAGCGGCTCTTGAACTGGGCCGCCTCGGCCAGGGCGGTAAAGAGCTCCCGACGGCGGTTCTCCAGATCACGATTCAACCCCTCTTCGGCCAGCTGGTGCGCGGCCAGCAGACCTTCGGACTGTTCCAGCTCGCTCTGCATTCCGGCGGCATCGACAACCCCGGTATCACGGCGAAGTTCGAGCACGCCCCGTTGTTCTCCACACTCCTTCAGTCTCGCCTCCAGCTCGGCCCTCTCGGACACCAGCCGGGCCAACCGTGCATCAAGACCGGCCAGCTCCTTGCGCTGAAAATCCAACCCGTTTCCGGTCGTACTGAACTCACTCCTGACGCGAAAGATCTCCTCCTGGGCGATCGTCAGCCGCTTTTCCGCCTCCAGCAGCGTCACGCGGGCCTCCTCGGCCTGCGCTTCTCCGAGTGCGGAGGCGGCAAACGCTTCGCGGATCCGATGATTGAGAGCATCGAGCTCCCGCTCTGCCGCACTCCGCTGGATCTGAGTCTCGCAATACTCCCGCGCGGTAAAGAGCAGTTCTATTTCCCGCAGTTCGTCGCGGACTTCCCGGAATTTTTCAGCCTTTTTGGCCTGGCGCTGGAGCGATGCCAACTGCCGCCGGATCTCCCCCAGCACATCCGCCAGACGGGCCAGATTCTGGCGTGTTCCCTCAATCTTTTTGAGAGCCAGCTGCTTACGCGACTTGAATTTGGTAACCCCGGCCGCCTCCTCGATCAGAAAGCGGCGTTCCTCCGGGCGCGAATGGAGGATCTGGCCGATCTTCCCCTGCTCGATGATCGAATAGGCACGGGTGCCGACGCCGGTATCCATGAAGAGTTCGGTTATGTCCAGCAGGCGGCAGGGGGTCTTGTTGATCAGATAATCGCTGTCGCCGTCGCGGTACAGACGGCGGGTGAGCTGGATCTCGGCATAATCGAGGTACTTGGCCGGCGCCCGGCCATCCTCGGTGGAGAAGACCAGCGACACCTCAGCGACACCCAGCGGCTTGCGGGTCTCACTGCCGACAAAGATGACATCTTCCATCGCCTTGCCGCGCAGGTTCTTGGCGGACTGTTCCCCCATGCACCAGCGGATCGCATCGACGATATTCGACTTGCCGCAGCCGTTCGGGCCGACCACGCCGGTTACATTCTGCTGGAAGTCTAGTACAACCTTGTCGGCAAAGGATTTAAAACCGGATATTTCGAGTCGTTTGATTTTCATGGAAGCGCGTACTTTATCAGAGGGGGGGAAGGCATGTCCAGAGGGATGTTATGGCGCTGCGGCAAAGTTCGTCCGTATCAAACTTGATGCAGGAGTCGCGAGGTGTTGTTTTGGCGGAATCATGCCTGGCGCACCACAAAAAAGTGGGAGGTTGCCCCCCCACTGGTATCATAATAACTCAGTCACGACCATGCCCGTTCCTGTCGCGTTTTTCTTCCTTCCGCTCTCGCTTGTCTTGCCTGCGATCATTTTTCCATTCCTGCTTACCGCGCCGACGCTCTTCCTTCAAATCGCCCCTCCGCTCATGATCGGGGCGGAATTGACGTCCGCGATAGTGATCCGGCTTACTGCGATACACGCGGTATTCACGGTCACGGTACGAGCGGATTTGCTCGATCCGGTGTTTGCGGATGCCCGGCGGCAAATGCCGGTAAGGAACTTCAAACCAAGGACCGTTATAGTTTCCGGAACGGTGCCAGCTGTTGCCGTAATACAGGTAGTAATAATTAGAGCTGAAGATGATGTCATACGGAGTATCCACTCCGACATAAAAACCGAGGCGGGGCGGGGCGATAAAGCGCGGTGCCACATCAAAACGGACTGACGGGGGAGAGGCGACAATCACCCGTGGAGCCGGTACGCCAAGGTTTATATTGACACTCACCTCCGCCTGTGCAGACGATACCGCTGCCATGGCTGCGATCACAAGAACCAGTGCTGTCTTTTTCATAGAGATCTCCTTTCTAATTTTTATATTATACCACATTTAGCAGTTTAAGTCCCGATTTATTCCAATTAGGCACAGGGCACCGGAAGAGGGTATAGATACGGTGATGTAGTAAACAAGCTGTTTGCGCTCGTCGGCAACATAGGCTAAACTCGGAACAGGCAGCATGGCCGTTATCGTCCCGGTGACTCTGTCGGCACAAGCCGCAACTTATGTGAGAGGTGCCACTTCATGTCCGATATTCATAGCATGACCAGTGATGGCCTGCAGCGCCAGGGCGAGGATCAGTTTGAAGCCGACTACTCCCGCTTCTACCGCCCTGAAGAATCCAAAGAGCGAACTGTCGGCGCACCGTTTCTGCTGGAGGGCACTTCCAGGCGACTGGGCGTTGTACTGGTACACGGTTTTCTGGCATCACCCCGCGAAATGGCTGAGCTTGCAGCATATCTTCACGACAAAGGATTCTGGGTCTACTGCGTCCGCCTCCGCGGGCACGGGACCGCCCCTGAAGATCTTGCCACCCGCAACGGGCGAGACTGGGTTGAATCGGTTGATTGTGGCTATGCCTTGATGAGTGCCCTCTGCCTGCGGGTCGTAATTGGCGGCTTTTCTTTCGGCGGCGGTCTGGCGCTGGACGCGGCAGCGCGTATGAGGGCCCCTGCAGGAATTTTTGCGGTTTCACCACCCTTTCGTCTGCGGAATTTTTCGAGTCGCTTTGCAGCGACTGTCACCTCCTGGAACAGATTCATGGATATGATTCACTGCCACGGAGCGACAAAAGAATACACCGAGCGCAGCTCAGAACGCCCGCTGATCAACTATGCGCGGGTTCCGCTCGCGGCGCTGTCGCAGATGGAGCGATTCATGAAAGGCCTTGAACGGCGTCTGACAGAGGTGAAGGTGCCGACCCTGATCATGCAGGCAAAGGGGGATCCGATCGTCAATCACAAAGGGACAGAACTCATGTTCAATCGCATCGGATCGGAAAACAAGCGGTATCTTTCCTTCGATTTCAACCGGCATGGGATTCTTGCCGGAGAAGGATCTGAAAAGGTTCATGCGGCAATCGCCGCATTTATCGACACGTTGTGATTTGACTTTGGAATGGACCAACTTCAAGAGCAGCACATACGTTCCGACAGTTGGCAATTCCTATGTGGTTCCAATGCTGCAGAAACAAAACAAATGGATAAAGACAGACTGAAAAAAGGTTCGCCGCACAATAAAATTGTCTATTTACTCCGTCTTTACCTCATATTATTATGATATGATTGAATCCAAGATCAACTGATTACAATTGAGAGATGGCGGAAAATACTGCCGGAATTGAGGAGGTAAAAACGATGCGATTACTACCAAAAATCACCCCCTTGCTTTTGCTGTTGGTTTTGAGCAGCTGTGCCACTCTTCCAACTGGACCAAGCGTCAGAGTTCTACCGGCAGAGGGGAAGTCTTTTGACACCTTCCGGGCTGAAGACGCGATCTGCAGACAGTGGGCGGAACAGCATCTCGGAATGTCAGCACAAGAAACCTATGAAAGCAATGTTGCTACAGGAGCAGTTACGGGGACAGCAATGGGGGCGGGGTTGGGTGCCGCCATCGGTTCAGCCTCAGGCCGCGCCGGAGGAGGTGCCCTTGTCGGTGCTGCAACCGGACTTCTTTTAGGTACGGCTTCAGGCTCAGAAGCGGGTCAGGTTTATGGCAGAGAGGCCCAGCGCAGATATGACAATACCTATGTCCAGTGCATGTACACCTACGGGAATCAGGTGCCCGGGTATCACCCCCGCATAGCAGTCGCTGCACCACCGCCACCGCCGACCACTGCTCCAGCAGAAGAGCTGGTCCCACCCGAGGTTTATTCCGAGTCGGAGCAGTACCCATCTCCGGAAGAAATTTATGTTAATGAAGCGCCACAGTTCATTTATTCACCTGCACTCAATATGTATGTTGCCGTTGGAGTCCCGTATGACCTGGTCTACACCGGTTCGGACTACTTCTACTTTTACGGCGGGCGCTGGTATCGTGGACCTTATTATAACGGCCCGTGGGAACTTGCTACCAGGAGATATCTCCCCACGGTTTTGTTCAATTTCGGGATTAGCAATGTCCGCCATTCCCGAGATGTGGAGTACAGACGATATTCGCACGACAGAGCGCGCTATGATGGGAAAATCCACCGTCCCGAGTTTCGTGGGAAACATCGTAAAATGGACCGCAGAGAATAAAGAAGGTACGGCAGCAGGTTATGTAGCCCTGTTTTTTGCTATTGTTTGACACGGGCGTACATCTCTGAAAGGGAGAGTGAATGGCTGCAGTTACCGAAGGGCAGGTCCGGGTCGGCACCTCAGAGTTCAGGCGTATCAACGTAGCCCTGTTCTGTGCCGGTTTCGTCACCTTTATAACCCTCTATGATGTTCAGCCGCTTCTCCCGATTTTTGCAAAGGAGTTTGGCGTATCGCCCGCCGTGGCCAGCTTGCCGCTCTCTTTTGCGACGGTCGCTCTGGCGGTCGGCATGCTGATTGCCGGCACCGTATCCGAAACTCTGGGGCGACGACGGGTCATGGCCGTGGCGCTCTTCCTGACGTCGCTGCTGGCAGTGGCGACGCTCTTCAGTCACTCGTTTCAATCCCTCCTGACGCTGCGGCTGCTGCAGGGTCTCGTGCTGGCCGGTGTCCCCTCGGTCGCGATGGCCTATCTCGGTGAGGAGATGGATGCGCAGTCAATCGGCCATGCCATGGGGCTTTATATCAGCGGCAACGCGCTGGGGGGAATGACCGGCCGGATAGGATCGGCGCTGCTCTGCGAATATGTCCCCTGGCACAGTGCCATCGCCATCATCGGCGCCTTCAGCCTGCTGCTCACGCTCGTATTCATCAAAAGCCTCCCCCCCTCCACCAACTTCCGTCAGCGGCCGTTCCAGCTCCGTTACCTGTTCACCTCGCTGTTCCAGCACCTGCACGACCCCGGCCTGCTCTGCCTTTACGCGCTGGCTTTTCTTTCGATGGGGGGCTTCATCTCCCTCTACAACTACATCGGCTTCCGTCTCCTGGCCGCCCCCTACAATCTCAGCAATTACCAGGTCAGCCTGATCTTTCTCGTCTACCTGCTCGGTTCGTTCAGCTCCGGAGCGGTCGGCGGCCTGATTCACCGCTTTGGGCGACCCTTCATGATTCGGCTGGCTCTTTGTGTCATGCTGACGGGAACAGCCATCACGCTCTCCGGATCGCTCCCCGCCATCGTGGCCGGCGTGGGTGTTTTCACCTGCGGCTTCTTCAGCGCCCACGCAATCGCATCCAGCTGGGTCGGCAGGCGTGCCAAGACAGCCAAGGCCCAGGCATCGTCGCTCTACCTCTTCTCATACTATCTCGGTTCAAGCATTTCCGGCACGGTGGGGGGGATGTTCTGGCTGAACTTCGGCTGGAACGGGGTGGTAGCGATGATTACATTGCTGCTACTGGCAGCCTTCGGAGTGGCCACGCTGCTGCTGCGAATGCCGGTTGTGGAATAAGCGAGGCTACCCTTTCTGACTCTCCAACTCATCCCAGCGCAGCAGAGCCGTTTCCAGCTCCTGTTCCAACTCCGCCAGACGGGCATTGACAGCGACGACCTCGGCTCCGGCGCTCTTGTAAAATTCAGGATCGGCCAGACGGGCGTGCAACCCTTCCTGCTCCTTCTCCCAAGAGGCGATCCGCTCCGGCAACGCCTCCAGTTCTCGCTGCTCATTGAATGAGAGTTTGCGAACTTTTTCCTTCTGCGGCTTCCCCTTTTCCGGGGCAGCTTTCTGCGCCGCCTGAACTGCGGCAGCGGCCTCAACGGCAGCCTGACTCAGCCAGTCGTCATAGCCGCCGACAAACTCCCGCACCGTGCCGTCACCGGAAAGCACCAGCGTGCTCGAGACGACATTGTTGAGGAATTCGCGATCATGGCTGACCAGCAGCAGCGTGCCGGGGTACTCCATCAGCAGATCTTCGAGCAGATCAAGCGTCTCGGCATCGAGGTCGTTGGTCGGCTCATCCATGACGAGAATATTGGACGGCTTGGTGAAGAGCTTGGCCAGCAGCAGCCGGTTGCGCTCGCCGCCGGACAGGATGCTGACCGGACTGCGGGCCCGCTCGGGCGAGAAGAGGAAGTCCTGCAGATAGCCGATAATATGGCGCGCCTGACCGTTGATGATCAGCGTATCGTTCCCCTCCCCAACATTTTCCTGAACGCTTTTGTCCATATCGAGCTGTTCGCGGAGCTGGTCGAAATAGATCACCTCGCGGCGTGTTCCAAGTTTGACCTCTCCCTGTTGCGGTTCCAACTCACCAAGCAACAAACGCAATAGAGTTGTCTTGCCGGAGCCGTTCGGCCCGATGATGCCGATCCGATCACCACGCATGATTGTCGTGGAGAGGTTCGTGACAATCGGGCGGCTATCGTAGGCAAAGGTCACACCGCTCGCCTCGGCCACCAGCGCCCCGGAGCGGTCCGCCACCTGCAGCTGGATTTTGGCCGTTCCCTGGCGTTCGCGCCGCTGGCGCGATTCTTCACGCAGCTTCTTTAAAGCGCGGACACGCCCCTCATTACGGGTACGGCGGGCCTTGATCCCCTGCCGGACCCAGACCTCCTCCTGAGCCAGCTTCTTATCGAACAGCGCCTGACGGCTTATCTCCGCCTCCAGCAGCGCCTCACGCCGCTCCACGAATTCGTCGTAACCGCAGGGAAAGGCGTAGATCCGCCCACGATCAAGCTCTGCCACCCGGTTGGCCAGCCGCCGGGCAAAGGAGCGGTCATGGGTGACAAACAGCACCGTCTTGACGTTTTTGGCGAGAAACTCCTCCAGCCAGAGGATCGTATCGATATCAAGGTGGTTGGTCGGCTCGTCCAGAATCAGGATATCGGGGTTGGATACGAGGGCGCGGGCCAGCAGCACGCGACGCTTGGTGCCGCCGGAAAGCTCGGTGAATTCCGCTTCGGCGTCAAGATCAAGCCGGTTCAGTACCCGCTCCACTTCCTGATGCAGGTTCCAGCCGTCATTCTCCTCCAGCTCTTTTTGCAACGCTTCCAACCGCGCGAGCATCTTATCGCTGCAGTCATGCGCCAGTTCGTGGCTGACGTGGTGGTATTCGGCCAGGGTTGCGGCGGCGTTACCCATGCCGGATGCGACCACGTCAAAGACATTTCCAGCCAGCCCCTGCGGCACATCCTGGGTCAGCGCGGCCACTTTGAGCCCCTGCTGCCGCTGGACTTCGCCGCTTTCAGGGGGAAGTTCGCCGCCGATCAGTTTCAGCAGCGTCGATTTACCGCTGCCGTTGCGCCCCATCAGGCAGAGCCGGTCACCCTGTTCGATCTGCAGGTTAATGCCGTTGAAAAGAGGGGGACCGCCGAAGGCCAGGGTTATGTCGCGAAGTGATATAAGTGCCACGAATACCTCATTAATTAGTCTCTTTACAGGGTAGTTTTTATAATACAAGTGCTATTGGGGGAATTTGCATGTTCAGCTTTCAAATTTCCCCTACCCATTCGAAGCGCGGCACAGTCTGCCCATTCACCTGTACATCCTCAACAAACATGCCAAGCGGCCTGACCCACAACGAATGATCGCCATATAGCTTGCGATAGACGACCATTTCCTCTTCGGTCTCACTGTGACGGGCAGTATCAATCACTTCGTATTCGTTACCTTTGTAGTGCCGATAGTGACCGGGGCGAATCAAGACCATGTAAACTCCTAACCCTGACAAGCAGGATAAGTGCGTTAACGAAGTTATTTTCTGCAACATAACGCAGAAAACAGCTTCTAACTTACTAAAAACAAACGCTCCTGTCAGCATTACCCGAAGGAGCGTTTGAGATTTTTGTCTGTTGCCTAGATCAGACCTGAACGACTTCCTTTACGCCCGGGACCTGTTCCTTCATGGCGGCTTCGATCCCCATCTTCAGGGTCATCGTGGACATCGGGCAACTGCCGCAAGCGCCCTTCAGGCGAACCTTGACAATACCGTCATCCGTGACTTCAACCAGCTCAACATCTCCCCCATCGTTCTGCAGCATGGGGCGTATCTGTTCAAGAACCCTCAGTACTTCTTCTTTCATCTGTTCATTCTCCTTTGTATGTGGTGTTCACCAACCCCCTCCCTTGACAAGGGGAGGGACGGGGAGGTTTTTTTACTTCGGCAGCCCCGGCTTCGTCAGGTGCTCCGGCTGCATGACCTCGTCCAATTCTCCGGCGGTCATCAGACCCTGCTCCAGTACGATTTCACGAATGCTCCTGCCGCTGGCGACCGATTCCTTGGCGATGGCGGCCGAGGCGTTGTAGCCGATGTACGGCGCCAGTACCGTCACCAGGCCGAGCGAGGTCTCCAGATAGTGGCGGCAGCGTTCTTCGTTGGCAGTCATTTCGTTTATACAGGATTCGGTAAATTTCTGCACGCAATTCTTGAGTATTTCCATTGAAAAAGTCAGGTTCCAGGAGATTAGCGGCATCATCACATTCAGCTCCAACTGCCCCGCCTGAGTCGCCAGCATGATTGCCTGATCGCATCCCATGACTTGGAAGCAGACCATGTTGACCATCTCGGCCATGGAGGGGTTTATCTTCCCCGGCATGATCGATGAGCCGGGCTGGATGGCGGGGAGACGGATTTCGTCCAGGCCGGTTCGTGGCCCGGAAGCCAGCAGCCGCAGATCATTAGCAATCCGCCCGAGGTTGACCGCCGTGCGGCGTAACGCAGAGGAGAGAGCCAGAAAGGGGTCCATGTTCTGCATCGCCTCGAACAGGTCAGCGCTGGCAACCAGCGGGAAACCGGTGGCAAGTGTCAGCTCTTCGATCATGGCGGTGATGTAAGCAGGTTCGGCGTTCAGACCGGTGCCGACGGCGGTGCCGCCGATCCCGAGTTCCAGCAGCGCCGGAATACATGCCTCCAGCCCCTCGCGGTTCTTCCGGATCGCGGCGGCGTATGCGCCGAACTCCTGCCCCATCCGGATCGGTACGGCATCCTGCAGATGCGTTCGCCCCGATTTGAGGATATGATGGAACTCATTCCCCTTGGCGGCCAGCGCCATCTCCAACACCTCAAGCGCCTCCAGCAGCGGGTCGAGCATCTCCAGTGAGGCGAGACGGATCGCAGTCGGAATGACATCGTTGGTGGATTGGGCCATGTTGACATGGTCATTCGGGTGGAGGGTGGAGAAGTCGCCCCGCTCGCGCCCCAGAAGCTCCAGTGCGCGATTGGCCAGCACCTCGTTGGCGTTCATGTTATGCGATGTCCCGGCCCCGGCCTGAAAGGGATCGACCACGAACTGGTCGGCCAGCGCCCCGGCAAGCACCTCATCGGCAGCGGCCACGATGGCGTCACCGATCTCGGCCGCCAGCCTGCCGGTAGAGATATTGGCCTGAGCCGCGCACCTCTTGATGATCACTGTCCCCCAGACAAAGGCCGGGTGCGGCTTCAAGCCGGAAATCGGAAAATTCTGTACCGCCCGGGCGGTCTGTGCTCCGTAGTAGGCCTCAGCCGGAACGGACATCTCCCCCATGGAATCTTTTTCAATGCGTGTGGCCATGATTACCTCCTTCAAACAGAAAGACCTTCCCACTCCCCATACAACTCTTCCAATCTGGTATTCAACCCGGCGTGACGCTCACCCCCCTGCAGTCCCCGCTCCGGGTCATCGAAGAAACCGGGCGCATTCATCTCGCGCTCCAACACCGCCAGCTCCTTTTCTACCTTTGCAATCTCTGCCTCAACCTCACCCATCCGCTTCTGGCGGGATTGATCCTCCCGCTTGCGCCGTTTTTCCTCTTCCCGGTCCTTCAGGCGCACTTCCTTGTTTTGAGGAGGCAGCAGTGCCGGAGAAGCAGCGCCGGCTGCTTCCGGTGAGATTGAGTCAAGGATTGCAGGCGCAGTGATCGCAGCAGCGGACGTTCCCGCCTTCTTCCCCAGATAATATTCATAATCGCCGAAATAATTTTCGACGCCTCCCCCCTCTACCTCAACCACCCGCGTCGCCAGGGCGTTGACAAAGTAGCGGTCATGGGAAACGAACACCACCGTGCCGTCGAAACTCTTCAAAGCATCCAGCAGCACCTCCTTGCTGTTCAGATCGAGATGGTTGGTCGGTTCGTCCATCAGCAACAGGTTGGAGGGGCGGAGCAGCATCTTGGCGAGGGCCAGACGGTTCCGCTCCCCGCCGGAAAGGACGCTGACCTTTTTGTGGATGTCATCCCCCGAGAAGAGAAAGGCGCCGAGAATGTCGCGCAGCTTCGGCACCATGTCGTACGGCGCTTCCGCATAAAGTTCATCGTAGGCCGTGCGGCTCTGATCCAGAGCATTGGCCTGATCCTGGGCGAAATAATCCATCGCTACATTGTGCCCGATGATCCGCTCCCCCCCCTGAAACTCTCCCCCGGCCAGTACCGCCATCAGAGTCGATTTACCGGCGCCGTTGTGTCCCACCAGCGCGACCCGCTCACCTTTTTCGATGTTCAGATCAATCTTGTTCAGGACGACATGGTCGCCAAACGAACGGGTTAACTCCTTCAGTTCGACGACGCTCTTGCCGCTCTTTGGCGCTTCCGGGAACTGGAAGCGGATACGTTTCCGCTCGGGCGGGAGCACGATCCGCTCCACCTTTTCGAGCTGTTTGACCCGCGATTGCACCTGTGAAGCTTTGTTGGCCTGATAACGGAAACGGCGGATAAAATCCTCGGTTTTTTCAACCTCCTCATCCTGAATACGCTTGGCATTCCGCAAGGCGGTGACCCGTTCTTCCCGCTGCAGAAGATAGCGGGAATAATTGCAATGATAATCCGCCAGAGTGTGGTTCCAGACCTCGGCAATGCGGCTGCAGACGCTGTCCATGAAGTAGCGGTCGTGGGAAACGAGAACCACCGAACCGGGATAAGCGCAGAGATACGCCTCCAGCCAGTTGCGCGCCTCGAGATCGAGATGGTTGGTCGGCTCGTCCAGCAGCAGGACATCCGGCTTCTGCAGCAGCAGACGGGCCAGAGCGATGCGCATCTGCCAGCCGCCGGAGAATTCTCCGCAGTCGCGCCCCCAGTCGGATTGCACAAAACCGAGCCCCTTTAATACGGTGCCGATTTCTGCCTCCATCGTATAGCCGCCACCGTGGCGGAACTGTTCCTGCAGTTCGCCGTACCGCGTCAGAATCTGATCGTGTTCAGGGGAATCGTGCGGGAGCCGTTCCAGATCGAGCCCGATCCGGTGCAGCTCTTCCTCCATCGCCAGCAGTTCGGAGAGCGCGGAGCGGGCTTCATGGAACAGACTCTGACCGGACGTGACAATGCCGTCCTGCGGCAGATAGGACGCCTTGGCCCCCCGGGCGAACTGGATCTCGCCCGATGACGGTTCGGTCAAACCAGCGATGATCTTCATCAGCGTCGATTTACCGGCGCCGTTCTCGCCGACCAGCGCCACCCGTTCACCCTTTTTAAGGTGCCAGGAGATGTCGGTGAAGAGCGGCTTGCCGGCGAAGTTTTTGGATAGGTTTATGAGTTGGAGCATGGGAGCTGTTGTAGCATAGTAGGGCTGAAATGGGCAAGTGTGTGGAGGAAATGTTTCGTTCCATACAGGAATGGGACCGCTCTGCTTGCTCTATTACTGATAAATGTTAGAATACGACGTTGTGAAGTCACTGAAAAGAGGAAGGTCATTCCATGAGTACAGTATCCTCCATTAAACGAATGAAGACCATACTTCCAGGCATCATCGCGACGCTGTTCTGCATTATGGCTGGATGCAACCGGACGCCAGCAAGCTCCAACACGGTTCAGGGGTATGTCGAGGGAGAGTTCGTTTATATTTCAGTTCCCACACCGGGGAGGCTGGAGACGCTCTTCGTGCAGCGGGGTGCACAGGTCAAGGGAGGCGATCCACTCTTTCAATTGGAGAGTGTCACAGAGAAAACCGCTCGTGATGAAACAAAACTGCGACTCGCGCAGATTCGGGCCCAAGTGACCGATATCAAGAAAGGGAAGCGGCCGACCGAGATTGAATCGAGTACCGCGCAATTGAATCTGGCGCGGGCAGCGCTGCAATTTTCGGAAAAAGAGCTGGCTCGTCAGGAACGTCTGCTGCGTGCCAAAGTAGTTCCGCTGCAGGATGTTGACCGGCTCCGCTCCGTGCGCGATCAGGAGCGGCAGCGTGTGGCCCAGCTGGAAGCCGAGCTCAGCACGGCAAAACTCGGCGCGCGCAGGGATCAGATAGCGGCAGCCGAGGCAAGCGCACGATCACAGGAAGCGGCGCTGACGAGGAGCGAATGGGATCTTGCACAGAAGCGGCAGAGTGCACCGCAGGCCGGACTGGTTTTCGATACACTGTACCGCGCGGGGGAATGGATCGCTGCGGGGCGGCCGATCGTTGTCCTGCTGCCGCCGCAGAACATCAAGGTCCGGGTATTCGTGCCTCAACCTCTAATCGCAACAATCCATCAGGGTGACCGGGTGCAGGTAACCGTCGACGGGGAGCGGGCGTCGTTTTCCGGCACCGTGGCTTTCGTCTCGCCTCAAGCGGAGTTCACCCCGCCTGTCATCTACAGCCGGGAAAATCGGCAGAAACTGGTATACATGATTGAGATCGGTTTCGACCGGGCGACCGCTGTGCAGCTGCACCCGGGGCAGCCGGTGGATGTCCAGCTCGGTTCCGGACCATGAAAGGGAACTTCGCTATCGATGTGCGCGGAATGACCAAGCGATTCGGGGATCACACCGTCGTCAACGGCATCGATCTGCAGGTGCGCGGGGGGGAGGTATACGGCTTTCTCGGACCGAACGGCAGCGGCAAAACCACCTTCATCCGCATGCTCTGCGGACTGCTTGATGCGGACGGGGGGGAAGGCACCTGTCTCGGTTTCGATATCATCAGGGAGAGCGATTCCATCAAGCGCCAGGTCGGCTACATGACCCAGCGCTTCAGTTTCTATGAAGACCTGAGCATTGCTGAAAATCTTGATTTCGTGGCGCGCATGTATGGCGTCGAGAACCGGCGTGAAGCCGTTCGGGAGAGCATCGACCGGTTGGGACTTGCCGGACGGCAGAAACAGCTTGCCGGTGAACTTTCCGGTGGCTGGAAACAGCGCCTCGCCCTGGCGGCCTGCCTGATTCACAACCCTCGCCTGCTGCTGCTGGATGAACCGACCGCCGGGGTAGATCCGAAAGCGCGCCGGGACTTCTGGGAGCAGATACACGAACTGGCCGGTCAGGGACTGACATTTTTAATCACCACACACTACATGGATGAAGCCGAACGGTGCGATCGACTCGCCTATCTCTCCTATGGCAACCTGTTGACCAGCGGCACACCGGCCGAGGTGATTGCCGGAGCGGGGTTGACCAATCCGAGCCTTGAGGAAGTCTTCATCCATCTGATGGGGAGTTCGAAGGACAATTTCTCTCAATGAGGCTCAAATGAAAAAACGGCCACCACTCTCATTTGCGCGCTTCTGGGCAATTGTCATCAAGGAATTCGTGCAGATGCGGAGGGATCGCCTTACCTTCGGCATGATTATCGGCATCCCGGTGGTTCAGCTCATGCTCTTCGGCTATGCCATAAACGGGGATCCAAAACATCTCCCGACCGCTGTGCTGCTGGCAGACAACGGCCAGCAGGGGCGCTCCATCCTCTCCGCCCTCAAAAACAGCGATTATTTCAGATTCGTCCGCGAACTGCATACAGAAGCTGAGGCGGATGCTGCCCTTGCTCGTGGCGAAGTCCAGTTTGTCGTCACAATCCCGGAAAATTTCAGTCGCAACCTGCTGCGCGGCGAGAAACCTACCGTCCTCGTTGAAGCGGATGCAACCGATCCGTCGGCCACCGGTAACGCCATCGCTTCCCTGCGGACACTTCTCGGCAGCGCGTTGCAGCAAGATCTCAAAGGACCGCTCTCATTTCTGGCTGGGAGCGACGGCCCGATAAATCTCCGCGTCCACGCCCGCTATAACCCGGAAGGGATCTCGCAGTACAATATCGTTCCGGGGCTGATGGGTGTGGTTTTAACCATGACCATGGTCATGATTACCGGCCTGGCCATAACCCGCGAGCGGGAACGGGGCACGATGGAGAACCTCCTCTCCATGCCGACGAGGCCGCTCGAAGTTCTCCTCGGCAAGATCATCCCCTATATTTTTGTCGGCTACATCCAGGTCGGGCTGATCCTGGCAGCGGCACGGTTTCTGTTCCATATACCGATGACCGGCAGCATCCCGCTGCTGCTGCTGACATCTTTGGTCTTCATCGCCGCAAACCTGGCGATGGGGATCACCTTTTCCACCCTGGCAAAAAACCAGCTCCAAGCCGTGCAGATGACCTTCTTTTTCTTCCTCCCATCCCTGCTGCTGTCAGGATTCATGTTCCCGTTCCGCGGCATGCCGGAATGGGCGCAGGCCATCGGCGAGATCCTGCCGCTCACCCATTTCCTCCGGGTTATCCGGGGAATTCTCCTCAAAGGGAACGGCTTTGAGGAGGTGCTCCTGCAGCTCTGGCAGATCGCTCTGTTCGCGGTTGTTGTGCTGGCTGTCGGGGTCAAACGGTACCGGAAAACGCTGGACTAAACGTCAGGTCGTGTACGGTATCCCCAACCTGGTCGCCGCTTCCCGGTAAACCTGCTGAGCACCTTCACTGAACTGAACGAAGACAACCCGCTTCAGCTCAGGATACAGATTGATAGCTTCTAAAGCCGCCGCAAGAGCGACAACAGCGGCCTCACCTATCGGATAGCCGTAGACCCCGGCGCTGATAGCGGGAAAGGCGATGCTTTTCAGGCCATGCTGGTGCGCTACTTCGAAACAGCGACGGTAGGACGATTCCAGCAATTTCGGCTCACCGTGCGCGCCGTCTTTCCAGACCGGACCGACGGTGTGAATGACATGCCGTGCCGGGAGACCGTACCCGCCGCTGATCTTGGCGTCCCCGGTTTCGCATCCTTGAAGAGCGGCGCACTCCCGTACCAACTCCGGTCCGGCAACCCGGTGAATAGCGCCATCCACCCCTCCCCCACCCAGAAGCGTATTATTGGCGGCATTAACGATGGCATCTACTGACAGGGTTGTAATATCAGCCTGAATAATCTCGATGACAGCCGGCATAGTTCCTCTTTTAAAACAAATAGTTGCATAGTTTGGCACCAATAGTATACTGCAATTCATTCACCATTTCCAGTGACTGCGGCAAGAAGGAGAGATACATATGCTCTTCCCTCCCCTCCGAAAGAAAAAATTCCATGGAATCCTTCTCGACGCACCCAGGGATGGTGATGATCGCTGCCGGAACTGCGGCGGCATCTGCTGCAGTTCGTTTACCGCCGTTGAGATCAGCTGGGACGAGTACGAGCGGCTTCAGGGTCTGGGAGCCAGGCGCCTGCAGCTGTCGCTCTTCGGGCCTCATAAGCTAGAGATCGACAGTGGGTGTGAATTTCTGGTCGGGGGGCGTTGCAGCATTTATGATGCGAGACCGGACATCTGTCGGCGTTTTTTCTGTTCAGACGTCTGAAGCGAATCTGCCAAGTTTACATATGATGATTTCCTCCGGAATTTATAGTCGTACATCCGGGAGTCCGCCTGTTTGAGGGCTTCATTAAGTTGATTGCGCCGCTCTGCCGTTGCACTGCCAAAGGATAGACTCAACGTGTACGCGCTGTTCTCCCCGTTGATGTCTGCCTGAAACTGTAGTATCCGCCTGGTCGCCTCCTGAACAACACCAGCATCGGTATTTTGAAGTATTGCCGCAAATTCGTCCCCACCGATGCGGGCGACGACGTCATCACCACGGAAGGATTGTTGAAGTACCCGGGCTGCCTGCCTGATGATCCGATCCCCCTCTGAATGACCGAAGCTGTCGTTGATACATTTTAAACCGTCAACGTCGGCGACGACAACACTTACCGGATATTGCCGGCTCTGTTCCACCCGTACCATTTCGGCATCAAAATAGGCACGATTGTACAATCCGGTCAACTGATCATGGGTGCATTTATATTGAAGTTCCTCCTCATGCCGCTTTCTTTCGGTAATTGTTCGTACGACCCCCGACATTAATAGAGGAGCGCCCTGTCCATCGCATGAAACTACTTTTCCCCGGCACAGGAGCCACTCGTATGCCTTCGTTTTTTTTATCACCCGCAGTTCGAGTTCAAAACCCGAGGCACTTCTTGACACTCGACCGTACATGATATTACGCATTCGCGTCCTGTCAGCGGGATGAACCAGCTTCAGCAATCCGGAAATCGTGGCTATACCACTTCCCGGCGGACAACCGAGCATTGCCATGAAACGAGGGCTGAGATCGACGCCGCCTGTTGTAACATCCCAATTCCAATAACCATAATCACTCCCATCCAATACCAGCCTCAGGCGCTCCTCGCTCCCCCGCAACGCCTCTTCCGCTTTTTTGCGCACTTCTTCATTGGCATGATTTTCGATGGCAAAAGATATGCTTATTGCTATCTCCTGAAGCTGGTCAATGACTTCCTGATCAAAAAAACTTTTTTGGTCAGAGAATACCCTGAGCAGACCGAAAGACTTCCCCTCGTGTATCAATGGCAATTCAGCCGACGAACAGGTGTCGTCTGCACAGGAGGCGGCTTTACCACGATCTGTGGGGACATAAATGGTCTCCGTGCCGCAACGTGCGGTCGGCACGGCAAAACCTGCCTGCTCTTGGATATCAATCTCGGCTTGTGACAATTTCCCGTGTTTCACCAAAATCCGGCATATCTCCTGGAACAGTTTATCTTTATCCTTATTGAACATGATGGCCTTGTTGACCCGGCTTATAGCCTCAAAAAGGTTTTTTAACTTGGCAATTCTATATTGTTCTTCCTTGCGCTTGGTCGCATTGCGGACCACCTCCACAGATGCCACAATATTGCCGGACATGTCGTGGATGGGAGATGCACAGGTTTCAAAAACAAAGGTCTTTTCAGTAATACTGACAACCCTTTCCACGGTGTGAACCTCGCCGGTGGAAAAACAGGCGGCTACCGGGCACGCAGGACAGATGGCGCTTAACTGCTGATAGGCTTCGTAACAGAGCTCCCCGACGCACTCTCCAAAAATACTCTTCATCGTCTGGTTCTGGTAGATGATGCGGAAATTCCGGTCATGAACCGTAACTCCATCGCCTACGGAAGAAATAATTTGATCGCTTTTTGTCATGCCTGAAAAATCGGGGATCTTACCCTCTGTTATCATCGGTGCTGCTCCTTGTGATATCTAGCCGTGTATTCCGACAATCCGGTTAAACACGACAGGTTGCTGGTGCAGCAAACGGTGGCCAACTTGAAGCATCTGCTCCAAATCCACGTAATGGGATGACAGCAGTGTGCCGGAGATACTGACGGTACAAGAAAATGTCGCGTCCGGCCTTCTGAAACTATGAGATGCCACCTGCCGCCGGATCCGTTCCGCCACCTGGTACGCGCCCTGCTGATCGGCATCAGGCAGTAAAAGCGCAAAGCAATCCGCCTCAACCCGCGCAAGAATGTCGGTTTCCCGCATCCCTGAGTGGCAGATCAGGACAACCTGCCGCAGCACATCATCGCCGGCAGGATGACCGTAGAGATGATTAATCCTGCTAAGGCAATCGACATCCAGCAGAAGAAGAGTCATGTGGCGTTCATAGCGTTGCGCTAGGGAGAGCTCCCGGCTCCCCATCTTAACCAGCATCCGCCGGTTATATGCTCCGGTCAGATGATCCAGGATCGCATAGTGGTACAGTTCCTCGTCGAGTTCCTTTTGGTGAGTGACATCCTGTTTTACCGCCACATAATGGGTAAGAACCGAGTCAGCATCGAAAATGGGAGAAACCCGCATATGTTCCCAGTAGCTGCTGCCGTCCTTGCGCCGGTTGCACAGCTCACCGTTCCATTCATATCCCTTGCTGATTGTGCTCCAGAGACGGGCATGCACGGTCGGCTTTGTTTCTTCTGTTTTGAACATACGGGGATTCTGCCCGACGACCTCATCGGCGGTATACCCGGTCAGTTCGTAGATTTTTTCGCTGACATACCGAATAGTACCCTGCAGATCGGTAATCATGATCAGATTGACGCTCTGGTTGATGGCGGCAAAAAATTTGGCGACCTGCAATTCTTTCTTCATGCGTGGCGACAGATTCTGGGCTGTGACAACCAGATAGCACTCTCCACCATGCACAATTGACATCATGGTGCAATGAAACCAAATTTCTCTCCCGACTGCCGCCACCATTTTGAAATCACCGGAGCGTTCTTCTCCTGATTGAAGCACCTCTTGCGCCATACTCAACAAGCCGGATTCACGCCAGTCGGCAAACAGCCGAAAATTCCGACCGTATACTGATCGGTCAGGAGTCCCCATCAAACGCCCCATCGCCTCGTTGCTCATAACGCATTCACCGTTACTGCGATACACCGCAATTGCGACAGTCGCCGAGCTGACAACATGCCGGCTCAGGTCAAGCGCCTGGGCCAGGTCGTTATCGACAGGAGATTTGGTCAGCTTGAAGTTCTCAGAAAAGCGGTATGACTTTGTGTCGTGATCAAAATATATCGGGTATCCTGCCGCCTGGAGGTTTTCCAGGTAGCGGTAAATCGACCGTTCCGTAACGTTCATTTCCAGAGCGAGCGACCCGGTCGTGACCCGTTCCATGTTGTTCAATTTCCGCAAAATAGCGGTCAATGAATCAATCTTGTTAGAGTATTTATACGTCATGCCGATCCGTTACCACCCATTGATTTAATTACATCCGAACACTTATAGCAAATCATACTGACATATGTCTGTCAGTGTAAAATGTACGCCATTTTTAATATTTACTACATATTGTAGAGGAATGGCCAAGATGTCCGGCGTACTGGACAACCTGGCCGGCTTCGGATGTAAAGATTGTTGTCATCAAGCTGCCGCGCTCCATCCTGCAGACGTCCAAAGCCCGGAAGCATTGACTTTTTACCAGCCTGTGGGTATGTACTACGAAGCTATTTAATTCACGCGCTAAAATTGTTTTTTGTGTACAGGAACAGACATGAAGCTACAAATAAAATACCGGTTCATCAGGCAGTGGGGAGCCTTGCTCCTGGCATTGCTGCTGTTGGCCGGCGCCGTCATCCACAATCTGTATAAAAGCCATCAAGACATCAGAAGCGGCGAAGAACAGCGCCTCATGACCCAGGTGCGGGTCATCAATGTCAATCTGAGTTCACAGTTGCAGGGGACCGACCGCGTACTGCGGATCATCAGGGACGTTCTGATGAAAGTTCCTGCAGATCGCTGGTCGGAAGTCACGACCAATGACCGCCTGGAGGCACTTGTCGCTGCCATGCCGGGCGTCAGAACAATCCTTGCCATTGATGCACGCGGGATCATCCGGCTTGCCAATTGGAAACAGCTTCTCGGAAACGATGTCAGTCAACGGGAGTATTTTCAGACGGCGGTGCATACCCCCGACCCTTCGCTGCTTATTATATCACCTCCCTTCAAGACGATGCTCGACGCCTGGAGCATGAGCCTGGCACGGGTCATTCACAATGCAAAGGGTGAGTTTGCCGGCATCACAGTGGCAACCCTTGATCCGGAATATTTCAAAACCGTTCTCGATTCGGTCAACTATACCCCCGACATGTGGTCGGCCATCGGCCATGGTGACGGCGTACAGTTCCTTATCTCCCCGGAACGGGACGGCCAGCAGGGGAAAAACATCGCCAGGCCGGGGTCAATGTTCACCCGCCATATGGCCCGCGGCGAACGCGAAAGCGTCATGTCAGGTGTCATCTTTGCCACGGGGGAACATCGGCTGATAGCCCAGCTCACCATCCACCCCCCGGCGCTGCGCATGAATAAACCGCTGGTAGTCGCAGCCAGCAGGGATATGTCCGCCATTTTTGCCGACTGGCTCTCCCATGCATGGCGCCAGGTTATTGCCTTTATCACCATCATGCTGGGTGCCATGACGACGCTCGCAGCATTCCAACTCTACCAGCGCACGCAGATACGCGAGACAGCTCTGGCACAAAAAGCCGTGCGAGACACACAGCAGCAGCTGATGGAAATCATCGATTTCCTTCCGGACGCCACCTTTGTCATCGATCGCGACAAAAAAGTGGTCATCTGGAACCGTGCCATGGAGAAGATGTCCGGGATTACCAAGGAAGAGATGGTCGGCAAGGGGGATAATGAATACATGATCCCGTTCTACGGCTCCCGGAGGAACAATCTGCTGGATCTGTTCGATGTGGATGATGCGGAGCTGGCGGCCAAGTATGTCAACATCCGCCGGGACGGAGAGATCCTCGATGCGGAGACCTTCTGTCCGGCTCTGAAAGGGGGCGAAGGTTCCCATGTCTGGGTGACCGGCGCGCCGCTCTACAATGTTTCCGGCCAGCGGACCGGCGCGATTGAGTCAATCCGCGACATTTCCGAGCGCAAGAAGAGCGAGGAGCATCAGCGCAAGCTGACCCACGGCATCGAACACAGCGCCAGTGCGGTCTTGATCACCGATAATCAGGGAACGATCGAATACGTCAACCGGAAATTCAGCCAGCTGACCGGGTATCCCCCGGAAGAGGCGATCGGCAAGAATCCGCGCATTCTCAAATCTGATGCGACCCCCCGTGAGGTTTTCGACGACCTGTGGCGAACAATCCTGAGCGGCAGGGAGTGGCGGGGAGAACTCCTCAACCGGCGCAAGAGCGGTGAGGTCTACTGGTCCATTGCGTCGATCAGCCCGCTGTATAACGATGACGGTGTGATTACCAGTTTCATCGCCAACGTTGAAGACATCAACGAGCGTAAAAATGCCGAGGCCACCATTGAGCGGCTGGCCTATTATGACCCGCTGACCGACCTCCCCAATCGCCGCATGATGCAGGACCGGCTGGACCTGGCTCTGAAGCGCAGTCGGCGCCAGGAGATCGGTGTCGCACTGCTCTACATCGACCTTGACGGTTTCAAGCATATCAACGACACCCTGGGACATCCGGCCGGCGACAAGCTGTTGCGGGTGATGGCCGGCCGTTTTGAGAATCTTTTACGTGATGACGATATTGTCTGCCGCATGGGGGGAGACGAGTTTGCCGTCATTCTGCATGATATCCACCATGCGCAGGATGCGGAGCCGGTTGCCCGGAAGCTGCTGGAAGCGGTGACAGAACCGTTGCTGCTTGAAGGGAGCGAAGTTGTGGTGACCGGGAGCGCCGGCATAGCGCTGTTTCCCAAGGATGGCGAAGACAGCGAGACCCTTGAAAAACATGCAGATATTGCCCTGTATCATGCCAAGGAAGAGGGAAAGAACACCTTCCGCTTCTTCTCAACAGAACGCTCAGTGACCGGATAGCCATGGAGCATGGGCTGCGACGGCCGCTCGACAATAATGAGCGGAAACTGCATGAGAATAAAATTAAAAAAAATAGTGCCAGAGATAATCCAGCCTCCCCCTCATCATCAACCTCCGCCCCGCATAGGCCATGATCTCCCGCACCTTTTCGCGGCGCGGCTTGTCATAGCAGTGAATCCGGCAATGCTTGCAGGTCGGCTTCTCGGCTTCGAGCGGGCATTTCAGCCGTTTGAAAACAGCATATTCGAGGAAAGCCGCACATT
>JAQUIG010000092.1 GCA_028683435.1 Desulfuromonadaceae bacterium | reverse complement strand
GGTCTCTGATGAATGATTCAGTCAGGGCCTTGACCAGCGGATCAGAACTTCGCTCGAACCGCCGTTGGGCTCCCCAGATTTCACGTTCCAGATGTTTGATTTGCGGCTGCAGGAAGGCCAGTCGGCGCATGATCGCATAGCGTTCCGGTACGCCGAATTCCTTCGCCGCAGAGATGACGGTTTTCACAGTCATTCTTCTCGTACCTCCTGTAGTGTGATGGCCTATGTTCATGCTGTGCCTCCGACGATCCTGACCGAACGGAACGGAGTCCCCCAGACAGCTTCGCCTCCGGAACTGCTCCGGGATTTGATCTCCAGGTGACATGGTATCCACCCGGTCGACCGACCGACGATGAAACGTCGGCGTTCTCCGTAGCAGTCGATGACCTCCACGCGTTTTCCCTCCAGACCGATCAGATCGGCTGTCAGGTCGACACGCGAGCGCCATCCGGTTGAGATATTCTTCTGGCGGGCTTTATCAACCAGGGCAGCGTACTTGCGATAAGCTGCCATGGTGCCGCGTTCGGTTGGAACAGGGGAATGTTCAGGAGAGTTCAGTTCAGTTGCCAGGTCTGCCGCCTTGTTCAAGACGACATCGAAGCCCAGGCAGGTATATAAGTCGCCATGGTCGAGAACATAAACACCGCCGGCATAGCCGGGGTTGAGAGTGATTTTTGTGGGCATGGTCAATCTCCTTTGCCATTAGCCAGGGAGACAGACTTCCCCCCGGGGAGTATCGTGTCTCCCCGCTGGATGGATTATGATTATTGGGTCAGTCGCGCAGTCGTTCGTCCCAGCAGCACTCGCCGATAAAATGGGCGTAGTCGTCTTTCTGGTAGAAGATGCGTGCGGAGGATTGCGGAATCATGTTGCCGCAGCCGACGCACTTCACTGCCCGTTCAATGGGGCTGTCTGCTACCGTCAGTTCCCGGATGAAGGTTTCATCGCAGTTCTGACATTCAAAAATCTCCCGGTCGATCCCCAACAGGGTGTCGGTTCGTGAGACTTCCAGAAAACAGCCGCATGCCGGACAGCCGAAATGATCCGGAGTACCGCTTTCCGCATTTCTCTCATGTTCGTAATTGTTGCGGGCGATGCGAAGATTCTCCTCAAAGTCAATCTCCATCCGCTCACAGAAATGCATCAGGTCCGCGAGCATGTCCTTGACGTCGTCTTCGTCGCCATCGAAATCCCGATCTTCAAGGGTCAGGCAGTAGGCCTGCATGACCGTGTCGATCCTGCCGGCACGTTCCTCGTTGGTAGGTTCGTCTGTCGCTTGTTCAAGCGGGCTCATGTCACCACCCCCTTGCGTTCATTTGATTGAGAACCATTCCCAGATCGATTCCGGACTCGGTAATCTTCTCGATGTGTCCAACAGCATGGGCGATTTCGCCGCTGCTCTGGGGTACATTGAGGAGACATTCCTCCTCGAAACCCTCGACATCGTAGTCGAGAATGATCAGGTCCAGATCAGAGATCCGCTCCGGTGCATTGCTGACAACGCTCTGCACCAGTCCTCCTTCGAGGATGACACCGACAATCGGTTTTGCCGGGGGCGAGTCATCCGTACCCGGGCCAATGTTGCCGGTTTCAGTCTCACTGATCCGCTCTTCCAGCCACTGGCCGGTGAAGCTGTACTGGATGTCGTCGGCAGTAATGAAAATTGCTCCACCGCCGAAGCCATCCGGTCGCATCTTTGAGCAGGTGTAGGCGCTCTCCTTGGAGATCCAGGGAAGTTCGCCGTTGGAGCGGCGAATAATCTCCTGGAAGCGGTTGAGAAGATCGTCCTCGTTGAGTTCGATCTCTTCACCGTCGGGTTCTTCCGAGTCGAGGTAGCCGTTGCAGCACCACTCATCCGCGTAGAGGTAGAACTTGTCCTCGCCGTCAGGTTCGAGATTGATACTGAACGCCTCGATGAAACGCCGATCCTCGTCTGTGAGCAGATGTTTTGGAATAGATGGTTGAAAAATTGCTTGGGAATAATAGTCTGCCATGGTCAGTCTCCTTTGCTTGATGCTGCGGGGAAACAGATCCCCCGGAGGGAGACGTGTCTCCCCGGCGGGGTTGGCAATTGGTAATCAGGAAACCCTTCTGATGGTGCCGCCTTTGTCGGTGTACCACCCGGGGGGAACTGACATGCCGTCCGAGACAACGAACAACATCTCGGGGCGGTGCTTGTTCCGTACGAGATAGTAGCCGCGGCCCTTTGCATCAAAGGCTTCATAGGCGGCCATACCGCTGGGGTCGTTCATGGGCTGCCAGGCAAGACCGCTGAGGTCCTTTCCTCTCATGGCGCCACTCCTTCCCTGGAACCGTGGAGATTGTATTCGTTGTCTCCACTTTCCGCGTAGGTTTCCCGTTCGTCATAGACATCCGGTTCGTCGAGCACCGTGAGCAGCACGGAGTCGGTTTCCCACCTGACATCTGTATGTTTGTAGTACCCCGACCAGAAGAAATCGCTGTCGGTAACGTTCAGAGTGTGGCACTCCATCCGCCCATCGAATTCCTTCAGGGCAACCTTCCCGTCAACCAGGTCGGCGTCCCAGTCTGCCGTCATGAAATCACAGACGTAGTTGAACTCCGATACCTTGTAGACTTTCAGATCACGGACTGCGACTGCCAGCGCCTTGATCCGCTCGATGAGCTTGGCGTCAAGATCGATGATGGCGTAGTCCGCGTTATCGGAGAAGAACTCGCTGTTGTCATGAACGGGGATGATCAGTTTTTTCATCGTAAAGCCTCCTTGTTGGGTGTTGTAGGGAGGCGTCCCTAACGGGAGATCACCTCCCGTCCGGGTAAACGAATTTTTATTGTGTCAGTTTGTTCTGCAACATACCGAAAAGCGCAGGTGGCAATTCTTCGACGCTATAGACGACGCCGTTGGTCGGGAAAAGCGTACGTACCGACTCTTCGCAGATACCAAGCCCCATAGGCTCGATGCCTTGTTCCAACAACCACTTGATTGCCCTCTTAGAGGTACGCCGGTCATCTGGTTCTCCGTCAGTGACGGTGAGCAGGATTTTCCGTGGTTCCTCTCTTTTGAGCAATTCCACCCCAGACCAGTACAGTGCTTGGGCCAAAGGTGTGCCGCCGCCTGCCGACATTCCGAATCTGGATGAGCAGGGACGCTCTCCAAACCGCACTAGAGGTGCTACCCCTTCGCTGTTGCCAACTGGAAAAGCGGCAACAGCAGCAAAACAGCCGGGGATGGAATCAAGGGCTTCAGCGACGACAAAGGCGGTTTTCGTTGCCACCTCGATTTTTTGGTGTTGCATACTCCCGCTTCTGTCCACGAGAATCATGATGGCGGTATTGACCTCCGTCTTCTCCTCCTGATGCAGAAACAGCCTGGTGTCGTTTAATGCAAGACGATGCACCACCCGGTTATCTATCTTGCTACCGGTGCGGCGTGCATGACGTCTCCTCAGCCGGCTTGCCTGGATTAATCCGCTTAGCCGGGCT
>JAQUIG010000058.1 GCA_028683435.1 Desulfuromonadaceae bacterium | reverse complement strand
TGGGCGATGAAGGCGGCGATCATGCTGTAGAACAGGAACGGATTGCCGAGCGGATTCATGCGGAAGATCGACTGATATTCCGAACGGCTGTTCCACGCCTGGAAGAACTGGAAAAAGACCATGGTGGTGACCGCAACGGTGCGGGCGTTCTCCAGAGAAGCGCCGTCACGCAGGGCGGCGGTGTAGTTCCAGACGACTCCGGAAGCGATCACCAGTCCTACCAGCACCGTCCGCTGGATCAGCAGGCGGGACATGATCCCTTCCCCCGGATCCCGCGGGGGACGATCGATGATCCCTTTTTCACCCGGCTCAAACGCCAGCGACACATCCTGCAGGCCGTTGGTTACCAGGTTGATCCAGAGCAGCTGGGCCGGAATATAGGGAATCGGCACGCCGATAATCATGGCTGCCATGATCGAAATGATGGACGCCACGCCGGTCGGAATAAGGAAGAATGTCACTTTGCGCAGGTTGTCAAAAACGATTCTTCCCTCGCGCACCGCGTTGAATATACTGGCGAAGTTGTCATCGGTCAGTACCATGTCCGAGGCCTCCTTGGCCACGTCGGTGCCGGTTATCCCCATGGCGATGCCGATATGGGCCGCCTTCAGGGCCGGGGCATCATTGACGCCGTCACCGGTCATGGCTACGATCTCGCCATGGCGGATCAACTGCCGGGTGATGCGCAGCTTGTGCTCCGGCGCCACACGGGCATAGACCGAAACCTTGCGCACCTGCTCAAACAACCGGTCGTCCTCCATCGCTTCCAGCTCTCGACCTGTCAGCACACCGCCGTCCTGATCAATAATCCCCAACTTCCGCCCGATAGCCTGGGCCGTCACCGCATGGTCGCCGGTGATCATCACCACTCTGATGCCTGCCTTTTTACAATCTTTGACCGCCTCGATGACTTCACTCCGGGGCGGATCGATCATCCCCTGCAGACCGGCAAACAGCAGCCCTTTTTCAGCTTCATGATGGGTCAGCTCATCCATCCCGGCCGGGGCCTCTTTCCAGGCAAAGGCCAGCACCCGCATCCCCTCTGCAGCAAAGCTGACGGCGGTCTGCAAAAACAGTTCAATCTGTTGCCGGTCGGCCTTGCACATCTCCAATACCCGTTCCGGTGCCCCTTTGACGAGGATCAGCGTCCTGTCGCCGTTCTGGTGCAGGGTGGCCATCCACCCACGTTCCGATTCAAACGGGATCATATCCAACTGCGGGTTCTGCTGTTTTTCCTCTTCGCTCGCCAGGCCGCCTTTCAGCGCCGAGACAAGCAGGGCCCCCTCGGTGGGATCTCCATCCACCTTCCAGCGCCCCTCTTCTTCATAAATGTCGGATTCGTTGCAGAGCAGACCGATCCTCAGAAGCAGATGAAGGGGGTGATTGCCGGTCATGTCGGCCAGACTGCCATTGGTGATAATCTCGCCCCTCGGCTCGTAGCCGGTTCCACCTACCTCGTAGACCTGCTCCCCGTCATACAGCCGGGTAACGGTCATCTCGTTTCTGGTGAGGGTACCGGTTTTGTCGGAGCAGATCGTTGTGGTGCTCCCGAGGGTTTCGACAGCCGGCAGCTTTCTGATGATGGCGTTATGTTTCGCCATCCGCGCCACACCCGCAGCCATGGCGATGGTCACGACAATCGGCAGACCTTCGGGAATCGTCGCTACCGCAGCCGCTACCGCCACCATGAACATGTTCTTGGCACTTTCTCCCATAAAGATGCCGATGCCGAACAGCAGGGCAGAGGCACCCATGACGATCAGGCCGATGGTGCGGGCAAACTGTTCAATCTTTTCCTGGATCGGTGCCTTAACCAGGCCGATACCTTTGACCTCATCGGCGATGCCGCCCAGAACCGTATCTCCAGCCGTGCCGGTCACCACCCCCCTGGCGCGACCGTTGACCACGGCGGTTCCCATAAAGGCCATACAGGTCTGGTCGGCCGGGGTCAGTCCCTCCTCGTCAATCGCGGCGCTCCTTTTTTCCGCAGGAAGCGACTCGCCGGTCAGCATCGCTTCATCAATCCGCAACTCGTTGGTCTGCAGCAATCTCAAGTCGGCAGGCACCCTGGTCCCGGAAGCGAGCAGCACGATGTCACCCGGCACCAGACCAACTCCGGAGATCTCCTTCTCCCGTCCGTCACGGAGTACCCTCGCCTTGGCCACCAGCAGCTGTTTGAGTGCGCGGACACTTTCTTCGGCCTTGAACTCCTGCAGATAGCCGATGATCGCGTTCAGCAGCACCACGGTCAGAATCACGCCGCTGTCGATGTATTCGTGCAGCAGCAGGGTAACGACTGCGGCAATCAGCAGGATATAGATCAGAGGGCTGGTAAATTGATGCAGCAGGATCTTCAACCGGCTGATCTCTTCCCCTTCGGCCAGTTTATTGGGGCCGTATTTTTCCAGACGCCGGCGTGCCTCCTGTTCACTCAACCCTTCTTCAGAAGATTCGGCTCTTGCAAGCGCCTCTTGTATGTCGATACGATACCATTCCATACGCTGATTCCTTATTTTTTAAACAAAGCCGGATTTTTTTCTACAAACGATTGAATCCAGTCCCTTACGAAAAATATCTGTTTACGTTTCAGGTACCGCCATCCCATAAAGCTGATGATAAATGCACCAATTGCATTGACAATCATGTCCCATATGGTGTCGGTGAGGCCGGAGGAATCATCCAGCATCGCTTTTTGCATATTGAGACCAAAGAATTGATCCATGGAAAATTCAAAGACTTCCCACAGTGTGCCGATCGTAACTGCAAATGAAAACGCAAACAAAGATATGAAACCGGGTGTCATATGCATTTCTACCCGCTTACTTTCATTCAAAAGATAGACCAGTAAAAACCCTACTATCCCCATCAGCAAACCTGCCGAGGCGTGAAGGACAATATCCCACCACCAAAACAGCTGATAAAACCTTTGTATTTCTCCGAGATAGAGAGAGGCAAAAATAAAGATAACGGCGGTGATGTGAAACTCTACGGGTATTTCAACGTCGAGTTTTGTGCGGAAAATAGTTGGAGCAATCAGTACCACCATAATAATTGTAACAAGAAAAAGTGATAACCAGCGGGCACTGAACAGCAAAAAGAGCCATTCAACAGCCACAATACTCACCAAACTCCAGCCGACCCATTTGTGTATCCGGCTTTCATCGTGCGCACCGCTTTTCAATTCTTCAGGTTTTTGAGCATCTTTATTATTCATCTCAGGTTCCGTTTCTGTTGTGTGAAATCATCCGCTTCGAGGAATGAGGACATATGCCACAGGGGGGTACAGATACGACCAGAGGCCTCAATTCAATTATTCACCGCATCATCAACTGCCTATAAAGCCGCTCAGTATCCTCACGGCGGCAGAGCTCCGAACCGGGGGTCATGACAGCTGCGGCACCCGCCGCGACGCCGAAACGAACAGCATCCGATATCTTATTTCCCCGCGCCAGGCTCAGTACAATGCCGGCCACCATACTGTCACCGGCGCCGACTTTACTCTTTATCGGCACGAGCGGAGTCTGCAGGCGCTCACAGCCGTCAGCCGTGGCTAGCAATACCCCTCCGGCCCCCAGCGAGAGCGCAACCACGGCGCATTGACCGGATCTGACCATCTCCATGGCTATTTCCCGCTGGCTGCTCTCGTCTACCAGATCTTTCCCGACCAATTCGCCCAGTTCCCGAATGTTGGGCTTGATCAGATAGACCCCTTCCTGCAGCGCCAGACGCAGGTGGTTTCCGGTGGTATCTACAATGACTCTGGCCCCGAGATCCTTGCCGATCCGCGCCACCTGGGCGTAAAAGTCGTCAGGCACACCGGGCGGCAGGCTGCCGCTGGCGACGATGTAGTCCGGCTTCTGGTCGCCGGCAGTGATGGCATCCAGGCAGTTTAGCCACTCATTGTCGCCCAAGGGAGCTCCCGGCATGCCGAAGCGGAATTGCAGACCGCTTGATTCTTCCAGCACGACAAGATTTTCCCTTGTCCACCCACTGGCCGGAATCGGCCGGCAGGTGAGCCCTTCCTGCTGCAGGAGCCCCAGCAGAGATTCTCCTGTCGCTCCACCGGAGGGAAAAATCGCTGTTGATTCGCCTCCGAGTTTCCGGATGGCGCGGGAGACATTGATGCCGCCGCCTCCCGCTTCGAACCGGGGAGAATGGCAATACAGTTTGCGTTCAACAATGACCTGCGATACGCTCGCGCTTTTGTCTATTGCCGGGTTCATGGTAATGGTGATGATTTTTTTCATTGAAATTCCCTTGCTGGTGACTGTTGTCCGAAAATGTATAGGTATCCAGTTTTACCCTCCGGCTCTCTTACCCGGTTCGAGTAACTTGGCGGCGGCGGCCAGCTGTTCTGGCGTCCCCAACAGGAGCACTATATCACCGCCACTCAACTCCAACTCAGGGTCGGGGTTCGGATAAAGTTCCTCACCTCTCTTGATGGTGAGAATTGTCGCTCCGGAGCCGTTTTTCAGAACGCCGTCCCTCAGGCTCGTCCCTTCGAGCATCGAACCTTTCTGTATCCTGTAGGTGGCGATCTCCGCCCCGGAAAGATAGCCGCTGATCCCTACGGCGTGGCTGTGTCTGCGGCTCATCGAACGGAGCATTTCATAGCCGTCGCTGCGAATATCGGTAACGCAGCGCTCGATATCATCCTGCGGCACGAGGTAATTCCTTAAGACACGGGAAAGGATCTCCACCGAAGTTTCAAACTCCTCGGGAACGACCTCGTTGACCCCAAGCTTAAAGAGCGGTTCAACCTCCAGAAGATAACGGGTTCTGACGATAATATGGATGGACGGGTTTAGCTGCCTGGCCAGAGAGGCGACCGTTCTGCTGGCAGCGGCATCCGAGATGGCAATAACCATCTCCCTCGCCCCTTCAATCTGGGCCTGCTCCAGCACCTCCGGTTTGGAAGCGTCCCCGAAAAGGATATGCTGCCCTTTTTTCGCCTCTTTCTTGACGGTAAAAGGATTGGTATCGATGACAATATGCTGGATGTGAAGCGTGGTGAGAACCCTGGCCAGATTTTTACCATTTACCCCATAACCGACGATGATGACGTGGTCATTCATCTGTACCGGCTTCTCATGTCGGGAAAGCACTCCTTTCCCCTTGGTCAGGTTATGTGGAAGGAGCCTGACGAAGTAATCAGCGACCGGGCTGGCGTACTTGAGACAGAGCGGCGTCAGCCCCATGGTGGCGATGGAGGCGGCCAGGAATATCTGATAGAGTTCAGGGGTGAGTAAGCCGGACTGTACCCCGGCCTGGGAAAGTACAAAGGAGAATTCCCCTATCTGGGCCAGGGAAAATGCGGCAATTATGGCGATTCGCATCGGAACACCGAGCGCCATGGCCGCACCGGTGGTAATCAGCGTCTTGATAATAAGTATGGTGACCACCAGGGATAGAATAAGGAGCGGGTGTTTAACAACAACGGCAGGGTCAAGGAGCATTCCAACCGAGATGAAAAACAGGCTCATGAAGGCCTCACGGAAGGGGATGATGTCACTTAAAGCCTGGTGGCTGTACTCTGATTCGGAGATGGCCAAACCGGCGATGAATGCTCCCAGTGCCAGCGACAGACCGGCCAGTGCCGTCATCCAGGCGGTACCGAGGCCGATGAAGATGATCGTCAGAATGAAGAGCTCACGGCTTCTGACTCTTACAACCTGCTTGAATATCCAGGGGACGAGAAAACGCGCTCCGTAATGTGCGGCAAGGACGACGGCGACCGCTTTGGCGGTTAATATCAGTATTCCCTGAATGCCATCGCCTGAACCTGCCAGAAGGGGAGTCGCCAGCATCATCGGCACGATGCACAGATCCTGAAAAATCAGGATCCCCATGGCCATTTTGCCGTGGGGGGAATCTGCCTGACCGGAATCTATCAGCAGTTTCATCAGGATTGCGGTACTGGAAAGCGCCACCAGAAAGCCGAAAAAGGCCGCCTGGTTGACCGGATATCCGAAAGCTACGCCGATTGCTGTCACCGCCATGATGGTTACAAGCACCTGCAGGCCTCCGCCCCACAACACCAGATGTTTGATCCGCATCAGCTCTTTCAGCGAGAGTTCGATGCCGATAGTGAACAGCAAAAGAACCACTCCGATTTCGGCCATCTGTTCGACCTTGTGGGTATCCTTTATGAAGGCAAGTGCGTATGGCCCGGCAAGGATGCCGGTAACGAGAAAACCGATGATGGACGGGAACATCAGTCGCCGGAAGAGCACCACCGTTATCAGGGCCAGTCCAAATAAAATTTCAATATCTTTCAATGCTTCATACGGCATGCTCTTACCCTTTCCTCGGTTCCCTTTTTTGCTTGTTCATGCTTAAAATCCGCTGCCCCCTTCACCAGCGGCAAAAACAGGTTCTCTGCCGCTTTGAGTATACACCAAGTCAGCCGTTATTCAACCTCAGAGCGTAAAGCAGCTTCAGCTTTTTAATAAGCAAAAATTAAAAAATTATTCCGCTCAGGCATCGGCGCCCATGAGCCAAGGTAGGATAATCTCGGCAGATATCCGGTTTTGTATCCTGAATAGCGCAGACAGATCGCTGTTCATCTGTCTTTAGGATGAACGGGCATCGTTCCAGCGGCTCCTTTGTCTGCGGATCAACCCAGATCCACCCCAACCGGTTGGTGCGGCTGAGCAGATCATTGCGTCCTTCGCGCCGCCACCGTTCCAGATCACGCGGCGATGTGGCCAGGTGCCCGCCAAATGATTCACAACAGCGGCCGCAACAAGCGCATTCGGGCTTTTTTTTGTGTGCTGCCAGTTCGGAAATTAACTGCAATAAACGCTGCAAAAATTTGTACATGCCCCCTCCTTTTCAATGAGGTGCTGCTGAACAAAAGAATAAACGATGTATGCGGGGCAGAATTTGGGGGGGAAGATCAGGCTGGAGGAGCTCGACTTGGAGCAGCAAGGGGTATTTCTAAAACAGATGGGGTAAGTGGTGCAGGATATAAATAGCGTGGTGAAGGAGATGATATTCGTCCTTGCGGGGCAATTGGTATGGCATGTCTGAACGGGGCAATAGCAGTGATTTCGGCACTACGAAGGAATGAACTCGCCTCGCACTCAGGCTGGAAATTAGGGATGCTGTCATTTGAAAAGGTAAGGGGTGCAAGCAGAAGAAGGATAGCCATCAGCAGATTGGACAGATACCTTTTGAAAAACAGTTTGCGCTGGAAAAAAAATTTCGCCGGGGCGTGGGGGAGGGGATGGGAGTCTTGCTCGTATGGTAAAAGGGGTTCCCGGTACACTGTAACTCCTTCGGTCAAATATACGTTGTTGCCGGTAGGCGATATGCCCGACCGTTAGCGGGCCATCATGTCAAGCTGATAACGGCTGTGAAGAATGGCGATAAGGGTGTTGACTCCTTTAAATGCCGAGCGAAGCTGGTCGCGTTCTTTATCAGTCAGCACCAGCGGGTCAATCAGATTGCCCGGTTCCGTACCGCTCGAAACCGCTATCAGCTGTTTTACAAGTCGAAGTTTTATCAGAAAGGTGAAGGATTCGTCCAGCGTTTCCAGATCGTGATCAGAAATAATATTCAAATGGTGGAGACGGGACAGCTTGTCCCAGGTTGTCCCCCCCATAATTCCCGCCTCAAGCGCAATCAGGCCGATTCCTCTCGTCAAGGTGAACAGCCCCCCCTTTTTAAGATCGATTTTACCGCGTCCTTTGCCGGATTTTTCGACCTGCAGGCGGCCGAACATACCGAGAGGTGGTTTGAAACGGACTATGTTGCGTGCCATTCCGGGGAAAAATATCGAATTGATACGGGCGTTTTTGATGATATGAGCGTGCAGTTCCTCTACAAAGCCGGTTTCACCATGCATAACCCGCAGATCCTGGAACACGCCAAAAAAAACGGTATTTTCAGGGCTCGGCCGTGCTATCCACCCTGCCGTCAGCTCTTTCCATTCGGAAAGGCTGTGACACCAGTCGGGATTGTTGGCCATCATATTGCCGGGACAGAGCGGGACGCCGACACTCTCCAGTGCGGTGACGATCCGGTCGGCAAAGCATCGCACCTTGACCAGTTTTTCCGCTGATAGATCGTCGCGATACACGATAGCACTGTCCTGGTCTGTACGCAGGGTCTGTTCGCAGCGCCCCTCGCTTCCCATTACAAGATACGCAGCGCCGGCCGGAAGCCGGACGTCGTGGTGAATGTCAAGGATATAGATCAACCGCTCGGTGAAAGCGTCGTTAAAATGTCCGGTCAGCTGGACAAGGCTATGGGCATCTGCATTAGTGCTGACCGCATACGTCAGCATCCCGATCATTTTTTTACCGATCTGACGCAGTTGATCGATGGTGACGGCAGATTCAATCTCCTGGACCAGATACAACGGACTGCGTGTCTGCACGCGGAGAAGGTCGGTATCTGTCAAAATTCCTGTCAGATTCCCCTCCTGGTCAAGCACAATCAAGCGATGAATGTTGTGTTTTGCCATCAGAAAAATGGCTTTGAAGAGATGGTCGCTGCTGTGGATGGAAATCAGGCCGGTTTTCATGATGTCACGGACAGCCATGGTCGAAATATCTTTGACCGAGTCGGCTATAAGATTACGCAGGTCGCGCAGGGAAACGATCCCGACCGGTTTGCCTTTTTCAACAACGACGACCCCGGAAATATTATACGTTTTCATGAGCCTGGACATTTCCACCAGACCTAAACCGGGTGGACAGGTAACTACCGGGCGACGGCATACCTCTTCCACATGTGTAAAGAATAAACTGTCTTCGTGTGTAGTGGGCATGTTTTTACCTGTGCGTTACCAGCAGAAAACAGTTTGACAACGAACTGTCCTGTTTGTAAGGGCCTGGGCCGGCTTGGAAATGAGTTTCTGCCGCCTTTTATACTCTACGATGAAAGTAAAATCTAATTATTTTACATGCAGGTGTTTTCATTTTTTAAATTGGTAGTACAATCTTTTCAACACAAGTTGTTTTTTTAGGCTGCATCAAGCACATTTATGTCCCTTAAAAACAAAACAGATAAACAAATATTGCTAAAATACAGTGCTAAAATTAAACGTAAAAATATTAAGTAGTAAGATTTTTGATTAGAATACAAAATATATATTTAAAATATGTGTTGTAATATACTGATTTCACGGATTCTTTTTTTTATATTTTACTGTATAAAAAAAATATTGACATGTATGAAACGATGTATTAAATAATAAATAAGATTATGTTTTATTTTTTATAAATAAGTGTTTATTTGTTGGTAACTATTATCTCAGCTGTAACGGGATTACATATGAAACGATTGTTGTCCCACATATTATTGTTTACTCTGCTAGTGTTATTGCCGTTTTCCTTTACGACGCCTGAAATCCCCAGTGTTTATATTTCAGTTACGATAAATTCGCCTGTAACGGCATTACGAAAAAACAGCATTACCGTTGCACATCGGGTAGGCAAGTTGTTGACTTTGGCTGCTGTCGTTCCTTCCACTGATCATTGCATCGTTGCACTGCCAATATTACCTGTTATTGTCAGCAACCTCGAAATAGAACATGGCAGATCCCCTCCTGTTGTCCCCTCCGTATAAACCTTGTTAAATCCACCACCAAAGATTTAAAGAACAGCTATTGATAAAATGTTGATTGGTATTAAATAAGTCCAATACCAAGCAAATGGAATTACACATACGCTCATTTCAATTGATAGGAGCACCTAACTATATGAGAGAAAAGGGAATTTATTCTGTTCAGGCAGTTGTCAAGGCGATCGATTTGCTTGAGGCTCTGGCGCAGGACAGCGGCAGCGCTACTCTTCAGGTGCTGGCTAAAAAACTGGAATTAAGTCGCAACAAGGCCTTTCGTCTCCTCGCCACCCTGGAAGATAAGGGACTGATCGAGCGTAATGAAGAGACTGGAAGCTACGGTCTTGGTGTACAGGCCTTCGAGATGGCGCAGCATATTTTAAAAAGTACCAACCTGATCCGCCTGGCCCATCCGATCATGGAAGAATTGGCGCGAAAACTGGACGAAGCGGTCTATATCACTGTTGCCAATAATGACGAAGTTCTGTTTTTGGACATGGTCGATTCTTTTCAGCAGGTCAAAACTATTGACCTGGTCGGCAAACGTTTCCCCTTTTTCACTAACGCCGCCGGCAAGGTTATCAAGTCGGTCAGTTCGATCGATCTCTTCGGCCGCTCAGGTAAAAAACGTGATGTCAAGAGACTCCAACAGCTTGAGATCGAGATGGATGAGATCCGCCGCAAGGGTGTAGCGGTTGAGTTCAACGGTCTTGGTGAAGGGATCTGCACCGTGGCGGTTGTCATCCGCGATTATGCCGGCAAGGTCGTCGGGGCGCTGACGTTGCTGGCACCCTCGTTCCGGATGCTTCAGGATCGCCTGGATAAAGTCGTCATACCTTGCATGCTGGAGGGGGCTGAGCAGCTTTCAATGAAGTTCGGTTATTCGCGGGCGTATGCGTAAACCCATAACCCCTCTCAATCTCCCCTTACCTAAGGGGAGACTTCAAAGCTTCCCCCCTTAGGTAAGGGGAGACTGAGAGGGGGGTTAGATTTTAAATGTTTTTTTCTTTTGCAGCACGTTGTTTTAATTGAGGCGAAGTAGGTACACTCACCACTAACCGCCCGCAGAGAAGGGCAGGGGATGGCCGGCAGCCCCCCACACGGAAAGGAGGTAAATGCCAAATTAATCTCGGGAAACGGTTTTAATGGGAGTTAACATCAAACAAGAGGAGGTCTTATGTCAGTTCATGCAACTAAAGAGTTACAGGCGTATTGGAAAGAGAACCTGGTCATTATCATGGTTCACCTTGCCATCTGGTTTTTTGTCTCGTTTTTCTGCGGTATCATGGTAGTTGATCAGCTTGATGCCTACATGATCGGTGGTTTTCCGATCGGCTTCTGGTTCGCCAACCAGGGATCAATTCTCACCTTTGTAGTTTTGATTTGGACCTATGTGTACATGATGAACAAACTGGACAAGAAGTATGACGTGCATGAGGGGTAGCAATCCAGAACGTACCGCGTTGAGACGATCACATTCAATAAAATCACGAGGTGACAAACTATGAGCATACTTACCTGGACCTGGATTCTTACGGGGATCAGCTTTGCCCTGTACATCTACATCGCCTACGCTTCACGGGCAAAATCAACCGGTGACTTCTACGCCGCCGAGCAGTCGGTTCCCCCGGTCCTGAACGGCATGGCAACCGGCGCCGACTGGATGTCTGCCGCATCCTTCATCTCCATGGCCGGTCTGATCTCATTCATGGGACGTGACGGCTCCTTTTACCTGATGGGGTGGACCGGCGGCTATGTCCTTCTCGCCATGCTCTTTGGTCCCTATCTGCGTAAATACGGCAAGTTTACCATCCCGCAGTTCATGGCTGACCGCTATTATTCAAACACAGTCCGTGTCCTCTCCCTGATCTGTGCCATTTTCGTTTCTTTCACCTACGTGGCCGGCCAGATGCGCGGCGTCGGCGTGGTGTTCTCCCGCTTCATGGGTCTCAGTATCAACATGGGTGTTATCGTCGGCATGGCGCTGGTCTTTTTCTACGCCACCCTGGGCGGCATGAAGGGGATTACCTATACCCAGGTTGCCCAGTATTGTGTTCTGATCTGTGCCTACCTGATTCCGGCCGTTTTTATCTCCATGCAACTCACCGGTAACCCGATTCCTCAGCTCGGTATGGGATCCGCAGTCACTGCCGATGGTGCAGTCATGCTGCAGGACCCTGCTACCCAGGGCAAATACCTGTTGGACGTACTGAATGGAATCCAGCTGGATCTCGGCTTTAAAGAATACACGTCCGGCCTGCGCCCACGCATCGACGTCTGGTTCATCACCATGTCGCTGATGATCGGCACCGCCGGTCTGCCGCACATCCTGATCCGCTTCTTCACCGTGCCCAAGATGCGTGATGCCCGCTCCTCAGCCGGTTATGCACTGATCTTTATCGCTCTTCTCTACACGACAGCACCGGCAATCTCTGTTTTTGCCCGTACCAACTTTATCAAATCGGTACACAACGTAAAGTATGAAGCTGCTCCATCCTGGTTCAAAAACTGGGAAAAAACCAAACTGGTCGCATTTCAAGACAAGAACGGCGACGGCATCATGACAATTGCCAAAGGCGCCTGGGATGATCCCAAGAGTAAAAACGAAGTCAAGATCGACCAGGACATCATGGTTCTGGCCAATCCTGAAATCGCCAAACTTCCCAACTGGGTCGTCGGTCTGATCGGCGCCGGTGGCCTGGCTGCCGCACTCTCCACCGCGGCCGGACTGCTGCTGGTTATCTCAGCAGCTATCTCGCATGACCTCATGAAGGGGATTTTGACACCGAATATGTCTGAGAGTGCCGAATTGTGGTGGGCGCGTGGCGCAGCCGGTGTTGCCGTTTGCATTGCCGGTCTCTTCGGTATTTACCCCCCAGGCTTCGTGGCGCAGGTGGTCGCCTTTGCCTTCGGTCTGGCGGCGGCATCCTTCTTCCCGTGCATCCTCATGGGGATATTCAACAAGAAGGCCAACAAGGAAGGTGCGCTGGCCGGTATGGCTGTCGGTATCGTTTTTGTTGCCGCTTACATCATCTATTTCAAGTTTGTCAATCCTGCCGTTAACAACAAGGATGGCTGGTGGTTCGGCATTTCACCGGAAGGGATCGGCACGGTTGGCGCCGCCCTGAACTTCATCGTCATGTATGTGGTCGGCAAGTTCACACCTGAGCCTCCGCAGGAGATTCAGGATCTGGTTGGAAGCCTGCGTTACCCCGGCAAGCTGGTTGTTCCACCTTCAGCTCACTGATCTCGTTGGCTGTTACCCTCCCCCTTTGCGGGGGGAGGGTTTTTTGTAAAATCAAGTATTCACCCAAAGGAGTTTATGGTATGAATGCAACGACCACAGTAATAGAGAGCAGGGAAAATATGATTCTTAAAATGATCCGCAATTTTAATGCCGCTGTAGTGAAGTTCATCATGGGCATCAGGTTTCGGGCCGTTGGTGCTGTCCTGCTGGCGTCGTTTGCCGGTCTGAGTCTTACTTCCAATGTCATACCGTCGGCCATATCAATGATGGGACTAATGGACAGTTTTTCCGCCCGTTGGGGAATGGGTGGTTTTGCGGTCTACTCCATGATGGCATGGGCTGTTGGCGGGTGGGCGGTGCAGAAAACCGGTGACAAAAAACTCGGGGCCATCGTGCTCGGCTCGGTAGGATTGACTACCGGTCTGCTCTTTACCGGAGTCGGCATCGGCACAGATATGAATATTCTCCTCACCGGCGGCGGTGCGGCGCTGCTTTACGGCGCAATCGGCGGTATGATTATCGGTGACGCGCTGCGAAATCCACCCTCCGACCCGAACGATCCGTACGCATCAATCGGACGCATCGGGGACCTGTCGATGTTCGGCTATTTCAAGAAAAATATTCAGTAATCGATTGTAATCGAGACCTTATCGGGAGAATCTACCCATGCTCACCGCCATTGTCGTTATCTTTATCCTGGCTTATGCCGCAATAGCCCTGGAACACCCGCTCAAGGTCAATAAATCAGCCACGGCCCTGATTGCCACCGGGTTGCTCTGGACGGTCTACGCCATGTCGACCGGCGATCACCATCTGGTGAGTGAACAGCTGGGCGAATCACTGATGAGCACAGCCCAGATCGTCTTTTTCCTCATGGGCGCGATGACTATTGTTGAAGTTGTCGATGCTCATAACGGTTTCGAGGTCATCACCTCCCGCATCAAGACCACCAAGCTCTCGACACTGATGTGGATGATCGGTTTTGTCACATTTTTCCTCAGCGCCATGCTGGATAACCTGACCACCACCATTGTCATGATATCCCTTATCAAAAAGCTGCTGGACAAGCATGACGACCGCCTCTTCTTTGCCGGGATCATCGTTATTGCCGCCAATGCCGGTGGCGCCTGGAGCCCGATTGGGGACGTCACCACAACCATGCTCTGGATCGGTGGGCAGATCACTTCCCTAGCCATCATAAAGGGTGTTTTCCTGGCGTCATTGGTCAACATGATCGTGCCGTTGGCAATTACCAGTTGGTTCCTCAAGGGACGTGAAGTTGTCAGCCCGCCCCGGTCGGTGGAGTGTGGTTTTCACACAGAGACCACCCCCTTTGAGCAGAGTTTTATGTTCTGTATGGGACTCGGCGCACTGGTAGCCGTACCGATCTTTAAGACTATTACCCATCTCCCCCCTTTTATGGGGATACTCTTCGGTCTGGGAATTATCTGGCTGGCCGGTGAACTCCTCCACAGCAAAAAAGAAGAAGAGGATAAGGAGCGCCTGACAATAGTTCGAGCGTTGCGCCAGATCGACATGGGTTCGATCGTTTTCTTCATCGGTATTCTGCTGGCAGTAGCCACTCTGGAACATACCCATATCCTCGGTAATCTGGCCAGTTGGCTGACCAAGACCGTTGGGCGCGAAGACGTTATCGTTACCATAATAGGTATGGTAAGCTCCATCGTCGATAACGTGCCGCTGGTGGCCGCATCGATGGGGATGTACAGCATGGTTCAGTACCCGCCCGACAGCTTCCTGTGGGAGTTCATGGCCTATTGCGCCGGAACCGGCGGCTCGATCCTGATTATCGGTTCTGCAGCTGGCGTGGCTGCCATGGGACTTGAGAAGATCCACTTTTTCTGGTACGTTAAGCGCATCAGCGGCCTGGCTCTGATCGGCTACTTTGCCGGCATCGCAGTCTATATTGTGCAGTACAAGATGTTTCAT
>JAQUIG010000013.1 GCA_028683435.1 Desulfuromonadaceae bacterium | reverse complement strand
GCCGATGCAGGCGTAAAGCTGGACGGTCTTGAACGGGGTAAGGATCTGTATGGCAAACTGTTTGATGGACATAGTCTCTCGGCAGGAGTGCTGCTCATAAAATAAATTAAGGGTGATTTTACTTGTTTATGGTTATAGCTGGGCATCGGCTGCCGGTTCATGGTGTGGCTGCGGCAGTCGGATGATAACGGTCGTACCTGTTGGGTGTAAAGAACGGGTCAACCAGCAGCCTTTGGATCAGCGAAAAGCGGCGAGGCAACAGTGAGCGCAGGCGATCTAAGTTCAGCATAATCCCTTGAGGATATGCCGATTTTTTTCATCATAGCTTGGAAGTTGGGACGGAGCATGCCGGTCTCTTCAGAAGCTCGAGTGACGTTACCCCGGTGACGTTGCAATGCACTTATAACAAATACCTTTTCCACATTCTCCGTCACATGTTCACGCAGTTGTCGCTTGATATCATTGAGATCTTCCACACACAACGGCACTGATGTGTAGTCCCGTAAGTAGTTAAATTTTAAGTCATCGGCTCTGCGATTTCTGCGACTATGCAGGTCTGCATAAATTTCCTTTGAACCTTGGTTCAGCTCCAGATCCTCAGGGGTAATCAGATTGTCCTCTGCCAACACGACCGCCCGCTCGATGATATTTTCCAGCTCCCGCACATTGCCTGGGAAATTGTAGTTCTGCAGAACCTGCATCGCCCCGGCGGTGACCCCCTTGATCTCCTTGCCCAGCTCTTCAGACACGGTACGAACCGCATGCGCAACCAAAAGAGGGATATCTCCACTCCGTTCACGCAGCGGGGGGAGGCCCATCGGAATGATGTTCAGGCGGAAGAAAAGGTCTTCCCGGAAGGTCCCTTCTGCAACCATATCGCGCAGATTCCGGTTGGTGGCAACTACCAGGCGGATATTGATCGGGATTGGTTTGGTACCGCCGATCGGGGTCACCTCCCGTTCCTGCAGTACACGCAGCAGCTTGGCCTGGGTGGTATGGCTCAGGTTGGATACCTCATCCAGAAACAGGGTGCCACCCTCAGCAACCTTGAACAGCCCGGTTTTGGTCTGTATGGCCCCGGTAAAAGAACCCTTGGTATGGCCAAACAGTTCCGATTCAAGCAGGCTTTCCGCCAGTGAGGTGCAGTCAACCGCCACAAAGGAGTTTTCACGCCGCGCACTATGCTTGTGGAGGGCCTTGGCCACAAGCTCCTTGCCGGTACCGCTTTCACCGGTAATCAGCACCGTGCTGTCGGTGGGTGCCACCTGCATGATCCGGCGATAGACCTTGACCATCTCCGGGCTTTTCCCCACGAACTGGTCAAAACCCTCCGTATCCAGCAGTTCCTTGCGGAGATAAAGATCCTCCAGAGCAACCACCCGCTGTTCCAGGGCAAGTTTAACGGTGCAGAGCATCTCTTCCGGAGTGAACGGCTTGGCGATATAATCCACTGCCCCCAGTTTCATGACCTCTACGGCGCCGTCTACCGAGGTATACCCCGTTATGAAGATCACCGGCAGGTCCGGTTGGCTCTCCTTGATCGCTTTCAATACTTCCAGACCGCCCATACCTGGCATCTTCAGGTCAGTGATCACCAGATCGAATGTTTCCTGTTTAATCCGCTCCAGAGCAGCAACGCCGCTGGCAAATGTCTCTACATGATACGATCCGGGCTCAAGAATTCTGCGAACCCCTTCAAGTATTATCGGTTCATCGTCAATCACCAGCAGCTTCTTCTTAGAATTCATGGGAGATCCCTGCCTGTAGTGTGTGGTGTTTTCTGTTTGCTTTAGACGGGATATTCATTATCTCTAAAAGTCCCCCTTCAATGACTGGAGGGGGACTTTTAGAGTACTTATTTAATGCTTTTTTTGGGCTTCAGCGTTGCGGCCTTGCCGGCGGCCTTTGGTTCCCATCGGTTCAGGCTGTGAGCGATGCTATGGCAATCTGCGCACTTGGTGAAGCGGGCCAGCATGCCGGCCGGATGAGGCGTGCCGTGACAACTTTGACAGGTCGGCGTCATCTTGTGCTTGTCCTTATGGCATGTGACACAATTCACATCTCTGTGTTTCGCGTCTGTCGATAAAAGCAGATCAGACGCTTTTTTGTGACAGGAGGCGCAATTCCTGTTGGGAGTATCTGATTTATAGGTGATTACCGTCGGCATATGCGCCTGGTGGCACCGCTTGCATTCAGCTGCCACCATGTCGGCGCTATGCGGTTTATGACACTGAGTACAGGGTGGAATTCTTCCATGAACGTTGTGGCAGTAGGTGCAGGCAAGACTGGTGTGCTTGCTCTTGAACTGCCTGAGTTTGACGATCTGCTGAGAGTGACACGTGACACACTCGTCGGTTATGTTTTTGGCCAGCTTGGTGGCTTTAGGGGTGTGAGGGTTGCTGTGACAGCGCTGACAGTCGGCCAGTTTGTAATGTGGCTTGCCGCTGTGACATTGCGAACACAACGGGATAATATTTTTAACGGCTGGCGGATGGCCGTTATGACAATCCTGGCAGGTAACGTTAGTCTTGTGTGCACCACCGTTGGCAGCGATGTCAGCAGTCGCGGCGGCATGGCACTTCACGCAGTCCGCATTACCGAGAACCGGGTTTTGTTGATGTTGAGGTACTGGTACAGGCCCGGCACCAAAAGCGACGGCATTAAGAGCCGACACCAGTACAGATGCCAGAAACAACCTTTTTGCATGAGATATCATATTCATCATCGTTCCTCCTTACAGCAAGAATAGGGTTAACATGTTACGGCTTTTGACGGATGTCCATGTATATTATATTGTCCAGGTTTTTTCCCGTTACAATAGAGGCGACCGGCACCCCCCTAATACCGGCTCATTTTTATTGGAACTATTTTTTCGACATAACAGGCATGTCATGAACATCGATATGGCAGCTGAGGCATTTCGGATATTTGTCATGAATTGTCTCAGTGTGCGGTTTCCCATGACAGTCGGTACATTGCGGAATAAAGCGATGTTTATCCTTGTGACAGGTTACGCAGGCCAGGGCATTGTGCTTGCTGGTGCTTTTCGCCAGGTTGGTATATGCCTTGGCATGGCAGGAACTGCAGGTATTTGACGGTTCCTTTGCGCTGAACCTGATGTTTTGCGGTTGATGAACCGGGTGACAGGGGAGGCAGGTTGACAGTGCCTGCCCCTTAAAATGCGGTTGGTGGCAGTTGAAACATGACGGCTTATAACCATGTGAAGTATGGCAGGTCATACAGGGAAGTTTAGAGTGTCTGCTCGGATATTTTACAAGTTCATCACGTACAGTGCCGTGGCAATCATAGCATGCTGCCGTAAGCTGTGTATTGCTTGCCATGCTTTTAGGCGCGTGGGGATTGGCGTGACAGGCGGTGCAGTTAGTGATCTTCGCCCCATGCGGGGCTGTATGGCAGGATGAACATGTGGGCATAATCTGATCCCAGTTGGCCTTACGTGGACTGTAGGCATGAAAGACATTATGGCAGTTCTGGCAGGCAAAGCGGTGGCGCCCACCCTCGTTTTTAAGGTTTTTGAACAGGCCTGGGTGGCACTGGGCGCATTGGACAGCCGTTAACGGTTGCGGTTCGCTTGAGTATAGTTCAGGCGTTGGAGGTATGGTAACGGTGGCGGATTTATTACCTTGCTGTGCGGCATGAGACACGCCGGCAAACGCCAGAACAATAGCCATTCCAACCAGAATTTTCTTACCGTTGATACATCGTGTTTTTTGCATAAACCCTCTCATTCCATCGAATTCCCCACGGTGTGGGTTCTGCTACGTAATAATCGCCCTCGATATATAGTTCAAAAAGAAGTCCGTTTATCACAGCTTGTGACAGGTCTGACAATAGGCGCTATTGTTGCCCCGTTCCTTGTTAAGCAGACTTTGGGTGTCACCTGCGTGGGGATTGTGGCAACCGGCACAGGAAAACGGACGATCAGGTTTCAGGGGGTTTTTATCTCCCCTGACCGGATGTCCCTTGGCAAAAAAACCGGCAATGACGTGGAGACCACTTTTTTTGTCATTGTGGCAGTTGAGGCAGAGGTCTGTCGGGTGCATATAGATAAAGGAAGGCCAATCCGATCCATGAGGGTCGTGGCAGACGCTGCAGTTACCGACGGCTGTGGGACCATGGTGTACTTTTTTGTTTTTCCAGCGTTTTTGCTGGGTACTATGGCAAAGGAAACAGATCGATTGCTCAGGTTTCGGTGTGGTATATTTTCGTTTCCCGGTAACAACTTCGTGGCAACTGAAGCAAGCCCCCGCTGAGACGGGCCTATGTTTGTAGGCGCTGTTGTCCTTACGTTTGTGGCATTGATAACAGGGAGACTCTTCCGGCTTTGCAGGGTGCAGATCATTCAGATGAGGTTCCATGCGGTGGCAGGGAGCGCAGGCACCTTCGTTCGCGGGCAGATGGAAATAGTAGCGCTGGAACCCTGCCGGAGGCTGCTGGTGAGGCTTGGAAAGTCTGGAACGAAGATAGATGGACAAAATGCTCTTGCCGATTTCGCCGGAATCGTTTGCAGCGGTTATGACAATCCTGTTTGAGCCATTGACCAGCGTTACGCCGAAACAGACGATTTTGCTGCTGCCGCCTTCAGCTACGGCCTTCGTATAGGCTTTGCCGTTTACAACAGCCTTAACGGATGTGGCGTTCCCATCCTGGAGCGACAGCACGATGTTGAGCAGTTCGTGTTCAACAAAACTGTTGTTTGCCGGTGACAGCACACGGAGCGTCGCAGCGTGGAGGCTTCCGGCCATAAAAAACAGGCAGGTGGCGGTGACAATGCTGCTGATCAGTTTGTTCATTAATAATAGTCTCATAGCTGTCCCGTGATCAGTTCCAGCGCTTTCTTATATCCGGCTGAGGCAGCCGGCAGATCTTTACGCTCTTCATACATCATCCCTTTATGGACAAAGATCCTGTAATCCCCCGGATTGATCTCCTCTGCACGCTTGAACCACTGCAGGGCCACGGCCACATCTCCCTGCCTCCCTTTCAGGAGACCAAGCAGATAGTAGCCGGGCAGATAGGCCTCATCAGCCTGCACAGCTTTTGCCAGTTTCTGCTCTGCGCCGGGCAGATTTCCCTCATCAAGTAAAATCTGTCCCAACGCACAGAGGGCAATGGCATGATCCGGTTTTCTTTGCAGCACCAGCTCGAACTGTCTCTTGGCTTCGATCAGGTCGTGCTGTTTGTAGTACAGCTCGCCGAGGCTCAGATAGGGGAGGGTAAATAAGGGGTCGGCTGCAATGGCCTTCTCAAACCACGTCCTGGCACTTTTGGCGGTTCGCTCAGATTTCAGTGAACTGGTTCCCATATTCCAGAGTCGCACCGCCTTTTTATCCGGTTGATAGCCGGTTACGGCGATTTGAGCCGGTTTGTTTTTGTTCTCTACGACCCTTTCGACAAACAGCTTCAAGGAGTCGGCTCCCATTAATGGAAACCCGGACAGCTCATAGGTAATGACCCGGTTCCTGTCGAGAATAACCGTGCTCGGAACGGCGATAATGCCGTAGTTGTTGAATGTTGCAAGTCTCCGGTCAACCAGCAGGGGGAAGGTGATATTCAGTGAGGCGGCAACTCCCTTTATGTTAGTCAAGGTTTCTTCTGTTACCTCCTGTTTGTCGACGTTGATGCCTATGACCGAAAACCCGGCATCTTTATATTTCTGATGAAGGGATTGCATCTGCCGCAGGGCTTTTTTCGAGTTGTCTCCCCAGGTTGCCCAGAACAGTACCGCCGTCAACTTTTCTCCCCTGAGACCTGAAAGCTTTTGCGTATTTTTATTCAGGTCATTCAGGGTAAAGTCCGGAACCTCCATTCCCACCTCCAGCGAACGGAGGGCAGATGATGAAATGGAGGTGTTTAACAGGACAAGCAAAACCCATAGCGGCATCAGACGGACGGCAAGCGATCTGGTATTGCAGGCAAATCTTCTCATCGGCTTGTGCGTCTCCCCTGCTCATGGATTTTGATTCCTTCCTTGAAAGCGGCAATGGCCTTCACGCTGTCGCCGCGCTGTTCGTAGACCCGGCCAAGCTGATAATATACCTCTGCAGGATCCGGGGTCAGCGCCAGGGCCTGCAGCAGCAGTTGTTCCGCTTCATCAGGTTTTCCTTGCTGCACTAAAGCCAGGGCCTTGCCGATTGTGCCGTTATGATCAGGTCCGGCCGTCTGTTGGCCATGTGGTTGATTCTCTGTAGCCGGGCCTGCAGCTGCAGGGGCGGCTGCGACGGCAACAGCGAGACACAGGAACAATATCCTGAAGAGCCGAATCATCTGTTTTTCACCATCTTGTCACGATCATATTTAAACTCCTGATGGCAGCCGGGCAGACAGGAACCGCCGCTCTTGTTTTTTACCAGTCCAACCGGCAGTTGCCACGCGCCAAAGGGGACCGTATCCCGGATGTGCTTCGGGTTATTGGTGGCATGGGCGTCATGACAGGCGCGACAGGTCCTCCCCTTGGGAGACTTATTGACGTGAACGTAGTGCAGGTTCTGGTCGCCGTTACGGAAACCGGTAAGGGTGGTTGTTTTGGCATCCTGCACCAGGGTATCGTTGTGACAGTTGAAGCAGAGTTTGTAGTTTTCGGGATTGAATCTGGCATAGAAAACCGGCGGATAGTTACCTCTCAGGATCCTGAAGCTGCTCGACCCGTGGGTGTTGTGGCAGCCTGAGCAGTCCTTGTCTTTGATCGGACCATGGGTAATCCTGTTCTGGGCTAAAAATCCCTTCATATCGGCTGTTTTCTTGTCGGCATGGACATAGTCACGATCATGGCAGCTGAGACAAAGATCCATCGGCGCCATAGCCAACTGTTTCGGAAAAGCCGATGTATGGGGGGAGTGGCAGGCCATGCAGCCGTTTTCCAGCTCAAGACCGCCATGTTTGACGGTGGCGTCCGCAATCTCCTTATGTTTGTCCTTGTGGCAGACAAAACATACCCCTTTGGTATGCTCTCCGATCAGCACATACTTGTAATCGCTGCTGTGAGGATTATGACACTGCACGCAACCGCTCTTCATCGGTGCATGGATATGCGGTTTGGCTGAAAATTCGCTCTGTTTATCCGTATGGCACGTGTAGCAGACATCATTGCCATTACCGGACAACAGCTTGGGGAAGCTGCCGGAGTGGTGGCCATGACAGTTGCTGCATTCACCGCTCGCTACCGGACTGTGCTTGACTTTGCCGCTTAAAATAGTTTTCTTGTGGCAGACAAAACAGAGATCCTGTCCCGCTCCCAACAGCTGGAAGTTGTGCCCCGACTGGTGCGGGCTGTGGCATCCGGTACAGTTGCCATCCTTCACCGGTTTGTGTACCACCGGTCCCAGATGCAGCTTGTCGTGGCAGGCATAACAGAGGGATGCCACATCGGAAATCGGCTTGAATTCATGCCGCTCTTTCTTGTCCTGTTTGTGGCAGAAGGTGCAGTTTCCGGTGGCTACCGGGCCATGAACATACTTATCGGTTCCCATCTTGGGGTGGCATTCCGCAGACACGCAGCCCTGCTTTTCCGACAGCGAAAAACCTGACCCGGCCTCGGAGTGCGCTGCAGACAACGCTAAAAACAACAGAACGGTACTGGCGGTGCAGCTTGCTGACGCCAACAACGACGTACATGGCCTGATTCTGTACATAAAGTTACTCCTCCGTGATGTTCTCATATGTTGCAGGTAAACCGGCTTTAATCTGTTCAATTGCTGGTTACGAGCCGTGGACATACCCATGACAGGTAAGAACGCATGTGTTCTTATTACCCAACTGACCCGCTACATATATGAGTTGTATCGGTTTTCCACCGCTCAGGCTAACTATCCCCGGTCGCATGTCAAAGTTGATCATGCCCGGGTAGGGGCTGCCGTGGGGGTCGTGGCAATAGGAGCAGCGTTCGTTTGTTCCGGTGGTAGAGTTCAAATGTTTTCTATGCTGTGGAAATTTGGCAGTAGAGCCAAAAAGCGTATCCGCCCTGTGACACTTGAAGCAGAGTGCAGAATCTGTAAGATAAGCCGTAGCTGAAGTTGGCAATAATTCGGAGGTCTTGTACTCCGCGACCAGGATAAAGGGGTAGATCGAACCGTGGGAGCCCCTTGCTCCGCCTGAGTCGCTGCCGTGGCAGTCGGTGCAGTGTAGCATCGAGCCTTTTGCCCATGGTGCAACGAGCATGTTGTCGCTTATCTTGTTCAGCGGATTCACCACCGGGTGGAAGGACACGCCGGTGAACTTTGTGCGGTTATCCCTCGTGGTAGGCCAAGACCTGGTGATGGGCGGGGGGGTGGTTAGTACGTTGTTGATCAGAGCACCATGGCACTTGAAGCAGATCTGATATTCGTAGGTGGCTGAGGGGATATAGGCATTGGTATATAAATCAACCCCCGGCACCCCCTTCAGTATGCCGGGGACCCAAGGCGCCAGATCGGTACTACTACTGTTTACCACCTGATGGGGGTTATGGCAGTCGACACATTCAACATGCTTGCTGACGGTGCCGGCGTAATTTTCCGCCGTATCGTGGAAACCGGTGAAGGCGTCAACCGGGTGCCGGTATATTTTGGCCAGGTCGGCGCTGATATTTTTAGTAGCGACGTTGCCGTTGTGACAGACCAGACAGGTGGTTTCCTCCACGGCATAGTTCAGCAGTCTCTGCTCCCCTGCAGCGTTGTGGGGGCGGTGACAGTTGCCGCAGCCGTTAGCAGCTACAGTAGTATAACTTGAGGAAGGCCATGGGTCAGGAGCGGTGCCGTTCCAGGTTTTGGGGGAGGTTGCGTGGCTGTTTCCGCTCCAGTTGGTTTTGCTATGGCAGCTGACACAGAGCGCCGCACCAAGGTTTGACATGACCAGGAATTTTCCGTATTGATCGTTATGGGGGTTGTGACAGGCGGTACACTGCATCTGCCCGGTTGCATCAAGGCGCACATTGGACGGCAGCAAAGCCGCACTTTTCAGCTGGCCGTTTAATGCTGCAGCAGCGCTGTAATCAAAGGAAACCGGGTGGTCATCAGCCAGATTGATGCCGAGGTTTGAACTGCGCCCGCTCATTGAGGCGGTAAACGGCATTACCGCTGTCTGAGAGAGTACCGCGCCGGGTGCAATGGTGCCGTCATGACAGGAAAGGCAAAGCCGGGACGTGCCGGTCGGCTGGCCAACGGCAGCCTTAAGCGTGGTACTGGCATAGGGTGTATATGCCCCTGCCGGGTCCAGCCGGTTCCAGAGATACGGAATGTCAGGGCGGGCGTTGTGAGGTGTGTGGCAGAAGATGCATATCTCGGTTTGGGTCGTCGCCTTTACCGCACCCGGACCGCTGATGGAGAGATTATGCATGCTGTCAACAATGCTTTTACCATGTGCGGGAACGGTGACGAACGCCACGAAGGCCGCTCCCCACAGTATTCCAGCTCTGATGAAAATAGTGTTCATTTGTGCCCCGCCTGTTTCAGATACTGGAAGGTCTGAACCCGTTTGTTGTAGGTGTCGGCGACATAGATACGGTCGTTTTGGTCAATAAATATGCCGGTCGGCATCCAGAACTCCCCCGCTCCCTGGCCGGCCTGGCCGAATGAGAGCAAAAGTTTCCCCTCTGCATCAAAAATCTGGACATTGTCGAAAAGGGTATCCACCACATAGATATTGTTGTCGCTGTCCACGGCTACCCCTTTAGGGCGATTGAAATAGCCGGGACTGTCGCCGGCCTTGCCAAAAGCGTGACGGAATTCACCTGCCGGAGAGAAAACCTGAATCCTGAAATTCAGGGCATCGTTCACCAGAATCTCGCCGGTGCTGTTTACCGCCAGGGCGGTGGGGTGGTTAAACTGACCTTGAGCGGTGCCGCGAGAACCAAAACGCCCGATCAGCCGGAGGGTGTGGCGGTTGTAGCGGAAAACCGCTGCGTGCCGGGTATCAAGGACCAGCAGTTCGTTCGTCCTTTTGTTGAGTGCGATGCCGGTGGGACGTTCAAGCTCCCCCTTGCCGAACTCTCCCGCTGATCCGGTTTCAGACAGAGCAAAAGATCTGACCGCGCCGGCGGCAGAATCGGTGACGTAGAGACGCCCCGTTTCTTCGTCTGCCACGGCATGTATCGGTGTTTCAAAAAGATGGTCGTCGTCCGGGACCACCCTGAATTTATTTCTGCTGCTGTTGTAGATCTGTACGGTTTTGAGTGCTGCATCAACCACATAGATCGTGCCGTCCGCATCGGCGGTAACCCCCTGTGGCGCCACCAGGCCACGTTCTTGAGCGCCAACGACGTAGTCCCAGATACGTGACACCATCCCCTGCCGGATCTGCAGATCCTCCGGCTGGGTAAAGCTGCTGAGATAGCGTATTCGCGGCATTTCACCATCACCCGGCCATACCGGAGGGGTCATCGCCGGTTCTCTCAACCGCTGCTGCGCTCCTGTGCACCCGGCAGAGGCGGCCGCAAAGAGCAGCAGCAGGCAGATCAGCAAAGTTTTGTTATGGCTGGGCATACATATTCCTCACGATCGGGACGTCTACCACATCGTCCGTCTCAGCTCCAGCTGTAACTGCTGGTTGGTACGTTTGGAGTCACTCAGCGAATTTTCCTGAACGGCAAGCTTGTAACTCAACTTGGCTGTCCAGAGACGATAACTCAACTCAAGACCTGACCTGGCGCCGCCATTAACAGTTTTTTCGAGAGTGGCGTCAACCTGTTCAAGATAACCCTCAACTTCAAACCGCATCCAGTTATAGGGCATCCAGTTCAGTGTGGCCGTAGCCCCTGAATTCTTTTTCCGCTCCGTATACGAACGATACACGGTCTCTCCGTAATAGCCGCGCAGAGTGTGTTGAAACCGGTTGCTGGGGCGCAGTCGTATGGTTTGGGCGAGCTCCCAGCGCCGGTAGGCAATATCAGAGCTGCTGGTGTTGTCTTCATAGGTAGCGCCGCTCTCACTCCAGCCAACATCATAACGGATCGTCGCCAAGTGGATGGTGGCGTTGCTCAGTCGGTCAGGCTGCGGACCGGCGAGCAATGTCTGCTTTGTATTCATATAGCGATAGGCCAGAAACAGAGAACGCTTCAGTTCAAGCGCAACTCCGTAATTTTGGGTCAGCAGCATATCGTCATACGCGGCATCACTTGTATAACGGTAGCTGACGGAGATCAGTTGGCCATCGGTAATGACGCCGAGCGGCACGCGGCTTATCCTCACCGAACTGCCGATGCTGTCAATACGGTAGTCAACATCCCTCACGTAGATAATGGTGCCGTCACTGTTGGTTACAGCAATTGAAGCGGTGTCTATGCCTGACCTGTCAAGATAGGTCTCCGTCATACTACTCAAAGTATGAGGTTCGTTGATGGCCTGTGTTGTCTCACGTGCCCCGGATCTGGTGGTATAGAGAGAGTTTACCCCGGCATTCAGGTTCAGTGTTCCCCAACTGCCGAGAGTGCGTTGGTATGCCGTATTGATCAGAGCCGCCACGGCTTTTTCCCGGCGGTCGCCGTAGGAGTTGGCGGACCCGGTAATCCCGGCTGTGGTGGTCAGATTTTCATAGAGCTTGTGAGTCAGGCTGCCGTTAAGTGTCGTCCAGGACCCTTTAGTTGTTCCTGTTTCAAGCTGGCGATAATTGAGGCTGTAGCGTGACCGCAGATTCTTCAGGTGCTGCCAGGAAAGGTTCTCGATCATAAACAATGATTTATTCCGAAGGGTGACGGAATTTTGATCCATATACTGCAGATTACTCGCAAGGTTGATCCGGCCGTCATCGGTCACCTGATACTGGTTATTGAAAGTGCTGTTCAGAGTCTTTATTTCATTTGCCACATTATTGGTACTCTGCTTGTTCTCGCTGTAGGTGGAGGTGAGGCTGCTGTCGCCGGTTATGCCTCGATGCCGCGATAAAAGGTGAGCTTCCTGCAACTCGTTGCTGCTGCCATAGTAGCTGCTTTGCGAGGAGGAACTGCTGCTGAAGCCGACTGTCGTCGGAAGCAGACTGTATTTCAGGGCAAGGTCTGCGCCGTAACTGTCGGTAGAGTTCTTGCTGACGCCGGTATAGGCTGCCCATGACTGGGTTTCAAGACGATGAGCGAAAAGCGTCACTGTATATGGTTTTATGTTCAAAAATACGACATTAGCTTGGTAATTGGCGTTGAAGCTGTTGCCGTTCGCAGCGGTTTCACCGGTTGTTTCTGTTCTCGTTTGTATGACCTGCTGGAATTCAGGCGAAAATTTCAGATTGAATTGCAGCAGCGCCGGGTGGTACGCAAACCCCTTGGTTGACAGTTCAAGTCGTTCGGTGGCCGTTTGAGAGCTCTCCGCGCTTCTTTGCCCTGAAACGGTACGCACATCCTGGTTTACCTCATACTTGAGTTGTGCCCCCACCGACGGACGGTCCATCTGGAAATAGCGGCGTTCGGCCCGCCTGCCTGCAGCTCTGTTCCAGGCAAAGCTGCGGCGGGGTTCAGCGGCAGCGGCCGTGGCCGCTTCTTTATCAGCATCCAGGATGGAGGCTGCCTGCCACGACTGCTCAAGGTCTCCCTGGCCAAACATATACTCTGCCCGCTGCATGGTTTCATCCGGAGTTAACGGTCTGATCAGGGCCAGCTTGTTAAGAGCATTGACCGCATCTTCCGGTCTTTTCAGCAACTCGGCCAACCGGGCCTGCTCCTTCAGTAACAGCTCGTGATTACTCCCTGAAGGGAGCCCGGAGGAAAGGAGGTCATACGCATCACGTGCCATCCCCAGCTCTTCACTTACCTTCACATACTCCTTTAACAGCTCCGGATCAGCATCGCCAGCCAGCAACAGCCCTTCCAGCAGATAGCGCCGCACCTGATATTCATGCATGCTGCGGGACAACCGCAAGGCTGACTGGCGCGCCGTACCATCCCCAAGTTCTGCCAGATACAGCAAATGGGCCAGGGCAGTGTTCTGCCGCCCGGCCGATTCGGCAGCTCTGGCCGCCTTCCTGCGCCATGCCAGCTCGGACGGTTTGGCTTTGATAGCCTGCTCGGCAACCTTCAGTGCTTCATCGTAGTGCTCTTTTGATGTGTGGACAGTATATGCCATGTCGAAAAGTTCATCCTCAAACAGGGATCGTACTCCAACTACGTTCAACTGTTCCGCCGCACCGGCACTGGAAACAAGTGACAGCAAAAGCAGTGAAGCCGTTATGCTCTGCATCAGCGTGCGGATCATCCGATTTTCCCGGCAGACTTTGTAATAAGCCTACAGTTCACGTTTGGCGTCCTGTTTTACTTCCTGATACTCCTGAGTCAGCAGCCGCCGATCCTTGCCCATGTGGGGGTTATGACAGGAGAGGCAGGGCTCTTTTGCGTCATTATGCATCGGCAATTTCGCCAGATCCTCGGCAGGATGGCACTCTTGGCAGAGCTGCTCCGGCGCTTTGCGCAGTGTCCCGCGATGTTTGCTCTGGTGGGCATCATGGCAAGCCAGACACTCCCCCCTGGCGGTGGGATTATGCAGCCAGAGATTGTCCTTGATCGCCCGCAGGCCGGTTTTGTCCGTGTGGCACATCGCGCAGATCTTTTCTTTGGGGTGACGCAGCGTGCCGGGCATGCCGCCGCCGCTGTAAAACACCTTGTCTGCTGCTTTTTTTTTCGCTTGCCCGATCGGCTGGAAACCAAACGTTATAGCTCCTTCATGGCAGATCGAACAGTTGCCTCCGGCCCAGAGAGGATGTGAATGCAGACGCGGCGCTTCAGGGAGTGCCGGTAACGGTTCCTTTTCTCCCGGAAGAGCTGCTTTCCGGTTTTTCGGAGGCGCTTTTTCGCCCTGCTTTTCAGAATTCCGAGATGGGTCAATGACGGCTGCGGGATCCGCCCGCTTCTCTTCGAGGGCAGGGACTCCGGTAAAGAAGAACGTCAGCACTTGATGCCTGGTCTGCCGGGAACAGCCGCAAAGGGAGAGAACAATGGGAATCACCGCCAGCAATCTCAGGTGACGCGCTGCCGGTGAGTTCAAAAGAAATGTCTGCACACTGATCATAACCGGGGGTTATTCCCCGAGCCAATCACCGAAACCGTAGACATTCAGCTTGTTGGCTCCGGTCATGTTGCAGACATAGATGAGGTATTTGAGTTTGAAGTTTTTGTCCGCGTATTTCTGGAAATAGGGGACATTGACATAATCGACGGCTATGCCTGCCGGCAGGTACATGCTCCCCGGTTCCAGGCCGGCACCGCCAAAAAATAGCAGCAGCTTCCCCTCCGGATTAAAGATCTGCACATTCTCAAAGGCGGCATCGACCACGTACAGGTTGCCGTCATGGTCGGTTACGACCCCCTTAGTGCGCGCCATGTTGCCGGGTGTACTGCCAGCCATGCCGATCATCTGCAGAAATTTTCCGTCCGGTGCAAACTTCTGGATTCTGAAGTTGAAAGCATCGTTGACGATCAGGTTTCCTTGGCTGTCAACCGTGATATGGGTGGGGCGATTGAATTCTCCCTCCTTCTCACCGACCTTGCCGATGGTGGTCAACATTTTGCCGGTAATACGGTCAAACACCACCACCTGATGTTTCTGCATATCGCAGACATACACCCGCTCGCCATATACCGCCACATCAACCGGGCGCTCCAGGCTGGTCGCATTACCCAGAACCGTTTCAAAGTTGTTGTCCCGGTCAAAGACCACCACCTGCTGCCGTTTGAGGTCGGCAATATACTTGCTGCCGTCATCAGCTATCCAGAGGCCGGAAGGTGTCTGCAGCGCCCCACGCCCACCGGCCCGCAGCGGATTGATCGTGCTGGTCAGCAAATTTATTTCAAGAAGATCGTTGGAGACCCGGTCGGTCAGATAGATCTTCCCTTTTACCGCTTGTACCGCATAGGGACGTCCCATCGATTTGTCGGTCTCCTTGCCGCCGAGGAGAAAATCGTCCAACCCGGCCTTCTTGTCCGTCAGATCATCTTCGGAAGAGATGGCTGTCAGAAACTGCAGGCGGGGCTTTTCGGGCAGTGGCGGATAAAATACGGATTCAGATCTGATTTGCGGAGTAGAGGCGCAGCCGGTTAGCAGCATGGCTGATGCCAGCAGGATGGCCGCAATGAGAAAAAAACTGTTCTTGAATTCCATGTGTAAATCCTATGACGGAGTTGTTCTTGATGGGAGAGAATAACAGAGGCCATACCACGTCGGATATGGCCTCCTTTGAGGCCAAAGGTTACAGAGTGCTTCCTATTTTACGTGGCAACTCAGGCAAAGCGCGGAATTGGTGTTAGCTATGTGCAACATAGCACCGAGGTTATTTTTATTGTGCACGTCATGGCAGGATGAACATTCGAACTTAGTTCCGTTCATCCAGCCTGCCGGCGGGAGTTTAAGGTCACCGTCAGCGGTGACCAAGGCTGCATCAAAAGTAAAGGAGATCGGATGGCTCTTTCTCAGGTCGGTGCCCAAACCACCGGCACCAATTGTTGCAGGGAGCTTAGTCATCGCGGCTGTATGACCAGTGAAAGCGTCAGGGGCTACTGTGCCGTCATGGCAGGAAAGGCAGAGCTTTGAGACTCCGGTTGGGCCGGTACCTATGGGGGTTCCAGTAAACGTGTCACTCGCGTACATTTCATAAGTAGCAGCGGTTGCCGTATGGTTCCACAGTGGCGCATCAGCGATGGTGGTGTCTGCATTATGTGGGGTATGACAGGGGATACATATCTGGGTTACCGTGGATCCGTCCACAATAGTTAAATCATGACCGGAGCCTGTAATAACTGCCTGAGAAAGCCCCGCTAAACCCACGCCTGCCAGTACAACTACGGTAATTAAGATAATTTTTTTCATTTTTTGTTCCTCCTGTTTTTGTTGCCAAGTTGAATGCGATTATTTGCATACAGAGATATATAAATAAATATATCAATGATTACCGATAGTTACGGTGGTTTGTGACATATTACACTTAGTGTGCCAAATATTTAAGAGCTGTTATTGCAATATGTTAGCAAGATGTGGATTTTTTGCGGGGCGATATATCCTGCAGAATTTGCACTACATCATGCAGGTTCTGCACCTAGGAACCGGTGAATTGTTTCGTTTTGAAAAGTTGGGCAGGGTGACAGGGAGGTGTTTACTGAGCGTTGTCCGTAGCTTTTTGCTTACGTCGCATAGCGACAGATTGATGGTAGCCGGGGAATTCATTCCCTGGTAATGAGAGGTATTTTTCGTATCGTCACTAAGGGATGAGGAATTTACCGTTTAATACGAGTAGGGGCTAAGCAAGTTTCATCTGCTTCGCCCGCCTTTGATCTATGCGGCAACAAGGGCAAAGCAGGTGAGACGTTTGCTTTGCCCCTACGTTTAAAAACGGTAAATCAGTATGTTCTTTATGGTAAGCCATGAAGCTTCGTCTTTTGTTTGTAACTCTCCAATTTTACTCCGTATTATTCGTTTCTCCGTGTTTAAAATGATTTTTTAGGCATTATTCTCCTTCTTTGCAGGCCAGTCCAAGCTCCTTCAGGCGATACTGCAGGGTGCGTAGCGAGATGCCGAGCGCCTCGGCTGTCTGGCGGCGGTTGCCGCGATGTGCCTGCAGCGACGTTCGAATAGCAGCCTCTTCGTGATTTTTAAGAATCCCTTCACCGTTTGAGTTTGCATGCTGAATTTCTCGCAGTTCCGCCGGTAAATCATGCGGGGTGATCTCTCTCTCTGCCAGTATAATTCCACGTTCAATGACGTTTTGCAGCTCACGCACGTTTCCGGGCCAACGGTGCTGTTCCAAGAGCCTTAACGCCTCCTGGGATATTCCTACCGCTCTCCGTTTACCCGAAACAGCGGAAAAACGGGCACAGAAATAACGCACCATCATGGCGATGGCATCACGTCGTTCCCGGAGTGGCGGCAGGGTAATCGGAAAGACATTGAGACGATAATAAAGATCCTCACGGAAACGTTTTTCGGTGACCTCAATGGCAAGGTTGCGGTTCGTGGCGGCGATCACACGTACATCAGCCTTGATCTGCATTGTCCCGCCCAGCCGTTCAAAGACCCGCTCCTGCAGGACCCTGAGCAGCTTTGCCTGCAGCAGTGCCGGCATCTCACCGATTTCATCCAGAAAGATGGTTCCGCCCTGTGCAAGCTCGAACTTTCCCAATCTGGCCAGAATTGCTCCGGTAAAAGCCCCCCGCTCATGGCCGAACAGTTCACTTTCCAGCAGGTTTTCCGGAATGGCGGCACAATTTATCGTTATAAACGGGGCCTCGCTCCGTGGACTGGCCAGATGTATCATCCGGGCAATCAGCTCTTTGCCGGTACCGCTCTCCCCATACAGCAGCACTGTCGAAGGTGTGCCAGATACATCCTGCACCAGCTTTCTGATGATCTCCATGGCTCTGCCGGCAAAGATCATCTCTTCCGGAGGGAGCCCCGCCTGTTCAATCTCTTTCAGGGAGAGGGTGAGGCGCTGCAGAGCAACATGCTCAAGAGCTCTATTTACCGTTTTCAGCAGACTTGCCGGATCTTTAAGCGGTTTTGAGAGGAAATCAAAAGCCCCCTCTTTCACAGCAGCAGCAGCCTCTTCCACCCTGCCAAAGGCGGTGATGAATATGAAAAGCGGAGGGTTCGGCTCGCTCTGTACGAGGCGAAACAGCTCAAGCCCGCTTCTGACCGGCATTTTAAGGTCAGAGATAACCAGGTCGAATCGCTCCCGCTGGATGCGACGGAGCCCTTCACCGCCATCAGTCGCAGTTACGACGGTATACCCGGCTTTGTCCAGTATGGTGCTTAAAAGTTCACTGAATATGTCATCATCTTCTGCAATCAGTATGGTTGCCGACATGGTGTCCTTTCCTTCCTGTTAATCTGTTAATGGCAAAGTCATGGTGAAGGTGGTGCCGATCCCTACGACACTCTCGACCGTCAGGCTACCGCCATGTTCTCGTCCCACTTTGCGGCAGAGTGCCAGTCCGAGCCCTGTGCCCCGAGCCTTGCTGGTCCAGAACGGCTCAAAGATGTGCGGGATATTCTCCGGTGGGATGCCGATGCCGGAGTCGCGTATCCTTATGATTGCCCGGGATTTGTCGCTTTGCAGTTCGACGTGTAGTACGCCACCATCCGGCATTGCCTGCAGCCCGTTTTTTAACAGATTGAGCAGTAATTGGATAATGCGGTCAGAGATAATCATAACATGTATTGCCGTATGTGGAGTATGGATGACCTTTACCCGTGAATCGGCCTCCATGCGGATCATCTCCACGCAATCCTGGACCAGCAGCGCCAGGTCGGTTGGCTGCCGCTCCAGCTTATCCTCATGGGCGAAGGCGAGCAGTTCATCGACCAGCGTCTCCATGCGGAGGGATTGACGGACAACTTTGTTGGCGTAGTGACGTGCCTGCTCCATGTCGGTGGCGGTCTCGATAAGCTGGACAAAACCCTTGATACCCGCCAGGGGGTTGCGTATCTCGTGCGCTATGACGGCGCCCAGTTCACCAAGGCGCGCCATTTCATCAAGCTGCTGCATTTCCATTTGTCGCTGTTTGTCGCGGCGAAGCAGGTACATGATTCCAAAGGTAACCAGCCACAGTATCAGCGTGAAAAGAGCGGCCACCACTATTCCTGTGTGCGTTTTCCGAATAATCTGGTCGGAACGATAGGTGTGTAAGGCCAGGGTTAACAGGCAGTTCGAACCGGTAGGATGAATCCTGGTTTTGAGGAGGTAAATAGATTCGCCAGTGGCTATTGTTTTGCGTTCTTCGTAAATACCGCTGCTGCTGCAAATGCAGGTATCAGGTTCACTCCAAACGGTACCGATAAACTTGGAATTGGTGTGGAAGCGAACAAGTCCCTTGCGGTCAACAATATAAAAATAGGCAATATCGGGTGTGCTGTAGAATTCAAGAGAGTCTGGGGCAGGTTTGACATTGGTAAGTTCTTCAATGGCAGCCGCAATGGAAAGCCCCGTGCCGCGGAGGCTGTCTGCTGCAATCTGGGGTGCTGTTTTAAAAGCACTCCATGAAAACCAACCGATCAGAAAGGTGAAAAAAATCGGGAGGATTATGATAAATCGCTCTGCCTTATGCATCAGAGTGGATGAACTATTACGATTATTCTCTGTGCCATCGCCTGTCTCTCCCTCTCATAAATAGAAGTCTCCTATACTGTTAGCGGATCAAAGTACACAAAAAAAGGTTTCCGACAACTCTCATGAGTTCACTCCACGTAAGCGGAGTACTGATGTCATCGGGATTCTGGAAGGAAATCTTTGTTCGGGTTCATGTTGAGGTGCTGATGTCGGTACCCGCAAAATACTTCGCTGCATGGCTATATGACTCACTTGACAACAAATGATGCCATTTGATTTACCCCACAAAGCGACAAAAACGCCTTGACGATAGTTCTTGCAGGGGTGTAGTAAAGGAAAATAAGCTTCTTATTACCGGGCGGACCGTCTCCGTGTCCGGGATAAGGCATCCATATCAGAATCGAGTCGGCTATCATGGAATCACTGCAAGAGAAATTCTCCATATATAAAGCTCTGTTGCTGGCTACAAAAAGCCTGGCTCAGGGAAACACGCCCGATGAAGTGTTGAGGGCCGCTTGTGATGCACTTGTGTCATCATCTGACGGTATCTGCCTGGCATGGATGTACCTGGGGAACCCGGGCTCTGAAGCTATCAGACCCTCTTATTCTGCAGGAAAGGCTGTTGAATATGCCCGGGAGGTGGTGCTTGATCTTTCCCCGGAAGAGATGAACTGCCCCAGCAGGCGTTCACTTGCAAAAAATGAACCTGTATTAATAAAAGTACATTCTGATCCAAGCTTCGGGAAGTGGCGTGAAAATGCGCTCCGCTACGGTTTTAAGGAAGGATTGACCTTGCCGATCGGCGACCCGGATCATCCCTTTAGAGGGCTGGTTGTGCTCTTTGCCGACAGCGAGGATTACTTTGAACAGATCGGGCTGGAACCTTTTATCGCCTTTGCCCAGTTGGCTACCGTCGCTTTGAATCAGGCCAGGATGAAGATGTCGCTGGAAGAAATGGCTGCAGTTGATCCCTTGACCAACCTTCTTAACCGGAGGGCTTTACAAGAGATTCTCAACCGTGAGTATGCGTGCGCAAAAAGATCGGTAAAGCCTTTCAGCATGATTCTCATTGATCTGGATCGGTTCAAGATGCTCAATGACAATTATGGCCATGATATTGGCGATAGTTTTCTGCTCGGTATCAGCGATATTGCAAAGAAAACATTGCGCAGCAGCGACTGGTTGAGCAGGTGGGGAGGGGAGGAGTTTCTGGCTATCCTGCCCGATACCGATGAGAAGGGAGCACTCAATATTGCTGAACGGTTAAGGGAAAAAATTGAAGAGTTTTCAATTCAGCTTAATACACTGCACATCAAGACATCCGCAAGCATCGGGATTGCGACCTATCCGCGTGACGGTGATACGCCGGAATTTTTGTTGAAGGCTGCAGATGCCGCGCTGTATGAAGCAAAAAAATCCGGACGAAACCGCGTGGTGGAAGCCAAGGACAAGCGGGAGGTTTATTCTATCGCGGCGAAACTTTATACCGCCATAGAAACCAACAGGCTGCTGCCGGCATATCAGGCGATTGTAGAGCTGAAAACCGGAAAGCTGGTTGCTGAAGAAGCGTTAGCCAGATTAATCGATGAATCCGGCACTGTCATTGTGGCTAATGACTTCATTCCGGCGGCGATGGAGCTGCAGCTGACCCACCTGGTGGATTATCAGATCATCAAACAAACCATGAACCACTGTGCAGGTAATATTGCTGCCGGTGGCAATAATATAATCCATTTTGTTAATATTTCAGCCGACCTTCTGCTCCATCAGAGCATTATTCAGGAGTTGTTTGTTGAAGCTCAGGCGGCTTGCGTATCTTGCGGAGTGGATATGGGGCCCACCAAGCCGCTGGTGTTGGAAATTACGGAACGGCAACTGCTTGGTGACATGAGTGCGGTCAGAGCCAAGCTGGCCCCTTTCATTGATTTCGGCATGCGCCTGGCTATTGACGATTTCGGCAGCGGCTATTCCTCATTTCAGTATCTTGCCGACCTCCCGGTGTCGTTTCTCAAGATTGAAGGAAGCCTGATCAAGCAGGTGAAAGACAAGCGCGTCAGGCAGATTGTCAGACGAATCAGTGATATCGCCAAGGATCTGGAGCTGATCACCGTAGCCGAATTTGTCGAAGATGCCGAGACCGCTGATATTCTTCGTGATCTGGAAATAGACTGGGCGCAAGGAAACCATTTCGGACGTCCTGTCCTTGCAAAACAGTAGCCGCACCGCTACCATAGCAGTTCGCGATCGGATGTAAAATCTCTGATCCTGCCGCTGAGGGGGTCCTTGAAGCGAAGCTTTTGAGCGACGAGCTGAAGCGGGGTGCCGAAGTTGTCCCGGCATTCGTCCTGCAGTTCCGGATAATATCGGTCATTCAGTATCCCGAAGCCGAGTCCGCTCATATGGAGCCGCAGTTGGTGGGTTTTGCCGGTCAGCGGGTGGAGGATGAAACGGCCCCGACCTTCTTTGACCTCCACCAGATTGATTGCCGAACGCGCATTTACTCTGCCGGGTGCCGTCCTCATCCTGAACCACGGTTTTCCCCGCTCTATTCTGTTCTCGACATCCCATGAAGCTGTTTCCTGAGTCGGCAGGCACGCTGCGAGTGCCTGATAGGTTTTTTCAACGTGGCCATTCATGAAGAGGGTGCCGTACCGCCCCCTGCTGATTTTATTGACGGAAAAGAGAACTAATCCGGCCGTTTCGCGGTCGATGCGGTGAAGCGGCACCAGGTCTTCGATGCCGGTACTGGACCGCAGACGGTTCAGCAGACATTCGTTTACATAGCGTCCACCTGGGGTCACCGGAAGGAAATGCGGCTTGCAGGCGACCAGAATCTCGTCGTCAAGGTGCAGGATTTTTTCAGCAAAAGGGATGTCCGGCTCAGAGCTGACTTCGCGGAAATAAAAGAGGCGGTTCAAGGGGGTATATCTGGAATCCAGCGTTATCGGTCCGGTTTTTTCGTCAAGAACCTTTCCCTCTGAAATCCGTTTTTCCCAGGTCTCCCGGGGGATGGCGGGGAACCGCATGCTCAGGAAAGAGAGGATCGAAGGGTACGGATGTTCTGTTTGCGGCATTGTAACGACGGAATGGTGTTTCGAAATTCCCATGCAATGGTTCCCGGATTAGATCGTGTGGCTCAATTAGGTCCAATGGCTCTCTTGCCAACCCCCGTGTGTTACGGCAGAGGCTGTTACTCTACCTGGGCCGTTGCCAACAGCACCGGGAAGGTCTGATCTCCTTTTACAATCGTTGCGGCTGTATTGATTGAAATTGAAGAGTAGCCCGCCTTTGCAAGCATCTCAGCAAGCTCTTCAGTGCTGAAACCGTGGTGGAATACGCCGGTCGGATCGTCGTGGAAGCTGCCACCTTCAAATTCCAGGTCAGCCAGCGCGATCCAGCCACCGGGGTGCAACAGCGTTTTTAGAGATTTGAGGAGTGGAACAATCTCCTTGATATGATGCAGTGTCATGGAACTGGTGATGAGGTGGAACCTTCCCGAAGGCAGATCCCCTTTCTCCAGGTCACACAATACCGTGAGTACATTCGAAAACCCGTACGTTTGAATTTTGTTATTGAGGGTATCAATCATCCCGGAGGAGCTGTCGGTCCCTGTTATACTGCGGAGAACAGGCGCAAGCTGCAGGGTGACAAGACCTGTCCCACAGCCGAAATCGAGAGCGTCCCACTCTTTTTTGAGAGGGATTTTATCCTGAATGGCCTCCGCAACCTCTGCCGCCAGTTTGACCCGACGTGGTTTTTCATCCCAATTTAACGCCGCCGCGTCGAAATCTCTTCGTTCTGTCATGTCAGGCTCTCCTTGGCTTTTTTTCGGTTCATTTTTTCCCGCTTTGCTCCCGCCCACCGCCCCAAAGGGCGTCATCCATGAACTGACGCCTCAGACGCTCTTCAGGGTTCTGAACATAGAACTCTTCCTCAGAAAAAGAAAAGCGATATGTTGCCAGATAGTCGCTTAATATCTGATAGGCGGCATTAATCAGCCGGATCTGTTCGCAATTCGGATCACCGCCGGAATCCGGATGATACCGTTTTGCCAGCTCGCGATGACGGCTTTTTATCTGCTTAATGGTCACCCGGTCGGCAACTCCCAGTATTTCCAATGATTTTTGCAGTTCCTTAAACGTCATGGTTCTGGGCCCCTCGATTCAGTTACCTTTTTTATTGTTCGCGCATCATACTCATTTTGCAATCATGCCGGCTTTTATATCAAGGACCACCCGATAGGCCAACAGCAGAAACGGCCATGCATGCCAGGCAAGGTCAAAGATATCGAGTGGGCGTTTCAGTGTGCCGTCCAGCAGCATTCGGATCTTTTCGACGATGTGCGGTTGCGGTAAAAACGGGGCAAACCCGAGCAGCAGAACCAGCGGGATCAAAAATTTGTATTCCAGCAACTCTTTCATGACAACTCCAGATTAACTGTGAATGGGCAGAAATGCAATCCAACAATACACCTGTTAATGTAAATAGAGAGAGACCTCCGGGAGTTAAAAAACATCGGAGGTCTTCCCGTGTGGATTCAGCTTCAAGTCAGGATGCTGCGCTATTTTCCGCGCCGGGAACTGTTGAATACCGGTTTGGTCGCGCCCCCTGCGGCAGCCGGTCGTCCCTGCTGCGGACGCCCTGCAGGCTTGGTGCCGGGATGGTCGGTTTTGAACGGGTTGATTGAAGGGCCCGGACTCCTTTTGGCAGCGGCCGGTTTACGGGTCGGCCGCGGTTCGCGCGGCGGGCGGGCAAATTCGGCATCTTTTTTGGGGGCGGGGATGGTGTAGTCAAAGTCGTCTATCGTACGCCGCTCCAGCGTCGCACCCAGTTTTTTCTCGATCGTGCGGACCATGATAGCATCCTCGCTGCAGACCATGGTAAAGGCATCGCCGCTTTTGGCAGCGCGACCGGTACGGCCGATGCGGTGAATGTATGCTTCCGGGGTATCTGGAATGTCATAGTTGACGACGTGCGATATCTGTGACACATCGATGCCTCTGGCGGCAATGTCGGTTGCCACCAGGATCTGGTAGGTGCCGTCACGGAAACCGTCCAGCGCCGCCTGACGGCGATTCTGGGACAGATTCCCCTGCAGAGAGGCGGCTTTGTAGCCGGCTTTCTCCAACTGCTCCCCCAGGCGTTTGGCGCGGTGCTTGGTACGGGTAAAGATCAGCACCGAATCGGTATCGGTATGCTGCAGCAGTTCCAGCAGTAGCGCTGTTTTCAGATGCTGCTCCACCGGGTAGAGGGCATGGGAAACGGTGACCGGCGGCGCGGTATTGCCGACCTGAACGGTGACCGGATTGGTCAGGATCTCTTGAGCCAGCTTGTTGATGCCGGGGGGCATGGTGGCCGAGAAGAGCAGGGTCTGCCGTTTGGCAGGGATGTGCCCCAGAATCCGGCGGATATCGGGGAGAAATCCCATATCGAACATCTGGTCGGCCTCGTCCAGCACCAGCACTTCAAGACCGGAAAGGTCGATGGTCCCCTGGCCGATATGGTCCAGCAGGCGGCCCGGGCAGGCCACCACGATTTCAACGCCGGTGCGTAGTGCGTGAATCTGCGGATTGACATTGACTCCGCCGTAAACGGTGACGCTCTTCAGTCGGGTCTGTTTCCCGAGCGTCACGAATGCTTCATGGATCTGTTCGGCCAGTTCGCGGGTAGGGGCCACAATCAGGGCCCGGACACGACCGCGAGGCCCTTCCATCAGGCGATGCAGGATTGGCAAAGCAAAGGCTGCCGTCTTGCCGGTTCCTGTCTGGGCGAGGCCCATGACATCGCGTCCCTGCATGACTGTCGGGATAGCCTGCTGCTGGATCGGGGTCGGCGTGACATAGCCGGCCTCCTTGATACTTGCTGCAATGACGGGGTGTAGATTAAACTCTTGAAACTCCATGTTACTCCTTCTTTCTGGTTGCTCCGGCTATACGAAAAAAGCCCCGAAATTTTCCGGGGCTTGCGATGATGTGCTATCCGGTACAACAATTGTGATGCAGTTACCATACCAGTTTTGTGGGAGCTGTGTCAAGGGTGCAATTATGGGGAGGTAAACGGCTGGACCAGCAGCCGGAGCAGGGTAAGCCGCTGCGGATCGCGGTACTCTTTGAGACCGATGGTCATATCCAGATGACCTTTTTCGGGTTGGGGGCGATAGGTGCCGCAGAGACGATCCCACCAGGGGAAGTTGAAGCCGAAATTGCTGTTGGTCTCGCGCACAAGCGTCGAATGATGGACGCGGTGCATGTCGGGAGTGACCAGAACCAGACGCAGCAGGCGGTCAAATGTGGCGGGAAGCTTGATATTGCCGTGGTTGAACATGCTGCACGCATTGAGAACCACTTCGAAGGCCAGCACCGCCTGCGCCGGTGCTCCCAGAATAACCACCGCCGCCATTTTAATCAGCATTGAAATGATGATTTCAAGCGGATGGAAGCGGTTGCCGGTGGTGACGTCCAGGTCAAGGTCGGTGTGGTGCATCCGGTGCAGACGCCATAAGATCGGGGTATGGTGAAACAGGACGTGCTGAAGATAGATGATGAAATCAAGGACCAGGAAGCTGATTAGAAACTTGAGCCAGGGAGCGGTCTGTACAGCGTTGAAGATTCCCCATCCACGTGCCTCGGCGACCCCCGCAAGAGCGACGGGGAGGACCGGGAAGAGGAGCCATACGGCTGCGGTGTCTATGACAACCATGGTAAGGTTGGTAAACCAGCGCCGCCTCTTGTTATCCGCCAGGGGGCGGCGGGGTGAGAGCATCTCACCGAGGGCGACCAGAAGAAGGACCCCTGCAAAAACGGAGAGTCGTACCGCCTGTTCTCTCTGCATACAGTCTCCCCGTTAGTCGTTACTACCCGCGTCACGCCGGTAGATGCCGCTCTTGCCCCCCTCCTTGAACAGCAGCCTGATCGCACCGATCGTAATCGATTTGTCGTTCCCCTTGCACATGTCATAAATCGTCAGTGCCGCGAGGCTGGCGCCGGTCATCGCTTCCATCTCTACGCCGGTGCGCTCAAATGCCCGCACGGTGCAGCAGGCAGTAATCAGGCCGGCCGTCTCATCCATCTCGAAATCTACCGTGATGTTATGGATGGCAAGCGGGTGGGAAAGCGGGATCAGATCCGGCGTCCGTTTGGCGGCCATGATGCCGGCCAGGCGGGCAACACCCAGCACGTCACCCTTGACAATACCGCCGGTCTTGATCGCCGCCAGCAGACTCGGCGCCAGCCGCACTTCGGCCGCTGCAATGGCGGTCCGCATGGTCGGCTGCTTGGCGCTGACATCGACCATGATCGCGTGGCCGCTTTCGTCAAAGTGGTTGAAGTTCATGATGGAATCTCCTTGTTAAGCCGGTGTCAGATACTGCTCAAACTGTTTCTTGTCGACGGCACAGCGATAGGCCTCTTCCGGGTTTACTTTTTTTGTTTTCAGCAGATCGAGCAGGTGCTGGTCCAACAGCTGCATGCCATCCTTCTTGGCGGTCTGCATGATGGAGGGGATCTGGAATGTCTTTCCTTCGCGAATCAGGTTGGCGATGGCCGGGGTGCCGAGCATGATTTCCAGTGCCGCCACCCGTCCGGTGCCGTCCGCTGTTTTCAGCAGCTGCTGGCAGATAACCCCCTTCAATGATTCGGCCAGCATGGCGCGGACCTGCTCCTGCTGGTCGGTCGGAAATACGTCGATGATACGATCGACCGTCTTGGCCGCGGTGCTCGTGTGCAGGGTTCCAAAGACCAGGTGCCCGGTTTCGGCGGCACTCATGGCAAGCTGAATAGTCGTCAGGTCGCGCATTTCACCCACCAGGATGACATCCGGGTCTTCCCGCAGAGCCGCCCGCAGGGCCGAGGTGAAACTTTCGGTGTGCTCGCCGATCTGGCGCTGATTCATGAGTGACAACTTGTTCTCATGAATGAACTCAAGCGGATCCTCGAAGGTCAGGATATGCTCCTTGCGGGTAGAGTTGATCAGGTCGATCATGCCGGCCAACGTCGTCGATTTGCCGGAGCCGGTCGGGCCGGTCACCAGTACCATTCCCTTCTTGAAATTGGTCATGCGCCGCACCCCTTCCGGCAGTCCCAGTTCGTCAGCCGAAAGTATTTTTGTCGGGATGATGCGGAATACGGCGGCAATGCCGCGATACTGCATCAGGATATTGCCGCGGAATCGTGCCAGGCCGGGGACTTCATAGGCAAAATCAAGATCCTTGGTTTCGTTGAAGTGGGCCTGCTGTTTTTCGCTCAGGATTTCGAACAGAATCGCTTTTAGTTCGTCATGTCCCAGCGCCTTGAAGTTGAGCCGCACCATATCCCCCCGCTGACGGAAAATGGGGGGATTGCCGCTGGAAAGGTGCAGGTCGGATGCTCCCTGCTCCTTCATCATATTAAAAAGTGCATCAATGCGTGCCATGAGTTTTCTCCTCCGTTACTAAAGAACGACCGATGCAATGTATTCTTCAGGTGAAACTTCCCCGGCCATCAGGAGGCGCAGACCCTCTTCTTCGAGGCCATGATAACCGGCCGTTCTGAGATGATCCCCCACGGCGGCTGCATCGCTCGACTGTTCAAATACCTGTAGCAATTCGTCATCAAAAACCAGCACATCGGTCAGGAACTTTCTCGATCTGAAACCGCTGTGGTGGCAGCTGTGGCAGCCGCTGCTGCGGAAAAAGGTTGTCGGCTGTTCCGCCAGATTCATGGCGGTCAGCTCTTCAGGCGGGGGAATGTGGCCGGTGCGGCATTCCGGGCAGAGCAGCTGAATCCCTTTGAAAGCAACCAGGCCGTTGACAAAAAACGGCAGGAAGTAATGCTGCTGCTGATAAAGCAGCAGCTGGCGCAGGACATTGAAGGTGCCGCGGATTTCCAGGCCGGCCAGGACCAACTTGCCCCGCATCGCGGCCCGGCAGGCGGCCGTGAAAGGCATCCCCCCGGTGGCATCCTCGATCACCAGGATGTCTGGTGCATGGTCGAGAGCGCTCATGATCGTACTGGCCCGTTCCGATTCGTCGCGCGGGAGAACCACCCGTGGGAATCGCGTGGTCATTTTGCCGGCCCCTTCGCCGAGAATAATTACATTCTTGCCGGTGGTATCGATCTCCTCCAGCATAAGATCGATAAAATGGTCACGCTCACGGCAGTTTCGCGAGGCAAAGAAGGTGATCCCCTGCTGCCGGCGCGACAAACGGATAAAATCGCCCTCCTGCCCGGCTGGAAGATTGAGGTCGGCGAGCCGTTCCGGAACGGAGGCAGAGAGATGCGGGCGTATGGTGATATACTCTCCCCCATAGCCGGCCATGGCGTCAACCTGGAAGGTGACCGGATGAGAGCGGTAGCTGAGCGTCAGCAACCCGCTGGAAGATGGTTCGCCATGGACGGTGCTGCCGACGTTTTTGCGGATCTTGCGGGTGAGGTCGGGGTAATAGGTGATGGCTAGCGAACCGACCGGGCGTGAAATACCCCCCCGTCTGCCGCTGACGGCCACGGTTTCGCCGCCCGGCTGCAGTGAGAGCGACGACAGCCGGTTCTGCAGGATGAAGACCAGCAGGTAGCCAAGCAGCTTCCCACCGCTCAGGTCGCTGTTGATGGCTTCCCGGACTGTTTCGGAAAAGGCGCTCGAGTCGAACCCCAGCCGTTCCTGCTCGCTGCTGCCGTAACAGACTTCGATCATTTCCCTGATTTCACGGATCAAAGCCACCGAAATATTGACCTGGCAGCCGCTTGCCTGTTCGACCGCCGTGATGGCGGCACTGTTAAGCGGGTCGGAAACGGCGATGTTCAGCTCTCCCCCCGCCTTGATGAGCGGGATCAGATTGAACTTTCTCGCGATCCCGACCGGGACGAGCCGCACCGCCTCCGGGTCGATCATGTCGGCTTTGAGGCGGATGTAGGGGAGGTCGAGCTGATTGGAGAGTGCCCAGTCAATATCCTCCTGCGTGACGATCCCGAGAGTGATCAGCGCTTCACCGAGGCGCACCCCGGTTCGTCCCTGCAGCTCCAGGGCAGCGGTGATGTCACCTTCGGTTATGATGTTGCAGGCGGAGAGAATTCCGCCCAGGGAACCTTTTTTTATCTGAACCGGCATGTTTGCCTCCATAGTTTTAAAGCTATTCGTTCCGGTCGCTCAGGTTTTCAAAGCGAGTATGCTCGCCGAAAAAGGCCAGGCTGACCGTGCCGATCGCACCGTTACGCTGCTTGCCGATGATCAGTTCGGCGGCACGTTCATGCCCCAGCGTACAGGAACCGTCCCGTTTGCGACACTGCTCGCAGTAGACAGATTCGCGGTAGACGAACATGATTACGTCGGCATCCTGCTCGATGGCGCCGGATTCACGCAGGTCGCTCATCATCGGTCGCTTGTCGGCACGCTTTTCCAGTTCCCGGTTAAGCTGGGAGAGCGCCACGACCGGGACGCCCAGCTCTTTTGACAGCGCCTTCAGAGCCTGTGAAATCTCGGAAATCTCCTGCTGGCGTGATTCGATGCGGGTACCGGACTTCATCAGTTGCAGATAGTCGACGATGATCAGTCCGATATCGTGCTCGCTCTTCAAACGGCGCGCCTTGGAGCGTAGTTCCAGCACGCTGATGGCCGGCGTATCGTCAATGAATATTTTGGCATCATGAAGAACCCCTGCAGCTCTGGTCAACCGTGGCCAATCGGTGTCGAGGAAGTGCCCGGTGCGCATCCGGCTCAAATCAACACGGGCGATGGAAGCGAGAAAACGCATCACCAGGTCTTCCTTCCCCATCTCCAGCGAGAAGATAACGGCAGGAGTTTTCTTTTTACTCTCGGCGCTGGCATGCTGGGCGATGTTGAGCGCCAGGGTAGTCTTACCCATCGACGGCCTGGCGGCGATGATGATCAGGTTGCCCGGCTGGAATCCGGCGGTCATCTGGTCGAGATCGGTGTAGCCGGTCGGTACACCGGTGATATGCTCTTTACGATTATGCAGATCCTTCAGAATTTTGAACGCCTCTTTGATAAGCGGCTGGATCGGCACATACTGGGGGCGCAACTTGTTTTCGCCGATTTCGTACAGATCTTTCTGGGCCTTGTCCAGCAGTTCATTGACGTCGGTCTGGTCTTCATAGCTGCGGGTGACAATTCCGGTGGCGATGGAGATCAGCTTGCGGTTGACCGACTTCTCTTTGACGATCTTGCAGTAATAGGTGATATTGGCCGCAGTCGGGACGTAATCGACCAGCATCAGCAGGTAGGCGGCGCCGCCGATCTCATCCAGCTCCCCCCTTTTTTTCAGGGCTTCGGTCAGAGTTACCAGATCGCACGGTTCACGTTTGTCGGAGAGCTGCATCATCGCCAGAAATATCTTGCGGTGCACCTCGCGGTATAAATCTTCCGGAACGATGCTTTCCAGCACCCGGTTAATAGCGTCATTATCGATCAGGATTCCGCCCAGTATGGACATTTCGGCATCGAGATTCTGAGGGGGGAGTTTTATGTCAGTCATGCGAATGTATTCCTTGTTCTACTTGTTTTTTTCCCAATAGTAGCCCTGCATCACTTCAATGCCGCGGCGACTGTCCTACCTAGTTCCTGACAGAGGTACGGCTTCTGGAGGAAACCCTTGGCACCGAGTTTTATAAGTTCGTCAACCGTTCCCTCCTGGCTGAATCCGGACGAAATCAAAACTCTTACATCGGGGTAGCTTTCCATAAGCAGCAGGAGGGTCTCTTTGCCGCCCATTCTGGGCATAAGCATATCCAGAATCACCAGGGAAACAGACCCCTTTTCCCGCGCGTACAGCTCCATTGCCTGCACACCATCTTCTGCAAGGTAGACTTGATATCCCAGCCCTTCGAGCAGGGCTTTCCCTACCTCGCGGAGGATCTCCTCGTCATCCACCAGCAGTACGCCGCCTGAGCCGTGAATCAGCTCTTCACTGCAGACCGCCGGCGTATTTTCCCCGCATGATAACGGCAGATATAATTTGAAGACCGTTCCGATACCCGGCTCACTATACACGGTTATACAACCCTGGTGATCCGTAACCGTGCCGTAGACGGTGGCCAGCCCCAGCCCGGTTCCCTTGCCGACCCCCTTTGTCGTAAAAAACGGTTCAAAAACGTGCTGGATGATCTCTGTCGTCATCCCTGTACCGGTGTCAGAAACCGAAATTTCGATGTAAGGACCGGGGGCTATGGTGAAGGCGCTTGACCCGCAGTAGCCGGAATCCAGCTCGACATTGGCGGTGGTAAACGTGACAACCCCGCCTTCCGGCATGGCATCGCGGGCGTTGACCCCCAGGTTCAGCAGCGCATTCTGCAACAGAGCCGGATCGCCGATCACGCATGCGTTATTGGCGATCAGCCTTGTCTCCAGGGTTATCTTCTTGTCAACGGTTCGCTCCAGCATTGAAACGACCTCATTGATTGTCGTATTAATGCAGGTCTGTACGGCGTTTTTTTCCGCTTTGCGGGAAAAGGCGAGTAGCTGGCCGGTCAGGTCTGCCGAACGCCCCGCCGCCTTTTGGATGTTGCCGAGCAGCTTCATCGCAGCGGGATCATCCTTTAAGCGGCGTTCCATAAGTTCGGCGGAGCCGAGAATAGCGGTCAGCATGTTGTTGAAGTCGTGGGCGATACCGCCGGCCAGCTGTCCGATAACGTCCATCTTCTGCGTCTGCCGGAGCTGGCCCTCCATTCGCTTCTGCTCGGTGATATCCAAAAACACAATCAGCAGACATTTTTCTTCCTTGAAAGTCATTATGCTGCTGTACAAAAGCACCGTGCGGCTCTCCCCGTGGCAGGTTTTGATTTCTGTGCCAAACCCGGATATGTTCTGCTGTCCGTGCATCAGCTTCAAAAAACGCTCCCGCTGGTCATCGTCCCCCCAGAGACCAAGCTCTACTCCGCTCTTGCCGATAACCAGATCATCAGTGTAGCCAAAATCATCGCTGAAGGTATTGTTTATCTCGCGGATGATCCCATCAGTAAATGAAGAAACAATTATGGCCAGCGGAGAAACATCGAAAAGAGTCTGGAGACGGATGTTCGATTCGCGCAACAGTGTCTGGGTTGACTGATATTCATCGATCTGCACCCGCAGCCTCTCTTCCGTTGCCAGCAGCTGGTCGTGCGTCTCAATAAACTCTGTCACCTGTCTCCGCAGCAGTTCATTGCTTTTTTTCAGCTCTGCAGCGGACTGTTGCACCTCGGTTGTTCTCTGCTCCACCAGCTCTTCAAGATGATTTTTATGCCGCTCCAGCTCACGTCGCTGGCGATAAAGCTCGGCAAATATCCTGACTTTGCTCTGCAGGAAGAGCGGTTCTATCGGTTTGGCAAGGTAATCTACCGCTCCGGCATCATACCCCCTGAACTGAAGCCGTGGATCCTTCATGCCGGCGGTAACAAAGATAATCGGAATCTGCCTGGTCTTCGGATTTGTTCGCATCAGCTCGGCAGTCTCGAAACCATCCATCCCCGGCATCTGTACATCCAGCAGCACCAAGGCAAACTCCTGCTTGAGCATCAGGCGAAGCGCCTCATTGCCTGACGATGCCTTGACCAGTTCATACCCTTGATGGCTGAGGAGCTCTTCCAGTAATAGCAGGTTTCCCGGCCGGTCATCGACCAGAAGAACAGGTATTGTATCGTGTGGTACGGCAAGGTTCATGGTCTTTCCTCTGCAATCCTCGTCAAAAGTGGCGGAATTTATTCCAGTCGGACAAGATGATAACAGCCGGGGACCGCCGGCTGCTACTTTTTTGCATACCTTTTCCGGTAGATCTGCATCTGTGGCGTTACGGCTTCATACCGGTCGGATATTTTACGGTGGTCGAGACTCTCCTTCGTGCCGAGGCAAAGAAAGCCGCCAGGCACCAGAGAGCTGTCAAGCAGTCCGAGAACCCGCTCCTTGAGCGGCTGTTTAAAATATATCATGACATTGCGGCAGAGAATCAGGTTCATCACACCAAAGTCGGCGTCAACAGCCAGATTGTGTGCTGCAAAGACGATAGTATCCCGCAACGAGGAGTGCAGGACCGCATGGTCATAGCGGGCCGTGTAGTAGTCGGAGAAGGAGCCGCTTCCTCCCGCCTGCTGATAGTTTCTGGTGAAGCGCTGCAACTCCTGCAGCGGATAGATCCCTTCCCCTGCCTTGCGGATCACCTCTTCGTTGATGTCGGTCGCATAGATCCGGAAGCGTCCTTTGAGCCCCTCTTCCAGCAGGAGTATCGCCATTGAATAGGCTTCTTCACCGCTGGCACAACCGGCATGCCAGATCTTCACAAAGGGGTAGGTCTTCAGATACGGCACCACCTGCTCCCTGATCGCCTTGAAAAAGAAGGGGTCGCGGAACATGTCCGAGACATTGACCATGATGCCGCGGAGCAGGGTGCAGAACAGGGCACGATCCCGCAGCAGCTGCGATTGGGCCAGAGAGAAAGTGGCGAAACCGGAAGCTGAAAGCCACCGGGTCAGCCTCCGCCGTAGTGATGCCTCGGAATACTCCCTGAAGTCGTAACCGTAGACCTGGCAGATCCCTTTCAGCAGGAGCTGGATTTCAAGATCTATGAGTTCGTCACCGGTCATGTAACGTCAAATCCCCAATCAAACGTGCCCCTCCCTCCAACTCCTCGTTGCTTTGCTGAAGCTCCTCCTGCTGGACCTTCAGCTCTTCCGCCTGGGCTTGAGTCCGTTCAAGCAGGTCGTTGACGGTCTGGCGGGAACGGTTGATGTTGATCGCAATGGCAATCCCCTCCATTGACTGGGTCAGAAATTCAAAATCGTCGTCGCTGAACAGCTTGAAACTGCCCAGTTCCAGGACTCCGGCCAATGTATCATTGTGCATAATCGGCATAATGGTGACGTTCAACGGATCCGCTTTACCAAGTGCCGAAGTGATCGAGAGATAATCGTGTGGGGTTGAATGTAAGCAGATCATCTTGCGCTCGAGCGCGACCTGCCCCGGCAGTCCCTCTCCGAGGAGGAAACCCCAGTTCAGTTGTTTGCTTCTGGGGATGGCGTAAGTGGAGAGCGTTTGAAGCATCTCACTCTCTGCGTCATACAGATAGATGATACCAACTCCAGCGCCAAGGAAATCTGCTATAAACGTCAGTGTTTCGTCAGCCAGTTCGGCGGTTGTATGTTCGCCGCGGAGGATTTTGTTGAGTTCGTACAGTCCGCTGTTCAGGCGGTCCCTCCGGGCGTCCTGATCCCTGGTAGTGCGGAGGGATGTCGTCATGCCGGCAAACGCCCTGTCCAGCGTGGCCTGGGCGTCACTCATTTCAGTAATCGCCTTCAAAACGGTGCCGACCTCATCTTCTCTTATGTCCAGGGGGGCAGGGCTCAATGGGCTTCCAATGGGGATCACCACATCAAGGTTGCCGCCGGCGATCGCCTTCGCGACCTCGGCTTTTTCCTTCACCTGACGCTCGTGGGAGCGCACGATGCTCAGCATTGCGCCGAGCGGTTTCACGACAGAACGGTAAATTAAAAGGCCCAGCAGCATGCTTAAGGTGAACGCAACCGTGACGAAGAGGGAAGCCTGGGACAAGCTTCGCTGTATCATGCCGTTTACCGCGGCTGTCGACTTTTCCTGTTCTGCCTGAGCGTTTAGGACGCTCTCTTTACCTTGCGCTGATTGTCTCGCCACGATTGCATGCAGCTTGTCGCCGGACCTGTCTGTCTGTTCTATCGCCCGCAGCCTGTTTTGCAACGTGGGGACAATTCCATTGTCTGAATACAGCTCAGATCTGATGGCTGCAAGGGATGCAGCAGCCACCTGAAGCATCTTCATCTCATCTCCGGCATCAAGCGCGGCGAGAGAATGTTCCAGCCCCCCTGAATGTTCGTTGATGGACGTAAAAAGGGAGCGGATATTTGCATCGACCGCATCAAATTCCGCCGGTGATCCGAGGGCGAAAAGGCTGTTTATCTCACCGGTGACCGTAAGGGTCAATGCTACTAGCTCAGAGTTGGTCTGAAGTATGTCGTTTGCACCTTGTGACTCGGCAAAGATGGCCCCCTGATTTTTAGTCTCGATATCCAGCCTGGCAGAAGCCAGCTCAATGTCCTGTTTAAGAGAAAGATGCAGGCGATTCAAGGTTTCCTTCAACTCATTGAATGCTCTCCCCGCCCATTTTCCCGACTCATCATTCTTTTGGATAACGGCATCGGCCTGGAGCTGTAAAAATTTATTCGTGTCATCGCGGACAACCTTGATGTCTGTAGCGCTGGGGGCAGCAGCTCTGTTTCCGGCAATACGCCCCAGTAATACCTTTATCTTTCCTTTGGCGATGAGAAAGGAGGTTTTGGTCTGCGCATCATGGGCTGCCGCTGAAACTGAGAGAAGATCTTTGACCAGATTGCGCAGCTCCTCAAGAGCACGCAAGCGGGTCGAAAACCGGGTGGTATCTGCCAGCGCAGCGGCAAATAACCCGGAGCGGGTAACCTGGAGATTGCGTGCATGCATTTCAAGAACCTTGAGGCTGGCAGCAGACCTCTTCATGAGCTGTGTGATCTTTGCGTGTGCCTCGCTTGCAGAGAGATCGCTTTTTATCCTCGCTTCAGAGGCGCTGAAAAGTTCTTCTGCTATCTGGCTGAGGTCATTTGATGCCTCCCCTCGAGGTGCGCTGCCACTTATTTTTTCCAGTGAATTCCGGGCGTTTCTGACCCTTTCAAGAGAGTTCTCCGCTTCCGACCGAAAGGCCGTGTATTCAGGGATGGTGCGTGCGGAGTTCACTTTTATCAGGGAGGATATGCAGCGCTGCAGCTCATTTTGGGACTCCATTGTCCGCAGCTGCAGGGGGGCGCTTTTTTCAGCAAGATACGCAAATTTTTCCTGCAGAAAGCTCATGGAAGAAAAAGCTGCCAGGGAGATAAAAACAATAATCGCCAGGGTTACCAGTGTATTTGCTATGAGTTTGCTCTTAATGGTCATTGCAGATGCCGCTTCCCTTCACCCTGTAAAAAATCCAGCAGCTTTTGCAGGGTGGGGGCAGGTTCCCCTTTGTACAGGAGTGTCAATGGCCGTTCAATGGCGGGGGCAACCTCCTTGATTCCGTTTGCCGTTGCACTCCCGGTGACTATCCCGATCGCTTCCGGTGTTGCGGCTACCGCGTCAGGAATGTCGGCAATTGATTCAACATCGTAGACGGTTTTTGTCAGCGGTTCGTTATCCATAATCCTGGACTTGAAAATTATCAGGGCGCCGGAGGAAAGTGAAGGCCAGACAACCAGTATCGGGGCATCGTCACCGCCAACCTCACACCAGTTGACGGTCCTGCCGCTAAAAACCGACTTGAGCTGCTCCTTTGAAAGCGTGTTTACCCTGTTCCCCGCATTCACCACCATCATCAGCTTTTCGGTCACCGGTACATACGAACCGTAGGCTGCCGGCTCCTTTACCGGCACGCCCGCACTCCTCGCCTGTTCCAGCCACTCTTCAAGCATCAGACTTGCCCCGGCGGCATCGACATCCCCTTTCTCAAGTTCAGCCAAGGCCGGCAGCGGATCACGGTAGAGAATTTTGATATCTATGCCGGTTTTATCCCTGAAGGCTTTTTTAACAGGATCAAAGACCCTCTTGATAAAGGTATGTCCGGTCGCTATTCTTACTTCATCGGCACCGGCGGTTGATGCAGCCGATAGAGCGAGAAGTACCGTTGCGGACAGCAGCGTCCGTTTCATGGGGAACCTCCCGTTTTCGGTTCCGTGCATTCCGGCGGCTCTGGCCGCTCCGATGGACCTACCCTCACCTCGGCAGAATCCACCGCAGTTGTCGAATAGAGCCAGACCCGGAGCAGGGAGAAGAGTTTTCCCATATCGACCGGTTTTGGAATGTAGTCGCTGGCGCCGGCCTTCAGGCATTCTTCGCGGTCCCCCTTCATCGCCTTGGCGGTCAGCGCGATCATCGGCAGATCCTGGAAACGGGGATCTTGCCTGATTCTGCGCATCGCTTCATAGCCATCCATTTCCGGCATCATGATATCCATCAGAACCAGATCTATATCAGGTGTATCATTCAGCTGTTTCAGGGCCTCACAGCCATTTTCCGCTTCAAAAACGGTCATGTTCTTATCCGCCAGGGCACTGGAAAGCGAAAAAATATTGCGCATGTCGTCATCGACGATCAGGATCTTTTTCCCCTCCAGCATCGCCTCCTTGTCGAGCGCGGAGCGAATCATCTGCTGTTTGCCGGGGTCAAGCGAGCTTTCCACCAGATGGAGAAACAGGGTTACTTCATTCAACAGGCGTTCGGGGCTTTTGGCCCCCTTGATGATGATGCTCTCCGCATAATGATGCAGCTGCTTCTCATCTTCGTGAGTAAGTTCGCGCCCTGTGTGGACAATGACCGGGACACGGCGTTCGGGATCGAGTCTTTTAAGCTCTTCCAGCAGTTCGAACGCGCCCATGTCGGCCAGCCCGAGATCAAGTACGATACATTCGAATTGCTCTCTGGAGAGAAGTTCGATTGCCTTGACGCCGCTGTCGGCAACAGTGATCGTCACATTCCTTTCCTCCAGCAGCGCGACCATCGCTTTGGCCTGATCCTGGTCATCTTCAACAATCAGCAGCATTTTCATGCTCTTTTCGATGCTGTTTTCCAAGGCAGCGAAGATGCTGTCAAGCTGTTCGCTGCTGACAGGTTTGGTAACATAGCCGATCGCCCCCATACCCATACCCTTCTGGCGTTCCTCCAGGCAGGTGATGAAATGTACCGGAATATGCCGGGTGACCGGATTGTCCTTCAGGCTGCGCATAACGCCCCAGCCGTCGATATGCGGCAGCATGACATCAAGGATGATCGCACTCGGCTGAAACTGCTCGGCAAGGGCGATACCGCTCTCGCCATCGACGGCCACCAGAACCGCAAAGTTACGCCTCCGCACCATGTCGGCCAATATCCCGGCAAAGCCGAGGTCATCCTCGATGATCAGCATCCTTCTGGCGCCGCTCTCAATGTCTTCTCGATCGTCAGGGATCGGTGCCGGGGACGGGATAAAGGATTTTGGCCTGCTTATGGGACTGATGGGATTTACAGGAATCAGGGGTGCTGTTTCCCTGATTTGTTCTATTTCACAGATCCCCTTGATCGGCAGATAGAGGGTAAAGTTGCTTCCTTTACCGCTCTCGCTGGTTAAAGAGATTTCGCCTCCCATGGACCGGGCGAGGTGGCGCGAGATTGAAAGCCCCAGGCCTGTGCCGCCATAGGTACGGCTGGTGCTGCCGTCAGCCTGCTGGAAAGCGTTGAAGACAAGCTGCTGCTTATCGGCCGGAATGCCGATGCCGGTATCAGTCACGGCAAACGCCACAGCCGCCGTATTGAGCGGGCTTTCTTTCCCGTCCGGGGTATATGCACGCAGTAAAACCGCTCCATGTCTGGTGAATTTACAGGCATTGGAAAGCAGGTTTTTAAGTATCTGCCCGGTCCTCTGGCTATCTGCCATGATGGTTTCGGGAGCCGATTCTTCCTGTCTTACGCTGAAGCCGATCCCTTTTTCTTCGGCTGTCGGCTTGAAGAGCTCTTCAAGCCGACAGCAAATTTCCGTAATGGTCATTTCTTCATAGTGGAATTCCAGATGTCCCGCTTCAATCTTGGAGAGATCGAGAATGTCGTTAATCAGGTTGAGCAGATCCCGCCCGGCTCCATTGATGGTGGCGGCAAATTCGATCTGTTTGGCCGTCAGGTTTCCTTCGCGATTATCTTTCAGCAGGCTGGAGAGGATCATCAGGCTGTTAAGCGGCGTGCGCAGCTCATGTGACATATTGGCAAGGAATTCCGACTTGTAACTGCTGACCTTCTCAAGCTCATCCGCCTTGCGCTGTAATTCGCGGCCGGCCCCCTCAAGTTCACGGTTTTTGGCGCGGATCTGTTCGCGCGTTTCCTCCAGCATCGTGGCCCGCTCTTCCAGCTCTTCGTTGGTTTGCTGCAGTTCCTCCTGCTGGACACGCAACTCTTCTGTATGCCCCTGCGTCTGTTCCAGGAGCCCGTTGACCACTTGCCGGGAGTTGTTGACGCTGAGCGCAATAGCAATTCCTTCTTTACTTTGCTCCAAAAATTCCAGATCGTTGCTGCTGAAGATTTTGAAAGAGCCGATCTCTATGATGCCTACCATGACATCGTTATGCAGAAGCGGCAGGACCACAATATTTACCGGATCTGCTTCGCCGAGGCCTGAGCTGATCGGGAGATAACCGGGTGGAGCGGCATTCAGGCAGATGGTCTTTCGCTCAAGAGCCGCCTGACCGGCCACTCCTTCACCCAGTGCGATCCTCTCGTTCATGGCTGTAAGCGGGGTAAAAGCATAGCTGGCGGCAATCCGCAACTGGGCTTCGCCCTCATCAAAGAGGTAGAAAACGCCGATCCCTGCACCGAGATATCCGGTCAGGAAAGCCAGCGTACGCTCCGTCAGCTCCGCTATCGGTTTGTCCCCCCTCAAGAGGGTATTGAGTTCGTTCAGGCCGTTTTTGAACCAGTCGCGCAGGATTTCCTTCTCGTGGTTGCGGCGCAGTGACCCGGTCATCCGGGCAAAAGCGTGATCCAGTGAATACTGTACCTCACTCATTCCGACAATCGCCCTCAGCAGCATGCCGGCTTCATCCCTGCTGATGTGTTCTGTGTCGATTTTCAGCGGCTCTGGAGCCGTCACCTCCTGGCTTAGATCCCCGCCGGCAATCGCCTCCGCCAGCCGTGCCTTTTCTTTGCCACTCTCCCGCTGTGCCCGGACTGCCGACAGTACTTGCCCCAGTGGAGACGTGATGCTGCGGGTAATCAGCACGACCATCGCAACGGCAAGCAGGATAGTGCAAATAATCAGGGCGTACATCCAGGAGCGGAGCTGGGAGTAGTATAAGCTGCTCTTCTCAAAATGATCTGCCACCTTGCGATCATTGAATTGCGAGAGCTCTTTTATTTTGCTTTCCAATTGATCGGAAATTATTCTTATTCGTAGGTGCTCAGCCCGCACTGTCTCATATTTGACGCCGGAAAGTATGGATGCGCGCACCTTCTTCGACGCATTAAAAAAAGAATGAAGGAGTTCAGTGACATCATTTAAAAGTCCGCGTTCTGTTGGCTGGAGAGGGAATGTGTCAAATTCTTCCAGCGACTTTTTAATAGAGCGCTCAGTGTCGGCAAGTCTCGCCTCGAGCTCTTTGCGCTGCTGCGGAGCGCTTTCAAGCATATAGCGGAGATATATGCGCCGATACTGTTGGCTGTGTCGATCAAGGTCGGTGGCCGTTGAAATTGACGGGAGCAGGTTATGGTGCACATCATCCAGTCGGGCATTAATTTTGTCCATCCCCCTGATGCCGAAAAAACCGACCAGGCAGCAGCAGGCTACTACAATCGCATAGCCGAGAGCCAGCTTGCTTCTGATTTTTAGATTGGAGTAGAAAGTCATGTATCAGAACCTCTTGATCGCCCGATCTCAGCGGTTTCTCCACCGTTAAAAAGAGTGTGGTTTACAGTCCGCTATCCTGGTTACTTCATTCGATGATCACCTGGTTGCGCCCTTCGCGTTTGTAAAAGCCTGCAGCACCTTGTCCCTCTCAGCGCGTCGTTTCCTGACAGCGTCGTCTTGATGTCAACCCCCATATCGGTAATGACAGCTTCCAGGGCCAGGATGTTTTGCGGGAGATCATCGACGATAAGTATGGGAACTTTTTAGGCATATGTCTGTTCTCTGCTCATGGGGCGGCAACCTTCTCGCGGCGGAGAAGATCTCCCGCTTCGACCGCAAACGGTACATTCAGGGTTATCTGCTGGTTGGGATTTGCGCTCTCCGCCGGGACGGCCGCTCCGTGCTCGGGAAGGCAGGAAAAATGTTGAAGGAGGAGGGAATCGCTCCGCATTCCAGGTCCGATAAATTCAATCAGATCACCGACCTTGATCCGGTTTCTCACGCTGACCAGCAACCTCCCGTCACTCTGCACCTCATCAACCACTCCGACGAAGTCGTGGCTGCGTATGTAGGCTGACCGGTATTCCTGGCCGACATCTCGCGGCTGGCCGAAGAGGAAGCCGGAGGTAAAACCGCGATGGCTCAGTTTGGCCAGTTCCTCCAGCCATTCCGGGCGGCAGCGCCAACCGGCGGGATCGGCCATGTATTCGTCAACGGCCCGGCGGTAGACCCGCAGCACCGAAGCGACGTAGTTGATCCCCTTCATGCGCCCTTCGATCTTGAGTGCGTGCACCCCGCTTGCGACAATAGCCGGAATATGCTCCAGCAGGCAGAGATCGCGGGAGTTGAAGATGAAGGTGCCGTTTTCGTCCTCCACCACCGGAAAATACTCCCCCGGCCGGGATTCTTCCACCAGATGGTAGCTCCAGCGGCAGGGGTGGGTGCATTCACCCTGGTTGGCGTCGCGCCCCGTCAGCATACTGGAAATCAGACAGCGGCCGGAATAGGAGATGCAGAGCGCGCCATGCACGAAGGCCTCGAATTCCATTTCCGGGACTTTTGCCACCGTTTCGCGGATGTTGTCGAGGCTCATTTCGCGTGCCAGGTTGATCCGGCGAACCCCCTGCTGCTGCCAGAACCGGGCGGAGCGCCAGTTGATCGTGTTGGCCTGGGTCGAGAGATGCAGTTCCCGCTGCGGCGACAGCTGGCGGACCGCATCGATCACTCCCGGGTCGGCAACGATATACGCATCGAAGGGGAGGTGGGCGATCTGCCCCAGATATTCTTCCAGCTCCGGAAGAGACTCATTGCGCGGATAGCTGTTGATCGTCAGGTAAGCTTTGACGCCCTTCGTATGGCAGAAATCGAGAGCCGACGCCATCTCCTCCACGGAAAAGTTGTCGGCCTTGTTTCGCAGCCCAAACGCTTGGCCGCCAAGATAGACGGCATCGGCGCCATAATGTACCGCGATTTTAAGCTTTTCCATGTTTCCGGCCGGTGCCAGCAATTCGGGTCTATGCATTCGGAATTCCAATAAAAAAATGTCTGATTGTAGTGTTAAAGAGGAGAAGCTGATGCTAGCATAATCAGCCTGCCAAGAAAACTTAAAAGGCACCTTTCACTTGACAAAGGTGCCTATATCGCTTTAATTGTAAAAAACATGCGTTAAATGGGGGTATTATGCCATCAGGCAGCCGATTAGTATCATATCTGTTATTGCCTGTTTTTCTCTCAGGGTGCGCCGCCAATGACCTGATGGTCAAACGTCAGGCCGAGTCCGAAGCAAAAATAGAGTTGCTGCTTCAGACCTCAAAGAAAGCGGAACAGCGTCACAATGAACTAGCTGGACTGCTGCAGGTTCTAGATGAACGGCTTCACTCCATAAGCGGCGAAATAAAGGCGCTTGCGGGTGAAAATAGTGATCTCAAGGCCTCCCGCGATGCACTTGATGCGAGGGTCGCGATGCTTGTTCGGCAGTCGCAAACCCCCAAAGTAGAGATTGTCAACCAGCCGTCATCAGCCAAGGCAGCCGGTGAGTCCGGTCCACCCGCAGAGTATCTAAAGGCATTCGGTCTGTACAGCGCGAACAATTATCCGGCCTCCATCGAATCGTTTGAATCCTTTTACAGGAATAATCCCCAGAGCGACTACGCCGCCAATGCCCTGTACTGGATAGGCGAGTGCCACTATACCCTTTCGGATCTTCCCAGGGCAAAAGAAGCTTTTACGAAGGTTGTGGAGGTTTACCCGAAAAGTTCCAAGAGACCGGATGCGCTCCTGAAACTCGGTTATACGCTGGCAGCCATGAAAGAAAAGGAAAAGGCAGCGGGAATTTTCGAGAGAATCATAACCTCATATCCAAGCAGTCCTGCTGCAACAAAAGCACGTGAACGTCTGAACGTACATTGAATCCGGCGTGTCGTATATCTACATACAAAGGAGAATGAGGTCCCCTATGAAAATCAGATTGCTGCTGCTGTTGGCCCTGTTAGCCATGCCATCCGTTCTGCTTGCCGCCGGTCAGGGCGAGCCTGCTGTCTACGTCATCAAGCAGGGCGACACGCTCTGGGGGTTATCCGAACGATTCATAAAAGATCCGGAGTACTGGCCGAATATGTGGTCCAAAAACGGCCAGGTAACCAATCCGCATTTTATTTATCCGGGCGAGAAAGTACGGATTTTCCCCGACCGCCTCGAGTTTGTTCCCAAAGAGGGGGCTGCGGTTCCCGGGCAAAAGAGCGCCGCGGTTGCTGAAGAGCTTCAGGAGGTTGCCGCCGAGAAAACCTATACGCTGTACGGCACTGAGGGCTTTCTTGCAGAGAATGGTTTCAAGCCCTACGGCTTGCTGATCGGGGTTCAGCATGACCGGATAATTGCCGGCGTTGATGATATCGTCTACACCGATATCGGCACTGCTCAGCATGCCGGTGGTGGTGATAAATTTTCCGTATTTCTCAAGGGTGCAGCCGTCAAACATCCGCTGAATAATGAGGAGATGGGGCATAAGATAATTCCGCTCGGGTCTCTTCAGCTGACCGATGTCGAGCGGAAATCATCCCGGGCTATCATTACCGAGTCATCAATGGAAATAAGCCCGGGAGCCTATCTGCTCCCCTACAGGGAGAATATCCGCCGGGAAATCGCACTCAAGAACAGCCGCAGCGATCTCAAGGGGTACATCATCGAGAGTTACAGCGGTGTCAGTATAATTGCGGCTGGTGATATAGTTTATATTGATCTCGGGGCCAGTCAGGGTGTTGAACCCGGCAACATGCTTTATATCGTCCGGGACGTGACGATCGATCAGCGCTATGTGGAAGGGCGCATCGACAGGTTGCCTCAGGAGCTTTTGGGGGCGCTGGTGGTGCTTGAAACCGGTAAGAAGACGTCTACCGCATTGGTTGTCAAGAGCATTGACGCCATTTACAGGGGCGATCGGATCGTCAGTCAAACAAAATAGCTGCAGATATGTGCTTAAGACCGGCTTCAGGCCGGTCTTTTTTTATCGATCCCGGGTATGGAAATGGAAAACTATTACTGGATAGGTCTCAAAGCGGTTCCCGGTGTCGGCAATGTTGCCTTCCGGCGTCTCCTGGAGCGTTTTGACACTCCTGAAGCGGCATTGAAGGCGTCACCTGCGTCACTTGCCGGCATCAGAGGGATGACCCCTGCAACCATCGAGGCCGTCAAAAGTGCCCAATGGTGCCGTTTTGCGGAGGAGGAGTGCCGCCGGCTCGAGTCAAGCGGAGCGCGCCTGGTTACCTATATAGCACGTGACTATCCTAAATCGCTGTTCGAAATCCCCGATCCACCCCCGTTTCTGTATGTAAAGGGGGAGATCCGCTCCCGTGAACTTTCGGTCGCCATCGTCGGTTCACGCCGGGCGACATCCTACGGATTGATGACGACCGGCAAGCTGTCTGAGGAGCTCGCCAGTCATGGGGTCTGTGTTGTCTCGGGGATGGCGCGCGGAGTCGATACGGCGGCCCACAGGGGAGCGCTGCAGGCGGGCGGGAGAAGCATTGGCGTGCTGGGGTGCGGTGTCGATAAAATATATCCACCTGAAAACCGCCCGCTCTTTGAGGAGATGGCGACTAAGGGGTGCCTGGTCTCTGAATTCCCTCTCGGAACCCTGCCGCTGGCCGAAAACTTCCCGCGCCGCAACCGGATCATCAGCGGGCTCTCAAGCGGCGTGCTGGTCGTAGAGGCGGCCGAGAAGAGCGGCTCACTGATCACCGCCCAGTATGCGCTGGAGCATGGCCGCGACGTTTACGCCGTGCCGGGGAATATCTCCTTCGTCACCAGTCGCGGCTGCAACCGTCTGATCAAGCAGGGGGCCAAACTGGTTGACTGTGTCGAGGATATTCTGGAGGAGCTCCCGGCGTACGATCTTGCCTCTGTCGATACCCCGTTGTTTCAGCCGCACCCGCGAACTTTTGCCCTGACACCTAAAGAGGCGGCCATCTATGAACTGCTGGCCCGCTCTCCGCTGCACATCGACGACATCATCTCCCAAACTGAATTGACAGCCGGAGAGGTTTCCTCTATGTTACTGCACCTTGAACTCAAGGGGGCGGTTACACCGCTCCCCGGCACGCACTACGCAGTGGCGTGATAAAACCAAAATCCACCTGTAAGGATACCTATAGATATTATGTCGAAAAACCTTGTTATCGTCGAATCCCCCGCCAAGGGGAAAACCATAGAAAAATTTCTGGGGCCCGACTTTAAAGTCCTCGCCTCGTTCGGACATGTCCGTGCCCTCCCGAGCAAGCAGGGATCGGTCGATATTGCCGGCGACTTCGAACCGAAATATCATGTCCTGCCGGAAAGCAAGAAACATCTCGATGCCATCAAAGCGGAAATGAAGGGGGCGGATCGACTGCTGTTGGCAACTGACCCCGACCGCGAAGGAGAAGCGATCTCCTGGCATCTGCTGGCGGCGCTCGGGCTTGACAAAAAGAACCCGGGCATCAAGATCCAGCGGGTTGAATTCCACGAAATCACCAAAGATGCAATCCTGTATGCCGTTGATCATCCCCGCGACATCGCCCTTGATCTGGTGAACGCCCAGCAGGCCCGATCGATTCTGGATTATCTGGTTGGTTTCAATCTCTCGCCCTTTCTCTGGAAAAAGATCCGCTACGGCCTTTCCGCTGGTCGTGTCCAGTCGGTGGCGCTCCGGCTGGTCTGTGAGCGTGAGAAGGAGATCCTCGCCTTCAACGAGCAGGAATACTGGACTGTCGCCGCCCGTCTGGGGGTTGCGGCTGGTCAGGAGTTCAAGGCCGGGTTGGTGGATGTCGGCGGCAAAAAACTGGGTAAGTTCGATATCCCGGACGAGGATGTTGCGACCGCTCTGAAGGCGGCGTTGCAATCGGGCAGCTATAAGGTGGCCAAGGTCACCAAAACGGAGAAGAAACGCAATCCTTCGCCACCGTTCACGACTTCGACCCTCCAGCAGGAGGCGTCGCGCAAGCTCGGCTTTTCGGCCAAAAAAACGATGTCTACGGCGCAGAAGCTCTATGAGGGGATCGATATCGGTGAAGAGGGGACGGTTGGTCTGATTACCTATATGCGTACCGACAGCGTCAACCTTTCAACGCTCGCTTTGACCGATGCCCACGATGTTATAGCGGCCGCATACGGGGTGGAATATGCGCTTGCCAAGCCGCGGATATTCAAAACCAAATCCAAAAATGCCCAGGAGGCCCATGAGGCGGTCCGGCCGACCTATATCGCTAAAACTCCTCTTGAGCTGAAAAAAAATCTGACGCCTGACCTGTATAAACTGTATGAGCTGATCTGGAAGCGCACCGTTGCCTGCCAGATGGCCGAAGCGCTGCTGGACCAGACATCGGTTGATATCATTGCCGATCTGGCTTCACCGCCGGCCGCCGGTCCGTTTGTCGGAGCGAAGAAGGCTGGTTTGCGCGCCGCCGGTACGGTTATCCGTTTCCCCGGTTTCATGAAGCTGTATATTGAAGGGCTTGATGATCAGGATGAAGAAAAAGAGGGGCTGCTGCCGGCGATGGCGGAAGGGGCTGCACTGAAGCTTCATGACGTTCTCCCGGAGCAGCACTTCACCCAGCCTCCTCCCCGCTATACCGAGGCGACGCTGGTCAAGACGCTCGAGGAGTACGGCATCGGTCGCCCATCAACCTTTGCCTCGATCATGAATACGCTGGTGGAGAGAAAATACGCCCGCCTCGACAAGAAGCGCTTCTTCCCGGAAGACGTCGGCATGGTGGTCAGCGACCTGCTGACGGCACACTTCCAGAAGTACGTTGATTATAACTTTACCGCCGGACTGGAAGAGGAGCTTGATCAGGTTTCGCGCGGCGAAAAAGAGTGGAAGCCGCTGCTGAAGGAATTCTGGGAGCCGTTCATTGCCCTGCTGAAACAGAAGGAGGGTGAAGTCAACAAGGCCGACCTGACGACCGAGGCGACCGATGAACTCTGCCCTGAATGCGGCAAGCCGCTGGTCGTAAAACTCGGCAAACGAGGCAAATTCATCGCCTGCTCCGGTTTCCAGGAAGGGTGTAAATATACCCGCAATGTTGATCAGGACGGTGAGATTGTTGAACCGGTCGTTTCGGAAGAAAAATGCGAAAAATGCGGTCTGCCGATGCTGATAAAAGATGGCCGCTTCGGCAAATATCTGGCCTGCTCCGGCTATCCGGCCTGCAAAAATATCCAGCCGCTGGTCAAGCCGGTGAGCACCGGTATAGTCTGTCCGGAATGCAAGGAAGGGGAGCTGACGGAGAAGAAATCCCGCTTCGGCAAACTGTTCTACTCCTGCAATCAATATCCGAAGTGCAAGTTTGCCCTCTGGGATCTCCCGGTGGAGAGCCCCTGCCCGAAATGCGGTTTCCCGCTGCTGGTCAAAAAGATCTACAAGCGCAAAGGCGAATTTTTGAAATGTCCCAAAGAGGGTTGTGACTACACTAGCGAGTAAACTAAAATCTGTAAACACAAGAGGCACATGGGCACGGGGATTCCAGGTAATAAAAAATCCTCAGAGTCTCCGTGCCTGTTTGTTTTTATTGAAGGGATCTTCCAATGATACAAAACCACATAATAACCATCATCGGCGGCGGCCTGGCCGGTTGCGAGGCGGCCTGGCAGGCGGCAGAGCGCGGCATTTCTGTCGTCCTCCACGAAATGAAGCCGGTAAAATTCTCCCCCGCCCACCAGTTACCCGGCTTGGCGGAGCTGGTCTGTTCCAATTCCCTGCGCGGCATTTCGCTTGATAACGCCGTGGGGCTGCTCAAAGAGGAGTTGCGCCGCTGCGGGTCATTGACTATGGAAGCTGCGGCGGCCACATCTGTTCCGGCTGGTGGTGCTCTGGCGGTTGATCGTCAGCTCTTCTCAGACTACGTCACGGCAAAGATTGAATCTCATCCGCTGATCCGGATTGAGCGGGGGGAATCAACGGCCATTCCGGCGGTGGGGGTCGTTGTCATCGCCTCCGGGCCGCTCACCAGCGACGCTCTGGCTGCCTCACTTTCAGAGTTGACCGGTGACCGGCTCTACTTCTACGATGCCATCGCCCCGATAGTTGCAGCCGATTCACTCGATATGACAAAAGTTTTTGCCGCTTCGCGCTACGGCAAGGGGGATGGCGACGATTACCTCAACTGTCCGCTGAACGAGGAGGAATACACCCGTTTTATCGATGAACTGAATCGCGGCGAGAAGGTGCCGGCGCGTGATTTCGAGAAGGTTGTCCACTTCGAAGGGTGCATGCCGGTCGAAGAGCTCGCAGCGCGCGGTGTTGAAACGCTCCGTTTCGGTCCGATGAAACCGGTCGGACTGACCGATCCTCATACCGGTCACGAAGCCCACGCCGTCATACAACTGCGCGCCGAAAACCGGGAGAAAACCATGTACAATCTGGTCGGTTTTCAGACCAAGCTGACATATGGTGATCAGCGCCGCATTTTCAGCACCATCCCGGGGCTGGAGGGGGCTGAATTTGTCCGTCTCGGTTCGATGCACCGTAATACCTTTATCAACTCTCCGGCTCTGCTGGAGTCAACTCAACAGCTGAAGAACGACCACCGTATTTTCTTTGCCGGACAGATCACCGGAGTGGAGGGATATGTGGAGTCAGCTGCCAGCGGTTTTCTGGCCGGTGTTGCTGCCGCGAACCTTGTTCAGGGTGAGCCGATACCGGTGCCGCCAGCCGAAACCGCCCTGGGTGCCCTGATGGTTCATATTACCAACGCTGACGTGAAACATTTCCAGCCGATGAACGTTAATTACGGCCTCTTCCCCGAACTGCCGGGGAGAGTCAAAAAGAAGGAGCGCCGCCAAAAGCTTGCCGAGCGGGCACTGATTGCGTTGGAAGAATGGAAGCAAAGTTTATGAACACAGAGGGGGCAGCCAAAAGTAGGCGCCTCTAGGCGAGAGCATGGAGAAAGGCTTGAAATGATTGTTAGAAACCAGCTAAACAGGTTGCAATTGGTTGGTAATTTGTTTACCATTAAACTGTACAATGTTTTGCAGTTCTCTGTGCCCTCTGTGCCCTCTGTGTCTCTGTGTTTAAGAAGAAAGGTGTTCGAATGTCAGACGAAAATATAGATCCCCTCAAGCGGGTTGAAGATCAGCTGAAAAAATGCGTCAAATGCGGTGCCTGTCGCCAAAACTGTCCGGCCTTTACCGCCTTTCAGCGTGAGCCGGCGGTTGCTCGCGGCAAAATAGCATTGTCCCAGCATATCCTGACGAATGATATCGATCTGGACGACCAGACCTATCTGGCGATGTCCAGATGTCTGCTCTGTGGCAGCTGTGTCGATAAATGCCCCAATGATGTGCCGACCGATGAGATCGTTATCGCCGCCCGTGAGTCATTGGCACAGAAACGCGGTCTGACCACATTTCATGCCGCGGTTGGCCAGGTGATCAAGAGCAGGGCTCGCATGAAGATGGGTGCCAAAATGGCCTCGTTTTTAGGTCCGCTCTTCTTTAAAAAGGTTCCAAAAACATCCGGCCTCCGCCTGCGGTTCCCGCTGCCGTTTGTCGGCAACAAGCGCTATATCCCTGAAATTGCCAAAAACAGTTTTATTGCTCAGCATCCTGAAGTTATTCCGGGAGAGCCGGGTAAGCCTCGGATCGCCTTTTTTGTCGGTTGTATGACCAATTTTGTTTATACCGATGTCGGTGAGGCCGCCCTGGCTCTGTTCCGCCACCTCGGCTGTACCATCATCATCCCTAAAGGGCAGCAGTGCTGCGGTCTGCCGGGGATGTCCGGCGGAGATCTCGTAACGGTGCGCGAGCTGGCCGAACAAAATCTGGCGGAATTCGAAAAATACGAAATTGATTATGTCATGACCGCCTGCGCCACATGCGGCGGTGCTCTGCATCGCCTTTATCCGCTTGTGGTCGGCAAACGCAATCCGGAACTGCGGGCCCGTCTGGATGCTCTGGCGGAAAAAACCGTGGATGCGTCCCAGTTGCTGCAGCAACTGGGACTTGATCCCGCTGAGACCGGGAGCGGCGAAGAGCTTCTTGTCACCTATCACGACCCATGCCATCTCCGTACCCGCGGTGTAACCAGGCAGCCGCGCGAACTGCTGCAAGCCACCCCGGGAGTTGAACTGGTTGAGATGGAAGGGGCCGACAAATGCTGCGGTCTGGGGGGGACCTTCAATGTGTATCACTACGACTCATCCATGAATATCAATAACGGCAAGAGCGAAGCGATCGTTGCTACCGGGGCCAGGGCTGTTGCGACCGGCTGTCCCGGCTGCATGATGCAGCTTTCTGACGGCCTCAAACAGCACGGCTCAAATGTTGAAGTTTTGCATACACTGCAACTGCTGGCGCGCAGGCTCAAGCGGTGAATGGCTATTTTATCCGCAATAAATTTGTTTTTATTCAGGCTGTTGTTATTTAGCCCGAGCGGAAGGAATTTTATTGACATTATAAAACAAATTGTATAAAAATTCCGCATAGAAACTGAGTTTTATTTTTATAGTTAGGGGTTTGGATGCGCGAATTCAACATTGGGGCTAAAATTAAGAAGCTCCGCCTTTCAAAAAAACTGACCCTCCAGGCCGTTGCCAGGGAAACCGGATTTTCTCCCGCCCTCATTTCTCAGATCGAGAATAATAACGTTTCACCTCCTATTGCCACCCTATCCAGAATCGCTAAATTTTTTGATGTTAAAATCGGTGTTTTCTTTGCTGAAGATGAAGAAGAGTGCCGCTTTGAAGTCGTCCGTGCTCATGAACGCAAGGCGATTCCGCGTGTTATCTCCAAGGCGGGTACCAGCCAGGGCTATTCCTATGAATCGCTTTCATTTCACAAGCAAAACAAGAAAATGGAACCATTCCTCCTTACCATTACCGAAAAAGCACTTGAAGAGAACACCTACAGTCACGACGGTGAAGAATTTCTCTTTATCATGAGCGGGACTGCACTGCTCGTGCTTGATGAAAAGCGGATTATTCTTGAAGAAGGTGACTGCGTTTATTTTGATTCATCGTTAAAACATCGTCTGCTTTCAAGGGATGGCACTGAAGTCAAGGTGTTGGCGGTCGTCACACGATAGGTTACGGATAAACTAACACAGGTTGTTGATATACATTAAACTGGAAGGATGGCGAAGATGTCAAAAACCGCAATTAAACCATCATTGAAAAACCCGTTCGCGCCGGCTCAAACTCTTGAATTCACCATTCCTGGTGAAATACCAGGAAAAAAAGGGGGGTACGAAGAGGCGATGCAGGCGGGGCACGACCTGATCCAGCGCCCTACCACGTCGGTCAGTATTGCCCAGATTGAAAAACAGCACTTCAAAAAGCGAATGACCGTTTGGGAGCGCCTTCGTGTGCTGACGGAAAATGAGCCCAATGTCCTGTTCCAGAACTGGGGCAAGAACCTGGACGGTGCCTCTCTGGTGACCGGTATCCTCAATGTCGGCGGGCGTGACGTCGCGATCTATGGCCATGATTTCACGGTACGGGCCGGCTCAATTGACGCTACCAACGGCCGCAAACTGGCGCTTCTTTTCCAGATGGCCGGTGAGAAGGGTATCCCCCTGATCGGAATGAACGACTCCGCCGGTGCTTTCGTGCCTGCCGGGGTGGGCGGTCTGGACGGGTATGCCGAGGCTTTTACGGCACTCCGCAAAATCAGTGGCGTGGTTCCCTCCATCATGTGCATGTTCGGCTTCAATGCCGGGGGGGGCAGCTATCTTCCTCGTCAGGGGAGCTTTCTGATCCAGCCACAGGATACTTTTTTCGGTCTGACCGGGCCGGGCGTTGTCAAGTCCGTTCTTGGTGAGGATGTGACTCCTGAAGAGCTGGGCGGCCCCAATGTTCACGGGCAGTCCGGGGTTGCCGATATGACGGTTGAAGATGAGGTGGATGCCCTGCGTACAGCATTGCAGTTGCTTTCCTATCTCCCTGATAACAATAGTGTCATGGCGCGTTTCCGGGAAACCAGCGACCCGCTCGATCGGAAAACCTGGGAGATCAACACGCTGCTCAAAAAAGCCTTCAACTCTCCGACCGGCTTTAACACACCATTCGACGTATCCATCATGATTCAGCAGATCTGCGACCATGGTGACTACTTTGAACTACAGCGTGATCGGGCTCGCGAGGCGGTGACCGCCTTAGGGCGTCTCGGTGGCAATGTTGTCGGTTTTGTCGCCAACAACAGCGCGGTCGCCTCGGGGCAGATTACTGTCGATTCCGCCTATAAAATTGCCCGGTTCAACCGTTTCTGCAATATTTACAACATTCCGATGATCTTCATGGAAGATACTACCGGCTTCCTGCCGGGACGTGAGCAGGAAGGGCGCGGCATTGTCCAGGCGGGACGCGCCATGCTTGACTCTATCGTTGATATCAGAACGCCGCGCATCCTGCTGATCATCCGCAATGCCTACGGTGGAGCTTATGCATCGTACAACAACTACCCGACCGGCGCCGACTTGGTGCTTGCTCTTCCGACCACCCGCCTGGCCGTCATGGGCCCTGCCGGCAAGGAGTTCGTCTACAAGGACGAGGTGCGCAAGATGCGCGCTGCCGTCAACGGTCGTATAAAACAGGGCGTGCAGGAACGGGTCGCTGCAGGTATGTCGGCTGGTGAGGCCAAGAGAGATGCCGAAATGGATGCCGCCGACTGGCTGAAAATAGAGGATGCCGCCCTGAACCTGCGCTATGAAAAAGAGCTTATGAACCCGAAAGAGGGTCTGGCCCTGGGTTCTATCTCCTCACTTGTCATGCCGACCGACCTGCGCAAGGTACTGGGGGAAAACATGAACTTCTTCCTGCGTCATTATAAGCCAGGGCCGATGCAGGCCGTGCAGCGAGAGTTCCACTGATCCATCCACGAGGTTAAACACAGAGGCACAGAGGGCGCAGAGAAAACCAGACAAAGTATTCTGTTTGATCTATCCCAAGAAAAGTTTTTGCCGCTCTCTGTGAACTCTGTGCCTCTGTGTTAATAACTGAATATAACTTTCCGACAAGATTGGAGATAGAGAGACTATGCCACAGACCGATTACTACAAGTATAACCCTCTGGTCCACCGAAACCGCAAGCTGAGCAAGTCTGCATCCGAGTGGGTGCGCTCCTTTTCCTGTGAGGATCTGAAGCCGCTGATCGTCTGCCGTGGTCCGATTCGAAAAGAGGCCATGGATGTTTATGAAGAGATGGGGATTTCCCACTACGGCATCCTTCTCTCCGAGAAAGACTCGATCATCTATGCGAATGCCCTGGCACCAGAGCTGCGTCAGTTGACAGATTCGAATCGGGTCCACCGGGTCCCTGACTACAGCGGCGCCAGCAAGGAAGAACGGATTGAACGCATCAACCAGATCATCCGGATGGCCAACGATAACGGTTATGACTCTATCTTCGCCGGATATGGCTTTATGGCGGAGGATGAAGAGTTTGTGGCTGCCATTGAAAAGGCAGGACTCAAATTTATCGGTCCCTGTGCCGCCACACAGGCCAAGGCCGGCAAAAAGGATGAAGCGAAGCGTACCGCCCTGCAGGTTAACGTCAGTGTAACCCCGGGTGTCGATAATGTTACTGCCCGGACACTGCTGAAAAAATTTCCCACCCGCGAAAAACTGCTCAAGCTTGTCGAAGCCGAAGGGCTCCCCTGCAATGGAAAGTTCCTGGCAGACAGTAAGATTGGTGTCGATCTGCTGGCTGATCATATCCTGATGACCTCATACAGCAAGGGTATCGACCTGTTTTCGATCGAAGAACTCTGCGCCCAGGTGCAGGTTGAAGTAACGGAACTGTTTAGAAAATATCCGCAGAGCCGTTTTCGTCTCAAGGCTATCGGCGGCGGCGGGGGCAAGGGGCAGCGACTTCTGGGAGCCTCATTGCTGGCGCTGAAAAAGGCTGATGAAAAGGCGATTGCCAAGGCGGCCGCCGAAGCGCCGGCCATGGTGCGCGAGGTTCTGAACGAGGTTAAGGCCACCGGTGTTGGTGAAAATAAAAATGTCCTGATCGAGCTGAACATCGAGCAGACCCGTCACAACGAGATCCAGCTGCTCGGGAACGGTCAGTGGTGTATCTCTCTTGGTGGCCGAGACTGTTCCCTGCAGATGCACGAACAGAAACTTCTTGAGGTTTCAGTTACCCAGGAAGGGTTAACGGCCGCCATTCTAAAGGCCAAGGCAGCCGGCCGCAAGGCTGAAGTCAAGGCGCTCGAAAACGATCAAAAGGTGCTCGCACGGATGGAAGAGGAGTCGGCTCGCTTTGGCCAGGCCGTAGGGCTTGATTCCGCCTCCACCTTCGAGTGCATCGTCGACCGGGACCGCCACTTCTTCATGGAGGTAAATACTCGAATTCAGGTGGAGCACCGGGTCACCGAACTCTGTTACAGCCTCAAGTTCACCAACCCCGATGACGAAAATGATTTCTTCATTGTCGAATCCCTAGTAGAGGCGATGGCTCTTCTGGCACGTCACAAGGAACGTCTCCCCAAGCCCGAGAGGATTGTCCGCTTCAACGCCTCAGTCGAGGCCCGGCTCAACGCGACCGATGCTTCACTCTCCCCCAGCGCCGGCGGTATGATCCGCTACTGGTCGAAACCGATCAAAGGTGAAATCCGTGATGATCAGGGAATCTGCATGACCAACCCTGATACCGGTATCTTCATGAAATATAAGGTCGCCGGTGCCTATGATTCCAATATTGCTCTGCTTCTTACCAAAGGGGAAGATCGTCTTGCCAGTTACGAGCGCCTTTCCGAAGTGTTGTGCAGTACTACGCTGCGCGGCAGTGCATTGGCGACAAACCTTGAATTTCATTATGGTCTCGTCAGCTGGTTCCTGGGCAGAAATGTCATGGCCAAGCCGACGACCCGTTTCGTGCTCCCCTATCTGGCATTGGTCGGCACCCTTAAAGAGGAGGCCAACAAGCTGGATGAGGTGTATGCCTTTTTCCAGATGAAAAAACACTATGCCAAGCATGTTGCTGAACAGTATGCCGATCAGCCGGATGTCTGCGCCAAAGAACTGAAAAATATATCGGCTCTGCTCGACCGCAAGGGAACCCTGATCACCCGCCCCATGGAGCGCCTCCTCGGTGATCCGCACCTCCTCTCCGGGTGGCTGAGCATTAATACGAAGAACTTCCGTATCGACAATGGGAGGGTTATCTGGCTGAGGAATCCGCTCGGTGTTCTCAACGAAACCTACGAATACCTGCATATGAATTACCGCCCGCACAAGCCAGCGGCCGAGATTATTTGGGGTCATGACAACGAGCTGCTGCAGCAGTCATTGCATTTCTACCGTACCCTGCGTGAAAAACTCGGGTTGGGACGGGAGGAGTATTTCAAGCTCAATGATCTGGTCAAAATGGAAGAACCGCAGGCCGGCTTTGATGCAGAAACCTGGGAACAGATTCGTTCCGCCCACTTTGGCTATGAAGCCGGGCTTGAGCTTTTGGGGATGCTGTTCCTTATCGGCGAGAACACCAAATTCTGGGATATGAAGGTTCAAGACGATCTTGAGGTAGTGATCCCGGATTATCTCACCGACCTCGATCTGCAGGCCAGGATGAAAAAAATCCTCGTTCCGCCTCCGGCTACCAAGGCAGACGAAATCGTCGCTGTCTGTGGCGGCATGTACTACGGCCAGGAAGCGCCTGGTCTGCCGACTTTTGTGAGCGAGGGGATGCATTTCGAGAAGGATCAGCCGCTCTATATCATCGAAGTCATGAAGATGTTCAACACGATCCGGGCGCCATTCTC
>JAQUIG010000091.1 GCA_028683435.1 Desulfuromonadaceae bacterium | reverse complement strand
ATAGAAGTATTTCAGAAGAACTCAGGCAGGACAACATCTGGATCGATTTTGTCCACATGACAATTCATAGCAATGAACCTGTTGACGACCCTAACTGTATATGTTGTCGAACTCATTTGCTTCTGCTTAGAAACGAAGGTAAATATCGATTGGAAATGCCAATATTGGGTGAAATAAATGGGCCTGAATAATTTTTTCCGTAAAATATATGAATTTGTTTTTCCGCAAAAACAGACAAAAAATCCTGATGCCTACTCTGACAGCTACTCGGAGCCAAAAGTACATTTTGACTCCCTGCAAATCGTCAACAAAACTCCTGGGAATTCAGCTATCAAAGAAAATGAATTCATAGCTGTGATCCACGAAAATACGCCATATTGGGCAATGTTTAGATGCCCGTGTGGATGCGGAACCGTTATTTCTCTATCGTTACAAAGAATCCATAAGCCAAGTTGGACCGTTGAGAGAAGTAAATATGGGCGACCTTCTCTTTACCCGTCAGTATGGCAAAACAAGGGATGTTGCAGTCATTTTTGGATAAAAGATGGCAGAGTCCACTGGTGCGGTAACTCAGGAATCGAGCCATGGATTGCTGACCCAGAACATTACTCAAGACCAATAAAAGCCTGAACATTACTGTAATGGCGTCGACTTTGCGATAAATTCCGCAAACGGTTTAATTTCCCCACGCGAACTCGCTGCCTCAAGTGCTGCCATGTAATCACTCCGCTGCTCAATTCGGATTACTGTCCACGGATACCCGCCAGAAGCCAGCATGGCATTCATCAGAAACCGCCCCAGCCGACCATTGCCGTCAAAATACGGATGGATGTACACAAAAAGAAAATGTCCCAGAACAGCTCTTACTGCTGCGCTGGGTTCAGCCTCCAGCAGGTCGCACAGTTCCGGCATCATGTCGCGGACTGCATCCTGTGAAGGTGGAACATGGGTTGCTCCCCTGATAAAAACCTTGTCAGTTCTGTAACCAGCCAGATCCGCCGGTTTGAGAAAACCAGCATCTACATTGGGTGAGAAAAGTTTGCGATACCATGAAGCGTGATCCTGCCGGAAAACAGCGCCTGGGTTTGCCCCTGTCAAAATGCTTCTGATCGTATTTTTGACCTCATTATGAGCAAGCCAGTACCCATGTGCCGCCATGGCATTTTTCATTTCCGCGTCAGAGTCATTACTGTCCGGATTCCAGTCCCCGGTGGCGACCTTTTGAATAAGTTCCGGAGTGACTCGATACCCCTCAATGGAGAGAGAGTGATATGCATCGGTTTTGTAGTTTTCTTCAACTACGTCCATAAACTTCTCAATGTCAGACGGGATGCCGGGTTCAGGCGGAAAACATCCGGAAACGGTCTCTCGCATGGCTTGCCACATTAAACGCATCCGCAGAACATAAGGCGATTGCGCTCTGGTGAATGCCAGAACCGGCGGTGCTACACTGAATGGATTTGTCTCGTTGACCACATATCCTGCTGCTCTCATGGTTGCCAGTACATTATCCGCCAATTCTTCACGCCCAGAAGCCCGCAAAGCCCCGACAAGGCGCCCGGCAACAATGCTATGCCCTCCTTCAAGCAGTTCCCTGTTGAGATCCGACGCGTCCCGCAACTGATGAAGTGCGATATGGGCATCCTGGGCGTAGGTTGTAAAAAACGCTTCCGGCACACGGACGAGAGCTACCGCAAGTGTCAGAACACGGATTCGCTCCACCATCTGGATTTTAGCGGCAGGAACAAAATCCTTTGCCTTGTAGTCCAGGATCGAGCAATTATCAGGCAGCTTCAACAGGCCGTTTTGTCCAAGCGGAGAATGGACCACAACCTGCTGCGGCGTAATAGTCTTTCCCGAATGCAGAAATAATGAGTATTCAGCCGACACATGCCATTGTTCACCAAACCGCTCGGTGCAATAGCCCTGGATGAAGTCACGCATCGCAGCATACCAGGGTGTACTGTCACCGGTCTCTTCGCCAGGCCGGCAGGGCATATACCACCCCTTGACAATCGGTCGCAAAAAGCCATTCTTGACTAGACTTTCCCGCTGCATTCGTGTCAGATCACTCGACTTTATGGCGGTTTTACCGTCGTCCTGCAACCTCTTCAGGGCTGTTAGAGCATCGGCAAGCCTTCGTTGTGCCGGAGTTGTAGCCATTGCACTCCCTCTTTCATAGCTAGATTGTTGTGATTCACAATAGCTAGATTATTATGCATTGTCAACGCTAGATTATTGCGTGTTATTGCGGCAAGATTATTCTGTGCATCAACGAATAAAAGGCGACCACTTGGGCCGCCTCTATCCAGACCGGACGGGTATCCGGACTGAAGATGCTAGTAGGGTTTCACCCCAGAAAGAATGGCAAGAACCTCGAATTCGCCTCCTGCAAGATTGCTTCTCTGCAGAGCCTTCTCAAACTCCTCCCAACTTAGTGTGAACTCCCTACCGTTGATGCGTGCTCGAACTGACATGACTCTATCCCCCTTATCGTTGTGATGGTGGCCCAAAAGGGCTCCCTACAACCACCGCCGGGGCGGTGGCTCTAAGGAACCCTTTTGGGCTGGGGGAAGAGTCGAGGGAGGGTGCATAGCACCGCTCCCCCGTTATTTACAAGAGTCCCTTTTCGACAAAACTCAGGAACTCGTCATCACCTACTATGATGTGATCCAGCACCTTGATACCGAGAATCTCGCCACTTTCCTTGAGACGTCTGGTAATGGCGATATCTTCCTGGCTAGGTGTCGGGTCACCTGTCGGATGGTTATGCACGAGAAGGATGGCTGCCGCATTGGACAGGCATGCTGTCTTGAAAACCTCCCGTGGATGAACGATGGCCTGGTTGAGCGAGCCGATGGACACCCGGTCGAAACAGACGATTCGGTTCTTGCCGTCCAGATGCAACACCACAAAATGCTCCTTCGTCTCACGCCGGAGATCCCGGAACATCTCATAGACCTGCTCGGGTTTCGTGAAGCGCATGGATACCCACTCAGGGGCATCATCGCGCACCACTTCGTTACGGTAACGGGCCTCGATAGATTTCATCATGATACGTTTGGTGACCGGTGGTACCGGCTCACCGAAAAGATTGAGGTTCATGTCCTCCTCCGATAGAGAGGGCGGACTTCCCCCAGGGGGCAGTCTTCGCCCCCACAGGGTTGATTGTTATTGATTCAGCTCTGGAGAGCCAGTACAGCCTCCCGAAAGCTCACGCCATCCATTTCCATCGTGGCGCTGATCGAATCCCATGACCGGTTGCAGACAAAGCAATGGACATGGTTATCGTACAGCGCCATGGACGGATTGCGGTCCTTGTGAAACGGACAGCAGCGGTACCGCCCCTTGGAAAAGTCGATGATGCTGGTGATGGGATACTGACGGGCCTGGTCGATCATCTCCGGGGTTATCCCACCGGGTGCCTGCACCGTCTCCTTGCCGTTGACGTGGTTGAGAAGCGCTGTTGCCTCCCGTTTCAGGGGGCGCAGCTCCTTTTCCTGGTCTCTGATGAATGATTCAGTCAGGGCCTTGACCAGCGGATCAGAACTTCGCTCGATCCGCCGTTGGGCTCCCCAGATTTCACGTTCCAGATGTTTGATTTGCGGCT